>JAHEFB010000011.1:43453-92670 GCA_024640405.1 Alphaproteobacteria bacterium | reverse complement strand
CGCACTGCACGGGAACGTACTTCAGAGGAAAACTTGTTCGTTGTCTTGCTTGTCATTGCTCTATCCTACTCAGGAGTTAGAGCCTCCGACAATCCCGGGGCGGTTCAGTGGAACTTCTGGTTTTCAATCTTCGTATACCGTTTGGACGGATATGAATGAAAGCAGAACCGTTACCCGACCCAGCACTCAAATCCTCTACCGCCAGACCACTTATCTCGCCCAACCGCGCTCCCGTATGAACCAGCAGAGTGAGGATATCAGCAAGGTCTGAGTTCATTCGGTTGCGTTGGTCGAGCAGCAAGCCAATCTCATCCGAAGTCAGAGGAAGCCTTCTTTCTTGATTGGGCGTGTCATCCTTAACTGGCAATCTATGAAACGGGTTCACCTTGGTAAGTTCACGATTGGCGATGGCGACCTGTAACACTGCTCTGGCAGCGCCAATATGTTTCTTTGAACCGCCCCGCAGCCTTCTCCTCAGCCAGTAACGCATCACGATACTGCACTGCGTGGTCCCGACTGACATCCTCGACCGAAGCATCATCGCCTAGAGTTTTCCTCAGCCCTGCGATAACACGCTCCACAAGCAGACGGTTGTTCCTGTCAGCACTCCGGGAACGGTCTCCAAGGTCATATCCTTTCTCAGCAAAATAACCCTGCATGGCTTCAGTGAGCAGATATCGTTGTGGCGAGAGAGTTCCAAGCACTGCACGAGCTTCTGGGCTTCGATGAATTGCCTCGTCACGTCCATGCTCGTCATCCATGGCTATGTCTAACTTGTCCTCTACAAATTCGCGACGCTTCTCGAACTCCGATGGTTCTCGAAGGTTGCCATGCTCCTCGTGCATCGCCTTTAGCTCAGCGAATGATTTATGTGTCAGTCCATGGCGCTTGAGGAAATCTCTGCCAACTCTCTGCTGAACGTCCAAAGGCGCCTCACTGTTTGAGGATTTGGAATAAGTTTGGAGGTCGCTTAGGTACTGTTCAAATTCTAGGTTTACTGCTGCCCAAAGCTGTTTCGCTTCCTGAGGGTCGCGGGTTTGAAGTGATTTGTTCCATTCACGGCGTCCCGCAGCCTCCCGCAGCGCAGGCGGAATTGTCCTGCGATACCTGTAAATTCCATGTCGTGTTTTTGAGAGATACGGCATTCTTCCTAGCCACTGATATCCCATCTTTGTATCACCTCTTTGTATCACTTGTCAGTGAAAACATAGGTAAATCAAGGGTTTCAGTTACTTAAGGGTGATTTATGGTGCCCAGGAGAAGACTCGAACTTCCACTTCCTTACGGAAACCAGCACCTGAAGCTGGCGCGTCTACCAATTCCGCCACCTGGGCCCAAATCCGGCATCCTTTACCAGGATCACCATCAGGAACGCGCACTCATAGTTGGACCACGGGCAGCTTGTCAACCGGCGTTTGACGCAATTGCTGGCCGCTTCTGCAATAAGTGTGCGATGATGATTTTTCAGTTGTGGCATCAAGGCTCTTTAAAAGCGTGCACCCGATCGTTAAAACCGGCACAATGACCTGCAATCGGCGGCGTTGCCGTCGCCCGTTTCAAAGGCGAATTGAACTGACATGACCTCATCTTCAAAACTCGTGACAATCTTTGGTGGATCAGGTTTTCTTGGTCGCCACATCACCCGGGCACTGGCTCGTCAGGGCCATCGCATTCGGGTCGCGGTTCGCCGTCCCGATCTTGCCGGTCATGTCCAGCCATTGGGCACACCCGGCCAGATCATGCCGGTGCAGGCCAACCTGCGCTATCCGGAGTCAGTTGCTGCAGCCTGTGCCGGGGCTGATGTGGTCATCAACCTTGTCGGCGTGCTGTTTTCATCAGGGCCCCAGACGTTTTCGGCCCTGCACGCACATGGTGCGCGGGTTGTGGCGCGTGCGGCCACAAATGCAGGTGTGGCTCAGTTCATACAGATGTCGGCAATAGGGGCAGACGAAGCGTCTGGGTCCGAGTATGCCCGTACCAAGGCCGAAGGCGAGGCGGCAGCACGGGAAGAGTTTCCCGGTGCCACCATCATCCGTCCTTCAATCGTGTTCGGGCCTGAAGACAATTTCTTCAACCAGTTTGCCGCCATGGCGCGGTTCTCGCCGGTGTTGCCGCTGATCGGCGGCGGCGAGACCAGATTCCAGCCGGTCTTCGTAGGTGATGTGGCTGCTGCCGTCGCCAAGCTTGTCGCGACCGGCGAGCGCAGCGGTAAAACCTGGGAGTTCGGCGGGCCTGCGCAAAAAAGTTTCAGGGAATTGCTGGCCTATGTGCTCGAAGTAACCGGCCGCAAGCGCCTTCTGGTTCCGGTACCGTTCGGCATTGCCCGCATAATGGGCACCGTCTTGGGCATGCTGCCCAGCCCGTTGTTGACGGCAGATCAGGTCGATCTGTTGAAAACCGACAATGCGGTGTCGCAGGCAGCGGTCGCTGAAGGCCGCACCCTAGAGGGTCTCGGCATCGAGCCGGAACCGGTCGAAGCCATTGTGCCGGGCTACCTGTACCGCTACCGCAAGGCCGGCCAGTTTTCCGCACCGGTTGCCTGATGCGGGCAACATGCCTTGCAAGTTTGTTGCTGGGGTCATTGATTTGGTCATCCGGTGCAGGCGCGCAGGTCCGGCAACCCGTCGAACTGGAACTGGTTCTGGCGGTTGATACCTCCACCAGTGTGGACGCGCAGGAATTTGCCTTGCAGTCGCAGGGTCTCGCGGAGGCGTTTTTGCATCCCGACGTCGTCGCAGCCATCCGCTTTGCCGGCCCGCAGGGTGTCGCCGTCAGCCTTGTTCACTGGTCGGGCGAAGCCCGTCAGGCCGTCGCGGTTGACTGGCATGTGGTGCGCGACGGTCAGACCGCCGCCGACTTGTCGGCCAAAATCTCAGCCTCATCGCGAACCATCGAGGGATTAACCGATATCGCCGGCGCCATCGGGTTTTCCGTCAATGCCATTGAAACAAACAATTATTCCGGCCGCCGCCGGGTCATTGATATTTCCGGTGACGGTTCCAGCGACGCGCGCCGGTCCGAAGCTGCCCGAAACGCCGCCAATGCGAGCGGAATTACCATCAATGGCCTGGTTATCCACAACACGGATATCGATCTTGGTGAACTTGCCAATATCGACCTGCGTGATCATTACACCAATCATGTCATTGGCGGGCCCGGCTCGTTCATGATGACCGCAAAGGACTTTGAAGACTTCCGGATTGCCATCCGCGCCAAGCTGGTGCGTGAAATCACCGGGCCGGTGTCAGCGAGGCTCGATTGACCGCAGCATGGTTTTAGCCGGCTGTTGCGAAGAAGCCGGTATGCACAAGATACAACAGTCCCGCACCGAGGATCAGCCTGTAGATCACGAAACTGGTCAGTGAGTACCGCTTGACGATCGCCATCAGGAACCAGATGGCGGCAAGGGCGGTAAAAAACGTCAGGACACCGGTGATAATCGCGTCACCGGAAATGGCTGCACCATCCGAGATTGCTTCGCCCAGAACCAGCACGCCGGCGCCTGCGATCGCCGGGATGCCCACCAGAAACGAAAACCGCGCCGCCTCCGACCGCTGAAAACCCAGAAACCGTGCGGCAGTCATGGTTATTCCGGAGCGGCTGGTGCCGGGAATAATCGCCACTGCCTGTGCCAGGCCAATGAGCAGCGCCGGCATGAACGTCATGTTCTCCATTGCCTTCACATGCTTGCCGAAGCGATCTGCAAAATACATCAACACACCGAAGATGATGGCGTTCCAGGCGACGATTTCCGGGCCTCGTACAGCGTCAATCACTCCGGTTTTCTTGACAAACAGACCGAAAAACACTGCCGGGATCGTAGCAACAATTATCAAGAGTCCAAGACGGCCATGATCTGTCACGCGGCCCCGCAACAGGTTCAATCCACCGATGGCAAGCGCCAGAACATCACGCCAGAAATAGGTGATCACTGCCAGGAACGAGCCCATGTGCACCATTACATCGACAATCAGGCCCTGATCCTTCCATCCCGTCAGCGCCGGAACCAGTATCAGATGACCGGATGACGAGATCGGTAGGAACTCTGTAACGCCCTGTATGACGGCCAGAACGATGATCTGTTCCAGAAACATGTTGTTGATCCCCTGATTGCGTTGCGCTAGTGCTGGCCACAGCTTACTTTTGCTAGATACTAATACAGGGTAGCGAATCGCTCACACCCAATTTTTGGGTTCTGGGCCTCATATCAGACATTTTGGTGACCGCGCTATGGTGCGTCTTCTGCATTTTTCTCTCGACCCGTTTTCCCGGCGCATCAGGTTGTCGCTGGCGGAAATGGGCCTGGCGGCCGAATTGAACGAGGAACGCCCGTGGGAGATGCGCGAAGCCTTTCTCGACATGAACCCGTCCGGCACGCTGCCTGTCATGATCCATGACGACGGCACGGTCTGTGCCGGCGTTGAAGCCGTCGGCGGTTATCTGGACGAACAATGGCCACTGGAAACCGGCTCCCTATGGGGCACCGATCCCGTAATTCGCGCCGAGGTCAGAAGACTGGTGGCCTGGTTCGACGGCAAATTTCACCACGAGGTGACTTCACCGCTTCTCATGGAAAAGGTCGTTAGGCGTTTCGTGTCTGCCTCTCAGGGCGGCGGTGCGCCCAAGATGAACCGTGTGCGTTCTGCCCTTGAAGCCCTGCGTACCCATCTGGCCTACATCAATGCATTGGCGCAGGTGCGCAATCTCCTTGTCGGCGATGACATGACGATAGCCGATCTTGCCGCTGCTTCGCATCTGTCGGTTGCCGATTATCTTGGTGATATTTCATGGGATGATGTGCCGGACGCCAAAGCCTGGTATCAGCGCATCAAATCGCGGCCGTCATTCCGGTCGCTGCTGGCCGATCAGGTGCGCGGAATGCCGCCATCATCGCAATACTCCGAGCTCGACTTCTGATAGTTTCAGCCCATGGCAATGTCCATTGAAGCACAGTTGAGACAACGCGCCGGCGAACTCGGATTTTGCGAGTTGCGCATCACCGGTGCAAGTCTGCCTGATAAAACCGGACGGCGATTGCGTCAGGCGGTCGCTGATGGCCATCACGCCGGCATGGACTGGTTGCAGACCACGCTGGACAGACGTGTATCACCGGACGCAATGTGGGAAGATGCCAGGAGCTGCATCATGCTGGCCATGTCCTACACGCCTGCCATGGATGTCATGGCCCGTCTGCAGGATGCCTCGACCGGTGTGATTTCCACCTACGCTCTCGGGCGCGACTATCATGATGTCGTCAAGGGTCGGTTGAAAACACTGGCCGGATGGCTTGCGGCGCAAACCACCGAAGACGTCAAGGTATTTGTCGACACCGCCCCCCTGATGGAAAAACCACTGGCCGGTCAGGCGGGACTGGGTTGGCAGGGCAAGCACACCAACCTCGTATCACGCAAACACGGCTCCTGGCTGTTTCTCGGCGCTATCCTGTCTGCCGCCCGGCTTCGTCACGACGAAGCGGAGATAGATCACTGCGGAAGCTGCCGGTCCTGCCTCGATGTGTGCCCGACAAAGGCTTTTCCAGTGCCCTACAGGCTGGATGCCCGGCGTTGCATTTCCTATCTGACCATCGAACACAAGGGCCATATCGACCTGGAATTTCGCGAAGCCATCGGCAACCGCATTTACGGCTGTGATGATTGTCTTGCCGTATGTCCGTGGAACAAATTTGCCGGCGATGCCCGTGAGGTCAAGCTGGCTGCGCGTGAAGATCTCATTGCGCCACCACTGGCGGCACTGGCGGCACTGGATGATGCTACCTTCAGGGCATTGTTCTCCGGCTCACCGGTCAAGCGCATCGGGCGCGACCGGTTTGTACGCAATGTCATGATTGCCATTGGCAATTCCGGCGACCCGTGCTTGATACCTTGCGCGGAAAATCTGCTGGATGATGCTTCCGTGCTGGTCCGGGCCATGGCTATATGGGCTCTTTCCAGATTGTTGCCACCGGAGGATTTCCCGCAATTGGCCGCAACCCGTCGCGATCATGAGCCTGACGACAGTGTAAAAAAGGAATGGGATGTCTGAAAAACCAAATCATCTGCTGTGTTTCGGTTTCGGCTTTTCCGCGCAGGCACTGGCGGCAATTTTGCCAGAAGACGAGTGGGCAGTAACTGGCACCAGCAGATCGCCTCAGGGGTGCGACAGAATTCGGGCACTTGGTTTCGACGCGGCCGTGTTCAATGACGAAACACCTTTGAAATCGTCCATGCTGGACGGTGTCTCGCATATCGTGGTGTCAGCGCCACCGGGCAAGACAGGAGATCCGGTGTTGAAACTGCATGGCGCTGATCTTGCGCGGCGGTCGGCGCACATCAAATGGCTGGCCTATCTGTCCACCACTGGCGTCTATGGCGACCGGCAGGGCGGATGGGTTGATGAAACTTCATCGCTGCAACCCAGCACAGCGCGCGGCAATGCCAGACTGGCAGCTGAAACGGGCTGGATGAACCTGTGGCGCGACGCCGGTCTGGCTGTCCACCTGTTCCGCCTGGCTGGGATTTACGGTCCGGACCGCAATCAGCTTCAATCCCTGAGAAACGGCAAAACCCGCCGCGTCATCAAGCAGGGCCAGGTGTTCAGTCGCATTCATGTGGCGGACATAGCCGGCATCCTGCGCGCGTCAATGGAAAAACCCAATCCCGGCAGTGCTTACAATGTGTGTGATGACGAGGCGGCACCGCCGCAGGACGTGGTGGCCTATGCTGCTGAACTGCTGGGCATTGAGCCACCGCCTGAAATCGCTTTCGAGGATGCGGAGTTGTCGGACATGGCAAAAAGTTTCTATGCAGAATCCAAGCGTGTCTCGAACCAGAAGGTCAAAACCGAACTGGGATACAGCTTTATCTATCCTACCTACCATCAGGGGTTGAAGGCGCTGGTTTAAAGCGGTTTGCTCCAGTTGCGGAACGCAGCGCGATGGGGTGCATCGGGCAAGTTCCGCAATGACGCCCGATGGCCGGATTTGAGCCATCAAATGATCCACAATATGAGCAAACCTTTTAATCGGCAGCGTCAGCCTTTGCACACAGCACCTCCGCCGTAAGCGTCAGCAAATCAAGGTTTCGCTCGCTTGATAGCCGGTGATCGCCATGCTTGATCAGGTCGAACACCACATCCTCACCGTCAAGCGCATGGTATGTCTTCAGGGCGTGCTGCCACGGAACGTCAGGGTCATCTTCACCCTGCAGGATGCGAACCGCACACGGCACCTGCAGACCCTGATCCAGCAGCAAATGTCGTTTTCCGTCTTGAATAAGCTCTTTGGTGATCACATATGGCTCGTCAGAATACTCGGACGGGCGTTCATACCTGCCAAGCCGTATCACTTCGTCGCGAAAATCGTCGCCGTATTTGTCCCACATCAGGTCCTTGGTCATGTCTGCTGCAGGTGCGATGAGGATTAACCCGCCGAGGCGGGCAGCGTTTCCGGTCTCGATCAGCCGCTTCGCAAGCAGAAGGGCTATCCAGCCTCCCATGCTGGAGCCGATCAGCACCCGGCGGCCCGTTGCATGCTTCTGGAATATCGCATCAGCCTGGTCCAGCCAGCTCGAGATGGTGCCGTCGACAAATTCACCGCCGCTTTCGCCATGGCCGGAATAATCGAACCTGACGAATGACCGTTCAGTCCTGATTGCGTGATCTGCCAGCACCTCTGCCTTCGATCCGCGCATGTCGGACTTGAAGCCGCCGAGCCAGAAGGTACCGCAGCGACCGGTTGTCGATGGGGTCGTTCCGTCATTCAGCCAGGCGATCGGCGTACCGTCGGTGGTTTCCATGAACTCAGGCGGTGTCAGGGCGGAACAGGACATGGATTTGACTAACCTCTCAACATTGCTTGCAAAATCTGGTAAAAGGTCTTTAGGTGCTTTTTTACACAGTTTGAACCCAAATGCGGCAATTGAAACAACTCAACCGCAAAATACTAAGGAGATTTTACCATTCGCAGACCGATGAACGGGCAAATGCCACCCAAAGATGACGGACCACGTATTAATGAAGCTATTACCAATGCCAAAGTGCTGTTGATTGACGCAGAAGGTGAAAAGCGCGGTGTCATGAAGATTGAAGACGCGCTGGATATTGCCGCAGATGCCGGGATGGATCTTGTTGAAGTGTCGCCAAATTCCGACACGCCTGTATGCAAGGTGCTGGACTACGGCAAGTTTAAGTATCAGGCCCAGAAGAAGGCCAACGAAGCCAAGAAAAAACAGAAGGTAATCGAGGTCAAGGAGATCAAGCTGCGCCCGGGCATCGACACGCATGATTACGACGTGAAAATGCGCGCCATGAAGCGTTTCTTTGACGATGGTGACAAGGTGAAGGTCACCATGCGCTTCCGGGGCCGCGAAATGGCTCATACCGAACTTGGATTTGATCTGCTGCAGAAGGTCAAATCCGACACCGATGAGTTCGCCAAGGTTGAGTACGAGCCCAAGATGGAAGGCCGCCAGATGATCATGATCTTGTCGCCGCGATAATTGGTAACGGTCATTATGTGCATGAAGCCGGGCCGGTTGACGTTCCGGCTTTTTGTATCGAAAACACCGCCTCTGAGTCTGCTTGCCCGCTCATGTCAATTTACGATTGGTGATGTGCCGTTTGAACCGCTAGAATTCATCCAACAATAACCGTCAGCCAGGTTGATCCGGATCACCGCATTCAGCGTAGATCGAGTATCTGAAACCATGTCTGAGACTGAACCTATGGTGATTGCGTCCGCTGTGATAGATGGTACCCGCCGAAAAATCGGCAAAAACTCCCAGGCAGAGCTGTTTGCCAGTCTTTTGAACGACGTGGCGGAGCGTCGCGACCGAGAGGCGTTTGCGCGGCTTTTCGAACATTTCGGCCCGCGGCTAAAAGGGTTCATGATGCGAAAGGGCGCCAATGCCGAACTTGCCGAAGACCTGGTTCAGGACGCCATGATAGCTGTCTGGAACAAGGCCGGCATGTTTTCACCGGGAAAAGGTTCGGTGACGACCTGGATTTACACCATTGCCCGCAATTTGCGGATCGATCGGCTGCGCCGCGAGGGATCCCGTTATTTTACCGACATCGACGACTATGATGAAGCCAGCGATGATCCGGCCAGCGACGAAATCGTAATCGGCAGGCAGCAGGATATGGCTGTCACTGAAGCACTTGATGTATTGCCGGCCGATCAGCGCGAAGTAATAGTAATGGCGTTTATGAATGACATGACCCAGTCCGAGATAGCCGACAAGCTTGATGTGCCGCTGGGCACCGTGAAATCGAGAATGCGGTTGGCATATCGCAAGATGGGATCGGTTCTGGAGGATTTGAGATGAGTATTGCGTTCCATCTGGATGATGCCACGGTGGTGGCATATGCTTCCGGCAGCCTGTCAAGGTGCCTGACTGTGGTCGCGGCCGCTCATGTTGCCATGTGTGATCACTGTCGTACCAATGTGCGCAAGGCAGAGATTATGGGTGCAGCGCTTCTGGAAAGCAGCGAACCTGAGCAGTTGAGTGCCGGGGCCATGTCCGCCGTGTTTGAACGCATTGATGGCAGTGACTGGGTGCAGCCGCAATCCAAATCCCGGGCAATTGTTGAATTTGGTTCATCCTCTTTGCCAGTTTCACGGGTGCTTGATCGCGATATTGACGAGATTCGCTGGAAGATGGCCGGCCCTGGTGTCGGTGTTCATGTGATTGAGAAGAATACGGATGGCTCCAGTCTCTACATGTTGAAAGTGCGGCCCGGCCACAAATTGCCGGATCACGGTCATGCCGGACAGGAGATGACGCTGATACTGCGTGGCACCTATCGCGACCAGATTGGCCGGTTTGCGCCCGGTGATGTAGCTGACCTGGATGAAGGCATTGAACATCAACCGGTTATTGAAGCGGGTGAAGACTGTATTTGCCTGATTGCTACCGAGGCTCCGGCCCGGTTCAAGGGCATCGTACCGCGGCTGCTGCAGCCCATTGTCGGTATCTGACGCCTAAACCGGATGGGCGAGCCTTCAGCACCCTGGAAAACTGTCTGGATCACCGGCGCCAGTTCCGGCATAGGCCGTCGGTTGGCGCTTGATCTGGCCGAGATGGGTATAACCGTCGCGGTTTCTGCTCGATCTGCGGATCAACTTGCAGAACTTGCAGCACACAGCACCAACATTCAAAGCTACCCTCTTGATGTGACAGACCTTGACGCGTGCCGTGAAACGGCAAGATCAGTTGAGTCTGACATAGCGCCAATAGACTTGGCAGTAGCTGCCGCCGGCATCTGGATCATTCGTGATGTCAAGAGTTTCAGTGCACAAGACTCTGCGCAGGTGATGCGGGTAAATTATGAAGGTGCTGTAAATGTGATTGATGCGGTCTTGCCATCCATGACGGCCAGACGGTTAGGGCAAGTTGCGCTGATTGCGTCTGTTGCCGGTTATCGCGGCATACCCCGTGCGGTGACCTATGCGCCCAGCAAGGCAGCTCTGATTAGCCTGGCGGAGACATTGAGGCCGGATGCCGCAAGACACGGTATCAAGGTACAAATCATAAATCCCGGCTTTGTACGCACACCGATGACCGCGGTAAATGATTTCCCGATGCCGTTTCTCATGGAACCGGTTGATGCCTCCCAACGCATAATTGCTGGGCTCCAGTCCAGCCGGTTTGAGATTGTTTTTCCCAAACGCCTTGCAATGATCATGAAGCTTTTGCGAGTGTTGCCTTACGCGCTGTATTTCTGGTTGATGGGGAAGGTGGTCAGAAACAAGTGAGAAATTCCCTGCGATTGCCGACCACCGCAAATGGCGAAAATTCCGCTGCTATTTCAAATTGCCGGCAGTTCACGCTAGTCTGTCCAGGTTGGACAGGAGGGCAAATGGGGAAAGTCAGTGCGTGGGCGATAGTTGTGATCGGCTGTTGCGTGTTGGGTTCCGATTTCGCCCGGGCGCAGAATAGTGAGGATGCACCATCTTGCTGGTGGGAGTATGACAGTTGCGCGCGCGCGTCATCCGGCGATGCGCAATGGCGATCAATCTGTTACGCCGACTTTTCCAACTGTATTGGAAAAATGCAATTGCCGGAGTGCCCGGCAACGCGGACGGCAGCGGATTGTCTGGCACACAAGGCGGAATGCGATGCACTTGCCGCCGGCGATGCAAAATTGATGGCAAATTGTTCCGACGATGCCGACGCATGTGCGCTGGCGCATGGATGCTAGCTGAAAATGTCATAAACCAGCATCTGGTTACTGTGTTAGGGTCCTGACCCTAAAGCGTGCCGCGATTAACCGCGGCACGCTTTAGATCGAGACCGGGCATGTCTTGCCTGCCCTGTGTTCACCTGACTGAGTTTTCCAGGAAAATCTGTTGTAATGCCTGACGTTTCCCGCCCGCTTCTTGGATGGTTTGCCGCCTTTGGCGTGGTCCTCATCTGGTCAGGCTGGGTCGTTGTATCCAGATTGGGGGTTATTCAAACCCTGACAATCTATGACATGGTTGCCCTGCGGTTCGTCGTGGCGACTATAGCGGTGGCGCCGTTCGTCTGGCGACACTGGCCCCGGCAGCTGAAATGGTGGCAGGTAGCGCTCATTTCGTGCGGCCAGGGCGTCCCTTACCTGTTGCTGGCATTCGGCGGGTTCCAGTTTGCGCCGGCCTCACATGCGGGCATCATGATGAACGGTACATTGCCGGTATTTGCCGCCCTGTTGGGTTGGGTCTGGTTGAAAGACCGGCCCGACCGCTGGAAGGTAATCGGCATGGCGGTTATTTTGATCGGGTGCGGATTGATCGGCTGGGACAGAGACTCAATCGGTGTCGCGCCGGATGCATGGATTGGCCATCTGCTGTTTGTGGGGTCGGCATTGTTTATTGCCATCAACATGATAGGCACCAGGGCCTGGCAGCTTACCCCGATGCAGGCCATGGTGTGCATTCCAACCGTCAATCTTGCCTGGTTCGGCCCGTTGTATTTGGTGTCAATGCCAAAGGCGGTCCATGCAGCCACGTGGCCGGAGATCATACTGCAGGGTGCCTATCAGGGGCTTGGTCCAAGTGTCGTAGCAGTGCTGTTGTTTACCACCGCAGTGCGATCGATCGGCACATCTGCGACTGCTGCCATGATGGCGATGGTGCCGGGAATGGTCGCTCTGGTTGCGATTCCGGTACTCGGTGAATGGCCGAGCCTGCTTGCCTGGGTCGGGTTGTTCCTGGCGACCGGCGGAATATTGCTGGCGGCCGGCTGGCGGCCGTCGGGTCAGACGTAACCGGTTGCCGGATTGGCTTCGTTCAGGCAGGAAATACGTCGATGACAGGTTTGGCGGAGGCAAAAGGGTGAGTACAGGCAAGCCGGTACTTTCAGGGGTTGCTCTTAACGTGGTATAGCCTGAAGAGCTTGCGGCCTTTTACTGCGAGCATCTTGGCATGTCCGCCGAGTGGTCCGGCCAACGGGTACGATTGGGCTATGCCGGACAAGGCGCATCCATCGAACTGCGGCCGACGCCTCGTGCAGCGCCATACATCCATGATCCTCTCGATGAGTACTGGAAAGTCGGTATCACGCTGCCTGATGTCGATATGGCGTTTGAGCAGCTCAGCCGGGCCGGGATAGGCGTGACACATCCACGCCAGTTTCTCGACATCGGGTATATGTGCCACCTCACCGACCCGGAAGGTTTCCACATTGAGTTGCTGCAGCATACGTTTGAAGGCCAGCAACCAACCTCACCGGGAAAACCGGAACTTCCCCTCGGCGGTGGTGCGCAAATCGGGCAGATAACCTTGCGGATCACGGATCTTGACGCTGCCCTGACCCGCTACCAGCACTCATTGGGGATGCGCCTTCTGTCAAAACAGGTGGTCGCAAACCGAGATTTCACCCTGTACTTTCTGGCCTTCACCGACGAAATGCCACCTGAAGTTGATCTTGAGGCGGTGCAAAATCGGCCCTGGCTGTGGCAACGCAAGTATACCACGCTGGAACTGCAGCATCTGACAGGACAGGGGCAATGCATCAGGACATCAACCAAACAAGGACCGGGTTTTGCCGGTTTGCTTGTTGACCAGGTTTGCAGCTGATAACGCTCAGATGGGTTTCCGCTCCAGCCGCAGGACTGCAACCGCCGCCAGCCACGTTGCGCGCCGCTTGTGGTACACGTACCACGGCGCGACACGCGCCTTGCAGGTGGAAAAATCCCTCCGGTGAAATGGGTCGCTGTTACCGAGATCTGGTATCAGGCCCCATTACAAGCTGCAATATGGCCGTCATGCCCAGGTAACCGGCAATAGACAGACTGGTGAGGCCGTAATCGGCCTGAAATGCTTCGGCAATTTTCGCCAGTGATGGAATGAACATGTTCAACGAAAGAGTTGAAAGCCCGGTAACCAGAATGAGCGTAGTTATTCCTGGCGGTGTTTTCGCAGCTGGTACCATTCGCCCTTACCAGCGACCGGAGTTACATTCACAGACACCATAAACCAAAGTGGTGACGCAACATCAACAAGATTTCATCTGGTCGTTTGTTGTTTTGGTCGATTGCGAACTAACCATTACGACACCAACCTTCATGATTCGGTCAAAAAATTCTCATAGTCTCGGTAACTTGTTGTTCAAAAAAAGGAATTACGCCCCCGGATATGAGTCAAAATGAGACGCTTCGTCAAATATGCAGCAATAAGTGTCAACGACAGGAATGGCCGAATACCGCGAAAAATAACGTTGGGGCATGTGTTGGCACGGCAATTGCGTTCAATCCCGGCAGTATTGATTGACATGAGAGACAAAATGCAATGCGGGCTACACAGGGTGCCTGGCTTAATGGGCCGAAAAAGCCGCGAATTGAGCCAGATAATGCCGATTTTGACTATGAATTGGCTGAAAATGAGTACGTCAAACACATCTTACAGAAGGGGCAAGTGTCCCAGTTTGAAGCAATATCAGACCGGACGGAGGATAAACCAATGAAAAGACTGAACCGGAAAAGGAATACCGCTCCGAAGGAGCAGCACGACGAAGTAATGGAAGCTGCCCCGGCGCCGGTGGGACATAACTCTGCACGCGAGCAGGAAGTATTGCCGGATCAGCTGGAAACGTTACGCGACATCCTTGTCGGTCCGAGCCTCGGTGTAACCGAAAGCCGGCTCAAGGAACTCCTGCTTATTCTGGAAGAGCGTGAAGATGATCTGAACAGGCGCGAAGAGGCACTTCAGCAGCAGATCAACTATGTTCAGTCCGATGTAACCGAACGTGAGCAGGCTCTCAACAAGAAGATTTCCCAGGTTGAAGCAGAACTGGCAGCCCGCGAGGAGGCGCTTTTCCAGAAAGTGTCAAATGTCGAGCGGGAGCTGGAGGATCGCGAGAATTCCCTGACAGAGAAGCTCGCCGAACTCGATACCCAGATTGGCAACTGCAAGGCTGCGCACATGAGGATGGACATGGACTTTACCGCGTCGCTGTCACTGGCAAGCAAACAGCAGGACAGCAAGATTCGCGATGTTGGCCACGCCATCTCCATGCTGGGTGACCAGATTGCCCAGATGGGTGATCAGACACAAAACGAAGCTGCTGAATAGCATTTTTTGATTTTGCAAGATGCATTGGGAACTGCTACCCCGCCCCCTCTGTAGTAGCGATCCCTGGTGCTGGCCTCGCCCTTGGGCGAGGCCTCTCTCGTTTTTGTCAGGTGGTTGGATGCAAACTTTCAGAGAATTGCATAAGATTTGTGAGTCCCGACCCCGGGCGCGTTGAGTTTGCCGGCGCACAGGACTGATAGAACCGGCCTACACCTTGCGGAAAGAAATCAGCACCTGTCCGACCGGAATGCCGAATTTTTTCACCCTGGCGCGATTCAGAACGGTTGTCTCGTCGATCTGGTAAAACAGGTCGGAAAAGGACAGCATCATCATTTTGCCGCCGACCTTGAGGGCCATCGAATAGGCCAGGTCGCCGCGCATGGCGGTCATGACACCTTTGCCGGGTGTCGGAGTGTCTCGACAACTGGCCTGGAAGCTGCCGTCGTCGTTGAACTGCAAACGCCAGAAGCGGGTTTCCTTTTCGCCGTCCGAAAAGGTGAAGTCTTCTTCCAGCAAGAATTCATCGCCCCGCCAGCGCCCGTCAATGTCGGCCACGAATGACTTTTTGATCTTGCCTGTAATGCTTTCAAACATCCCCCAGGCGCGTGTGCGGCCCTCGAAATAGTCTGCCATGTTGAATGTCGGCGCGCTGACGCAGTCTGGATTGCGCTGAAGCATTGCTTGTGTCCCGATTGTGGAATTTATCGTGTGAAAATAAGGTGTTGGTACAGCTAACGAAGCGACCCCGTCATTGGATCATCATGCGTCCTTGCTGATCACGTAAAACCCGACATCAATTGCTCCGTCCGCGAAGCCAGCCTCGCAATACGTCAGGTAGTACAGCCACAGGCGTTTGAATTTTTCGTCATAGCCCAGTGGTGCGATATTGTTCCAGTTTGCATTGAAACGATGCCGCCACAATTGCAGGGTTCTGGCGTAGTCGGTGCCGAATCTGGACGTTCGCAGCAAGGTCATGCCCTGCCCAGCCGCGTGTTCTGCAATGGCATTTTCACTCGGCAACATACCGCCTGGAAAAACATATCTCTGAATGAAATCGACTTTGGCCCGGTAACGGCCGAAGTGTTCCGGTGAGATGGTAATGGCCTGTATCACCGCACGTCCGCCGGGTTTCAGCATGCGGGACAATGCAGCGAAATAGGCCGGCCAGTTATCTTCTCCCACTGCCTCGATCATCTCGATTGACACGATGGCGTCATACCGGCCTTGTGCCTGACGATAGTCTTGCAGCGCCAGCGAAACCTTCCCGGTCAGATCCTGTGCCCTTATCCTTTGATTGGCGAATTCCAGTTGCCTTGCAGACAGAGTGATACCTTTGACCCGATGACCGGCAAGACCTGCATGTTCCGCCATACCTCCCCAGCCGCATCCGATCTCCAGTATCGTTGCGCCATGTCGCAAGTTGGCCAGTTCCAGGACGCGGGCGTATTTGTCGCGTTGTGCCTGTTCAAGATCGGTGCTTCTGCCTTCGAACAGGGCGCTTGAATAGGTCATGGTTGAATCAAGCCAATGGGCATAAAAATCGTTGCCCATGTCGTAATGCGCTTGGATGTTGCGGCGACTGCCCGCAAGGGTGTTTTTGCGCCGCCGGTGAGCCAGCTTGTCGCCGGTCCGCACCTTGAACAACGAGCCGCCTGCTGCGTGAAATGCCCTGCGGTTGGCGAGGAAATATCTAAACAGCGCCACAAGATCATTGCAGTCAAGGAAGCCTGCCATATACGCTTCACCAAAGCCGATCGACCCGCGCCGGATACACTTTTCCAGCACCCGGTAGGAGTTGATTGTCAGATCCGCATCAGTAGAGCCTGAAGATTTTTGACCGAGCACAATCCGGTGCCCGTCGGGAAGGGTCAGTCTGAGTTGCCCATTCAGCCGGTCGCCCACCATACGCCTGCCCAGAAATTCAAGCACTCTACCGGTCAGTCCGCGCCGGGGCCTTGCCGGTCGCGGCCCTGCATGAAGCAGTTCGTCACTCATTTTTCAAATCTTTCCGTCCCATGCACTTTTAGGCCGCCAAAAACCGGTTTGCGGTGCAATTTCAATCCCTTCAACCACAGCTGCAAGGCCTCGAAATGGATGCCTGCAATGATTTTCCATGTCATCAATGGTTGCCTGGCCACCGCCGACAACAGACCAGCAGATGTCAACTCGGTCTTTTCTCCCTTGAAATAGGCATTCAGGATGGCCTTGCCCTGGCGCCGCAGGGACACCCCGACACAGGCTGTCTCACCTGGTAGCGTAATCCGGAAACCATAATCCCCGTCGGTCTGGTTGAACGGTGAGACGTGGAAAGCTTTTCTGCACTTTTGCGCCAGCGTGCCGTCACGGGTTTTGCCGCGTCCGACCAGATAGTGGGTGTGTTCCCCGAAGGTATTGGACACCTCGTACAACATGCCTGCTACCTGTCCGTCCGCTGTAACCGCGTAGTAGGTGGTCAGCGGATTGAAGCAGTAGCCGAGTATTCTGGGATAGCACAGGACGAACAACCTGCACGACGCAACATCTATGCCTCCGGTTTGCATGGTTTGTGTGACGAAATCCGCCACACTGGATCCGTCGCGCAGTCCATGATCAAGGTCATTAAAGGACACCAGATTGCAACGGTTGTAAGACAGAAACCGGGTGCGTTCGCATACTTCATTCAGGCGGTCCAGCGGCAGCAACACGCTGAAAACACGATAGGAAAGCCGGTGTCTTACCGGAGTGAACCGCTTATGCACTACTGTGCCGTGATAGATTGCGGCCTTGGGTTGGGGGAGGGTCATTCCGCCGCCTCGCGTATCGGTTCAATCGGTTGCGAAGGTTTTCGGCAAATTCGGCCCGACGGATTTGCTACTTTCCATGGTCTTGACAGTCCAGTCAGATCTTCAGCAACTGCAAGCCCCGATTGCAGCGCGTCCTCATGAAAACCATAGCCAAAATAGCTGCCGCAGAACCATGTTCTGCGCCGTCCCTGCAATTCCCATAAATCCCGCTGCGCGCTCATCGCCGCAGTATTGAAAACAGGGTGGGAATACGTGAACCGGGCCAGGGTTCTGGAGGGTTCAACGGCCGTGGCCGGGTTCAACGTGACAAATAGGTTGGTGTCTGTCTTCAGTGGTTGCAATGCGTTCATCCAGTATGAAACCGTCAACTGGTTTTGTCCGAGCGCATCACTGCGTTCAATGTAGTTCCAGCTTGACCAGAGCCTTCGCCGTTTGGGCATCTGGCTCGGGTCGGTATGCAGGACGGCGTGGTTGGGCGAATAGGTGAATTTGCCGAGCATGCCTTGCTCCATCGCATCGGCGTCATCAAGCAGGGCAAGCGCCTCGTCTGCGTGGGATCCGATTACCAGGTGATCAAACTGGTGGGCCTTCCCGTGGCAATCCCGGACGGTGACGCCATGAGTGTGGCGGGTTGCGCCGGTAACCGCACAATTTGTTCGCACCTCAAACTGTCCGTCGGCAACGAGTTTTGTCACGTATTTTCTGGAGCCGCCGGCAACCGTGCGCCAACTGGGCCGGTTGCGAACCTTCAGCAGACCGTGATTTGCAAAGAAGCGCATGAAACTGGCTGCCGGAAAATCCAGCACACCTGCAGACGGTGTGGACCAGATTGCCGCAGCCATCGGCGTCAGGTGGTTGCTGACAAACGCCTCACTGTAATTGTTGCGTTTCAACCAGCGGCCCAATGACATCTCCAGATCAGTGGCCTTTGCGTCGGCGGCCTGTCTGAAAAATCGGCGTATGTCGACAATCATACGCCAGTGCATGGGCGAGGTGAGGTTGGAAGCCTGACCGAACAATCCGCGGGCACCACTGCCGGAATATTCATACTCACCGTCAGCCAGTGATGCCGAAAAAGTCATGTTTGTGGATGGCGTCGCAATATTCAGCATGTCGAAAAGAGCCACGAGGTTCGGGTAACTTTGCGGATTGAAAACAATAAACCCTGTGTCGACCGGCACAGGGCCATCATGGGTATATGCATTCACCGTGTTGGAATGGCCGCCAAGGCGATCTTCCCGTTCAAAGACTGTCACGCGGTGTCGCCGGGACAGGTGCCAGGCTGCAGACAGCGAAGAAATACCTGATCCGACAACAGCGATGGAAAGGCTTGTCATGTATGTGCGGCTCCCGGCGCAGACCTGTCTGACCGGCTGACCGGCGATGTGTTGAACTCAGATTGCTGCCTTTTAACGAAGCTGTGCGGCATATGGTTCAATTCCTTCTGTACAGCAAATGGGTGCCGGTAAAGACAGTGATTGACTCCATTTGAAATCCAGCCTTATCATTAGTGTACAAACAAAAAGGATGGGCATGGTAAACTACGCACAACCCACGTCTGTAGAGGAAGCTGTCGAGCTCCTTGCCGCAGATGCTTGGGTCATGCTTGCCGGTGGGACGGACTTCTACCCGGGTCTTGGCGAAGCCCCGGTTGCAAATTCGGTGCTCGATATTTCGCGCATAGAGGCGTTGCGTGGAATTTCATACGACGATGACAGAGGCGGCTGGCGCGTGGGCGCACTTGCCACCTGGACCGAACTGTTGCGTGCAGATTATCTGCCGGCTTCATTCGATTGCCTCAAACAGGCGGCGCGCGAGGTTGGCTCGCTACAAATACAAAATCGCGCAACCATTGTTGGCAACATCTGCAATGCTTCACCTGCTGCCGATGGCGTGCCGCCGCTGTTGGTGCTGGATGCGGAAGTCGAGCTGACTTCGCGTCGCACAACCCGGCGCATGACCTTGCGTGATTTCCTGAAAGGTAATCGCCACACTGCACGTCAACCGGATGAAATCGTCACCGGAATTTTCATTCCCGACACAGCCGCGCGGGGAAAATCAGCCTTTTTCAAACTCGGTGCCCGCCGCTACCTAGTCATTTCAATTGCCATGATTGCTGCGCGCATCGAGACCGACGACAAAAACCTGGTTCGAAACGCAGCCATAAGCGTCGGTGCCTGTTCGGTGGTCGCGCAGCGGCTGCCCGGGCTTGAAAATGATCTGGCCGGACGGAAATTGACGGATATTGGTCTGATACCCGAAGCTCGACATCTGGATAACCTGTCCCCGATCGATGATGTTCGCGCGCCCGGCCTATACCGGATGCAGGCGGCACTCGAGGGGGTACGCCGTACCATTGCTCTTTGTGTAGAGGGACAGGCATGAACCGCCACGTTCAGTCTCCGCTTATGGTCGTGAGCATCAACGGCAGGGAAGCCGCAGTTGCCAGTGCGCCTCATAAGCGTCTGTCAGGTGTGTTGCGGGAGGAATTCGGGCTGGCTGGAACCAAGGTCGGGTGCGACGCGGGCGATTGCGGAGCCTGCACAGTTCTGGTGGACGGAGAACCGGTATGTGCATGCCTTACAGCCATAGGCCAGGTAAACGGGTCAAAAATTACCACGGTCGAAGGCCTGAACTCCAATGGCAGTCTGAGCCGGCTCCAGGAAGCCTTTCTGCAGTTCGGGGCAGCTCAGTGTGGTATCTGCACGCCCGGCATGCTTATGAGTGCTGCTGCGTTGTTGGCGGGAACCGCCAGCCCTGCGCGTAGTGATGTGGAAGATGCGCTGGGTGGGGTGCTGTGCCGTTGCACCGGCTACGCCAAGATTGTCGATGCGGTGCTGTTTGCTGCGGGTTCAAACAGCGTGCCAGTGGTTGATGCATCCCGGCACGCGGTTGGCCAGCCCCTGCGCCGGGTCGACGGTATTCCGAAAGTGAACGGACAGGAGCGATTTGGTGCCGATGGCATTCCGGCGAATGCAATGATGGCCAAGCTCATCCGCTCGCCACATCATCGCGCGGCATTTGAACTGGGCGATATTGACCGGTTCCTGGAAACACACCCCGGTATGCTTGCTGTGATGACAGCCAAGGACATACCGGGCGCGAATCTGCATGGCGTCATCCCGCAGTTTGCAGATCAGCCGGTGTTTGCCGAAGCTGAAACCCGCTATCGCGGTGAAGCTGTAGCCATGATTGTCGGCGAGCCCGGGGCCATTGCAGATCTGTCTGTCGAGCATTTCCCGGTTTCGTGGCAGGAACTTCCACATGCACTTTTTTGCGGGGAGGCGTTGGCGACGGGCGCGTCGCAATTGCATGTCACCCGCGCAGGCAACATCATGGTTGAAGGTTTGGTTCGGAAAGGCAATGCATTGGCTGGCCTTGCCGAAGCAACTCATGTCATTGAACGCAGCTATTCGACACCGTTTATCGAACATGCCTACATAGAACCCGAGGCAGGCTGGGCGGTTCGCGACGGTGACACGATTACAATCCATGCCTCTACCCAGGCGCCGCACATGGACAGGGACGCCATGGCCGCCATCATGGATTTGCCGCCGGAGCAGGTTCGTATTGCACCGACCGCCTGCGGGGGTGGTTTTGGCTCGAAGCTGGACATCTCCATGCAGCCTTACATTGCTCTCGCGGCCTGGAAGCTGCGCCGGCCTTGCGGCATCGTTTACACGCGCCAGGAATCCATGCGCTCGTCTACCAAGCGCCATCCCAGCGAGATCACGCTGAAGGCAGGTTGTGATGATAAGGGCAGGATTACCGGATTTGAGTTCAAGGGATACTTCAATACCGGCGCCTATGCCAGTTGGGGCCCAACGGTTGCCAATCGTGTGCCGGTGCATGCATCCGGGCCGTTTTATATGACCAACTACCGTGCCCATTCTGTTGCGGTACACTCCAACTGTCCGCCATCCGGAGCATTCCGGGGGTTTGGTGTCCCGCAGTCTGCCATCGCGCAGGAATGTGTGTTTGACGAATTGGCCGATGCGGCAGGAATAGACAGGCTGGAGTTTCGACTGATCAACGCGCTTGACAACGGGTTGCCGACGGCAACCGGCCAAGTATTTGACAGCGGGGTCGGCATCAAGGCTTGCCTCGAGGCACTGCAGGAACCCTGGCGGCAGGCAAACAGGCGGGCCTTCGACTTCAACCTGACCGGCTCCCATCTGCGAAAAGGCGTCGGTTTGGGAACCTGCTGGTATGGTTGCGGAAACACCTCATTGCCCAATCCGTCAACCATGAAGATTGGAATAAGGCCGGATGGCCGGATTGTGCTCCATCAAGGTGCCGTTGATATCGGACAGGGCTCCAGTACGGTAATGGTGCAAATTGCAGCAGACGCACTGGGCGTACCGGCCGCAGCTATATCCCTGCAGTCAGCGGACACGGCGATTACGCCGGATGCAGGCAAGACATCGGCGTCGCGCCAGACATTCGTATCCGGTAACGCCAGCAAGCTGTCAGGCGAAGCCTTGCGTGCAAGTGTGCTGCGGCACGCCAATGTGTCCGATCAGGCGGTCATCGGCATCGATGGACGCACACTTGTCATCACCGATGGAAATAGCGAACGCCGCATTGATCTCGGTGAACTGGTGCCGGATGCTGATGGCTACGTGTTCAAGGCGCAGGAAACCTATGACCCGCCCACCTCACCACTGGATGCGAACGGCCAGGGTTCACCTTATGCGGTGTTTGGCTACGGTGCCCAGATGATGGAACTGACCGTCGATACCAGGCTTGGCACGGTTCAACTGGATCGCGTGACCGCGGCGCATGATGTTGGCAGGGCCATCAACCCGTTACTGGTGGAAGGCCAGATTGAAGGGGGTGTGGCACAGGGTATCGGCATGGCGCTGATGGAAGACTTCCAGCCGGGCCGCACCGAGAACCTGCACGATTACCTGATTCCGACCATTGGCGACATGCCGGAGGTCAAGTCCATCATCATCGAGGTGCCGGATCCGCATGGCCCCTATGGTGCCAAGGGCCTGGGGGAGCACGTGCTGATCCCGACCGCACCGGCCATACTGAATGCAATCCGCGACGCAACAGGTGCCAGTATACGTCACTTGCCGGCCACGCCCGACAAGGTACTGGCCGCACTGCAAGAGGTATCGACCATTGGCTGAGCCGGCAAAACAAGGTGACAAGATCCGCTGTGATGCCTGCCCGGTCATGTGCTACATAGCGCCTGGCCGCTCCGGTGCCTGCGATCGCTATGCCAACGAAAACGGCAATCTGGTGCGTGTCGATCCGCTGGTGATCATTGACAAGACCATCGAGGCAGGCGGTGAGGTGGTTCCGTTTCTCGACAAGGGGCCGGACTGGGATGGTGAACTCATCAATCCCGATGACAGCTTTGTAACGGCAATCGGAGCCGGCACAACCTATCCGGACTACAAACCGGCCCCGTTTATCGTGTCACGCGAAGTCGAAGGCATCGACATGATCACGGTGGTAACCGAAGGCATCTTTTCCTATTGCGGTGTGAAGGTAAAGATCGATACCGACCGGCACCTGGGTCCGGAGCGCAGTCTCGTACGTGTTGCTGATGAGCCGGTCGGTCACGTGACGACGGCGGAGTATGGCTCGCAGATGTTGTCGCTTGGCGGTGTGCACCACCTGACCGGCGGCGGCAAGAAAGAAGGCCGCGTCACTTGCCAGGCACTGCTGGATCTGTGCAACGGCAAGGCGGTTGAAGCCACAATTGACGGCGGTTCCACCATTGTGATCGAGGCCGGTGCCGCGCCAATCGTGAACGGTGTCCGCGAAGAACGAATGCGGGTCGGTTGTGGCTCTGCCACGGTTGGCATGTTCGCGTCGCAATGGCAGGGTCTGGTGGATGAGGTCGTTGTTGTGGACGACCATATCACCGGCGTCATTTCCGAACATCAGGCGGGCAAGGTTCTGAACTGGCAGCCTACGGGCATCAAGGTGAGGGGCCGGCGGTCAACGCCGGGCCGCTATTTCCAGGTGGCGGACCCGGGAACCGGCTGGGGCGGTACCAACGTTGACGATCCGCTGACCATCCTGGGAGACTTCAATCCGAAATTCGCAAAACAGGGCCAGTCACTGCTTATGGTGTCGACCACCGGTGAACAGTTTGCATATTACGAACTGGATGCTGACCTTAAACCTGTCGAGCATGATATGCCCGAGCGGCTGATGAAGTCGGTAGGTCTGATTGAGGAAAATTGTGAACCTGCCTTGTGCACGGTGCTGTTCATGGGCGGCGCCGGCGGATCGTTGCGCGCAGGGGTAACTGAAAACCCCGTAAAACTGACGCGGTCGGTCAAGCATGCTTTGACCCGGATTACCTGCGGTGGCGCGCCGGCCTATGTCTGGCCCGGCGGCGGTATCACCATCATGTCCGATGTGACGCAATTGCCGGACAATGCCTTTGGATATGTGCCTACACCGGCGCTGGTGGCGCCCATCGAATTCACCATGCGCCGGGAAGACTACGAAGCGCTCGGTGGCCACATGAAACATGTGATGCTGCTGGAGGATGCCCGCAAGGGAACCAAAGCCATCCAGAGCGATCATGTCCTGGCGGGCCAGACCAACACGGGCACCAAATCCGGCGTGCCCTGGCCCACCGAGGCTGCCCATTTCGACTGGTCGCGGAAGGACCGCAAATCATGAGCATTCAGGCTGCCATGTTGCCGGATGGAAAGCGCCTGCATCTGCAGCACGGCCCCATTGACCTGATCATTGAGGCAGATGGTGATGCAGACCAGGTCAGTCAGGCTTATGCAGCGGCCAGGGTGCGATTTGCAACCGTGCTGGATGTGTTGTCAGGCGAACTGCAAACCCTTCGCTCGTTGATCCCTGAGGAGGGCCCTGAGGTAACCGGCCCCATTGCGCACCGCATGGTGGATGCCGTCCGGCCGTTCTGGAGATCCAAGGTCACGCCAATGGCGGCGGTTGCCGGCAGTGTCGCTGACGAGATGCTCCTGGCCATGTGTGCCTGCACGGAACTGTCACGGGCCTACGTCAACAACGGCGGCGACATCGCGCTTTACCTTGGCGGTGCCGAAGAGTTCTCGATTGCTTCGGCAAACGGGCCGGTTGTGGTGCGGGCTGCCGATCCGGTTCGCGGTATCGCGACATCCGGGTGGCGCGGCCGCAGTTTCTCGTTCGGCATCGCCGACAGCGTAACCGTGCTGGCGGCGTCAGCTGCGCAGGCAGACGTTGCCGCCACGTTGATCGCCAATGAAGTTGATCTGCCCGGCTCCATCAAGGTCCGCCGTGCGCCGGCTGTTGCCCTGTTTCCTGACAGCGATCTTGGCCAGCGCCGGGTCACTGTTGAGGTGGCCGCACTGACGGACAGGGAGGTCGACACCGCGCTGCGGCGGGGGCTGCAGTTTGCCGGACACCTGCAAGCCCGTGGTCTGATAGCGGCGGCGACATTGGGCCTCAATGGTGAGGTGCGCGCGCTTGAAGCGGGTTCTGCAGTGACGGAGACCAGACAACATGCCTGAAGTCAAAGTGAGAAAAATCAGGACCGGAGTGGAAGATATATTCCACGAGGGTGGACCCGTGGCTGAAAAACCCTACCGGCGCGGTTTCATAGTCACAGTTATCGAAAACCCGTTTGCCGGTCGCTATGAAGAAGACATTCAACCGTTCATGGAGGATCTGAAACCGCTGGGCAAGCAGATGGCAGGAGACCTGATTGCAGCCATGGGCGTCGTGCCATCGGGCATTGAAGGCTACGGAAAAGGTGCCATCATTGGTGAGGCAGGTGAGGTTGAACATGGTGCATTGTGGCATGCACCTGGTGGGTATTCCATGCGTGAACACGTGCCCAATTCCACGGCCATTGTGCCGTCAACCAAGAAAGTGGGCGGACCGGGAACAAGACTGGATGTGCCGGTCACCCATGTCGCGGCGTCTTATGTCCGGTCGCATTTTGATGCCATTGAGGTTGCGGTTGAAGATGCGCCGCGTGCCGATGAAATGGCAGTAATTCTGGTCATGACAACCGGTGCCAGGGTGCACAATCGTGCCGGTGGATTGCCGGCGGGCGATATCAAGGGAGAGGATGGATTGAGATGAGCAGTGCAAAGATCAGAAAGATTGCCGTGTTTGTTGATGAAATTCACATAGAGCAGGGTAAATCCATTGATCCGCCGACACGGCGGGCTTGCGCGGTGGCGGTTATCGACAATCCCTTTGCGGGCCGGTTTGTTGAGGATCTCTCCGACCTGATGCAGATCGGTGAAGAGCTTGGCGGATTGCTGGGGACCCGCGCTGTCGCAGCCCTGGGCGTTACACCTGCCCAGGCAGAGAGCTACGGCAAGGCAGCGCTGGTTGGCGAGAATGGCGAACTGGAACATGCAGCTGCCATTTTGCATCCGAAGCTTGGCGCACCCTTGCGCAAGGCCGTGGAAAAGGGCGCTGCTCTGGTGCCTTCCTCCAAGAAACGCGGTGGCATGGGCGCGGTGCTGGACGTGCCGCTCGGGCACAAGGATGCAGCTTACGTACGCTCGCATTTTGACGGCATGGAAGTGCGCATATCCGATGCACCTCGTGCAAATGAAATTCTGGTGGCCGTGGCGGTCACGGATTCCGGCCGCCCGCTCCCGAGGGTAGGGGGATTGACCCAGGAAGAAGCAGTCGGTGAAGACGGCTTGCGCTGAGCTCTGACAGCCAGTCAATTGAAGGAGGACGTCAATATGCAGTTTGTTCGCAATGCCTGGTACGTTGCCGGCTGGTCGAGTGAATTTGATCGCACGCTTCGCCGCTTTACCATTCTCGGCGATGATATCGTCATGTATCGCGGCGAAAATGGCGAGGTATGTGCCCTGCGCGACCGGTGCCCACACCGTCAGTTACCATTGTCCAAGGGCCACCTGATGGCCGGTGACGCGATCCAGTGTGGCTATCATGGTCTGACTTTCGACAAGGCAGGCGCATGCATTCGTGCGCCCGGCCAGGACAATATCCCCAGAACATCTGTCCACGCCTACCCGGTGCACGAGAACAATGACATCATCTGGATATGGATGGGCGAGCAGGACCAGGCCAATCCGGCCGATATTTTCAGCCTGCCTGAGTTTTCCGATCCGCAGTGGCATGCTCATCAGGGCGACGCCCTGCATCTGGAATCCCATTATCTGAATGTTGCCGAAAACCTGGTCGATCCGGCGCATGTGAGTTTTGTTCATCCAACCACGCTGGGCAATGCTGCCAGTGAGGACGTCCCGGTGCACGCAGATGTGGACGGAGATGTAATCGTTGCATGGCGCTGGATTCGTGATGCGGCACCGGTTGGATTTTTCCAGAAATTCGGGGGTTTCACAGGAAACGTGGATCGCTGGCATTACTATTATCTGCATCTGCCATCCATCGCGGTAATTGATTTCGGCAGCGCTGACACAGCACTTGATCTGCCGGAAGACAAACGTCACGAAGGCGTGCGGGTGTTCGCCTTGCACTTCCTCACGCCGGTAGACGAGACCAACACCATTGATCGCTGGATGCACCTTAGAAATGTGGCAATCGACGATGAAAAAGTATCCGAATCCATGGACGCCATGTTCCGGGTGGCATTCAATGAAGACAAGGAAATCCTTGAAGCCATCCAGCTTGAGGAGTTGAAGCCGCAATACCATCGTCCGGTGCGGCTGGCAATTGATAAGGGACCGAATGTGTATCGCAGCCGCATTGAAAAGCTGTTGCATGCAGAAGGAGCGGGTGATGAGGGGGACCCCCGAGCTGAAAGTGGGTGACACGGTGACCAAGCCGTATCATTGTGATTAAAACGGAAAGGGAGAAAGTATGAAAATTTTGAAGTTTATGGCTGGTTGTGTGCTGGCCGCAGGAGTTGCCTTTACCGCGATTGCGGCCCAGGCAGCTGAACCGATCCGCATCGGTGAGATTAATTCCTACTCTCGACTGCCGGCATTTCTCGACCCTTACAAAAAGGGTTGGCAACTGGCGCTTGAGGAAGTCAATGCAGCAGGAGGCATCAAGGGACGCCCGCTGGAATTCGTTGATCGCGATGACGCAGGCAAACCCGGCAACGCGGTGACCATTGCCGAGGAAATGGTTTCCAAGGAGAAGGTCACACTGCTGGCAGGCACCTTCCTGTCTCACATTGGCCTCGCGGTTACCGACTTCGCCAAGCAGAACAAGGTGTTCTTCCTGGCCGCCGAACCACTGGCGGATGCGATCGTCTGGAAGTCAGGCAATCGCTATACCTTCAGATTGCGCCCATCAACCACCATGCAGGCGGCCATGCTTGCCAAGGAAGCGGCCAAGACCGGTGCCAAGAAGTGGGCAACGGTTGCTCCCAACTATGCCTATGGCAAGGAAGCCGTGGCGGCATTCAAGAAAGAACTGACCAAACTTGTACCGGATGCCACCTTTGTTGAAGAGCAATGGCCGACCGTGTTCAAGATTGATGCCGGCCCGGTAGTTCGGGCAGTGGAAGCCGCCAAGCCGGATGGCATTTACAATGTGACATTTGGCGGTGATCTGGCCCAGTTCGTTCGCGAAGGTAATCTGCGCGGCACATTTGAAAACCGTACCGTTGTGTCGCTGTTGTCCGGTGAGCCGGAATACCTGGAGCCATTGAAGGGCGAAGCACCCAAGGGCTGGATCGTCACTGGCTATCCGCAGGGAGCAATTGAAACACCTGAACACAAGGTGTTTTTTGATGCCTACATGAAGAAATGGGGCGAGGCGCCGAAACTCGGTTCGGTAGTTGGTTACAATGTGGTTGCCTCGCTGGCCACCTTGTTGAAGAAGGCCGATGCTTACGATGCTGAAAGCCTCGTCAATGCCATGAAGGGCCTCGAAGTGATGTCACCGTCAGGCAAGTTCACTTTCCGGGCGCAGGACCATCAGGCCACAATGGGCACCTGGGTAGGCAAAACCGATGTCAAGGACGGTGCCGGTGTCATGGTCGACTGGTTCTACGCTGACGGCGCCGACTATCAGCCGTCCGACGAGGACGTAAAGTCGATGCGTCCAGCCGAGTAAACTCACACTGCGGGCGGGCCGGGGGTTCCGGGCCCGCCAATTCCATCGTTTGCCAAGGGGGCTGAATGAGCTTTTACTTCGCCCAGTTCCTGACGGGCCTGTCCAGCGCTTCATCGCTGTTTCTCGTGGCCTGCGGGTTGTCGCTGATTTTTGGCGTCTCACGTGTCGTGAATTTCGCGCACGGCTCGTTTTATATGCTGGGCGCCTATGTCGCTTATTCGCTGGTGCAATACGTGCCCGGCAGTATTCTGGGGTTTTGGGGATCAGTTATTGCCGCCGCACTGATTGTGGCACTGGTCGGCGTCGTCGTTGAAATCCTGATCCTCAAGCGCATCTACAATGCGCCGGAACTGTACCAGCTGGTGGCCACTTTTGGCGTCGTCCTGGTGATGCAGGATGCCATACTGCTGGTTTTTGGCGGCGAAGATCAGTTTGGCCCACGAGCGCCCGGCCTTGACGGCGTCGTGCGCATATTTGGCGAACCGATACCGGAGTATGATCTGCTGCTGATCGCACTTGGCCCCATCGTGCTGTGCGGGTTGTGGTTGCTGCTCAATCGCACCCGCTGGGGTGTGCTGGTTCGGGCTGCCACACTGGATCGCGAGATGGTCGCGAGCTTGGGTGTCAACCAGTCATGGCTGTTCACCACGGTGTTTTTTCTGGGTTCGTTTCTGGCAGGCCTGGGCGGCGCGCTTCAGGTCCCTAGAGTGTCGATCAACCTGCTTATGGATCTGTCGATTATCGCTGAAGCCTTCGTCGTCGTCGTCATAGGCGGCATGGGCTCGATTCCGGGCGCTTTCATAGCCGCCCTGCTGATCGGCGAATTGAATGCCTTCGGTGTTTTGGTATTGCCCCAGGCAACCATTGTTCTGGCATTTGTGGTCATGGCCGTCGTGTTGATCCTGCGGCCCTACGGTCTGCTTGGAAAACCCGAGACGCTGGCTCATTCCGCAGGCCAGGTCGAGTTGCCGATCCGACCCGCAAGCACGCTGGCAAAATCTGTCGCCGGACTATTGCTGGTCGGTCTGGTAATAATGCCATTCCTGGCTGGAGAGTTTGCAATCGTGCTGGCAACCGACGTGCTGATCTTCGCGCTGTTTGCAGCCAGCCTGCACTTCATCATGAGCAATGGCGGCATGGTATCGTTTGGCCATGCCGCCTATTTTGGCCTTGGGGCCTACGGTGCGGCGTTCGTCATAAAGTATGCTGGTGGTTCAATGGAAATTGCGCTGCTGGCTGCCCCATTGATGGCTGCTGCCGGTGCGCTTGTGTTTGGCTGGTTCTGTGTCCGGCTTTCTGGCGTATACATGGCCATGCTGACGCTGGCTGCTGCCCAGATCGTCTGGTCAACGGCGTTTCAGTGGCAGGACCTGACCGGTGGCGACGACGGGTTGCTCGGCATCTGGCCGTCCGAATGGGCAAAGTCCAAAACGGCGTATTATTATCTGGCGCTGGTTCTGTGCGGTGGCAGTATTCTTGCCATGCGGCGGATCATATTCTCGCCTTTCGGCTATACGCTGCGCGGCGGTCGCGACAATCCCAATCGAACGGAATCCATTGGTATCAATTTGCGGCAACACCAGTGGGCGGGTTTTGTTATGGCGGGCATGTTCGCTGGTATAGCAGGTGGCGTTTATGTGTTTTCCAAGGGATCGATCTTTCCTGACGAGGCGGCCATTCCCCGCTCGGTGGATGCGCTAGTCATGGTGTTGCTGGGCGGTGTTCAGACATTGTCCGGCCCGGTTGTGGGTGCAGGGGTCTTCAGACTGCTTGAGGATGAAATCTCCCGGCTCGACTACTGGCGCGCCATACTGGGCGTCATCATCATTTCGATAGTCGTGATTGCGCCTGAGGGTATTGCCGGTTTCATCAGGAAAATTGCCATGAAGGCAGGTTTCGAACATGGCGAGGAAGCCTCCTCATGAGCCAGTCCGTCCTCAGCGTTCGCAATCTGTCCAAATCCTTTGGGGGTCTCAAGGCCGTATCAGATGTGTCGTTTGATCTTGTCAAGGGCGAGTTGCTGGCGATGATCGGGCCGAATGGAGCAGGCAAGACGACGTGTTTCAACATGCTCAATGGCCAGCTGAAGGCCGATGCAGGCCAGGTCATGCTCAATGGTGAAAGCATTCTGGGATTCAGCCCCAGAAAGGTCTGGCGCAAGGGTGTCGGGCGAACTTTCCAGATTACCGCCACCTATGCCTCGATGACGGTGCGTGAAAACGTGCAAATGGCGCTGATTTCGCATCACCGGAGAACCTGGGACATCTGGCGTCCGGCATCCGGCCAGCACGTGGAGGAGGCAATGGACCTTTTGGCGCTTGTCGGCATGAAGGAACAGGCCGAACGGGCAGCTGCCATCCTGGCCTATGGTGATCTGAAACGTCTTGAACTTGCCATCGCGCTGGCTCATGCGCCTGAACTGTTGCTGATGGATGAACCCACCGCCGGCATGGCGCCGAAGGAACGGGTGAGGCTGATGCAGCTAACTGCCGATATCGTGGCGGAGCGCAATATATCGGTCTTGTTCACAGAACATGACATGGACGTGGTTTTTGCTCACGCTCATCGCATCATGGTGCTGAACAGGGGTGAGTTGATTGCCTCCGGCAGTGTTGACGAAGTTCGCAATGATGCCCGTGTGCAGGAGGTTTACCTTGGCGGCGGCACCTTGTTCGAGGGGCAGGCGCATGGCTGACACGATGCTCGGACTTCGCGACATAAATACTTACTACGGCAAGGCCCATATCCTGCACGACCTGTCTTTCAAGGTGAAGACCGGTGAGGTTGTTGCACTGCTTGGACGAAATGGTGCCGGTAAAACCACCACCATGCGGACCATCATGCAGTTGGCCCGCCCGCGTGCCGGGTCGGTCCAGTTCGAAAGTCAGGATATCACCAGATGGGCTACTCACAAAGTGGCGCAGTCCGGCATAGGTTATGTGCCGGAGGAACGTCGTATCTTCGGTGACCTGACGGTGATGGAAAACCTGGAAGTTGGCCGCCAGCCGGCGCGCGACGGCCTGCCTGTCTGGACCGTCGAGCACCTGTTTGAGCTGTTTCCCAACCTGGCCGAGCGTCGAAACAACCGCGGCAAGCAGATGTCGGGAGGCGAACAGCAAATGCTCACCATCGCCCGAACACTTATGGGCAATCCGAAACTGTTGTTGCTTGATGAGCCATCCGAAGGCATCGCGCCGGTGATTGTCGAGCAGATGGCGCAGACCCTGCTGGAAATCAAGGCAAAGGGCCTGACGGTGCTTTTGTCCGAACAAAACCTGCATTTCGCGCGCATCGTCGCTGATCGCGCCATCATTATTGAAAGCGGCAGCGCAGTGTTTGACTCGACTTTCGAAGAACTGGAGACCAATCCGGAGATCAGGGATCAGTATCTCAGTGTTTAGAGTCTTTCACCCTTGAATTGAATCGTTTGATGGCACCAAATCCGCCCATCTGGTGCGTTGCCGCGCTTACCCGAAGCACCGCATCGCACTGCACACGGCGCCTGCCAGAATGGCGGGATTTGCCTCCATCTAACGGGTCAATAATTACTTCCGTTGGTATTATGTCTCCCTTGTGGTCAACCAGACCACGGCGGGGGTCATGCCTTGCCAGCAAACGCAGAAGAGCGGTCAAACGATTCTATTTAAGGGCGAAAGGCTATAAGATCATCCAGGTCAAAAGCCTTCACATCTTCCAGCAATTCCACAAAACCGCGCGACTGATGGGCGATGACGGCTGCGCCCTTTTCAGCCGTGGCAGCGCCGGCGTTGCCGGTTACACCTTGCCCATTCAGATCATGCATCATCCAGCCGAAGCGATGCGGGCCATATGCTCGCAGGTGTTTCATGCCGCGCACCATGTCATGCTGCAAAGACGGAAAGTCCTCTGCCTTTGTCATGTCAACGGTATCGGGTCGCGCCGCCAGCATGATGGACGTTTCAATATCGCCACCATGGATACCCAGCGCTATTTCGTCCGCGCTGAACAACCCGTCCGGATATCCGAAGCGCGACCATGACGTTGCAACCGCCAGCATGCCCAGTTCAATCCGCGCGCGCTGGATAACCATGTCGCATACCGGCGTGTTACCGCCGTGCGAACTGACCAGGACCAGTTTCCGGATGCCATTGATGTTGAGATCGGCCGCAATGTGAAACCAGGCCTGGGCGAGTTCAAACGGGTCCCGCGACAGCGTGCCAGGGGTATCGCCATGTTCTGCCGATGCCCCGACTTCCTCAATCGGCAAGAACGACACTTTCGCATTCGGATGCAGGATGGCAACACAGGCAGCAACCATGGTCCGGGCGATGTCGGCATCCGTTGAGGCGGGCAGGTGGGGTCCGTGCTGTTCCGTTGCTGCAACAGGCAACACCACAGTCCAGTCGCTGGTATCGGCCTTAGCAATCTGTGCTGCAGGCATGTCGGTCCAATAAGGCTGCGGCTTCAATTTGGTTCTCTTGGGTTATGCCAAACAAAGTTGGCAGGAGCCGGAACTCCCGCCCGCACTTGTCACCACACCCTAGAGCGTTTTTGACCTGAATTGAAGCTTTGCTCCACCAGAGGCCGCATTATCAACCGCCCTTGGATATCGACGAGCCACCCGTCGAGCGTTCGCCCTCAATTGGCTTGGTCTGGCCATTCTTGTAGTCGTTGGCGCGTTTAACAGCCAGTTCGCCATCCATGTCGATTTCTGTATCGAGCACATAATCCGGCCATGGATCAACCGTTTGCAGAACCGTTGCCGCGTGAACCGCATCACCCGAGGTAGGGGCAATCTTGTCCGAGTGGCTGAGGTTGCTGTGACTGCACCCTGCAAACAGCAGGCACATCAGGGTTATCCGGAGTCCGTGACCAAATGGGATCGGTTTACTTGGTGACAATTGCATTTGAACCTCCTGGCAGATCGATCATGTGACCGTAAGGGCCTTTGACGTGACCGCCGTTCTCTATGAAAGAAAGGTAGTTGCGGCTGACTTCAACCTTGCCATGCAGGAACAGCTCCTCATCGTTGCTCGACGAAGTCAGATCCAGTGGCGTTGGAATCCGTTTTGACGGATCAACCGGTTTGGCAAGCCGTGGTGTGATGATTACCAGCAGGTCGGTTTCCGATTTCTGGAAACCGCTTGAGCGGAACAGGCTGCCCAATACCGGCACATCGCCCAGCCACGGCAACTGATCTGCATTGCGTGAATTGAAAGTCTGCAGCAGGCCGGCAATCGAAATACTTTGACCGTCGCGCAGTTCAACCGTGGTCTTGGTCCGCCGCACGATAAGGCTCGGAATCTGAATGGCACTGGTGGTCACTGTGCGGCTGAAATCAAGTTCACTGACTTCCGGTTCGATAGCAAGGTTGATCAGACCGTTGTCCAGCACGGTTGGAGTGAACGCCAGGCTGACACCGAACTTCTTGTATTCAATGGATATCTTGTCACTGTCCTGCGCCACTGGAACAGGAAACTCGCCACCAGCCAGAAAACTGGCCGTTTCACCTGACAATGCCGTCAGGTTTGGTTCAGCAAGGCGGCGCGCTGCCCCCTTCTTCTCCAGAGCCTGAACGATGATGTCAGCCGACATGCCGCCGGTCAGCATATCGGCAACGAACCGGCCGAATGGCGTTGTAGCGGCGTTTGACGCCAGTGCACTGCCAAACGGCTGGAACCTGATGCCACCGGCATTCACCGAATAGTTGACGCCGAGGTCGCGGCTGGCGTTGCGCTTGGCTTCGATGAAGCGCACTTCCAGCGTAACCTGCTGGCTTGCGCCCACGGTCATGGCGTTGGTGACATTGTTGCCGGCGAAGTCCTTGGCCACCTGCATTGCACGTGCAGCTGCAGTTGCGCTGTGCACTACACCTTGCAGCAGGACCCTGCCGTTCACGCTGCGCACCTTGATGTTTTCACGCGGCAGCACGGTGCGCAGGGCATCTCTCAGGCCGCTGGTATCGAAAGTAACCTCAACATTGATGACACCCAGTAGATTGTCACTGGCGTCATACAGTGAAAGATTGGTGCGTCCGGTCTTGCGGCCCAGGATGTAAAAGGCACGCGTACCAAGAGGCGAAGCATCGGCGATGTCAGGGTCGCCAACCACCAGGTTGGAAATGTCAGCCACCGACTTGACTGTCTCCGACTGTCCAACCGGCACTTTCATCCGCATCACAAGACTGGTGCCCGGTTTGAACTGCTGGGCGGCCTGTGCCTGCTGGCCCGCTACGGTCCAGACGCACATGCAACTGAACAATACAATCACCAGGCGTGACATCATGCTGCGCCAGCTATTTCCCGGAAGTGTCTCGATTGACGTTCCCATTTTATATCTCCCTGCGCGCCTGTTTGGTCTCAACAGCCTGAACCGTCAGGCCGACCTTGGCGCTCCCTTCGCATTAATCTTGTTCTGTTGCACCGTTTTGCAGTTGTACCGGCACCGCTGTTGTGGCCGCTGCAAGGGGGCGTACCCCTGACCGGTTGCCGATGCCTCGTATGACGGTCATCGTCCGGCGGCGGCTAACATCGCTGGTAAGATCGGCCAGCGAAACGGATCCTACTTCAGCCCGATGGGCTGAGCCTGCCGCCCGCAACGCAAGTGACAGCCGTCCGATGGAACCGCCGAGGGCCAGTTTCTGGGCCATCTCTGAATCAACCTGCAACGTAACCGCGCTTGAAACACTTGGCGCATCAAGCCGTTGATCGGCCTTTTGATCTATCGCCAGCACCTTCACGTTTTGCACCAGCACGTCAGCCTGCGAGGTCGAAGCGTCTCCTGCCGTCAATGACCGCGTCAACATTATGTCGACCCGGTCTCCAGGCAGAACAAAGCCGGCCACACCAAACACCTCGTCGACGGCAATCGTCAGGGCGCGCATATTGTCCTCAACCAGCGCCGACAAGGTTGGACGCTCACCGGGTCCGGTTACCTTTGCTGCAAGAATTGCCTCGCCTACTTCAATAGGTCCAAGCGCTGCCCGCGCTTCAACGCCGGTTGTGAAATCTTCCAGCGTTTTGAACGAACCTTCGGGTTCTGTTCCGGCAATCCATTTGGCGGCTTGAACCGTCGAGCTGTCAATTTTGTCGCCGAAGCGCAGGGTACGGGTTGCCACCAGCACTGTGGACATTTCCACTTGCGGCTCAGCCGGAGCAGTTTGAACGACTTGCGCCTGTTTTAGATTGTTGAACCTGTAGGCAAACACCTGACCGGTTATGGTCGCGCCAACAGTGCCCGATACCAGGGCAATGCAACCCAGCGCGAAAATCCGGCTGCGCTTGCTTGACAATTGCATTGCCGGAAAGCCGCCGCCAAACTGTTTGCCGCTCAGCGTGTGGTGTTTGCTGCGCCATTCGCGCCGCGTCGTATCTTCTGCCATCCCATAAACTCCCAGAAATCTCCAGAATTTCCGGCAATATACATGATAACACGGCCTATATAGAGTGTTTGATGCTAATACAGTAAAGTGTTCGTTCACTAATGCATAAAAATAGAATCAATAGTGTTTAGCATCAGTATTTTCATAAAAATTTAATGTATTTGTTTTGCTGAAAATTTGAATGAATCCGATGAAGGTTCTTTCATGGGCATGTGTCAGTGTGCCTGCCTGAGTCTGAATTTGGGAGGGCGCATTATGAAGTTCAATCAATTGATTATCACCGGTATTCTGGCCGTCGGCCTTGCTGGCTGTTCGCAAGGCCTGACATTTACCGGCATAGGTGATGTAGGTGCCAGCATTGACGCTTCGCAAGCGGCACCCGCAGGGTTTCAGCCGGCCGCATCTGATCATCAGCAAGGTGAAACAGGGACAAGGCATCACGCAGGCCGTGCGCCTTATCATGCATCAGATAATTTGCTGCACACCGCCAAGGCGGAATTTCGCCAGGGCCGTTTTGGTCTGGCGGAAAAGAGTTTTCGCAAAGCTGTAGAAGTTTCGCCACGCGACGCGGAAGCCTGGGTTGGGCTGGCGGCATCATATGATCGATTGCGCCGGTTTGATCTTGCAGACCGCGCCTACGATCAGGCCATCAAACTGGTTGGCCGCAATACAATGATGCTGAACAATCTGGGGTACTCCCAGTTGCTGCGTGGTGACCTGAAGAAAGCCCGGCGGCATTTTCTGGCGGCCTACGAACGTGAGCCGGACAATCCGATTATTCGCAACAATCTGGAATTGCTGAACCAGAGCGGCAAGCGCATTGTGCGCGAAAAGGCGTAGTCAGGTGACAGTCTTCAGGTCTCCTGCTGCCCATGCCATGCGTACCGCCATAGCTGTTTCGACGATCGCTCTATTGCCGACTCTGTCGTGGCAGGTTGTGGATGCACGATCATCGGTAACTGTGGCGGCACCGGTGGCACCGGCTGCAGCGCGCCACCACACAACCGTCAGGAAATCGATGTGGACCTGGGGTCATACAAAATCCGATCGCCTTGGTGTTGCGGCCCGCCTTGTTCAAAATTCAACCGCTAATGAAACATCTGATCGCGCGGCTTCCCTGGTCAAGTCTGTGAAGGCCGACCGGGAAGTATTGCCGGTCGTCGAACCCACGGTCGATGCCGACCAGTTTTCCGACTGGCTGGTGCGCGACGAAACCGGCCAGGCAACTGCCCTCATTATTGACTTCGCGGTTCGCAAGTCCAACGACAACCGGAAAATCTGCCAGGCGCGCCACGACGCCATTGTCAACGCCTTTTCAATCAGCAATGCGCGCGTGCTGGCGGACAAGCCGGTTATGTTCCAGTCGAGTATCTGCACAGGCAACGGTGAGATAGTTATCACCTGTTTCGGCACAGCGGCAACGGTTTCACCACGCAGGGCCCGGCCCGGCGGGCGTTGCCGCAACCTCAGCTGATTGTGACCTCACCAGTCAACGATTGGGCTCGCCAATCCACATTGTGATCGTGTAAAAGCTGGCTTTGTGCCCGGCTCTGCGGGTTAGAGCAAGGGGCGGTTATATTGAAACGTTTTACCGGCTTTTCGCGTTTGCTGGCGAGACGCGGTTCGCGCCTTGGTCTGGCCCGACCACAAGCGGACTGCAACGAAGCTCTGCGGGCGCGAAAAACCGGCCTCCGGTGGGCCAAATCAACCCATCTGCTGCGTTGTGAAGCTTGACCGATACCCACATCGCTCTGCGCTTCATGCCTTGCATATGGGATGATTTGACTTCATCAAACGGTTCAATATAACCGCACCTTGCACTATCATCACAATTTGAAGGCCTGCTGTTCATGCCTACCACAATTACTGTTTGCACAACCTGTCGCCAGCCTGCCGTGCGCGAAGACAAGGAGCGCACGCCGTGCGGAGAAGCTATGCTGGACAGCGTCCTGAGGGCCGCCGATGAGGTCAGCGGTGTCGAAGTTCGCGGTGTCCCCTGCCTGATGGGGTGCGAGCATGGCTGCAATGTTGCTATTTCAGCAGATGGCAAGCTGGCCTACGTACTGGGCTCTTTTGAACCCGGTGAAGAATCTGCAAGCGCGTTGGTCCAATATGCAGCAGGACATGCGGAAAGTGACACAGGCGTAGTCCCCTTCAAACAGTGGCCGCAAGGAGTGAAGGGCCATTTTGTTGCCCGCATTCCGCCATTGGACTAAGATTCAGGTCCGTTTACCTCAGCCTTTTAGCTTCAGTGGCAATCCGGCGGTGACGAACTCAACGGTGTCGGCCGCCGCTGCGATTTGCTGATTGAGCCTTCCCTGGGCATCGCGAAACTCCCGCGCCAGCCGGTTTTCCGGCACGATCGACATGCCAACCTCGTTGGACACCACAATGACCGGCGTTTTGCTGGCGTTCATTGCCTCGATCAGCGCGCTGGTTTCGTTCGCAACATTGCGTTCGTGGTGCATCAGGTTTGAAAGCCATAAGGTAAGGCAGTCAACCAGCACCACGTCATTGTCTGTGGCCGCGCCGGCAACGGCATCGGCAAGCTCCAGCGGCGCTTCCAGCGTCGACCATCCCTGTCCGCGTTCTGCCTGATGGGCCGCGATACGAGCGGTCATCTCGGCGTCTGAAGCTTGCGCAGTTGCAACATAGCAGCGTCGCTGTCCGGTTGATTCCGCCAGCGCCTGAGCGCGCGAGGTCTTGCCCGATCGCGCGCCGCCCAGAATGAAGGTCGTGAGTGTGGCTGCAGTTGTCATAGTCCCGACAGTCCTACTCTCGGCGGAAACAAAGAACAAGCTGCTTGGCGCGGCCTGACCATACTGATATTGCAACACCCATGACGTTTGCACTGACCATGGCGCTGGCCTTGTTGCTGGATTGGCTGTTTGGCTGGCCCGACTGGCTGTATGCCCGCATCGGTCATCCGGTAACCTGGATTGGCCGCCTGATCACGCAGCTCGAAGTGCGGTTGAACCGGCAGAACGCAGCCCGCAATCACCGGGTCATCGTCGGCGCGATATCCAGTCTGTTTGTTGTGGCGGCTTGTGCCGCTGTTGGGCTGATTGTGCAACTCATGCTGCCGGACGGTGTTTGCGGTGTGGTGACGGGGGCGGTGCTGGCCTGGCCCTTGCTGGCGGCGCGCTCGCTGCATGATCACGTAAAAGATGTGCAACAGCCATTGGCGGCAGGCAACATCGAGCGGGCACGCGATGCTGTCTCCAGGATAGTTGGCCGTGACCCGGCCAGGCTGGATGAAGCCGGCATTGCCCGGTCTGCCATAGAAAGCCTGGCTGAAAACACCGCCGACGGTGTGATCGTTCCCCTGTTCTGGGGCGTCTTGCTTGGATTGCCCGGTATCGCGGCCTACAAGGCTGTCAACACGCTGGATTCCATGATCGGCTATCGCACTGAAAAGTATGAGGCTTATGGCAAGTTTGCGGCCCGGCTTGATGACATCGTCAACTGGATACCGGCACGCCTGACAGGTGTTGCGTTCGTGGTGGTCAGCAACGACAGAAACCATGCCTGGCAGGTCATGCGCCGCGATGCAGCCCTGCATCGCTCGCCCAATGCCGGCTGGCCGGAAGCTGCCATGGCGGCAGGCCTGAACTGTCGGTTGAGCGGCCCGCGCACTTACGCCGACCGGATCGAACAACATCCGTGGATCAATGAAGACGCACCTGATCCTGATGCAGCAACCGTAGTAGGTGCTCTGGCCATGCTGAAGCGATGCCTGATCGTGGCGGCCGGCGTCCTGGTTGTGATGTCGCTGCTCTAGAGAAAAGGGCGTTTAGTCAGAATCAGGCAATCATCATCAAATGCGCAAACTTGGCGCAATTGATGATGCAAATTTAACGCCCTATGCTCTAGCCGGCAAACGCGAAAAATCGGTCAAATGAGTCAATAATTGCTTCCGTTGGTATTACCCGCTCAGGTGTCGCGCCGGGAGACCTCAAGCAAACTGTCGACGTTGACGTGAGTTTCCAGATGGCCGGCGAATTCATTCAGTACTTTATCGATACTTTCCATGTATGGTGTGGTCGCCGCCGTCCCGCCAAGCAGGTTTACATATTGGGTTCTGAATTCGTCGGCACTGAAGATGCCGTGCAGGTAACTGCCCATGATACGACCGTCAGAAGATATGGCACCTTCCGCTCGGCCGTCTATTTCAAACAGTGGCCGCGCCCTGTCCGGCCCGTCGGTACGGCCAATGTGTATCTCGTAGCCGGAGACAGCGCAGCTGCTCGCGATGTGTTTGGCGCGAACCTGGGTCAATGTCTTGTCCGGTATCATCGTGGTCTCGACATCAAGCAGGCCCAGACCTGCCGTGGTCCCGGGCGGGCCTTCGATACCGCCGGGATCTGCTATTTTCCGGCCCAGCATCTGGTAGCCGCCACACAGACCCAGCACATGTCCGCCGCGCCTGACATGGGCGGCAAGGTCGATGTCCCAGCCTTGCAGGCGCAGGAATTCCAGGTCTCCGCGGGTTGATTTGGAGCCCGGCAGAATGACCAGGTCGGCATCGCCGGGCAGCGGTTGGCCTGCACGCACCATGTGCACACTTACACCGGGCGTTACTTTCAGTGGGTCGAGGTCATCGAAATTCGCTATGCGCGACAATACCGGGCACACCACCTTGAAGTCGCCGTCACCTGATCTGCCGCCGATGTCGAGGGCGTCTTCTGCAGGCAGTTTGTGGGCGTCGTCAAACCATGGAATGACCCCGAAGCCCGGCCATCCCGTAAGTTGTTCAATCAATCTGTATCCATCGTCAAACAAAGAGGTATCGCCGCGAAACTTGTTTATCAGGAACCCGCAAATCATCGCTGCGTCGCCCGGTTCGATCACGGTTTTGGTGCCGGCCAGTTGCGCGATTACGCCTCCCCGGTCTATGTCACCGGTCAGGATGACAGGCACATTTGCCGCCCGCGCAAATCCCATATTGGCAATGTCGCCTGCCCGCAGGTTTACCTCGGCCGGGCTGCCGGCTCCTTCCACCAGCACCACGTCGGCCTGTTTCTGGAGGCGATCGAAGCTGGCCAGAACCGCATCCATCAATTGCGGTTTCAGTTTTGCATAGTCGCGCGCCTTCACGCTTGTCAGCCGCTTGCCATGCACCACAACCTGCGCACCGGTTTCGGTTTCCGGCTTCAAAAGGACAGGGTTCATGTCGGTCACCGGATCCGTCCTGCAGGCGAGTGCCTGCAGCGCCTGGGCCCGTCCGATTTCACCGCCGTCTACCGTTACCGCAGCGTTGTTTGACATGTTCTGTGGCTTGAACGGCAATACCTTCATTCCGCGCAGTGTCAGGGCACGTGCCAACCCTGCGACAAGCAAGGACTTGCCGACGTTCGAGCCGGCTCCCTGTATCATCAGGCTTGAAGGCATCGGGTGTTCAGCCCTAGAGCAAGATGCGGTTAGATTGCATCATTTGACCGTGGCGATTTTGGTCACTGGCTAGGCGGATTGCACGCTGCGGTGTAGCCCCACCACAAGTGCGATACAACGACGCCAGAGGGCAAAATCGCCCGGCCCATATTTCCAATTTTATCAGCATTTTCTGTCCTTTCCGGGTGGGGAAAACCGGTCCATCGGCGTCGTTGCGCCGCTTGCCCGATGACCCACATCGCGCTGCGCGACGCGCCTAGCCGAGTGAACCGGTTTTCCGCCATCAAATGATCCAATCTAACCGCATCTTGCTCTAGAACTCGACGCCAGCCTGGGCCTTCACGCCGGACCGGAACGGGTGCTTGATCAACTCCATTTCGGTGACCAGATCTGCAACATCAATCAGGTCCTGCTTGGCGTTGCGCCCGGTGCATACCACGTGGGTCATTTCCGGCTTGTGTTCAGTCAGGAAGGTCACCACTTCATCGACGTCGATATAGTCATAGCGCAGTGCGATATTGATTTCGTCCAGCAGCACCATGCGGTTGCGGTCATCGGCAATCAGTTCTTTTGCCTTGGCCCACGCCGCCTGCGCCATTTCGATGTCGCGGGACTTGTCCTGGGTCTCCCAGGTAAAACCTTCACCCATGGTGTAAAACGGGCATTTGTCGGCAAATTTCGACATAATCAGGTCCCGTTCTCCGGTCGACATGCCGCCCTTGATGAACTGCACCACGGCACACGGCATGTCATGGGCAATGCACCTGAATATCATGCCGAATGCGGCGGATGACTTGCCTTTGCCCTTGCCGGTGTGCACGATCACCAGGCCCTTTTCCTCGGTCTTGGTTGCCATGATCTTGTCACGGGCAACCTTCTTCTTGAGCATCTTGGCATTGTGTTTCTCGATGTCGTCTGTCATCTGGTTTCTCCGCTTTTCAATTGGTCTATCAGGCCGCGCGCTGAATTGGATCTGGGTGTCCACATTCCCCGCTCCATGGCCTCGCTCAGGCGTTGTGCGATCTCGCGCAGGGCCGCCGGGTTATGTGTTTCAATGAACTCTCTGGTCTCATCGTCTTCAAGATAGGCTTCATGCACAAGGTCAAAATGATGCGGACGCACGGCGCCGGTGGTTGCGGCAAAGGCAAACAGATAATCGACCGTGGCAGCAATCTCGAAGGCTCCCTTGTATCCGTGCCGTTTCACTCCTTCTATCCATTTGGGGTTTACCGCCCGTGATCGCACGACCCGCCCTATCTCTTCGTCAAGGGTGCGCACCACGGGACGTTCAGGCCGCGAATGGTCATTGTGGTAGATCGCAGGTGCTTGTCCCCGAAGTTTTTCGACAGCCGCACTCATGCCGCCCTCAAACTGATAATAGTCATCGGAGTCCAGCACATCGTGCTCCCGGTTGTCCTGGTTCTGTACGACGGCCTCGACCTTCGACAGGCGGGTGGCAAACTCTTCATGCGCAGCCCGGCCATCCACGCCCTGGCCATAGGCATAGCCTCCCCACTCAAGATAGGCGTCACCCAGGTCTTCCCGCGCGGCCCAGAGTTTTTCATCTATCATGGCTTGCAGGCCGGCACCGTAGGCACCGGGTTTCGAGCCGAATACTCTTGTGCCGGCCTTGGCAACGGCATCAGGTTCCGGCAAACCGCCCGCAATCAGTTTGCGTTTTTCTTCATGGTAGCGAATCGCTGCCGGATTTTCCGAGGCGGGCTCATCGTCCAGACACATGACCGCGCGGGCCGCGCCGTCAACCAGTTCCAGCTGTGCCGGAAATGCATCGCGGAAGAACCCTGAAACCCGCAACGTAACATCGACCCGCGGCCTGCCCAGCTGTGCCAGCGCAATGACTTCAAAGCCGGTCACGCGGGTGGAAGCGGAATCCCACTTGGGCTTGACGCCCATCAGCGCCAGCGCCTGGGCGATGTCGTCGCCGCCGGTGCGCATGTTGGACGTCCCCCATGCCGTCACCGCCATGGCACGCGGCCAGTCGCCATGATCCTGGACATGGCGTTCTACAAGCAGTTCAGCGGATTTTTTTCCCAACACCCATGCCGCCCGGGTTGGCAGCGCGCGCGCATCCATGGAGAAGAAGTTGCGCCCTGTCGGCAGTACATCGAGCCGCCCGCGCGTTGGTGCACCGGACGGGCCCGGTGGCACAAATCTGCCATCAAGGCCGGTCAGGAGGCCGCCAAGTTCCCGTGTCCCGCAGGCGCGTACCGCCGGTCGGATCCGGCTCTCTATTTCACCCAGAACACCTGCTGTGGCCGGCAAGCCTTCCGGCAGTTGCATATCTCCCGATACCAGTTGCGCGGCCAGCAGTTCGAGCCGCTCGACCGTGTCTCCCGCGGTGCGCCAGGTATCGGGGCTCAATGCAGACAGAATTTCAGGACGGGAGCCATCCCACGTATTGCCCATCTCGCAGTCCAGCGGGTCGAAGTCGTCGTGCAATTCAAGATCTGCCGCCAGCGCACCAATGAGGGATGCATCACCGCCGCTGCCGTCGCCGCGTGGAATTCGGGTCAGCGCGATCACCAGGTCGGTTTCAAGCCGGCCTAGCGGCGCTGCGCCAAACACATGCAGTCCGTCCCTGATCTGGCTTTCCTTCAATTCACACAAATAGGTGTCGAGTTTCTGCAACCGGGCATCGGCATCATCGGCGTCGGCCATTCCGGCATCCACATCCAGCCCGGTGACCTGTGTCAGCGACAGGATTTCATCACGCAGATAGCCAATGCGTCGCGGGTCGACACCGGAAGCTTCATAGTATTCATCCACCAACGCTTCCAGGTCCCGCAACGGCCCATAGGTTTCCGCCCGGGTCAGCGGTGGGGTCAGATGATCGATGATAACGGCCTGCGCCCGGCGCTTGGCCTGGGTACCTTCGCCGGGGTCGTTGACAATGAAGGGGTACAGGTTGGGAACCGGACCCAGCACGGCCTCCGGCAGGCAGGCTTTTGACAGCGCGGTCGCTTTTCCAGGCAACCATTCCAGATTGCCGTGCTTGCCCATGTGAACCAGCGCATCGGCGTCGAAATCATCGCCGCGGAGCCAGAAATAGAACGCCAGATAGTTGTGCGGCGGTACCAGGTCCGGGCTGTGATAGGTTTCTTCCGGATCGATATTGTATCCGCGCGCCGGTTGAATGGCCACCGCCAGATGGCCGAACCGGTGAATGGCCAGAGCAAATCCGTCATCGCCGAAGAACGGATCATCCTGCGGTCTGCCCCAGCGCTCTTCAATACGCTTTCGAACTTCACCCGGAAGTTGGCTGTAGCGGGCGTGATAGGCGTCCAGCGACAGCCGTTCGCCGCCGTTTCTCCGTGCCCGCTCGCTAAGCCAGTTGGTCGGGCCGGCAAGGATTGACCGCATCAGGGCATCGGAGCTTTCCGGCTCATCTTCAACCAGATATCCTGCCGCCTTCAGGGCGGACAGGGCTGCAATTGTACCTTGCGGCGTGTCCAGCCCGACACCGTTGGCCAGTCTGCCGTCCTTGTTGGGATAATTCGCCAGAACAATCGCCACCTTGCGGTCAGCGGCCGGTTTGCGTTTCAGGCGTGCCCAGCGTGCTGCCATATCGGCAACGAAATCCACCCGGTCGGGCACTGCCCGGTGAGTGGCAATGGCACATTCACAGGCCTCGTCGCGATAATCTTCGTCCTTGAAACTGATGGCGCGGGCGAGCAGTCTGCCGTCAACCTCGGGCAGCGCAACGTTCATGGCGATGTCGCGGGCGGTGAGGCCGGTCATGCCTTCAGCCCATGCATCGTGCGAATGCGCCGCCAGAACCGCCTGCAGCACAGGCACGCCGGGCCGATCGAGCGGCGTCGCTGCACGCTCTTCCCGCCAGTCGCCGGGGTCGGGTGACGACACCGCGAAACTGGTGGCGTTGATGACCACATCCGGTGGACAAGCATCGAAAATGCCGGTGAGCGTCGCGGCGGATACCGGGTCCTTGAGCGATGCGACGAACACCGGGTTCGGGTTGAGCCCGCGCAACTGAAGCGCCTCTATCATCCGGTCAACCGGATCCAGACCGCCGCCCTGCACCAGAGCCCGGTAAAACACCACTGCTGCTGTCGGCGCACCCGCTGACCAGCCGGCACTCACCGTGCGCTGGTCCGCCTGTGCCGCACCGGGCCAGTAGTGACCTGCCCGCAGTAACGGTCTGGCGGATTGCGGGCGCTCCTCGCCATCGAGAATATGCCGGGTAAGCCGAAGAAGGTTTGCGGAGTTTTCCGGCCCGCCTTCCACCATGTAGGACCAGAGAGCCATCCAGTCCTCGTCGCTGACGGTGGAAGCTGCACGCAGGGCTTCATCCGGCTTGTCGTCCCCGGGCAAGGCAGCAAACAACACGCCGGCCTGCCTCAGCCGGGCGGCGAATTCATCGAGGCCATAGGTCCAGTACGCCCGCCCGCCAAGCAGGCGGGCAACGACCAGCCGCGATTTGGTGGCGGTCTTGTCCAGATAAAGATCAACGGAGTAGGGGTGTTTCAGCCAGCCAAGTTGCGCCAGGCGCAGGCTGGGAGCGTCCCCGCCAAGAGCTGCTCGGGCCTGGCTCAGCGCGGCAAGCTCGGTATCCGCAGCCGAGACAAACACCACATCCGCCGGGCTCTGGTCTGGATCAACCGGTTCAGTGCCGTCGGTTATGTCGCCTGGACGGGCGGCGAGAAGGTGCATTCGCTCAAGCCCCTGCCGCGATCTCCAGCGCCGACGTGATAGCCGCCTGATCGAGCCCATGCTGGCCAATTACCACCAGTCGCGTGGCGCGCGTCTCGTCATCGGAAAAAGCCCGGTCGAAATGCGTGTCTATGCGCGGACCGACGGCCTGGATGACCATCCGCATCGGCTTGCCCGGCACCGCCGCAAAACCTTTCAGGCGCAACACACCGTGGTCGGATATGGCATCCCGCACACGTGACAGAAAGCCATCCATTTCACTGATTTCCGGCAAGCTGACTACGAAACTGTCAAATTCATCATGACCATGTTCGTGTTCATGATGATCATCATGGTCGTCATCATCGTGGTGATGGTGGTGGTGAATTTCATGCCTGGCATCCAGGTCGTCTTCGGCACCAATGCCGAGACCCAGGAGAATCTTCGGATCGATTGCGCCATGACTTGCCTGCAACACCTGTACGCCGGCCCGCAGTTTAGCCTTCAGTTTGCCCGAGACATCGCTGGCGCCGGCATCGCCCAGGATATCCGCCTTGTTGACGATAATCATGTCGGCGCATGCCAGCTGGTCTTCAAACAGCTCGCTGAGCGGTGTCTCGTGGTCGAGACCGTCATCGGCTTCACGTTGCCGGTCGACGGCAGCAATATCATGGGCAAACTGCCCTGCCGCGGTTGCAGGTCCGTCCACAACAGTCACAACGCCGTCCACTGTTACCCGGGTACGGATGTCGGGCCAGTTGAATGCCCGCACCAGCGGCTGCGGCAGAGCCAGACCCGAAGTTTCGATCACAATGTGGTCCGGCGCTTCATCGCGGTCGATCAGCTTTTGCATGGTGGGAATGAAATCCTCTGCAACAGTGCAGCAGATGCAGCCATTGGACAGTTCCACCACATCGTCTTCTCTGCAGTTTTCGATACCGCAGCCTTTGAGAATTTCGCCGTCGACGCCCAGGTCGCCGAACTCGTTGATAATAAGCGCAATGCGTTTGCCGTTGGCATTCGACAGCATGTGCCGGATAAGCGTTGTTTTACCGGCGCCTAAAAAGCCGGTCACAACCGTAGCGGGGATCTTTTGAACCATGGTCTCTTATCTCTGAATTAAAGGCACATTTGAAAAAGGCGCTGCCTTGAAACAAACAAGGCAGCGCCCGATCAATTGCGGTTTGGATCGAGCAGAAGCGGTCTTGTTCAGACTACGCCCGGGAAGATCAGTCCTTCAACGCGCTCGAACAGGAAGGCAAAGCCGACACCGGCTGCTACACCGCCTGCTACCCGCAGGCTGACGGAGGCTGCATTCGCGCCGTCCCAGAACAGCCTGGCCAGTGTGCCTGCACCAAATGCGATGGCGTATTGGGTAATCGCCAGGCCGCCAAGATAGGCCAGCAGTGGTGTGCTTTCTGCACCTACAATTGCGCCGCCGTAAGCCGCACCGTGGAACAGGCCGGCAAACGCGAACAGGCCAAGAGCAACCGGCATCGACAGCTTGCGTCCCGACAGCACGATAACGCCGATCAGGGTCGCGGTGCCTGCCACCATCACTTCGATCATTGGCAGGGTAACGCCGCCATAGGTCAGCAGTACACCAGCCGTGGACGCGGCCAGAAAGGCCAGCGGCGCGGTTGCAAGCCTGCCCATGGCCACCGCGGCCAGCGCCATTGCAACGATAAAGGCAAAGTGGTCGATACCCAGCATCGGATGACCGATACCGGAAAGAACACCATGCATGAATGTCTCCGGTGTGCCGCCGCCAAGCGGATGGTGGGCTATTGCGGGAGTTGCCGTCATTGCAGTCACAGCGACAGCGGCCAGTCCGTTGCGGACATGTTTCAGTTGGATCATCTAAGTCGTCCTCTCCATATACCTCAATGGCAGAGGAGTGCGCTGGTCTCGCGCCGGATCAGGTTTCCTGCCGGCGTCGCGACACGGGAGCACCCCGCCCGTTTCACGTTTCTCAACCGGCACAAACCGGCACCAGAGGCAGGTCTCCTGGCTGACGGGTCATTACAGTTTCATCCACCTTCCCGTGTCACTGGCCGATGTGGCCTGTATCACAGTGGTAACGGACGCCTGTTCACCGTCTACAGTCGCGGGGGCGGCTACGTTTTTGAACCCCCTGTTTGGGTCGGTTCATCGCGTATTCCCTTTTCATCCCATTCGCCAGTGTTCAACACCGGACAATCAGGAACCTCTGTTGGCATGATTGCACGGCGCAAGGCCTAAGTGTCAAGCAATCAATCCGCCTTTTCAGGCCTGCTTTGCGACATTGCGGTCATGATCGCGGTCATCATGTCGGGTAAAGTGGCCACGGTGATCTGCCCGTCGGGCTGTTCGGGCCGTCCGACCATCATCACTTTCAGGCCAAGCGTGCGCGCTGCCTGCAGCTTTGCCATACCCGATTCACCACCGGCATTCTTGGTAACCAGATGAGTGACCTTCAATCGTTTCATCAGCTCCAGTTCCTGTTCGACCGGGAACGGAGGTTGTGCCAGGATGAACTCGCCCTGTTTCAGCGGAAAGCATTGATTTGATGAGTCAATTAACCGGATCGCGCCCCAGATGTCATCGCGGGTTTCCGCTGCCGCCAGCTGCTCAACCGAGCCGCCTCCTGTCGCAAACAACACCCGTGCATCGCCGGGCAGGGCGGCAACCGCTTCTGCCATGTTGGCCACTTCCTGCCAATCGTCACCGTCTTGCTGCTGCCAGGGCTCCCGCAGCAGACGCAACAGTGTAGTACCGGTTGCGAATGCGGCGTGGGCCGCATTGGCGCTCATGATTTCCGCGAATGGATGGGTTGCGTTTACAATCAGGTCGATCTGGCGGTCGCCAATGTACCGGGCAAGGCCGTCTGCTCCGCCAAAACCGCCTGTCCTGATTTCGACCGGATAACGTTTCGGCTGCCGGGTAGCCCCGGCCAGCGACGCAATTACGTCGAGGTCTTTCACTGTACCCAGTTGCTCTGCAAGCTGGCGGGCCTCCCCGGTGCCCGCCAGCACCAGAAGACGAAATGATTTTCTCACAATGTGCGCTCTCCGGATGCATCGGCGCTGGCGACAGGTTTGCCGTCCCGGTTGACTATCAGCACGTCCACCTCCACCGGCGCACCGTGAAGGGTCGCAAGCGCGCTTTGCCGTGCGCCGGCAGCCACCTTTCCAGCCAGGCACGGGCCGGCAATTTCCAGAGCCTGCATTGCGGTATTGGCAGACGATACCTGCTCATTGTCAGCAAGCAGCGCCAGCCCGCCGAAATCGACCTGCGACCTGGATGAATGCAAATCCAGCGCACCTTGCGACAGCTTGGTCAACTTGCCAAAACCACCGGCAATGGTGAGCCGGGGCAGCGGATGGACTTTCAGATATTTCAGCAGGCCGCCGGCAAAATCCCCCATGTCGAGCATGGCATGGTCAGGCGCTCCAAACAGGTCTTGCGCGACCCGTTCGGATGTGGC
>JAHEFB010000011.1:0-43353 GCA_024640405.1 Alphaproteobacteria bacterium | reverse complement strand
TTGCCCGCGCGGCAGGGTAATGCCGACCGGATTCGGGAAGCCTGCCCCGAGCAGCGCGGATGTGGCAGCAGTGGCGGCAGCCGTCGCGCAGGCGCCGGTTGTAAAACCGGTCCGCAGTTCTGTGTCGGGCTTCCTGTTCATCGTGATCCAGCGTAGACTTTTTCAGGTGGTGATGAAATCAAAACCGGTATTCCAGCCGATAGCAGACGGGTGTCTCATTTTGCATTTCCCGCTTCTGCATTTGCACGATAAGCTATTCAAATTAAAGCATATTGGCGCCAGCGTGGAAAACATGTCGTTTCCTGTCTCGTCTTAGGCAATCAAAGCAGGTAATTTCGCGATCAGAATGACCAATGTAACCCATATAGCAAAACTGCCTGATGGTGACTGGCCGGTGTTTTCACCGGGTCTGGTCTGGCTGGTCGGGGCTGGCCCCGGAGATCCCGGCCTGATGACGCTGCATGGCCTGAACGCGCTTCAGCAGGCTGATGTGATTGTCTATGACGCACTGGTTGACGAGAGAATTCTCGATTGGCGCAAGTCTGACAGCACAATCGAATATGCCGGCAAGCGCGGTGGAAAACCGTCGCCAAAGCAACGCAACATCTCGTTGCGGCTGATAGAACTGGCGCAGGCCGGAAAACGCGTACTGCGCCTCAAGGGCGGTGATCCGTTTGTGTTCGGCCGCGGCGGCGAGGAGGCCCAGACACTTGTGCAGGCAGGCGTGCCGATGCGCATCACGCCCGGGATTTCCGCCGGCATTGGCGGGCTTGCCTATGCAGGTATTCCCGCAACCCATCGCGATGTGAACCAGGCGGTAACATTCCTCACCGGTCACGACCAGACCGGGCTTGCGCCATCAGCGATAGACTGGGTCGCCATTGCAAAAGGCTCACCGGTCATCGTCATGTACATGGCGATCAAGCATATCAGTCAGATCTGCGGTGAACTGATCGAGGCGGGCCGTGATCCGACGGAACCGGTTGCGGTTGTTTCCAATGCCACCTTGCCGACCATGAACGTGCTTGAGACCGATCTGGCGAACGCGCCGGCGGATATTGCCGATCATGGCATCGAACCGCCGGCCATTGTGTGCGTTGGCAGGGTTGCGTTGCTGCGCCAGGCACTGGATTGGGCTTCGCAGCTGGCAGGTCACGAACCCCGCTCGCTGGACCCTCTCGCAACAGGCCGGAATCTGCTGGAAGACGCGTCCTGATGTCTCGCCGGGGGTTGGTGATCGCTGCACCCGCGTCTGGCTCCGGCAAGACTCTTATGACCCTTGCACTGCTGCGCGCCTTGAAAAACCGCGGGCATGACATTGCCGGCGCCAAGTCCGGACCGGACTATATCGACCCGAAATTCCATGAAGCCGCCTGCGGGCATCCATCCGTCAACCTGGATGCCTGGGCCATGCCGGGTGAACAATTGAAATATCTGGCCGCACGCCAGCCGGGCGAATTGCTGATCGTTGAAGGGGCCATGGGAGCAGTTGACGGGGCGGGACCTGGAGGATCCGGATCTGTTGCAGATCTGGCGGTCTCGCTGGGCCTGCCGCTGATTATTGTACTCGATATCGCCCGGCAGGGTCACTCAGCCGCCTTGCCCGTAGCAGGCCTTCGCGCCCTGAAACCCGACCTGCCTCTGGCCGGTGTCATTCTCAACCGGGTGGGATCACCGCGTCATGAAATCATGGCCCGCGCGGCTCTTGCGGCAACCGGTGTGCCGGTGCTTGGCGCCGTGGCACGTCATGCCTCGCTTGCCATGCCCGAACGGCATCTGGGGCTGGTCCAGGCCGGTGAGCATGCAGACCTTGATGGTTTTCTGGAGAACGCAGCGGCAATTGCTGGCGACAGTGTTGACCTGGATGCGCTGATTTCAGCCGCCGCCGGTTTGCCCGAACCGGGCAGCGTTGCGCACCTGCCGCCGCTGGGGCAACGCATTGCCGTTGCCCGCGACATTGCCTTTTCGTTTGCCTATCCGCATCTGTTGCAGGGCTGGCGGGAACAAGGCGCAGAACTTTCATTCTTCTCACCACTGGCGGACGAAGCACCGGATGCTGGTTGCGATGCCATTTATCTGCCGGGTGGATATCCGGAATTGCACGCCGAGACCCTCAGCAGGGCATCGGACTTTGCCGTTGCAATGCGCGCTGCTGCACAATCCGGCAAGCTGATTTATGGCGAGTGTGGAGGCTACATGACGCTTGGCGCGGCAATCATCGATGCCGATGGAAATTCACACGGGATGCTGGGTCTGCTGCCGGTGGAAACATCCTTTGCAGCCCGCAAACTGAATCTCGGATACCGCCGGTTTACACCCCTTGGCGATGCACCCTGGAACACGGCCCTGACGGGGCATGAGTTCCACTATTCCAGTGTTGTCAGCGAGGCAGGCGCTGAACGCCTGTTCGAAGCGAGCGACGCATTCGGCGAAAAACTCGCACCCATGGGTTTAAGGTCAGGCCCGGTATGCGGCTCATTCGCCCACATCATTGCTCCAGCTTCTGTCTAGAATATGCGGTTTGATTTCCACATGCGCTTTCGGTAGCCTTCAACCACGATTTCAACCCAGATACAGCCTGGAGACACTGCATGCTGCCTGACAACGAGACGGCGCGGCGGATTGCCGAGGACCATTGTGCCGCCTGGACATCCGGTGATGCGGCACTGGTGGCCAAGCGCTATGCTGCCACCACAAGTTTCGGCATGAACCACGGTGATCCGATGACCACCAGAGCCGAAATTGCCGACATGGCGGCAGGCTTCATGGCTGACTTTCCCGGCCTGACCCTGACCTGCGATACCGTTCTGGTCGCCGACCACCACATGGTCTACGCGTGGACCTTTGAGGGCCGGCACAGGGAAACGGGCAACGCTGTTCGCTTCTCCGGCTGGGAAGAGTGGGATCTGGACGACAATCTTGAGGTCGTCAAATCACTCGGCTGGTACGATGTCGCCGATTACGAACGCCAGGTTTCCGGATGACAACTGATGGCGCGCCGGCACGAGGCGTTCGTGTTGTGGTCTACGGCGTTGGCGCCATGGGTGCCATTGTCACCCGCCTGCTTGTCGACAGAGGCGCGGACATCGTCGGAGCCATAGGGCGCAGCCCGGAAAAGGTTGGTCGCGACCTTGGCGAGGTGGCCGGTCTCGGCAGGACCCTTGGTGTCTTGGTGGAAGCCGATCCGCGCCTGGTTCTGTCCCGCGGAGCCGATATCGCCGTCGTCTGCGTCGGCAGCTATCTCGATAAGATGCAAAGCCATTTCGCACTTTGCCTCGAACATGGCGTCAACGTAGTCACCATTGAAGAAGAAACGGTTTTTCCGTGGACGACTGCTCCGGACCATGCGGCGGCGCTGGACGAGCTGGCCAGGGCGAATGGTGTCACACTGGCAGCCTCAGGCGCACAGGACGTCTTCTGGCTGAACCACGTCACGACGCTTCTGGGGGCGTCCCACCGGGTAGACCGGGTCGCCGGGCGCTGTGTCTGGAACGTTGACGACTACGGACCGGAAGTGGCCGGACACCTGTTTGTCGGCCAGTCCGGGGATGCTTTCGCGCAGCACGTCGCCAGCAAGGGATGGCCGGAATTCGTGGCTCGCCAGACGCTGGAAGCGATGGTGGCCAGTCTCGGACTGACCGTGAAATCAATCAAATCCGACGTGGAACCGGTGCTGGCGAATTCACCGGTGTTGTGTCGCAGCCTCGGGCATGAGATTCAGCCTGGGCACCTGATCGGAACAATTGACTGGACAGAGATCGCCACTGAAGAAGGACCGCAATTCGCGCTCGAGATGAAGGGCTGTGTGTATGGCGAGGGCGATGCAGACTGCAACCACTGGCAGGTTTGTGGCGAACCCGACATGGAACTGAGAAACGAGGGTGTTTCATACCGCTTCACCACCTGCTCGACACTGGTCAACCGCATTCCCGATGTCATCCGCGCACGTCCGGGACTTATGTCACTCGATAAATTGGGGCCGCCCGGTTACAAACACGGTGCGCTTCGGATTTAACTGGCTTGCGCGCTAACCGGTCTTGGCCTTGCTCCTGACCGGACGCAGCACGTGGGCATGTGCCCCGTCGTACAGCGCGCTGTCACGGAAATAGGTTTCACCCAGTGCCCGCCCAACAAAGATCAGCGCCGTGCGGGTGATTTTTGCATCGCGCACCTTGCCCCAGATATCACTCAGGGTGCCGCGAATGAAATGCTGGTCGGGCCAGCCGACGCGGTAGGCCACCACCGCCGGGCAGTCTGCACCGTAAAGCGGGATCAACTGGCGCTCGATCTCGCGGATGTTTCGAACCGACAGGTGAATGGCCAGGGTGGCGCCGGTGCGCCCCAGCGTTGCCAGGTCTTCGCCTTCCGGCATTGCAGACGACTTCATCGCCGTGCGGGTAAGGATAACCGTCTGGGATACTTCAGGTATCGTCAGTTCCTGTCCCATGGCAGCCGCTGCTGCGGCATAGGCCGACACACCGGGGACGATTTCATAGTCGATGTCATGATCTTTCAGGCGTCTGATCTGTTCGGCAATGGCGCCATAAAGCGATGGATCGCCGGAATGCACTCGCGCCACGTCTTCATCACGCTCTTTAGCCGCGAGCATTTCGGCAATGATGTCGTCCAGCGTCATCGGCGCGGTATCGCGCACCAGCGCATCCGCCGGCGCGCACGCAACAACCGCTTCAGGTACCAGTGAGCCTGCATATAGGCACACCCTGCAGGTTTCGATAATGCGGCGGCCCTTGACGGTAATCAGATCCGGATCGCCGGGACCGGCCCCGATAAAGTAGACTTTCATGATGCCTTGCTCTCTTTGGCGTCAATGCGTTTTGCATATCCGCGCGGTGTGTATATGCGGTTGCCGTCTGCTCCGGCGCTGATGTCGCCTGTCGTGAAGGTTTTGGTGTTGGACGACCCGACCAGCACAACTGTCAGCATGTCGACTTCGTCAACCTCAAGCGTTGCCAGTGTCCGTGGTCGCAGGGTTTCGTCGGTCCGCCCGAGATTGCTGGCCAGCAAAACCGGTGTATTTGCCGGCCGGTGCTGCAACAGGATGTCACGTGCCTCGGCCAGCAATGTGCGCCGTTTCATGGAAACCGGGTTGTAGAAGGCAATCACGAAATCACCTTCAGCTGCAGCATGCAGCCGCTTGATGATGTCGGCGCGCGGTGTCAGCAGGTCGGACAGCGAGATGGTGCAGAAATCGTGGCCCAGAATTGCACCTGCACGCGCAGATGCGGCCTGCAGGGCCGATATGCCGGGCGCATTGATTATTTGCACGCGCTTTGCGGCATCCGTTACCCCGCCATCATTTTCCGCCCGGTCCATCAGTTCCATGACCAGGGCGCCCATGGCATAGATGCCCGCATCGCCTGAACAGATCAGCGCAACATTGCGGCCTTCTCCGGCACGCTCCAGCGCATAGCGGCAGCGGTCTTCCTCACCGCCCAGCGGAAAATCCTGGCGTGGTTTGCCCGCCGCCAGCGGTCCCAGCAGGTCAATGTAAAGGCCATAACCCACAAGTTCTTGCGCCTCAGCGATCAGGCGCGAGGCCTCCGGCGTGCGCCAGTCGGCAGCACCCGGCCCGATGCCGATGACCGACAGTAATCCCCGTTCTCTTGATGGCTGCGCCTTGCCGGCAACAGTGGCAACCGCGCAGGTTGCATTGGCGGTTTTTGTCTTCTCGATCAGCAGTTCTGCAGAGCTCCCGGCCGCCGCCAGAGCCGCCCCTTCCGCCACGCCGTGGCAGCCGACTTCGGCAAAAACCACATCTGACGGATTGGCCAGCCGCGAGACCTGTGCTTCCAGGTCAGCCGCACTGTAGAACGCTGCCGCAACGCCAAGATTTTCCGCCAGCGCGTGTACGGCGGATTCATCGGCCTTGACGTCAATCGACCACACACCTGCCACCTCGTAGGGCGAGCGGCCTGCGTCGCTCAGGGCCTTGTGCACCAGTGCGATCATTTCATCCGGATCGCAGCCGCGCGCACACCCGACGCCGACCGTCAGGCATTGCCGGCGGTAGGTCAGTGGCTCGCAACCTTCAACCGAAAGCAGAACCGGTGAAATGTCGTCCGGCGCAGGGGTTAAACTCACGTTCGCCAGTTCACCAACCGATGCCAGCCAGTCTGCGTTACCGCAAAGTGTTGCAGCCTTGCCGGCCAGCAGGCCCGCCATGGCGGACTTTGCATCAAGCGGGTTTTCCAGGCGCCAGCCTTCAGGCGGGTCATCGAGCGCTACACCAAGACGCACGTCGCCGGCCGTGGTCAATGCGGCGTGGCCGCCAAGGGCGTTGGCGATATCAACGGCAAGCCGGTTGGCACCGTGATGACCGCCAAGCAGGGGAACAGCGCTCGAACCATTCTCTGCAACCGAGACAACCGGCGGTTCGTGCCACTTGTCGGTGACAAGTGACCCGATGCAGCGGATCAGAATGCCGGCCGCACACACGCCGACAATTGCATGGCCTGCCGCAAACAGCGCCCGCAGATGCGGTGCCACCTCTTCAATGACAGCATCTGTCTTGCCCGCTGGATTGCGGCCATGCAGTTGCGCGCCCAGTGTATCTGCTATTTTGCGCGCCGTGGCTTCGGCAGACGCGGTGAAGAACACGACTACGGTATCAGGATTTGGCATAAGGGTCCGTTCCACCAATCAGGATCATCGAGAAATAGGGCGCGGTTTCCGGCGCTTCGGCCAACGGCACCACGGCCTGTTGCGGCAATGAGGCATGCGCTACATACATTGCCCGGTCGGTCATGTTGAGGTCTGCTATTACCCTTCGCACCTTGGCCAGGTGCCTGCCGACCTTCATGATGACGGCAGCACCCGATGCCTGCAGCCTGTCTCGAAGCAGCACTTCGTCGATCGGCGCCGGGACGACACTCAGTACTTCGTTGCGGGCACAAAGCGGCCGCGCAGCCATTGCCGCGCAGGCCGTCATGGAGGTAACACCGGGTACGATCTCGGTCCTGTGGCTTTCCGCCAGGCGGCCAAACAGATACATGAAAGACCCGTAGAAGAACGGATCGCCTTCACACAGGACCGCGACATCTGTTCCTTCTTCGAGATGCGCGCTGATGGCTGCGGCCGCCTCGTCATAGACGCTCTGGGCCGGAAACCGTTCCACGCGCATCGGGATCACGATCGGTATTTCAAGCGCGTTTTCGTTGATCGCATCAGCCGCGATGGATCGGGCAAAGCTGTCCCCGGTATCAGGCGCCGGATAGGCCACAACCTGTGCCGCCGATATCAGCCGGTGCGCCTTGCGGGTCATCAGTTCCGGGTCGCCCGGGCCAAGCCCGATACCGTACAGAGTGCCGGTCATGAGGTCTTGCTCCACTGTGTCACAGCCATGAAGGGCTTCCAGCCATGGTATCGGCCGACAGGTTCGGCACGTGCCACGGACAGCCGGACCAGTTGCCCGCCATGGCGGTCGTGGACAGTTGAAAGTATCTGTTCGCTCTCCAGGGTGACGGCGTTTGCGACAATCCTGCCGTGTGGTTTCAGAGCCGACAGACAGGCATCCACGGTGGCCATACTGGCTCCGCCGCCGATAAAAACGGCATCCGGTGCGTCAAGGCCTGCAAGGCCTGCCGGAGCAACGGCATCGATCAGCTGCAGGCCGGGAACGCCAAGTTTGAGCGCATTTCGGCGTGCCACCTCCCGCCGGTCAGCATGTGGATCCATGCCGATGGCACGGGCGTTGCCGGCCATCCGCATCCATTCGATCGCGACCGATCCGCATCCGCATCCGATATCCCACAACAGGTCTCCGGGTCTGGGTGCCAGCCGCGACAGGCTGATCGCCCGGACCTCCGATTTGGTCATCTTGCCGTCATGCTCGAAAGCGTCATCCGGCAATCCCGGACCGCGCGGCAAAACCTGCGCGTCACTGTCGGCAAGGCATTCAACGCACAAGGTATGGAAATCTTCCGGGCTGCCGGACCAGCCGCCCGCAGTGCCGTTGAGCGTTTTTTCATGCGGCCCGCCCATGTGAGACAAGGCGGTCATCCGCGAGCCTCCAAATCCGCGGTCAACCAGCAAGCCGGCAATTTGTGCCGGCGTGCTTGAATCATTGGTCAACAACACCAGTCGCGCACCTGGAAACAGTTCAGGCAAGACCGTTTCCACCGGCCTGCCGTGCACGGTGAGGGTTACGACGTCCTGCAGCGCCCAGCCCATGCGGCTTGCCGCCAGTTGAAACGCCGACACATGCGGGTGAATGCTCACCTCATCCGGCTTGAAATGCGATGCGATTTTCACACCGGCCGAAAACCAGGCAGGGTCTCCGGTTACCAGCACGCAGACCTGTTTGTCCCTCAAGGATGCGATGGTTTCAATCATTGCATCAAACGGGCTCGGCCATGTCACGCGTTCGGCGGTAATCTCACCGGTCAGAGCATGATGGCGCGTGCCGCCGATCAGGATGTCCGCACTGTTCAGGCTTGAGCGGGCCGCCGGGGAAAGCCCGCCGACACCGTCTTCGCCAATGCCGACAATATTCAGCCAGGTTTTGCTCATCGGCCATCTCCGCCAAGTCCAAGCGACAAGGCATTTACAGCAGCCGACGCCATGGCTGATCCGCCGCGTCTGCCATTCAGCGTGATGAACGGTACGCCGCGGGAATTGGCCGTAAGTTCCGCCTTGCTTTCTGCCGCCCCGATGAACCCTACGGGAAAAGCCATAATGACCGCCGGTTTCGGCCATCCCTGGTCGAGCAGTTCAAGCAGGTGAAACAGCGCGGTCGGTGCGTTTCCGATTGCCACGATGCCGCCGGCCAGACGGTCCCGCCACAGCTCTACTGCTGCTGCCGAGCGGGTGTTGCCGATACGCTTTGCTATCGCGGAAGTGTCACCATGGTTGATCGTCGTGATGATATCTGCCTCGGCGGCCAGCCCGCGCCGGATGATCCCGCTGGCCACCATCTCGACATCGCACAGGATACTGCAGCCAGTCTCAAGGGCCGCCTTGCCTGCGCTGACACAGTCAGGCGTGCAGGCGATCTCCGCCGCAATTTCAGTCATGCCACAGGCATGGATCAGCCGGATCACCAGCTCGGCAACGTCAGGCGAAAACCGGTCCAGCTGCGCTTCCGACCGGACCGTCTGAAAGCTCAGTTCATAAATTCTGGACGGCTCGCGTTCATAGATCACTTGTCGTCCTGCTTCATGTGCTTGCGGACACTTTCCGGGCCAAGTGGGTGGCTGGCATGAGGGTAGGGCGGGTGATGATGATCGTGACCATGATCATGACTGTGCGCGTGGCCGTGATCGTGCGAATGCGCGTGACTGTGATCGTGCGAATGATCATGATGATGGTCGTGGCCGCCGTCGAGACGGCAGGCGCCGGTGCAGAACGTGTCGCACAGCTTGCAGTCCTCGACATTTGAGCCCGGCGCGTTTGCCCCCTGGCCCTCAACATGATGGTGATGGCTTTCCTGCGGCATGCCCACTTCCGCTTCAAAGCCAAGCACCTGGGCGCGGTATTTGCACATCGAGCAGTTCATGACGTTCTGACCGTCGAGAATTTCCGTCACCCGTTCGGCAAAAGTTGCCAGAACCTGCGGGTGATCGTTCAGATAACCGGCCTTGACGAACTCGATGTCCGGATTTGCTTCGGCCACCATGTCGGTGAAGCCATAGATACGGTCAATCAGTATGCCGGTGAACAGAAAATACGGGAACACGACAATGCGTTTGTATCCCAGTCTGGCTGCGTGCTCCAGGCACGGCTCGACCAGCGGGAAGGTGACGCCGGAATACCCGACCTCGCACCATCCGAACCCCATGCCTTCCCACAGTATGCGGGCAATTTTCGACACATTGGAGTTTGCATCAGGGTCTGACGCGCCGCGCCCGATGACAACCAGGCATGTTTCAGACAGGGGTACTTCGCCGTGTTCGCTGTTGGCCCTGTCGACGGCTTCGCTGACCCTTTCAGATGCCGCCAGGATCATCTTCGGATCAACAGCCAGTTCGCGGCCATACTGAACCTTGAGGTCGTGTGTGGCGCCATAGGTGTTAAGCACGGAAGGAATGTCGTTCTTGGCGTGCATGGCGGCAAACAGCATGCCGGGCACGGCCAGAATGTGGTCGCAACCCTGCTCGCGCAATTTGTCGAGACCGTCACGGATCAACGGGTTGGCAAACTCCAGGTAACCGTACTCGACCGGCCAGTCCGGCGGCAGGAACTCGGGCAGCTTTTCCGCCAGCACGGCAAATTCGTCCACCGCAGCCTGGCTGCGCGAACCGTGGCCGCAAATCATCACGCCGATCTTGCTCATGATGAAGTCTCTTCGGCGGTTTTCTGCTTGGCCTTCTTCTTGAGCTTTCGCGCCGCCAGTGCAGCAGCGATTGCCGCCGCAGCGCCAAGCGCGGCCATGCCCGCAAGATGGCCGTGACCGGCCAGTTCTCCCATATGGCCAAGATGCGCTCTGGCCGGGGCTGCCATGGCGACAATTCCGCTGAAGAATATTGCTGCTGGGTAAATTTTCATCCGCTGACCGGCCTTCCTGCTCATCTGGTTCATATCAAACACGATGACAGGCAATCAGGCGTCACAGGCCGGACTGCGCAAATGGCGCACGTTGGTCCGGTTGTCTGACGACAATCCTCATCTGCTCCTGGAGTGGGTCAGCAGGTAAAAAAGGATTTTCCGTTCAAGCCATAAGGCATCGTCTTGATGAAGAAACCTAGCAGACGCACCGGACTGCTACAAGCCGGCAAACGACACCTCGGGTCGCATTGGCGCATATCCCCGTTGCGGTGGCGGAATTAGAGTAACTTTCGTCCAGGGGGCACAGAAAACCGGTCAAACGCTTCTTTCTGGGTGAAAATTGCTCTAGTTGCTGATGCCGGTTGAGCTGATGTCGGCCAGTTTGAGTGGGCGATGTTCCAGCGGATCTATCTTCGTCTTCAGCACATCGAGGTTGGCGAGGATACTGTCCACCCTGCTCAGTTCAAGCTCCTGCAGCGCCAGTTCGATTTTTACTTCTGCCAGGCGCTTGTGCGTATTGAAGGCAGCAGGTTTGCCGGATTTCCGGGATCTGTCATTGCCACGTGCAGTCGAGAGTTCGGTAAGCAGGGAGTTCAGGCGGGAGATGTGAGCCAACAGCTCCTGCCTGAACTCCCGTTGCTGCACGTATTCCAGTTCAATTGTCCGTAACGATGCTTGCCGACGCGACGCTGCATCGCGCCTGCTAAGTCCGGCTGCTTCCAGTGCCGATTGTGATTGTCTTGTGAGATGCGGCTGTTTTGCACGCCCGTCGGATATGACCGGCGACATCTCCGTCATCGCCGGTTGTCCACCTGCCGAGACAGAGGTCACGGAACCGCCTGATGCCAGGGACAGTGCAGCGATGGTGCTTAAGGCTACGAACGCGGAGGCAACTGTTGCCATGGCTGGCCTTGTCTGCATGCGGTTGCCCAACCCGGCCAGATTGCACAAGGAGAGCTTGTGCCTGGCCCTGGACGCAATGGCTGACATTGTCTCGTGATGTTTCGCAAAAACGGCACGGGCTCCGGGCCTGGTTTTTTCAATCCCCACGGCACGTGCGGCCAGGGTATGGCCGGTAGCCGCAACTGATTTTGGTGCAGCCGGCCGGGTTTGCTCAAGCACTGCTTCAGTGATCTGTTCCAGCGATGCCGGGCCGCACAACACCTTGTGGACCCCGTCAATGGATGCAATCCCGGTTCGGTTGTTTGGCGGAGCGACAACAATCAGGTGTTTCACCTTGTGGATGCCTGCCAGCAGGACCAGCTTCACACCACGGCTTTCCGTCGGCAGTGACTGGTCGACCACCGCACATTGCACATCGTTGTCTTCGACATGCATCAAAAGATCATCGATCGAACGCATGTGGCGGGCGCGGACCGGTAAATCCCGGTCCATGATGTTTGCCGAAACATCCTTCATGGCGGAGCCGACAAAGAATGTTTCCATGACCTGATCGAGGTGCTGTGCGTTGCTGTGCGTAGGCATCCCGCGCCGTTCCCCTAAACGTTCATGGACGTTTGCCATGATTGCCGGTTTCACGGCCACAGTGGCTTGAATCCTTTGTTAAGAGGTAAATTCGAATTTTAATAATTCCGTTTGGCCGGCATTGTTGAAATCGTGCTTAACACCGGGCTAAAAATCACGGTTAAGGAAACAATAAAATGGCTCCCGGCCCAGCCCGGATCCGCACCGGACTGTCTTGCGCACACATCAGATCCCGGCTGAAATGAGCCGGCAATGATTCAGGATTGCCTGGCATGCCCAACAAAGTGATTATGCGGAAAACCAATCCAGCCAAGACAGGAACGCAAAACAATGTCCGAAGCGAAGGGTGGTCCCGCACTGTTCTTTCTCATCGTTCTGCAGGTCGCGGTATCAGCAGCAAGCCTGGTGGTCGAGATCGTTGCGGGCAGAATTCTGGCGCCGTACGTGGGCATGTCCCTGTACACGTGGACTTCGGTGATTGCGGTGGTGCTGATCGGGTTTTCGGTGGGTCACTGGTGGGGCGGGAGAGTTGCCGAGCGGCCACAGTCGGCTGCATTGGTCTACACCGGTTGGGTTGTACTGGCTGCCGCCGTGACCACCGCCGGCGCCGTGCTGGCCCTCAGGCTGATTGCATCACAATTGCTCGAGGCGATTGTTGATCCTGTTTGGGGAATTGTCGTCCTGACGTTCAGCGTGTTTTTCCTGCCGTCTCTTTTTGCTGGTGTGCCGGCACCGGTCCTTGCCCAGATTGCAATTTCGGACAAACGGCACAGGTCAGGCCACGCGCTTGGTGCAATGTTCGCCGCCGGAGCCATCGGCGCTATCGCTGGCACTTTGCTGGCTGGATTTCTGTTCATCCCCTGGTTGGGAACAGCGGCAACGCTCACCGTTGTTACCATAACCTACGCGCTTGCCGGTTTGTTGCTGATCGGGCTTGGCAAAGGGTTGTCTCGCATCAGGCATCTGGCAGTCCTTGCGGTCAGCGCCGTGGCACTATGTGTGGTGTCAGCTTTGCAGGCATCGCCGTGTACGAGAGAAAGCCAGTATTTCTGTATCCGGGTCATTGACGTTTCTGCAAGACCTGAGGCCCCGGTCAGAAGGCTGGTACTGGATCATCTGTCGCACGGAACCAGTGCGCGAGATGTACCGCGCATCATGTTCAGTGAATTCACAGCTATGTTTGATGCAATAGCCCGGCGCAGGATGAGCGGACGCCGGTTTTCTGCATTCTTCATTGGCGGCGGCACCTATTCCGTACCGAGGGCCTGGGCAGACCGTGGCACCGGACCTATCACGGTTGCTGAAATAGATCCCCAGGTGACGGCCACTGCAATCAATGAGTTTTGGCTGGATCCGCAGAATATGAAGATCCTGCATGAAGACGCTCGGCGCGCGTTGCAAATGCGGCCCGCAGAGCGCTTCGATGTTATTGTTGGTGACGCATTCAGCGATATTGCCATACCCGTTCACCTGATTACCCGGGAATTCTTTGAGCTTGTAGCTGCCAGGTTGGGCGGCGGCGGCGTTTTTCTCATGAACGTGGTCGATTTTCCCGAACGGCTGTATGCGCTGGCTGCAGTATTCAACACTTTGAAACAGGTTTTTCCCGAGGTTGAAATCTGGACCAAGGCCAGCCCGCCGGGCCAGAACGAGCAGCGGGTGTTTGTACTCGTGGCCGGACAGCAGGCGACGAGGTTTTCTTCCATTGTCGTACCCGCGCCCGTCATGACCCGGTTTTCAGCACTGGATGAGACTTTCTACAAACAGGTCCTGGCAAAACGCAATGATGCCATTCTTACCGATGACTACGCTCCAATGGATCGCTTTCTGACGCAGAGCTGGCTGGTTGGAAATTGATCCGAGCCTGCACCTGTGAGCGTGCTCCAGGTGATGCGATGCGGTGAGGCTTCAATTCACCTGGCGAGGACAGCAACGCCTGCAAACGTTTGCCCGATTTCGATGTCCACTCTAACAGGATTTCGCTGGAAACCGGCACGCACAAGCTTGTTCTCAGCAATTGTAGATTGACTCATTCGCTGGAATTCCCGTAACATGAATACGTATTCATAATTCGAAGGTCCTAACCACATTGTTTTCAGGGTGCCCTGTATATTCATAAATGCATACGTATTCACAAAAATTGAACAGCAATGATGTGGCGCGCCGTGCCGGTGTTTCGCAGGCAACGGTTTCACGTGTTTTGTCCGGCAGCAGCAGTGTTCGTGAAGAAACCCGAAACCGGGTGCTGGCGGTGATCGAGGAGCTGAATTATCAGCCAAATGCCTTTGCCCGCGCCATGAAAACCAGCCTGAGCGGAACGGTAGGTGTGGTGGTGTCGCGAATTACAAACCCGATCGTGCCGGAAATACTGCTTCATCTGGCAAACAAGCTGACAGGCCATGGCCGGCAGATGGTGGTCTGGAACACCGACACCGAGGGTGAAGATGGCGTTGTAAATGCCATTCGCCAGCGGGTTATTGACGGGTTGATCTTCACAGCCGCCGGCGAACAATCAGCAGCAATGCAGGCTGCCCGAAAAAACGGCATGCCCGTTGCCTGCATCAACCGTCACATAACCGACCCCGGCATCAGCCAGATTGCAGGAAACAATCTGGAAGGTGCCCTCACAATTGCAGATTATCTGGTGTCTGCCGGGCGCAAACGCATTGCAATGATCAACGGACCGCTTGACCGCAGTACTCTGGCGGAACGTGAAGCCGGTATACGGCAGGGACTGGCGGCGGCAGGAAGAGAATTGCCGGAACAATATTACGCGCGCTCCGAGTTCGCTCATGACAAGTTTCGCGACCTGGCTATTGCAATGATGCGGCAACCCTCGCCGCCGGATGCAATTGCCTGCGGCAATGACGTAATCGCGTTCGCCGTGCTTTGCGGGTTGCGTGCAGAGGGCCTCGACGTTCCCGATGATGTCTGGGTGACCGGCTTTGACGGAATTGAAATGGCTGGTTGGGATGTCTTTGACACCACCACGATGAAACAGCCACTCGATGCCATGGCCACGGCAACTGTGGAAGCACTTGTTGACAGCATCGAGAACAACGAAACGGAACCGCGGATGGTCCGTTTTGCAACTGAGTTGGTCATCCGCGGTTCAACGGCGAACACACCCTATCGAAATTGTTGAAACCAGAGAAACGATCCAGGGAGGATCACATGACACAGAAAACCACACGACGTTCATTTGTGACGGCCGGCGCCGCTGGACTTGCGGTTGTACCACTTGCTGCACCGGCATATGCACAGGGAAAACGCGAACTGAAAATGGTGACCGGATGGCCAAAGAAATTTCCAGGCCTGGGGGCTGCATCAGAGCGCATCGCAAACTCCATCACCGAAGCCAGTGACGGCCGCCTGACGGTTAAGGTGTTTGGAGCCGGTGAACTGGTTCCACCCTTTGAAGCATTTGATGCCGTCGCCAGCGGGACTGCGGACATGTACCACGCAGCCGAGTATTACTGGCAGGGCAAAACATCTGCGTTCAACTTCTTTGCTGGCGTGCCGTTTGGTATGACAACTGCCGAGCACAATGCCTGGGTATATCATCGTGGCGGCCAGGAACTGTGGGAAGAGCTGAGTGCAGGCTATGGCATCAAGGCCTTCATGGCGGGCAACAGTTCATGTCAGGCTGGTGGCTGGTTCAACAAGGAAATCAATTCGGTTGAAGACCTCAAGGGCCTCAAGATGCGCATCCCCGGCTTTGGGGGCAAGGTTATCGAAGAGGTTGGCGGCGCGGCGGTAACGCTTCCCGGCGGGGAGATATTTGCGGCCCTGCAGTCCGGTTCCGTGGATGCCGCAGAAATGGCGGGTCCGTGGATTGATCTTGGTTTCGGTTTTTACAAGGCAGCGAAGTATTTTTACAACCCGGGTTTCCAGGAGCCGACTTCCGCTGAAAGCCTTGGCGTGAATCTGAAGTTGTGGGAAGATCTTTCAGCCGCTGACAAACGTGTCATCCAACTGGCAGCCGCGCAGGAAAATGTCATGAATCCAGCCGACTTCATTGCCAATCACTCGCGTTCCCTCGACATCCTGCTGACGAAACACAACGTCCAGCTGCGGTCTTATCCCGAGGAGGTGATGAAGGCACTTGGTGTTGCGTCCAAGAAAGTCCTGGCAGACGCTGCTGCGGCCGATCCGAAGACCAAGAAAGTATATGACAGCTACATGGCTTTCCTGGCAGAGGCCGCCAACTGGACCGAGCAGTCGGAACAGGCGTACCTGGCCGCACGCTCTGTTGCGATGAAAGCCTGATAAACCAGACTCCCGGAGAACGAGGGAGGGCGTGTATCCGTTTTTGCTCTCCCTCGTGATCGCGTCCTGCAGGCGGGTTGAACATGAAGCGGCTAATCAGTGCGATTGAATTCGTAAACAGTGCCATGGGCAAAACAGCCGCGTGGTGTGCGCTTGCCATGATGTGCTTCCAGATGATTTCCGTGCTGTTGAGGTATGTATTCAGCTACGGTCTGATCACTTTCCAGGAGGCAGTCATATACTGCCACGCTGCATTATTCATGCTTGGTGCGGCCTATGTGCTTCAACTGAACGAACATGTTCGGGTTGATATCATATATGCATCTTTGAGCCGCGCGGCGAAAGGGATCGTTGACCGGATAGCGCTGGCGTTTTTCGTATTGCCGGTTGCCTGTGTGATCGGCTGGTACGGACTACCCTATGTGGTGAATTCCTGGGCTACACTGGAAGGGTCCCGACAGGCGGGCGGGATTCCTGCCATCTTCCTCCTGAAGTCCACAATCGTGGCGTTTGCATTGTCGCTCGCGCTTCAGGCGGTGGCGATATTGCTCCGCCTGTACAGCGGACAAACTGACCACAGATGGCATGCCCCTGCCGGCAATGATGGCAATGGGCAAGAGTGATATCAGACATGGTCAGCACCCAACTCATCCTAGTGCTATTGCTTTTTGCGGCTGCTTTCGGATCTGTCCTGGCCGGCATTCCTGTTGCCTTCGCACTAAGTGGCGCCGCGATCATCATGGCATTTGCCGCAAGCCTGTTCGGCCTGTTCGACCTGTCTTTTCTGGGTGCGATTCCATCCAGAATATTCGGTACGGCCATTTTCAATGATGTTCTGACGGCGGTTCCGTTGTTCATTCTGATGGGTGTAATCCTGGAGCGCAGCCGGGTAGCTGAAGATCTGCTGAACAACATGGCCAAGGCGTTCGGACGCTTGCCTGCGGGACTTGGCATATCGGTAACATTCGTCGGTGCGCTGCTGGCAGCGTCCACCGGGATCGTCGGCGCGACTGTAGTTGCCATGGGTTTGCTCAGTTTGCCCACAATGCTAAAGCGTGGTTACGATCCATCACTTGCCGCCGGATCAATCTGTGCCGCGGGAACCCTGGGGCAGATCATTCCGCCATCAATCGTACTGGTTTTCCTGGGTGACCAGCTGTCAGGCGCCTATATGGAGGCGCAGCGAGAGATTGGAAATTTTTCACCCGAGCCGGTATCCGTCGGTGATCTGTTTGCCGGTGCATTGATACCCGGCTTCGGACTTGCGTGCTTGTATATGCTTTATCAGCTGGCCGTTGGCATCATGCGGCCCAAGCTGTGTCCTCCACTGAGTAAGGAGGAGATCGATGAAATTGTGTGGCGGGATGTGTTGAGCAGCCTGCTGCCGCCCATACTGCTGATCCTCGCCGTTCTTGGCTCCATCCTGTCCGGCATCGCCACGCCAACTGAGGCAGCCGGTGTGGGGGCGCTTGGCGGGTTGTTGCTGGCGGCCATGAGTTTCCGGCATGACGCGCTACATCTCAAACAGTGGCCGGCGTGGGCGGACAAGCTGGTCATCGCCGGGATTGCAGGTGCCTTCATCTTGCCGCTGGTTCGCTCGATCGCAGACTTGCGGGTAACCCTGGACAGCATTTCGTTGTGGAATGGTGCCATGATTGTGATTGCCGCAATCGCCAGCCTTGCATTGGTGGCTGGAGCTTGCTCGGCTATTTTCATTTTGATCAAACGGCGCCTGCTGGGTGACATCGTCACCAGTACCATGCGCATCAGCACACTTGCCTTTACCATTCTGGTCGGGGCCACGATCTTTTCACTGGTGTTCAGAGGATTCGGCGGCGATGAAGTCGTCACTCATGCCATGGATCAAATCCCCGGTGGTGTGATAGGCGCAGTTATAGCGGTCAGCGTGCTGGTCTTCATTTTGGGGTTTTTCCTCGATTTCATCGAGATCGTTTTCATTATCATGCCGATTGTGGCCCCGGTTATCTTGCGCTCCGACATTGACCCGGTCTGGTTTGGCGTTCTCATTGCCATGAATCTGCAGACGTCATTTCTGACTCCACCGTTTGGATTTGCACTGTTTTATCTCAAAGGCGTCGCGCCGCCGGAGATCAGCACCATGCATATCTATCGTGGGGTGATCCCGTTCATTGTAATCCAGATCATCGCACTTGTTCTTGTATTCAGTTTTCCGCAATTGGCGACCTGGCTCCCCAGCCGGTTGTTCGGATAAACCTAATCTCAACCAAGGAGGCTTGCCCATGCCAGACCTGATCCAGCCAAACTGCCAGATACCCGCAACCGGCGGCACCATGGATGGGTATATCGCCAGGCCGGACAGTGCGGACGCACGTATCGCGGTGCTTGTTTTCGTAGAACTGTGGGGAATGACCCCACACATGAAGGAGGTAGCCGAACGTCTGGTTGAAGCTGGCTATGTCGCTGTGGTTTGTGACCTGTTCCGTGGCAAACCGCCACCGGTGCCCGATGATCCGCTGGAGAAATGGGCGGAAACCTTTGAGGCCTTTGATGACGTTGCATGCACCAATGATTGCCGCATGGCAGCGAACTGGCTGAAGTCAGGTGCCAGTGGAACAGAAATCGATCATGTCTTCGCGTGGGGTTTTTGCATGGGGGGCCGTTTTGCCCACAATCTTGGCGCCATCTGCGATGCGGTATCAGGTGTTATCAACTTCTACGGTCGTATCAATTTCCCGCGGATGGCCAACAAGCCGTTTCTGCCGGTGGAGCTGACAGGCCTGATCGATAAGCCCTATCTGGGGGCATTTGCTGAAACCGACGGTCTCATACCGCCCGCTGATGTGGCGGCACTTCGGGCAGGCCTGGCCGACAATCCAGATGCTACGGTAGAAGTTTATCCAGGAACAGGCCATGCGTTTTTCAATGATCATCGTGACGCCTATCACAGCGATGCTGCCGAGCGTGCTTGGGCCAGTGTGATAAGCTTCATCGCACAACACGGCAGGTAGGCGCAAACACATGCCTGTTGCCGATATCAACGGACTGAAGGTTGTGTACCAAAGAACCGGAACAGGCGCACCGATGTTGTTCATTGGCGGTACCGGATGGGACTTGCGCCAGCATCCCAATCCCATGGATTCGATATTGGCGCAGCAGTTCGATTTTGTTCACTATGACCAGCGCGGCATGGGCCAAAGCGACAAACCTCCTGGTCCGTACAAGATGGTGCAGTTTGCAACAGATGCGGTTGCGCTGGCTGACTGTCTGGCTTGGGAGCGGGTACATATTGTTGGGTACTCATTTGGCGGCATGGTTGCACAGGAACTTGCAATCCGATGGCCGGACAAGGTGATGTCGCTTGTGTTGTGCGCGACTACTGCGGGCGGTGCCGGAGGATCTTCCTATGCAATCGAAAAATTCCTGGCACTTGACCCGATCGATCGCGCACGCAAAGGCCTCGAAGTCGCCGACAAACGTTTCACTGCCGATTGGCAGGCGGCCAATCCGGACGAAGCGGCCGTCATGATTTCGAGACGCATGAAGCGACAGGTCGAGTTCATAGATCACCCTGGCGTACGCGAAGGCCTTGTTGCACAACTGCACGCCAGGGCTGCACATGATACCTATGACAGGCTTGAACAGATCACGGCGCCGGCATTGGTCTTGGTAGGCGAGAACGATGGTCAGGCACCCAGGGTCGCACAGGAAAACATGGCTGCTCGCATCAGGCTGTGCTCACTGCAGGTACTGCCGGGCAGTCACAACTTCATTTTTGAAACTGACGCTGCTTATCACGCGATTGCCGACTTCTGTGACACCGTGAAGAATTGAAACGGGAACCGCTATATCTGCGACGGCGTGGGCAGTTCATTCCAGTAGCGACAGTTGAACGTCTGCATGATCTGGTACATTGACAGTGTGCACCTGCGCCGGGACCACAGCAGAACAAAACCCCGGGCAGGTGACCCGGGGTTGATGCTTACAGGCAGGTTTGAGCGCGTTAGAACTGTGCCAGGGGACCGACACCGATGTCTCTCATTGTGTGGGGGTCGATGTGATGGCTGGACAGCAGATTGTTTTTTCTGGAACGGAACAAGCGCTTTGTGGGGTGCAGAATGGCCTTGGTGAAGCTGGTGTGGTGCTGCGTGTTCATGGCTTGGGTTCCTTCAGTTGCCGGTTCTGTCTGCCGTCTTGCTGTGATCAATGTTGCAAAACCGTAAGCCGGTGGATGTGCAGTTCGTCACATTGCAGTCGGACAGGGCCCGGTTGGAGGCAAATTTTCTGTTGCCTGCAGGCGACCTGCGAGCTGTGACGATGCGAAGAACAAAAAACAGCCACTTCATGCGGTGAGCCATCAAGTTTCCATGATATCATCATATTTTTGCCCGTTTTCGGCGTCGCACTGCTCTGGACGGCATGTGATCAAAGGCTTGCAGTGAGTAGCGTATTTTTCATGCCCCCATACGCAGGCCTGTTAGGCGAGTACTTTTTTGCGGAGCAATAGCGCCGTCGTCACATGCCGTCGATTTTCATGACTTTAAGCGACTCATGTCAGGCAAGCATGACACAGGCTTTGCCAGAAGACATATTCTCATCTGCGCGGCATCATTGAACATCTCCGGACCCACCAATGAAAATTGGCGGGCCCGCATTCTATCCAGGCGTCAACGGCTCCTGTAGTTATCGACCGGCCTATTGGCCCGGCCTGTGCGCTACATTTCCATGGTTTCGGCAATTTCGATAGTGCCGTGTTCAATGTGTGGACAGCCCTTGGCCATCTCTATGGCCGCATCAACATTGTCGGCCTGAACCAGGGAGAAGCCGGACAGCGGGTTTGAGCCACCGTCATTGGTTACGCCGGTCGAACTGACCGTGCTGGATTTGCCAACCGGGTGACCGGGATTGACCAGTCCGTCACCCAGGCCGGACATCCAGGCTTGCCATCTGGCCATGAGTTTTGCGCCTTCTTCCGGATCTTCCGGCATCTTGCCGCCATGGTAGGCGAAAATGTACTGGGGCATTTCATAGTCTCCTGTGTTTGGTTTCAGTCAGTTTCTCAATTCCGGAATGTTTTCAAGTTTCCGCAATGCGGATGCCCAGCCCTTGCCATGGTTTGCGGCCGCCTCCTCATCGGTGAGGCCGGAGTGTGTCAGCTGGAACAGCGTGCCGCCGTCCCTCTCGCGGACCTCAAACCTGACCCGGCTCTCGTAACCACGCTGGTCCTTGTGGTCATGCCACCCCCAGGTGAATTCGACGGAGTTCGGTGGGTCAACCGCGACAACCACGCCGCTCATCTTGTGCAGATCACCGTTTGAATTGACCAGTGTCGATGACCAGGCACCCGGTCGTGACAAATCCAGATTGTGCTCCTTCATGCTGACACCTTCCGGGCCCCACCATTTCAGCAGGTGGTCAGTTTGGATCAAAAAGGCAAAAACCTTCTCAGGCGGAACGGGAAATATTCGCTCGATTTTCAACTCGCTCATGCGTCATTACCTTCCTGCAACAAGGCTGCCTCCAGCCGGTCAAGGCTTTTCTGCCAGAATTCCTGATAGTTCATTGCCCATTCGCCGATAGTGCGTACGGCCTGCGGCCGGACCGAGTACATGCGGCGTTGCTTGTCGATGCGTTGTTCAATAATGCCGGCTTCGCGCAAAACCTTCAGATGGCGTGAAATTGCAGGTGGCGAAATGGTGCCGACCTCCTGCAGGTTACCTGCGGGCAGTTCGCCTTCATTGAGCAGTTTTTCGACAATCGCAAAACGGGTTGCGTCACCGAGCGCGGCAAAGGTGTCATGCATCATGATGAGGGTTTCTTTAATTTCTGTTTACGTTAATTAACATAAATAGAAATTAAAGATTGTCAATACGGCTTTGTGGCTAAATCGGCCATCAGGTAATGGCCGGGTTGATAGTTGCAATGCGAATTCTGTTGCAATAGGCTATTTTCCGAAACAATAACCACGAATTGCATGATTATGCAGGATTTTGCAGAAGCGTTTCGCCTTGCATTTGGCCTGGTAGCGGCAATGGACGCCGATCTGATCGAGATCATCGGCCTTTCATTGCGTGTCAGTCTTGCTGCGGTATTTGTTGCGGCCGTCTTGGGGATGCCGCTGGGTGCCTTGCTGGCTACGGTACGGTTTCCGGGCCGCGGTGTTGCGGTGATAGTCATAAATGCGTTGATGGGTCTGCCACCTGTGGTGGTGGGCCTGCTGGTCTACATGGCGCTGTCGAACGCCGGCCCGTTGGGCTTTCTGCAGTTCCTGTACACACCGGCTGCAATGATCGTCGCGCAATCCATTCTGATTACACCAATCGTGGCGGCGTTGACCCGGCAGGTGATCGAGGACATGAACTTCGAGTATGCCGAGCAGTTCGCTTCCCTGTCGGTTCCCTGGCACACCCGCATTGCCGCACTGATAAGCGATGCCAGATATGCACTGGCCACAGTCCTGCTTGCCGGATTTGGCCGGGCCATCGCTGAAGTAGGCGCGGTAATCATTGTCGGCGGCAACATCGCCCACCTGACACGCGTGATGACCACAGCCATAGCGCTGGAAACCTCGAAGGGCGACCTGGCGCTGGCACTTGCGCTGGGCATTGTCCTGCTGGTCCTGGCGCTGGCAGTCAATGCGGCGGTGATGAGCTTGCGGGCAAGTGCGCAAAGCAGCGCCCATGCTTGATCAACCTGCATGGTCCATCGCCAGTCAACTGCCGCTTTCCGTGACGGGGTTGTGTTTCAATGCCGGCGATACGGTACTGATTGACCGTCTTGACCTGGAAGTTTCCCACCAAGGCGTGACCGTCTTGATGGGCCCGAACGGAGCCGGCAAGAGCCTGCTGGTGCGATTGCTGCATGGCCTGATCCAGCCGCAATCGGGCAGCATCATGTGGAATGGCAAGCGCTGCAGCCCTGCTACCCGGCTGCATCAGGCCATGGTGTTTCAAAAACCCGTGCTATTGCGCCGATCGGTTGCCGCCAACATCGATTTCGTGCTGGGCCTGAAAGGCCGGGCAACCCTGGCCAGGCGCGATGAACTGCTGATGCAGGCAAACCTGTCGGACAAGGCCAGCCAACCTGCGCGCGCGCTGTCCGGTGGCGAGCAGCAACGCCTGGCTTTGGCCCGTGCACTTGCCAGCAATCCGGAGGTCTTGTTCCTGGACGAGCCTACGGCGAGCCTTGATCCGTCCTCCACGCAGGCCATCGAAACGGCGATTGGTGCCGCCAGCGAGCGGGGCGTGAAAGTCATTCTGGTGACCCATGATGCCGGACAGGCCCGCAGGCTTGCCACCGACGTGGTGTTCATTCATCGCGGTTCCGTCGCCGAGCATTGCAGCGCTGACGTCTTCTTCCAGCAGCCTGCCAGCGCGGTCGCGCGGGATTACCTCGCTGGAAAACTAGTCATCTGATCGAAAGGAGAAAGGTTTCAAATGAAAACTATCCGGAGCAGTTTTCTGATCGCTATTGCCCTGTGTACCAGCATGGTTTTTGCCGCACTTGGCCAGGCGGAAGAACAATCGATAATTGTTCAGTCGACCACGTCTACCCAGAACTCGGGTTTGTTTGACTACATTTTGCCAATATTTCAGAAGTCATCGGGCATCAGGGTCGACGTGGTTGCAGTCGGAACAGGCCAGGCCATCAAGAATGCCCGCAACTGCGATGGCGATGTCTTGTTCGTGCACGCCAAACCGGCCGAGGAGAAGTTTGTTTCTGAAGGGTACGGCGTGAAGCGGTTCGACGTCATGTACAATGATTTCGTGATTGTTGGACCGCCGGCCGATCCTGCCGGGATTTCCGGCTACAGCGGGGCAGCGGCCTCGCTGCGCAAGATCGCTGACACGAAGTCGACATTTGCCTCTCGCGGTGACGATTCGGGTACTCACAAAAAGGAACTCAGCCTGTGGAAGAAAGCCGGCGTTGATGTCAATGCCGCCAGTGGAACCTGGTACCGTGAAACCGGTTCCGGCATGGGTGCTACCTTGAATGTCAGCGTCGGCATGGCTGCCTACACCATGACCGATCGCGCCACCTGGATCGCATTCAGGAACAAGGGTGGGTTCAAGGTCGCGGTTGAAGGCGACCAGCTCATGTTCAATCAGTATGGCATCATGCAGGTCAATCCAGTCAGGTGTCCGAATGTAAAGGCATCCGCTGCCAGGAGATTCGTTGACTGGATCATCACCAGGCCGGGTCAAAGCGCCATCGCCGGCTATAAACTGGATGGCCAGCAATTGTTCTTTCCCAACGCAGCCAGGCAAGGCGCATCGTAAGTTTCTTCGTTCATGCTGAATTGAAGTGAACCTGGAACTGCCCGGAAATATCGTAGCCGGACAGGACGTCCGCACGGGCAACAAAGGCGGGTGATCTGCAGAATGCCGCGAGTTGCTGCATCGGCGGGTCGAACCATGCCCGCCTGTCGATGACAAGGTCGTAGCGCTCCTCGGCAATCGGTATGAAATCAAGCCGCAACTGGCCGGCAATACCTGACAGACCAAATGCAATATCGGCACTGCCGTCTTGTACCATCAACGCCGCATCCGCTTCGCTGCGGACCGCGCTCGTCCAGGTAATATCTCGCCCAGAGACGCCTGCTTCATCGAGCAGTTTGGCGAAAAGTAGCTGGCTGCCGGCTTCCGGCTGGCGTGCGGCCAACCGGCTTGATCTTACGTCCGCGAGGTTATGTATACCGGCCGGATTGCCTGGTGGCAGGATCAGTCCACGCTGGCGTTTCGCCCACTCCATCACGACGCAGGACCGGTTGGAGAGTGTTTGTCTGACCGAAGCAACATTCCAGCCGCCATCCGACGGATCTGGAATGTGCAGGCCTGCCGCGATGCCTTCATGGTTCGCAAACCGTTCAAGTCCGTCGATGGAGCTGTCGAAATATGCCGCAAGACCGCAGCGGCTTTCGCGTATCGCCCAGTCAAGCAACGGGTCATGACTGCCAAGCATTACCGTCGGGAGTGCTGGAGACGTAGAAATATTAGGGCCCGACGAATTGTCCTCAAGCCAGACCTCAACCTTGTCGCGCGGAAACAGCAGTTTTCCCATGGCGCGCGAACACGGCACCTCGCCGGAAGCGGCAAGTTCGTAGACCTTGCGCTCTTTTATGCGCAGCAGATCGGCCAGTTCCCTGGTGGTGAGATATCTGGAGGTCTGTTCGGTCATCACAGTTGCCTTGGTGTATTACCCTGCAAATTCCTGCATGATTTTCCCGAGGCTGACAAGAGAGTGGGCATTGCTGGCACCCTCAAAACCATGGTTCCGGCCAAAACCGGGGTATCTTATTCCGGAATTCTGGCAGTAATCTCGATCGAATTGTACCATTCGGCGAGATTGGTGATTTCGTCATCCGTCAGGCTTTTGGCGACGACCGACATCATCTCGTTTTCCCGCTTGCCGGACCTGAATGCCTTCAGTTGTGTCTCCAGGTAAATCTGGCTTTCGCCGGCCAGATGCGGGGCCACCGGAATTTTTGCGATGCCGTCAATGCCATGACAGATCTGACACTTCTTTTTTGCAATGCTTTTTCCTGTCGCAGGATCCCCGGCGGCGTACCCGGCCGAGGCCCCCAACATTAAAATAGCAATCAGTATTCGGCTCATGGAGTTTGTGCGCCTGAGTTTGATATCACTGTAAATGCCGGTCCCCCGCAGGGAGGCCGGCCATGATTGTGGACTGGTTTTACCAGCTAGTTGCCGTATGAAATCCGGTAGATGGCACCGGCCAGATCATCCGACACCAGAATGGATCCGTCACGCAACTGCGCGACGTCTACCGGACGGCCCAGATATTCGCCGTTGCCGTCAAGCCAGCCGTCTGCGAACACTTCGGTTGCACCCACACTGCCGTCTTCATTAACTGCTGTGAACATGACCCGCGCACCGATCGGGTCTGTCCTGTTCCAGGAACCATGCTGGGCCGAGAAGATACCGCCTTTGTATTTTGCCGGGAACTGCGATCCGGTATAGAAAGTCATGCCCAGATCTGCCGCATGAGCGTCCATCTCGACCGCCGGATTGACAACGTCGGCTGGCACTTCCTCGTCCTTGTATTCATTGGTGCGCACCGTCCCGCCGCCATACCACGGGAAGCCGAAGTTCTGACCAGCCGCAGTCTGGCGATTCAGTTCGCCCGGCGGAATGTCGTCGCCCATGCCGTCGACCTGATTGTCGGTAAACCAGACCTCGCCATTGGCCGGGTTTATATCCATGCCGACGGAATTGCGCACACCATAGGAGAAAACTTCCCGGTTCTTGCCGTCGGTTCCAATGCGGATGATTCCGCCAATGCCCCATTGGTTGTAAAGGTCACGTTTCTCCTTGGCCGGTACGTTGAAGGGTTGGCCGAGGGTGATATAAAGTTTCCCGTCCGGGCCGATCCGGCAAACTCTGGCCGTGTGGTTGTAACTCACTTCGGATGGCGGGATCAGTTCGCCTTCCTTGACGACATTGAACGCGGCCACGTCGGGGCTCTCGTAAAAGAACTCCGCAGCCGGGTAAACCAGGACACGGTTCTGCTCTGCAATATAAAGAAAACCGTCCGGCGAGAAGCACGGACCATTTGGGATCTTCATGGACAGCGAAGGAGCAAAATCCTTTACCTCATCGGCAACCCGGTCCTTGTTGCGATCGGTTACAGACCAGACCTTGGTTTTGCGAGTGCCGACAAATGTAACTATGCCCTGAGGACCGACCGCCATATGGCGAGCATCCGGCACAACCGCATAAAGCGCAATTTTAAAGCCGGATGGAAGCTTGATTTTTTCCAGCGTTTTACTAATTGCATCAGCATTTGGGCCGGTTTGATCGATGTAAGTGAACTCGGACGTTCCTGTTGTCTGAAAATTGCTCAATTTCTCCAGATTGCTGGTGTCCTGTGCAAATGCGAAAGCCGATGTGCCGCACAACAGTGCAGCGCCTAACAGTGACAATCTCATTCGGGCATCCTCCCTTTGGGTTTTGTTATTGCGTTATGGAACCGTCCCATGACGTGGTAGACCTTCAAAGCTATGCACTTCATTGATTGCATGGCTATACTTGGTTCCGCAGGCCGGATTATTTCAACGAATTTTTTTAGATTTGGGCTTCAAATCCACTTTCGAAGTCAATTTTCGAGGTTGCAACGCCTCTCCGGAGCGTCGTAGCCAAGCGTATCGAAGGTATTGAAGCGGTGCAGAAAACCGTCAAACGGCGCAGCTGCGATCACCGCATTGTGGGTATGCAGCAAAATTGGCTGCCGCAACTGCTGGTCCCATGTCCTGAAGCTGCCGGGGCCGATCTTGTACATGTCCACCGCAAAGTCCGGCGACCGCAGCGTCTTGCGCAGCTCAACTGGATGCACCGACCGGGATTTGATGGCAGCCTGGACAACTGATTTTACGGCAGCCCATCCCGCCCAGTCCTCGCTCGAGGGATGGCCGTTCGCAAACTTGCGTATACGCTGATTGAGCTGCGGTGCGCCATTGCGTTCCCAGGTCCAGTGCCACGACGAGGAACGCAAACCCTCTGCGCCGATCACCGGGCGTGCATGGTAGGTGTTGTAGGTGAGGTAGCGCCCAAACTCGCCTTCCTCATCGGCCAGGAATATGACATCATAGTCGACGTCTCCGGTGAGCAGACGCGGTCTGTTTTTCTCGCGCTCGCGGGGGTCATTGCTGTTGATGAACTCGCGGCTCGCCACAATCGTGAGGCCGAACTTTGCCGCTGATGCAGTAAACGCATGCACTGCCGTGCGATCGCCGGCGGATGGCGATGCCAGAACCAGCACATTTCGCCAGTTCCTCGCGCTGAGAAACTGCGCAATCGCATCAGTGCGCATGGCCGTACTGGCAATGGTGTGAAACAGGGCCGGCGAGCACTTTTCTGCCCTGAGGGCATCAGCGGGCTGTCGCACGTTGAACAGGATGGTGTCATCGGTCGTGCTTGCTGCGAGTGCCTCAATCTCTGCCAATGGCAGATCAAGTATGAATACACTGTCGTGGTTGCTTGCCAGAAGGGTCTGCACCGCATCTTCGGCCTGTTCGCCTGAAACCAGTTTCCGTTCAACCAGATTGAACTTCAACCCAGCAGCCCTGCCGGGGATCTTGGCTCCTTTGACGGCTGCCTGTACGCCCGCGATAGGAGGGTTTTTCTCTTTTAATTTCAACCCAGTATATGATTTCTTGCTGAGATAAGCCGGGTCACCGTCCCGCGACAGGTAAACAATCGTCAACGTTTCTGCTGCCAGGGCCTGCCCTATTAACAGAACCAGCATTACCGACAAACGGAGCAGGTTATTGATCATCGACAAGAATGCCATACGGGACCAGGCCGACCGGAATTGATTTGATGGCCCGGCGGGATTTGGTATCGATGATCGTGAGATCGTCAGACAGGCCATTGGCCACGTAAAGCAGGCTTTCGTCGCTGCTCAACGCCAGGCCCCATGGCCTCTTGCCCACAAGAATATATTCAAGAATCCGGCGGCTGGTGACGTCTACAACCGCTACATGATTTGCCCGGCCCAGCGCGACATAGGCGGTCTTGCCGTCGCGGGTCATATTCACGTCGACCGGGGTCACCTGTTCCTTGCGAAAACCGGTCGGCAGAAAGTGAATATCTCCGACTACCTTCAGGCTTTGAACGTCTATGATGTCCACCATGCCGGCGAGTTCTGCCGATACCCAGATTTCCTTGCCATCCGGTGACAGTGCAAACCGGCGCGGGCGCATATTGACCTGTATGTCTTTGACTACTTCACCCTTTTCCGTATCGATCACATGCACTAGGTTGGCAGCTTCGGAAGTAACGAACACCAGCTTTCCGTCGGCTGTAACCTGGACGCCTTCGGGTTCCTCTCCGGTGTCGTAACTGGTCAGCAACTCGCCGGTCTGAATGTCATAGACGCTGGCGGTTGAATCTTCCTCGTTGGATACATAAAGCTGCCTTCCGTCCGGATGCAGGTCGAAGGTTTCGGGCTCTTCCACATTGCGGATGCGACGCAATAGTTCCAGGGACTTTGTGTCGTAGATTGCGATCTGGTTGTCATCGGCACAGGCCACATAGAATTCCTTGCGCTCAGGTCCAAACATGACGCCTCTCGGCCGGGAGCAGGTTGGTACCGACCCGGTCACGTTTCCATCGCCATCCAGCAGAGTGAGCGTGCTGTCCTTTTCATTGCTGACAATCAGCCTGCTTGCTGCACTGCACTCTCCTGACATCAGGAAAACGGTGCCAAATGCACCGATAGTAGCCATAATCGAACGCAAAATACTCACTCATCTGATTTTGTAGTATTCACATACTACGTTTAAGGAAGTTACCAACGAAGATTTGGTGCATCGCAGCATATATCTGCGATTTACATTGCGGATACCGTTGCCTAAAGTCAACGCCGCGATGCACGAAAGGCAGTTGGCCGCCAAGCGGCTTCCACGGCGATGCCTGCAAGCCCGCAACACAAAAGAATATAACATGAAAGCGGAGGATGTATTTGATGAGCGTAAAAGCAGCATTGTATGCAAGCGTGGCAGCTTTGGCACTTGGAGCAGTCTCGGTCGTGACGGCGTCGGCTCAGGAGGTTCAGCGTGGCACCTTGTACGGCGACATGTCGATAGTCAGCCAGGATATGTTGAACCGCGCAGGCAGCGACGGCAACAACTTCCTTCACACCAACGGCAACTACGATCAGACCCGCTATTATCCCAACAAGCAGATCAATACGTCCAATGTCGGCAAGCTGCGCCCGGCGTGGATATTTCAGACCGAAGTGGTTGAAAGCCTTGAGACCTCGCCGATTGTCGTCAACGGCGTGATGTATGTCACCACGTCGTTCAATCATGTTTATGCGCTTGATGCGGCAACCGGCCAGCAGATATGGCACTACAAACACAAGATGGGTCCGGTAACGACGTATTGTTGCGGACCGAACAATCGTGGCGTGGCTATTTCCGGCGATCGGGTGTTCATGGGAACACTGGATGCCAAGCTGGTGTCGCTTGATTCCAAGACAGGCAAGGTGCTTTGGGAAACCCAGATTGCAGATCCTGAACTGGGCTATAGTGAAACCATGGCGCCAACCGTGGTCGGCGACAAGGTCCTGATCGGCACCAATGGTGGCGAATATGGTATCCGCGGTTTCGTTAAGGCATTCGATACCCAGACCGGCAAGGAAATATGGAATTTCCACACCATACCGGAAAATTCGGTTGGCGTGTGGGCGACCCATGACGCAACCGGGCGTGATATGCTTCGTGATATTGAGGCAGAAAAGGCCGCACTGGCAAAAATGGGTGACCCCTACAAGACCCTCGGTGGCGGCGTGTGGCAAAACCCCGCCGTGGATCTAGAAAACAAACGGATTTACTTCGTGGTCGGCAACCCGTCGCCTGATCTCGATGGCAGCCTGCGCCCGGGAGACAACCTGTATACAGACTCGCTAGTGGCCGTGGATCTGGAAACCGGCAAGTATGTTTGCCACTTCCAGTACATAGCTCATGATGTCTGGGACCTCGATGCCGTCAGTCCGCCAATCCTGACCCCGGTCAAGGACGGCGAAGGCAATACGGTGAATGGTGTTTTGCATGCCGGCAAGACCGGACATGTTTATGTTCACAAGGCTGATGATTGCAGCATGATCCGCTTTTCCGAAGCCATGGTGCCGCAGGAAAACATGTGGGTATTGCCAACCAAGGAAGGCGCCCGCATGTTGCCAGGCGCCAATGGTGGAGTGGAATGGTCACCGATGGCGCTCGATCCCAAGTTGGGGTTGACCTATGCGATCAACCTTCACCAGCCCATGACCTACCATGTGGAAAGTACGCCTTATCCTGAAGGCAAGCTATGGCTTGGCGGCGCCTTCAAGGTGATTCCAACCGAAGAACAGTGGGGTAACATCACAGCGGTGGATTACAACACCGGCAAGATCAACTGGCAGGTCAAGACTGAACAGCCAATGATCGGTGGTATTCTGGCCACTGCCGGCGGTTTGCTGTTTACCGGCGAAGGCAACGGCAAGTTTTCGGCATTCGACTCAGAAACCGGATCAACCCTGTGGAGCTTCCAGGCCGGTGCCGGCGTCAACGCCCCGCCATCTTCATATACGGTTGGCGGCAAGCAGTACATTGTCGTCGGAGCAGGCGGTAACACGCAGCTTGACTACAAGCGTGGCAACAACATCATTGCATTTACGCTTGCTGATTGAGGCATTGGACAGTCTGACTACACTGCGGCAGGGCGTCATTTGACGCTCTGCATTTTTTCAGCTGTATGGAAGTTGTTACCCTGCCCGACGGGCGAGAGAAAGAGAGGCTAATTTTGCCTGGCCGTACCCATCCAACTACAAAGTATCTTCTGGCTGCGGTCGCAGTGTCATTCTTGCCGACAAGTGTTGTTGCCGAGGATGTGCCGGCTCCACCGCCGGAAATTGCCGAACTGGTGGAGAGTTGCGCATCCTGTCATGGTGAAGCGGGTGTGCCGGTACAGGAGGACGCGCCGATAATCTGGGGTCAGGAGAACTATTACATGTATGTTCAACTGCGCGACATCCAGGCAGGCAGGCGCGCATCCGAACTGATGAAACCCGTGGTCGAGGGGCTCGACAAACCGACTTTGAAAGCGCTGACGGCATATTTTTCTTCCCTGAAGTGGCCGGCACTTGGCTTTGCGACACCAGAGAGTGATTTTGCAGTGGCAGAATCTGCGGCAGTTGCGGGTCAGTGCGCCCAGTGCCATTTGGGTGCCTGGACCGGCAATAGCCGGGTGCCGCGCCTTGCCGGGCAAAACGTTCACTACCTTGAAAAAACCATGCTCGACTACAAATACAATCGGCGCAAGAATGCCCCTGACCTTGCCGTACTGTTCAGGGACGTGGCTGACGATGCCATAGGGTCTCTGGCGCGCTATGCTGCCGGCAAGTAGGGTTTGTCATTGAGACAGGAAGTTCTTGACATCGGGTTCTGTTGCCAGATCAAAGGCTGACTTTCCGGCTTTGTCGCGCAGGGAATTATCGGCACCTTTTTCCAGCAGGAACCTGACGACCAATGGATGATTGCGCCCCGCAGCGATCATCAGGGCGGTGCGGCCCCGGTCATCGGCAGCGTTCAATTTCGCACCGCTTTTTACGATGAACTCTACAGTCTTGAGGCCTTCAGGCTGCGGAACATCATTGCTGTGGCCGGCCGCCCACATCAGTGCAGTGAGAGAATGGCCATATGCGATATTGGGATCAAGACCTGCATCCAGCAACACCCGCACAATAGAGGTAAAGCCCTTTGCCGCAGCATAAACTACCGGGCCCTTGCCGGTACCGTCAGGTTCATCCGGCCTGGCGCCGTGTTTCAGGAGCAGTCTTACGATGCGGTCATTGCCGTTATAGGCGGCAGCGCCCAACGGTGTGACCCCTTTGCCGCCCACTGCTTCATGTGAAGCGCCGGCAGCAAGCAGGGCCTCGACAGACTTGCGCTTGTTGTTGTTCACGGCCTTCAACAGTGGTGTGGAGCCGGCGAGGTTTGGCTGATCAATGTTGGCGCCCTGATCAAGCAGCAGCCGGACCATTCCTGCATGGCCGCCCTGGGCTGCCTGGTGCAACGCCATATTGGCAAACCGGTCTCGCGCTGCAACCGACGCACCCTGGCTGATAAGAGATTGCGCCACACCAACACATCCTTTTTCAGCGGCATCCAGCAACTGAAAATTACGCCGGGGCTCATTGGTTTCGCTGGCACTTTCGGCGATTTCGGATTTTAGATGTGCACACACGATCGGGTTGGCATCTCTGCCGTAATCGGCCGCCAGGGCGATTGGTGCGCTGGTTGAGAACGTCGTAATCGCGATCATCGCGGTTGCCAATCGGGTTTGTAAATCTTGTATGTGGAATGATCTGACCATGTTCGAATACTGGCATGGCACGATTACTTTGACCATGTCGTCGGGCGGTCATTTCACAATCCGGTTGCGCATGTCGGACCGGGATGATTTATGATTGTCAACATCAGCCAGAAAGGGTCGTCCCTGACGGGAGTAGCTCGGGAAACGCCGGAACAATGCTTCAACGATCAAAAGATGAATCCGCTCTTTCCATCGAAGGCCTTTCGTTCAGCTACGGCAAAAAGCCGGCGCTGCGGGATTTCAACCTCACCATTGCGCCTGGCGAAACCGTAATCTTGCTTGGCCCCAATGGCGCTGGAAAAACCACGCTGTTTTCATTGATTTGCGGATTGTTTGCCCATCGCGTTGGCACCATCCGGATTGGTGGAGTCGATGCCGCAGATCATCGCTCGCAGGCGCTGGCCGGATTGGGGGTGGTTTTCCAGGCTCAGGCGCTTGATCTTGATCTGACCGTTGCCCAGAACCTTGCCTATTTTTGTGCCCTGCGAGGAATCGACCGCAGCACAGCCGGAATCCGTATCGAACACGAACTGACGCGATTGGATATGGCTGACCGCGTAAATGAGAAAGTGCGCAGCCTGAACGGGGGCCATCGCCGCCGCGTGGAGATTGCGCGGGCCAAATTGAGCAACCCCAAACTGCTGCTGCTGGATGAACCAACAGTGGGTCTCGACATATCAACCCGGTCGGCGTTGATAAGTCATTTGCATGAACGCCCTGATGGCAATGCCCTGGCCACGTTATGGGCAACTCACCTGATCGACGAAGTCATGCCCGACGACCGGGTGCTTGTTTTGCATCGAGGCGAGTTGGCGGCAGACGGTACGCCGGCGGAATTGATGCAGCGGACCGGAAAACAGGATCTGGCGCAAGCATTCAATGCACTCACTTCATCCGGTCAGGCTCCTGTCAGGGCGCTCGCACAATGAACCATGCACTGCGCGCATTGGCAGGGATTACACTGCGCGAACTGCTGCGTTTCGCCGGTCAACGCCAGCGGTTCCTGGCTGCGCTGGTCAGGCCTCTGGTCTGGCTGGTTGTGTTTGCTGCCGGGTTTCGTGCCGCATTGGGCATCTCGATTATCCAGCCATATCAGACTTACATAACCTACGAGGTCTATATCGTGCCGGGACTAATCGGCATGATCCAGTTGTTCAACGGCATGCAGTCGTCCCTTTCCATGGTCTACGATCAGGAAATGGGGTCGATGCGGGTTCTCCTGACCACCCCGTTACCGCGCTGGTATTTGCTGCTGTGCAAGCTGCTTGCAGGTGTGGTTGTGTCTTTGGTGCAGGTCTATTTGTTTATTGTCATTGCATTGCTGATCGGCATTGACTTGCCGGTGACGGGGTTGCTGGCCGTGTTGCCGGTTCTGCTGCTGACAGGATTGATGCTGGGAGCCATTGGCATGCTGCTGGCATCGGCAATCAGGCAACTGGAGAATTTTGCCGGCGTCATGAATTTTGTTATTTTCCCGATGTTCTTTATGTCTTCGGCACTGTATCCGATCTGGAAAATGCGGGAAGCCAACACACTATTGGCTGCCATTTGCGAACTAAATCCGTTTACCTGGGCTGTGGAACTTGTGCGTTTTACAATCTACGGCCAATGGAATCTGCCGGCACTGGCTGTTGTGTTGGGGGCGGGATGTTGCATTTTTCTGGCAGCGTGCTGGGTGTTTGACCCGGCAAACCGGTTTCGCGCCGGGCGCACGGCAAATTGACCAGCGTTTTCCGTCAGATGGATAGGCAATTGCTTGTATGCAGCCTTAAAGTGTGGTCTATTTTTAATACGGCGAACAGTCGGCCAACTGCAAAAATTGGCCCAAGAAATTGCTGTTCCAAAGCGGAGGAAAACATGGCCTGGACAACACCAAAATTCATTGAAGTCAGTTGTGGCATGGAAGTCACTCGGTACGCACCGGCAGATGGTGACGAACCAATCCTTTTCTGATTTTTCTTTCTGACAGTGGGGCGCGCGGCGATGACCGAATATTTGCGCGCCCTGGTTCTGGGCGCGGCTGCAGGCGGCGGGCTACCGCAGTGGAATTGCGGATGCGAAAATTGTATGGATGCCCGCGCTGGAAATGCAGGGCTGGTACCGCAAACACAATCATCGATTGCATTTACTTCTGATGGCTGCGATTGGGCGGTATTCAATGCATCCCCCGACATCAGACAGCAATTGCTGGACAACGCTGTCCTGCACCCGCGGTCATTGCGTGATACGCCGGTTGCAAGTGTCACTCTGACCAACGGCGACATTGATCATATCGCCGGTCTGCTGGTGATCCGTGAAAAGCAACCGTTCAACGTTTTTGCAACCCGGGAAATCATCTCGGTAATCAGCGCCAACCCCGTGTTCAATGTTGTGGATCGAAACCTTGTCGCCATCAACGAAGTGAGTCTTGGTCAATCCTATGAACCGGCACCGGGCCTGACCGCCGAATTGTTTGCGGTGCCTGGCAAGGTGCCGCTTTACCTTGAAGGTGAGCAGGTTCAAACCGATTTGGAGGGCGAACAAACCGTTGGAGTCAAACTGACCGGTCGCGGTAAAACCGCCTACTATATTCCCGGCTGTGCCCTGATGACGCCAGCCCTGGCAGAGCGTATGCGCGGGGCCGATCTGGTGTTTTTTGACGGAACGGTGTTTACCGATACCGAAATGATTGACACCGGCACCGGCGTCAAGACCGGTCGTCGCATGGGCCACATGCCGGTGTCCGGTAATGACGGCTCGATCGCTGCTTTCAGCTCGCTTGATGTTGCCATGAGGGTGTTTGTTCATATCAACAACACCAATCCGATGTGGCGTCCGGACTCGACGGCGCGCCGTGAAGTCGAGGCGTCGGGCTGGCAGATAGGGTACGACGGCATGGAGGTGGCGATTTGAACCAACCTCAGTCCCGGGAAGCATTTGAGCAGCGCCTGCGTGATATCGGCGCCGAACGCTATCACGACAAACATCCATTCCATGCCATGTTGCACTCGGGTCAGTGTTCGCCGCTGCAGGTGCGGGCCTGGGTGATCAACCGGTACTATTATCAAAGCCGCATTCCGATGAAGGATGCGGCATTCCTGTCGCGTTGCGATGATTCTGATTTGCGCCGGGCCTGGCGATCCCGTCTTGAAGATCACGATGGTGAACTCGAAGCTGGTGGAGGGTTGCGCCGATGGCTCAAGCTCGCGGAAGCTGTTGGGCTGGACGCCGATTTCGTGGCGTCCGCTCGAGGCGTGTTGCCCGCGACTCGCTTCGCGGTGGATGCCTATGTGCGTTTTGTGCGCGACATGCCGCTGCTCGATGCGATCGCGGCATCTCTGACCGAACTGTTCGCGCCCAAAATTCATGCCGCGAGGATCGAAGGCCTGCTGAGCCATTATGCTTTCGCCAACGAAACCTCCTTGTCGTATTTTCGAAACCGTCTCCAGGAAGCACCGAAGGATGTTGCATTTGGCCTGGACTGGGTATTGAGCCACGCAGACACAATTGAAAAGCAGGATGCTGCCGCCGATGCGCTGATCTTCAAGACAGATGTGCTGTGGTCGCAGCTTGATGCCCTGTATTCGGCCTATGTTGAACCCGGACGAATACCGCCCGGTGGCTGGGACGGCACAGAAGGGGTAACAGGCGATGACTGAAAAAACTCCTGTGCTGGAGGCCGACCAGCGCCTGTCATTGCCTCGTGGGGTCAGACTGCGTCGCGATGAAGTTCGCGGCCGCACGGTTTTGCTGAGTCCGGAACGCACAATGGCATTGGAAGAAACGGCCATCGCAATCGTGTCGCGTATAGATGGCAAGCGCACATTGGCAGAGATCATTGATGGCCTTGCAGCAGACTACAAGGCGCCGCGGGATGTTATTGCCGGAGATGTGGAGGCGTTCCTGCAGCAGTTGTTGCAGCGCCGCATGCTGGAGGTTGACAGGTGATGGAAGCAACAGATTCCGTTGCCGACACAAACCCGCCGATGGCCATGCTGGCTGAGCTCACCCACAGATGTCCTCTGGCATGTCCGTACTGCTCCAATCCGCTGGAACTGAAACAACAGGCGAGCGAATTGCCAACCGGGGATTGGGTGCGAGTACTGGGTGAGGCGGCGGCACTGGGAGTGTTGCATGTCCATTTTTCAGGCGGAGAACCGGCGTCTAGGCGTGACCTGGTAGAATTGACAAAAGCTGCCAACAATGTGGATCTTTATACCAATTTGATTACTTCCGGTGTCGGATTGACCGAACGGCGCATGAATGAGTTGGCGCAGGCCGGCCTGGAGCATGTTCAGTTGTCGATCCAGGGTACTGATGCTGCTGAAGCCGATCACATTGCCGGCTACAAGGGAGGCCATTCCCGCAAGATGGACGTTGCACGCTGGGTCCGATCCCACGATCTGCCGCTGACCATAAATGCGGTCTGTCATCGACAGAACATTGATCATCTTCAGCGTACCATTGATCTGTCGGTGGAGCTGGGTGCCCACCGGCTGGAAGTTGCGACTGTCCAGTTCCACGGCTGGGCGGCTAAAAACAGGGCCGCCCTGATGCCTACAAAACTACAGGATGCCGAGGCCCGACGGATAGTCGATGCAGCACGCGAGCAGTTAAAGGGTATTCTGGTAATCGATTATGTGCCGGCTGATTATCACGCGACTTATCCGAAAGCCTGCATGGGCGGCTGGGGTCGCATTGGCCTGAATGTGGATCCGACCGGACGAGTGCTGCCCTGCCATGCAGCAGAGAGCATTGAAGGGATGGAGTTTGATAACGTACGCGACAAATCTCTGGCAGACATCTGGTACCAGAGTAAGGCGTTCAATGTGTTCCGCGGGTTTGACTGGATGGAGGAACCGTGCCGGTCTTGCGATAGAAAGGCGATAGATTTTGGTGGCTGCCGCTGTCAGGCTATGGCGATGACGGGAAATGCAGGCGCCACTGATCCGGTGTGTTCGAAGTCACCGCTGCATGCGAAATTGCTCGACACCGTTATTGAACTTGATGCGGTGTCTTCGCCACCGCCGCTGGTGTATCGGGGTCGCTGAGCTGCAGGTTTATGTGGCGACGCTGATCAGGTGACCGGTGTCAAGAATGAAAGATGTGTCGTATCTGAAGGGACCTTTCCTGGCGACAACGCCAGTAGATCCGCTGGTTTACGGATATCTCGAAAGTCCGGTCGGGCATCTTCTGCCGACCCTCAAAAAGGCCGCAAATTACCATGGGTCAGCTGTTTGAAGCTTGTCGGCAGGTCACATGCCCGGACTTAAGGGAGTGTCAGACGTCAGCCGCATAATGGACTGCCGGCTTCAGAAAGCCGGCGCAGGGGCCGTGCATGACCGCTTCTGGCTGGCAGCGCCGTTTTGCAAGATTGGCCCGCCGGATATCGAAATAACACTGCCGGTCGTGTTGCGGTGAGTATCAATCGAGTTGCCCGTGAAATACCGATAGCTGTCCACACCGTTGTCGGGGTTCTTGCTCTCGCACACAGGTGGTGTACAAATCGACAGCTCGGTGCGGGTTTGTGTATGCAAACGAATTCATCCCGTTATGGCCGGTGACAGGAAGGCCCCATGCGTTCATTGCGGATTGCAACGCCATTTTTTGATCGAACAGGCTTGTTGCGCCATTGCCTCACGACACTGGCCATGTTGAAGCAGCATGATTTACTTGAGTTTGTTGTGTACTGCGATGCTGGTTATGATGTACGGGCCGACGCCGTGATCTCCGAAATATTGCCTGGGGCGCGAAAGGTATTGCTGTCGCAGCGCCTGGGAGCCAGTGGCACAACGCATCGGATTGTCGAGGACTTCGCCGTTTCACAATCCGCCGACCAGTTGCTGATTGTCGACGCCGACATGATCGCCCGCACCGATACGGCACAGATGATCTTCAACTGGCCGGTTTGCGACAACCAGATGATGTCTGTCTACAATTCGAGCTCGCATCCGCCCATTCACCCCAGCAATGCACCGTTTGTTCATAAACGCACCCTGGGCGCCACCGGCACCGTGTGGAGCCTGAACTTGGCGCAGCAGGTGGTTGACCATGTGCCGACGGGCACTCATTTTGATGACCGGTTCAGCGAGTACCTTGCGAAAAGTGGAATGCCGATGAGCTGCAGCAATCGATCCTATCTGCAGCACCTTGGCGTGGACGGGATGAACAACCGGTATTTTGGCTTCATAGACTATGGCCTGAACTTCACCCCTGATGCACCGGAACAGAAAGCCGCCATGGCCGAAGTATTCAACGACATGATGTCAAACCAGGCCTATTTTCGCGGAGAGACCGACGAGCGGTGGGACGTTTTGTGAAGTGTGATATTGCAAGCCCGCTACTGGCCAGTCCGTTACTGTTTCCGGCGCGTCAGCTTGCCTTGGCGCCCGGTTCGACGGTCCAGGTGAAACCACTGCGCATGACATCGACCAGCGCACGTTTTCGGGACGCATCATTGGCGCCTACATCGTAAACCTCTGTTGGGTTGTCATACAGCACCCCCATGGCCATGGGCAGCTCAGGCGGGGTCATTTGCGACAGCGCAAAGGCCAGATTGCGATTGCCTGCATCGTGAACCAGCGCGCCCTTATGATCGCCGGGTACAACATCAATGGCGCTCAGTCCAAGCGTCTGAGGATCGAACGCCAACGCCCGGGTCTGATCCTCGCCGAAAACCAGCGGTGCGCCATGCTGTAATGCAACCTGGTTGCCGGCTGCCTTGTCCCGGGCGGTGAAATCATCAAACACATCTTCGTTGAAGACGATGCAGTTCTGGAATATCTCGACGAACGCCGCACCTCGATGCGCGTGCGCGGCTTTCAGCACGTCCACAAGTTGCTTGATCTGGGTGTCGACCGCGCGGGCCACGAACCTGGCTCCGCTGCCGAGGGCAAACTGGGCCGGGTCAACCGGATGATCGATGCTGCCGGCCGGCGTTGAGGGTGAACGGGTCTTGACACGCGAAGTCGGTGAATACTGTCCCTTGGTCAGGCCATAGGTTTCGTTGTTGAACAGCAATACCTGGCAGTTCAGGTTGCGTCGCAACAGGTGCATCAGGTGGTTGCCGCCGATCGACAGCCCGTCGCCGTCGCCGGTGATGATCCATACATCAAGGTCGGGATTGGCCAGCATTATCCCGGTCGCAATGGCCGGCGCGCGACCGTGAATGGTGTGAAAACCGTACGTGTCGATATAATATGGAAACCGTGAAGAACACCCGATGCCGGAAACAAACACGGTGTTTTCACGTTTCGCACCGATGTCCGCAAGCACTGTCTTCATGGCCTTCAGCACTGCATAATCACCACAGCCCGGACACCAGCGCACCTCCTGGTCGGTTGCATAGTCGGCAGGTTTCAGCGCTTTGGGGAATTCATTCATCACACCGCTCCCATGATGTTGGCAATTGCCTGTTCCAGTTCGCGTACCAGGAAAGGTTGCCCTGACACCTTGTTCAGTCCTTCAGCGTGGCCAACACCTTCGGCCTTCAGTTGCCGCAGAAGCTGGCCGGTATTCAATTCAGGCACCAGAACCTTTGCATAACCTGCCAGCAATTCCGTCTGGTTTGCGGCGAACGGATTGAGATGGCGCAGGTGGATATGGGACACCTTGTAGCCCTTTGCCCGCATGGTGGTGACGGCACGCGAAATCGGCCCGTAGGTCGACCCCCACCCGACGATGGCGAGGTCGCCACCGGTTTCTCCCTGATCCGGTTCCAGCGCAGGGATGGATTTGGCGATGCCGGCAATCTTTTCAGCCCGGATATCTGTCATTTTCTGGTGGTTTTCGGGTGAGTAGGAAATGTGACCGGAGGCAAAATCCTTTTCGATGCCGCCGATCCTGTGTTCCAGGCCCGGTGTTCCAGGCACCGGCCAGACCCTCGCCAGGGTATCGGGGTCCCGCAGGAACGGACTGAAGCCTTCCGGGTCGGCATGGTTCTTCACCTTGATGCGCTCGACCTCGTCCATATTCGGAAGTTGCCAGGGTGCCGATGCGTTGGCCACAAAACCGTCGGACAGCAGAATGACCGGTGTCATGTAGGTGAGCGCTATTCTGCCGGCTTCTATGGCCACCTCGAAGCAGTCCGCCGGAGACCGGGCGGCAAGCACCGGCACCGGGCTTTCGCCGTGGCGGCCGAACAGGGCCTGGTTGAGGTCTGACTGCTCCGTCTTGGTGGGCATGCCGGTAGACGGACCGGCCCGCTGGGTGTTGACGATGATCAGCGGAAGTTCGGTGGAAACCGCCAGGCCGATTGCCTCCTGCTTCAGCGAAATCCCCGGTCCGGAACTGGAGGTCACGCCCAGCCCGCCCGTATAAGCCGCGCCGATGGCCGCGCACACCGCCGCGATTTCATCTTCGGCCTGAAACGTCACGACGCCGATATCCTTCAACCGGGCGAGTGTATGCAGGACCGGTGAGGCCGGGGTGATCGGATAGGACGCAAACACCAGCTTTCGGTCGGAAAGTTCAGCCGCAGCCGCCAGCCCCCACGCAAGCGCTTCGGCTCCGGTGACTGATCTGTACAGGCCAGCGGCCATTGGCGCGCGCGGCACCGCGATGCTGGTGGCTTCACCGGCGGCCTCGATTGCTTCGCCATAGACGTGACCTGCGTCGAGCGCTGCGGTGTTTGCCTTTGCAATGTCGGGCGCTTTGGTGAATTTCTGCTGCAGCCAGTCCCGGGTTGGCTGACGGTCTCGGCCGAACATCCAGTAGACCAGCCCCAGCGCCCAGAAGTTCTTGCAGCGAAGTGCTGCCTTCTTGCCAAGCTCGAGCTCCGCCGTGGCCTCCAGGGTCAGTCTGGAAATGTCGGCCGCCATCACCTGATAATCGTCCAGCGAACCGTCCTCCAGCGGAGAAACCGCGTAACCGGCCTTGTCGAGGTTTCGGGCGGTGAAGGTTCCGCTGTCGACCAGCACCCGCCCGCCCTTCCTGACGATCGCCAGGTTGGTGATCAGTGCGGCCGGATTGAGCGCCACCAGCATGTCGGCTTCATCGCCGATGGTCTTGATGTGGCGTCCGCCGAAATGGATCTGGTATGCCGAAACGCCATATGTCGTGCCCACCGGCGCCCGCACTTCGGATGGATAGTCCGGAAAGGTCTCGAGATCATTGCCCGACAGGGCGCTGGTAAGGCCAAGCTGGCCACCGACGACCTGAATGCCATCGCCTGAATCGCCGGCAATCCGCACGACGACGGTTTCACGAGTATCCTGCGCAGCCCGAGGCGCGTCTTGAAGCTGTATGTTGTTCATGAGGGTTACTTAACCTGATGTACGAGCCCGTATCCAGAGTTTCCAGAGGCGGGCAATGAACATTTTTGCCGGTATCACCGCAGGCTGAGCTGTTTTTGATGACTGTGGTGACCGGACTTTGCCCGGCTGACTTATCGTATGGCAGTATGTGCACACCCATGGAAACGAGCAAATCACTTACACCTCGGAGAAAGTGTAAACCATGCCTCCAGTACAAAACGTAACCCATGTAACAAGAATAGACCGACCGGTAATGGTGCCCAGGGGCGGAATCGAACCACCGACACGCGGATTTTCAATAAGCGTATGCAAGATAACGTTGACACTCAAAGAGTACCAGTGCGCCTGAGCTATATGGTAAAATATCCAAATTTCAGACATTTATATAGCACTTTCCCCAACATGCCATAACGCGCTATAACTCAACTGTCTTGTTACCTATTTTTACCTATAGGTGCTGAGTTGCCAAGAGCACGCCTTACTGTAGCTGCTGTCGATAGAATGAAGCCGCCAGCGTCTGGCCAAGTTGACTGGTTCGACGAGTTGCTGCCAGGTTTTGGTGTGCGCCTGTCCTATAACGGCACCAAAGCCTGGTTCGTCATGGTGAGGGTGAACAGCAAACTCATCCGCAGCACCTTGGGCAGGCATCCTGCCATTTCTCTCTCGGCAGCCCGGGACAAGGCGCGACGTACAAAGGAAGAAGCCGAACTTGGAATTGACCCACGTGAGGTAAAACGTGCCTTGAAAATTGAAGACGCTGTTCGGCGTTCCAACACATTTGCAGCCCTCGGAACCGAGTTCATCGATAGTTACGCAATTCCCAATCTCAGACCCTCAACGGTCAGGGAGTACAAACGGGCGCTACAGGGAAAAGATACGGCTCACCTGATCGCCTTCGTGATCCAGTACCATCCGCACTGCACGGGAACGTACTTCAGAGGAAAACTTGTTCGTTGTCTTGCTTGTCATTGCTCTATCCTACTCAGGAGTTAGAGCCTCCGACAATC
>JAHEFB010000010.1 GCA_024640405.1 Alphaproteobacteria bacterium | reverse complement strand
TCTGCCGCCACCCCTGCGCAATGGCCCATTTCATGATGGTTCCAATCCGCTGGCGCACACGCCTGGCTGTCTCGGGCTTCGTTGTCCAGATGGGCGTTAGCACTGCAAGGACGTCAGATGCGGTGACATCGCCAACCTTGATCTTGCCAAGGCGCGGGAAGGTGTAGGCTTCAAGGGTCGAAATAAATTGTGCTGCGTGCTTCGGATTGCGCCAGGTGGGCTTGTGCATTGCATGTACTTTGCGGGCTGCCTCCTCAAAGGTCAGTACTGCTTCCGCTTCGTGTTTCGCTCGCAGCGGATCGCCACCGGACCTTGCCAGCTTGTAGTTCTGAAGTGCTTGCTCCCGTGCCTCGGCCAAAGTTACCAGTGAGGGATTGCCGAGACCCAACTCGCGCCGCTTGCCTTTGATCGTGATGCGCTGGACCCAGAAGCGCGAACCACTCTTGTCAATGCGCAGGTACAGGCCATACCCATCGAAATACTTGCCGGGCGTCGAGACCGTGCGGACAAACTGGGCGGACAGGGGTTTTTCAGGTGTTCTGCTCATCGGTTCCAGCCTTCCCCCAATTCATCCCCCAATCATTGGGGGAATAAATTGGATTATACCGGAACTCTTTGAACTAGAATACGATTAAATACGGCATAATTTCAATGGATTGTGGAAAAATAGAGAACACACTGGAAGTTGGAATGGAAGACTTTCTCTCCGCCAACAATATTCACATACCAAATTGATGTTGCTATACAATACTGGAGTTATCGGTATTCTTCCCCACTTCTGTCCCCACTTTATGTCGTTGATGAAACGACCACCTACTCGTTTGGTGGAACTACGGTAATGGGATGGACGCCTCCTTGTGCTGGTTTGTCTAACACTCACCAGTATGGCCCATTGCGAGGCCGGACGGGGGTGTCCATCCCTCGCCATTACTTCGCCACGGTTGCAGACTGTTATACTGGCCGGAAAAGGCCAGTCAGGGAAGTTCAACCATGTCCAAATTCATTAATTTTGCCGCAGGTGCTGCGATTGTCATTGGTCTAGCAATTGCCGGAGCCAACGTAGCGCCAACTCATGCGCATCCAACGGCCAGAATCGCAATTGAAATTACCCAAGGTGGTTTCATCATCGGCGGTACGAGCGGTGGAGGATTGGTGCGCTACCACGGGCGCGATTACGATGTGACAGTGAGCGGACTTCGATTCGGAGCCATTATTGGTACAACCAATGCCGTAGTTTCCGGGCGTATAACCAATCTGTCCAGTCTTGGCGATCTGGAAGGCACTTACACAAGCATCGGTGCTTCTGGCTCATTCGGCAGCGGCAAGAACTATCAGCAGTTCAAAAACGAGCGGGGAGTTCACCTGGAATTGTACGGTGTTCAGGATGGTTATGAAATGTCGTTAGACATTGGTGGGATGACGCTTCGACTGTCTGATTAACTGGTTTTTGGCGCTGGCAGATATCGAAATCAACATCGAGCACTGGCGTATCCAGTACGACACCGTCAGGCAACACAGCGCCCCAGGGATAGTATAGATACCGCTTGAACCACAGACCGCCAAGAGCGTGTTTGCAGATCAAGCCGGCCCGTCCCCGCCCTGCACTTCGCACCAGCGCCGCGCGATAGTCTCATAGATCTCGGCAGCTTCTTCTATCCTGCTGACATCGCAAAATTCATCCGTCTGGTGTGCCAGGGCCATATCGCCGGGCCCCAGGATCAGCGTCGGCGGATGACCGCAGGCCGGTGTCAGGGCCGACGCATCGGTAAAATAAGGTGCGCCTCTTGGTTCAGGTGCTTTGCCGAAACGCGAAGCTATCAACTCGTATACATCCCTCACCCACGGGTCATCGGCTTCTGTCAGCACCGGTGCCACATCGACCACCGTCTCAATTTCAACATCCTCGCCCAGATAATTTGCCAGATTATCTATGATCTCATCATGCCGGTGCCCGGGTATGCTGCGGATATCGACAGTGAAACTCGCGCGGTCGGGTACCGAGTTTATGTTGATACCGCCGTGAAAAGTCCCGACATTGTGCGTCGTTGATCCAAGCAGGTCGTTCGGCGGCACATTAAAGCCGAAATTCTCCAGCTTTGTCACCGCCCGCGCAGCCTTGTAGACCGCATTGTCGCCAAGCTGCGGCATCGAGCCATGCGCTGTCTTGCCGTGGGTAGTGATGTTCAGCCACAAAGCACCACGATGGCCGAGGATCGGATAGTTTGATGTTGGCTCGGCGATGACCATCGCACCACATTCGGGCAGCACACCGAGTTTCTGGAGATGCTTACTGCCGTCACAACCGGTCTCCTCGCCGGCCACCATAACCAGCAGGATATCCGCGTCACCGCGTGGTTCAGCAGCAAGCTTGAGCCCCATATGCACATAAGCCGCAACACCGCTCTTCATATCGCAGGTGCCACGCCCATACATCCGGCCGTCAACTACATCGGCGGCAAACGGTTCAAACGACCACGGCTTGTTGCCGAGTGGCACCACGTCAGTATGCCCGCCAAAACAGATCGCCTTCTTGCCACCGGTGCCCGCGAGCCGCGCCACAAGGCTGATGCGCTCGTCGCCATGCTGGTAACCGTCAACTTCAAACCCGGCGTCCAGCAACAGCGCGCCAAGATAATCGCTGCACAGCTTTTCATGGCCCGGCGGGTTGATCGTATTGAACTTGACGAGGTCGCGGGTGATATCGGTGGCACTGGGAATGGTCATGCTGAAACCTAGAAGAGAATTCCGCTCAGATGCAATGCTGTATCTCGCCAGATTCAGGATTTCGCGCTACAGGAGTTAAGACCTACGATGCAGCATCGCGATTTAACCGGTAGTAATAGCGCCTGCTTTATCCACATATCGTCTCCATTGCCCGTGCCGAGCTTCCACTGGAGATGGGCCACAATCGCAGACACCTGTACTGCATTGAATTTTGCAAACCAGGCTCTTGCTCGCTCCCTTCAGCCAAAATGGCTTTCCCATGTCGGATCGTTGACCAAATGGTGACAGCCATGACACCCGTTTCAGATCGTGGGGTTGGCTTGTGTTAATAGCGCCACAGGGGCTCACCAACAGCCATTTTCGTTTTCATGTAAATCGGGTCTCAGGGATGCGTTTCATGCACTGGCGGACTCTGGAATGGCTTGTCGAGTGGTTGTCAGTCATCCTCGCTATCTTGCCACGACCAATGCAAAACGGGCGCTCCTGCGGAACCACCCATCAATATGACCAGAACTGTCGTTGCGAATGATTAACTGGAATTAACTGGTAATTGGATAAGCGCCTGCTATTTTTCCAATCACACAAGGCCATAATTGCTTCCCCTGCAAGCGACCTTGAGAAGAAGGCCGCCGGGTTACCCCTCCTTGGCGGCCTTCGCCATTTGTACCTGCCCAGAAACTTCCCACTGTGCGATTTCAAACCGAACATGCCTGTCTGGCACCTGAATGCCTGAGACGCGTGTTGAGTCCGAAATCATACGTGTCTATGTGAGGTTTTGACGCTGACGACAACGCCAGGGGCCGACCGTAACTTGATGGCGCCTGTAAACTCCGGAGCAGGTCAATGACACCGGTTCTGGTGTTTCGGGTCTCAGGGCCTCGCCGGGGCATTTTGCGCGGCGGCAGGGTCATGTCGGGGCCAAGGTTCATGCTGCCACACGGCTTGTATTGTCGCCAGATTGAGACTGTAATTGCTGTGCCGGTCATGCTAATGCACTCATGGATTTAGCCGATGAAGAAAAGTGTCATTTTGCTATTGTTCCTGATGCTGTTCCTTGCGCCCGTCGCGTTTGTTGTAACTGCTATGGAACCAGAACCCATCGTTACCAAACAGTCAGTCGCCGGCCCTGCTGATGCGGCACGCACCAAGGAGATTGCACGCAGGTTCAGGGCACTAACCGAATCTTCTGGTGACAGCAGCATTCGCCTAACTCAAGCAGACATGAACAGCATTTTGGCCTCAGGCACACGGGCTGTATCGCTTCTGCGAAGTCAAGCCATTGTGACGCCAGATACCCTGTCACTAAGGCTTTCAGTTGATGCCAGGCGCATTCCGGGTGGAGGCTGGCTTAATCTCAAAACTGCCATTGGAGCTTCAGACGCCGGTCTGAACATTTCGTCCGTCAAATTTGGGCCATTCAGCCTGCCGGAAAGTCTTGTCTTGCCAGTTTTGGGCTATGTCGTTGACTGGACTCTGGGCGATGGGCTCGGGAGTGTGGCCATCAAGGCCATTGATGGTGTTGCCATAGATGGGCAGCAGGTTGTGCTGGGAATCGGGCTCAATGCTGCAGACCGCAAGGCATTGTCCCAGCGCGCAAAACAGAAACTACGCTCTGCTGCAAATATCAGCAGTCCCGAACAGGTACGCTTCTACTTTCGTGCTTTGGAAAAAGCGGTACGGGATGGCAAGATAAATCCCAGAGGTTCTGTCGTGCAGTATCTTAGATTTGCTCTGGAAAAAGCACGAGAGAAAGCCGCACAAGGCACAGGAACCGATGAAGTCAAGGCAGCCTTGTTGGCGCTCGCCACTTATTGTGGACACCCAAAGTTTGCTGATCTGATTGGCGATGTCATTCCAGAACAACAAACAGGTCGACAGTCAGGTTGTTCCAGCGCATCCCTGCAAGGCCGAGGCGACCTGCGTCAGCACTTCGCTGTTTCGGCTGGTCTGAAAGCAGCAGGCGACACCGGTATTGCCTTTGCCATAGGTGAGTTGAAAGAACTTCTGGACAGCAACAAGGGCGGCAGCGGCTTCAGTTTTGATGACCTCACTTCCGACAGAGCCGGCATCAAATTCGCAGAAGTTTTCCTTGGTGCCTCGCCGGAACTCCAGGGCGGTTTGTTAAAGTTGCTGGTATCTGAAGAAGCAATCCTTCCGCGCACCGATGACTTGCCGTCGGGATTGTCAGAAGCTGATTTCAAGCGACGGTTTGGCAATGTTGACAGCGCAGCCTATAAAGCCATTGTTCGCGAAATTGACAAACGCATCAGTAGCCTTCCAATCTACGCGGTACAGTAATCCCTGAGATGCTTCTAGCGCCTCTGTAGCACGTGGGACAGATAGAGGTACTGCCCAATGGCAATGCCGGTCATATCTATTTCAGTTGGCCGTTGGAATTTTAGGCTGGCGATGTCTTCCAATGCAGATGGGCTTGTAGCCTGAACAAATTTTACCCCTCCACGGGATTGCCCGCAGGTGACCCAACCCCAGGAAATTCCGCCATAGCGTTACAGGCTTCATCGCAGACATCAGGATGGATCACCAGACGCAGATTTGCGCTCCTTCAAATTCAAAAAAATGCTTCTATAGTAGTCCGGTCCGTACAAGCCAGGCACCAGATGACCAGACCGGGAACAATGTGACTGGATCATATCAGGCTAGTTCATGATCTGGTTTGAAAAGCAGGTAATGACAACAAGAGGTGGCAAATTGCCCAGATTGCTGGCGCTCGAACCGCCGACACGACAACCTGTTCTGGTCAGGCTGCTGTCTTTCGTCTCTGCAGCCGCAACCCTGCGGGCTGCAGTGGCCGTGATTGTTCTGGCGTGTTTGGCAGGCTTGCAGTTCAATGCCCGGCAATCGAAGGCGGAAGGCAACGATACAACTGAACATTCCGGCGACCGCGTTGTCGATCCAGTCATAACAAAAAGTCTGGAGTCGGGAAACGTCGCAGAGGTCATTGTCCAGCTGCGCATTTCACCCGAGTTCAAATCCGAGGCCGGGCTGCCTCGTGAGCGTGCCGAAGAGCAACGCGCGGCAATCGCAGACGGCCAGCAAAAACTGATCAGGCATCTGGCGCAGAAACTGCCGGCCCTGGATGTGGAACGCATCAGGACATTCAGGACCGCGCCATTTCTAGCACTAACCATCAACACCGAAGTCGCTGCGGCGCTTGTGCGATATCCCGGGGTGCTGGCAATTACGCCTGATCTGGAAAGCCGGCCGATGAATGACGAGGAGCTCGGGTCGATCGGTGCTTTGCGGGTGCACAGAGCCCTTTCATCCGTCCGGTTTCCCTCGCTCGGCGGGCGCGGTCTGAACAGCGCTGTTGGAAGCAGCCAGACCATCGCCATAATCGATACCGGCATCGATGCCTCCCACCCGATGCTGTCGTCGGCGGTCGTTGCAGAGGCCTGCTTTTCCTCCAGCGCGAGGTCGTGCGTGTTCTTCTCCGCCGGTTGCCGCGACACCCACACCACCCACTGCCCGTCCGGCAGCAACAGGCAGGAGGGGGCCGGGTCCGCCCGTCACTGTGCCTACACCGCAGGCTGCAATCACGGCACAGGGATGGCAGGCATTGCAGCAGGACGCGCCATCGAGTTCCAGGAAGGTGCCGGGCAGGGCTCCCCGATCACCCGCAAGATTGCCGGGGTAGCACCCGGTGCGCGGCTCATTTCCATCAATGCGTTCAGGCGCAAGCTGCCAAACGAGGTCGTCGCGTTGCAGTCAGACATCGCCGCAGCCCTTGAGCATGTGCTCGCACTCAGTGAGCAGCATGACATTGCCGCCGTACTGCTGGCGGCCGGCATGGCAGACGATGAGGAGGCACATGACACGACATGTGACGGCAGCTTCCGCCTGCTTGGTGAGGCAATCGCCAATCTCAGGAGCAAGGGAATTGCAACAATTGTTCCCTATCACACCGGCAGCACCGCTTCGGATGAACTCGGAATTCTGCCATTCGGTTGCCTGAGTGACGTGGTCCGGGTGGGGGAGAGCGATTTCCTGATTCGCGACAGATTGCCCGATGACCTTGGACCCCATGTCATGGCACGGCTCAGCAGGCGGTCTGCTTCGCCAGGTGCGGCCACGGCAGAGTTCGAAGGATTGTCTGTAGCTGCTGCCTATGTTGCCGGAAGCTGGGCTGTCATGAAATCCGTCCGGCCCGGCGCAAGTGTCGCGGCCATTGTTTCTGCCATACAGCGAACAGACCAGCAGGTCGCTGCGCCGGATGACCAGGGCGAACCGAGACTTCATCTCGGCCGCGCCGTTGGCGAGTTGATGTCCAATCCGGTTTTTCTGCGGCCCTCCGACCTTAACTTCGAAATCTCACCCTTGACCTCCCGGATATTCCGGCGCCATTGCAGGCTTCCGGTCTTTTTTGAGCCCAACGCGGTGTTCGACCGGTCCAACCGCTACTTCATGGAAGCGCAAAACCTGACGACAGCCAGCCCTCTCGACACGCTGGTTGACCAGATCGGCGAAAACCGCTGGGCAACTGCCGATTCTTTCGCGCTTTTCAATTTCCGGTCGGGCCACAGGTACAGATTGACAGCCAGGACCTGTACGTTGTCCGGCGACCAGTGTTCCGCCAACTCGGTTGCATATGATCTTGCAACACCGCAGCTGTTGCCGAGGCCGCCGGTCAATTTTCATGTCGCGTCCGCGGGCCACCGGCAGGTAACGGTAGCCTGGTCTCCGGCACGGCAGGCCGAGAGCTGGTTGCTGCCCGACCACTTCTCCCTGCAGCTCGACGGCTCGGGCGCGCACCGCACGGTGCGGCTTGCCCCGGAAGAAAACAGTTTCGTCTTTTCCAATTTGCGCCCCGGTTCGCTCTATCGGATCCGCTTATCGGCCTGCATGCCGTACTGCAACAATCAGCACAGATGTCATCCCGACTACCGGCACCTTAACGCCAGCACCCGGTCATACACGGTGCCCGATGCGCCCAGTCACCTGCGGGTCTGTATTCCTCCAATCACGCCAGTCTCTTCCTCCACGGTGGATGTTGTGGTTTCACCCAGAATTCATCCCTGCGCGAGGCCCGGGCGGCACTATATGTGGACAGACAATTCAGATGGTGAGGCCTATTTTCGTTTCGAGTACCGGGCGCAGGCTCCGGTATCGGGAAACCGGCGTCCGCCGTTTAACTCGACTACATGGAGCCACGCGCGCGCTCCGGCCAACCTGCCCGGTTTCACGTTACCTGCCTTGAGCGCCGGCCTGTACGAGGTGAGGGTAAAGGCCTGCAACCACGTCAATGACTGCTCGAACGCATCAAATACGCTAAGCATTACGGTCGATTAGTTGGACGATGTTTCTTCGAGCAACCTGGCCTCAGCTCTGTCCCGGATTGAAGCCCATCGAACTTGCAATCTTGCCGGCAATTTCATCGAGAGTTGCTGTCAGCCGGGTCACTTCTGATACGTCGTCAGTCCTGTCGGGATGGTATCTGGTGATCAGGTATTCACGGTTGCCGGTCATGGCGGTGAGATGAGCTGCGGTCTTCTTGCGCAGCACCAGACCGGCCGTGACGGCAAGCGCGTTTCGGGCAGCGAGGTCATGTTGCAGTGCGCGGATGTCCGACGCGTCGAGGCCTTGCGACATGAGAAGGGCATTCAGGTAGAGTTCGATGGCGTGTATAGCGGACAGGTGGGCGGGTGCCCGGGACAGGGGTTCGCCCTGACGGCTCTGTGCGAGCAGTGTGTGGGCTGCCTTTCTGTATTCTTCCGCCAGCAGCGCAATCTGCTTGGGTGTGGAGTCAGTATCCGATGGTCTGTCGGTCGTAATGTCTCCGGTCCTGACATTCATGTCTGTCGCGGCTCCCTGTGGTCTCAGGTAACAATGAGCCGGTACGGCCTAACACTCACTTAAGAAAACAGTTACACAATCACCGCGAGTTGATCCTTGGCTTGCTCATTGGGGTCGGTGTAGCTGGCGGTGGTGGCCGATTTCGTTGGCTCTGAATCCTGGATTTCCCCATGCAAGCCATTGCGAAACGCCAAAGTCAGAAGGCAGACGAGTCGATCTCTACTGTAAGTGGCACGTGATCACTCAATTTGTTGCCACACCACTCCTCGTAAGCTCCCACGGACATCTCGGTAATGAATGGGGCCCAATGTGAAGGCAAAAAAACATAATCGATATGAAATGTGTGACCATCCTTCTTTCGATCGCGCCAATAGTGGGTTGGTTCTGTTTCAGCTCCATGCCCGACACCACGATTGATGTGATAGGCACTTACCAGACCTGCTGACGCCAATTCGGCAACAGCGTTTGCGTGATTGTTGATTTTGCCGGATTTGTCCCACCGGACGTGATTGTTGAAATCACCTGCTACTATCGTTGAAGGTTCGTGCAGAAAACTTCGGTACTGCTCTATGGATCTGATAAACGGCGCTTTTTGATTTCCGCTCCAGCCTTCCGCTTTTGTGTTGTGCGCCCACACGGCGAGCAGGTTAAAATTGTACTTTCCGGTTGCGATTACGGGTGCGATGAAGCGCGGATACTGGTCATGTGGATCGTAGAGTGACACGCGATACCCGTTAAAACCGAATATGCCAAGACCCTTGTTCGGATTTTCGCCAATCCAGGCGATCGCAACGTCGTCCGGCAAATCCATTTTACTGCGCAGAATTTCCGGTTTGGCACATTCTGGTATTACGGCAATATCCGGTTGTAGAGACAGCAGCGCAGAAAACTTCCGGTGCAATGCCATGTTGCAGTTCCAGGTCACAAGTCTCACTGCCGTGTCTCCTCATTTGTCATCTGATTGACCGGCAAGTCAGTACGGAACAAGCCAGGCAGCTCCTGCCACGGTTGTATCATCAGGAACAATCTCAATTTTTGCACGAACTGTGCCGGCGTTCCGGTCAAACCTCACCCTTGCGCTGCCGTTCCAGTTCGCGCAGTTGTTTTCGATCCAGCTTGCCGCTGCTGGTCATTTCCAGATCTTCGACATATTCGATTTCCCGAGGATATTTGTAAGCCGCCAGCCGGCTTTTGACGTGCGCCTGCAGGTCCGTGGTGAGTTGCGCTGATGGATCGAAGCCTTCTGCCAGGCGAACGAAGGCCTTGACGATGGCCCCGCGATCGGCATCGGGGCTTGCCACCACGGCGGCTTCGGCTATGGCCGGATGGCGGACCAGGCAGTCCTCCACTTCCGCAGGACCGATGCGGTAGCCGGCACTCTTGATCAGATCGTCGGTTCGACCCCGGTACCAGAAGTAGCCGTCTTCGTCCCTCAGGGCGAGATCGCTGGTGCGCAGCCATTCGCCAAGGCGCAGGTCTGCCGTTTTGTCCATGTCTTTCCAGTAGCCGAGGAACTGCGTGGCGTCATCGCCCCGTGTCACGATCTCGCCCACCTGCCCGTCCTCCACTTCGCGGCCCTGATCATCGACTATTGTCGTGCCGTGTCCGGGATAGGCAAGCCCCATCGAACCGGGCCGTGCCGGGTACAGCGCCTTGCAGCAGCCGATAAGATGGTTGACTTCCGTCAGTCCGTAAAACTCGTTGCAAACGACTTTCAACTCGTCTTCAGCCCAGTTCAGAACTGCGGCGGGCAGCGACTCTCCGCCGGTGATGATGACGCGCAAGGCAAGGTCCCACCGAGATTGTGGCTGGCTGACCTGGGCCAGACGTTTCAGGGCAGTCGGGGTGAAAAACGTGTGCGTCACCTTCTGCCGGGCCATGAAGCCGAACGACCATTCTGCGTCAAACCGGTGCTCGCTGGTTGCCACCGTATGGCCGAATGCCCAGCCGATCAGCAGCGCATCCAGCAGGCCGCCCACCCACGCCCAGTCGGCCGGCGACCAGAACACCGCCTCAGGATCGTCCCGATCGAGGTTGAACGCCATCGTCAGGCTGGGAATATAGGACTGCAGGACACGGTGGCCATGCAGCATGCCCTTGGGCATGCCTGTTGATCCGGACGTATACATCAAGAGCGCCGGTTCATCCGCGTCGGTATCAACCGGCTGCAGTGTCGATCCATCGACCGACAGACAATCCTCGAACGAAATCTCGCCGCGACCGGCATCTCCTACAACTATGACCTTTTCCAGTGTCTCGAAGGTGTCGCGAGTATCGCGATACCGGTCCCAGGCCTTGTCCTGGGTAACGAGAACCTTGGCCTCGGCATGGTTGAGAATATGTTGCAGGGTGTCCGGCCCGTAGAGTTGCGATAAGGTAACGGCCACGGCCCCGAGTTTGTAGATTGCCAGGTGCGCCATGCCGGTTTCCGGTCTCAGGCCGGTGTGAATGGCAACCCGGTCGCCACGTCCCACGCCTATGTCCTTCAACGACTGGGCAAGGTTGCCCGCGATGACGTCCAACTCGGCAAATGTCCAGGAACGGGTGGTCAGATCGGCCAGTTCGAACACCAGCGCCGGGCGGTCCGGAAACTCCACGGCAAACCGGCCAACGGTATCGGCTGCAATGTTGGCGCGTTGCGGAATGACAATTTCATAGGGCCCGGAAGTGCCGGGCTCGCTTGCCTCGCGCAAGTTCATCTTCGCAAGCATATCGCCGTCAATCACATAAGCCATAACAGTCCTTCCGGCGGTTTTGGTCTGGAACCGCAAATCATTATTCGCTCCGTGCAGTGAACTGGACAGCCTGGGAGGGATGGCCGAGCTCTCCGGCCAGACCGGCAAGTCTGACCCTGGTGCCAGCAGCGACATCATCAGCCGCGGTCTGCATCCGCCCAAACACCGCGTTTTCGGTTTCGTCCATGGCCACAAGGACAAATTTGAAATCGGCTGCAGCAGCCGCAAAAGGCAATGCCGTATGCACCGACGTGACCGACACCACCACTCCGTTGCCGGATATTCTGCTCCATTCTGTCTGCGTCCGGTCGTGCGGACAAACCGGTCTCGGCGGAAACCGCTTCCTGCCGCAGGTAGGACAATGACTGGCGATGGCGCGCCCTTCCAGCAGGCCTTCGAAGTAGGGTGCCAGATAGCCGCTGCCATGCTGATAGGTCAGGTTCAGTTGCAGCTCACTTGCTGCATCACCGGTTGTCCTGTTCATGGCTCCTCCCTCTCCATGAGGTGCACAATGGAGGTTGTGCATAGCCCGCCATGGGTATCTGCAAGGCCAAGGCGATAGTCTTTGAAAGGGGTGGTATCGCAGCGATATCGGCCGGTCAGAATTCGGTCTATGGTCGCTGCCTGCACTATGCCGACCGCGCCCGGCGCGCCGCCCTGGCCGATCAGTCCGCCGGACAGGTTCACCGGCAGTGTTCCTTCACGGTCAAACTGGCCTGCCGCCATGGCCGCACCGGCTGAGCCGCGCCCGGTCAGTCCAAGTGCTTCGATGCCCTGGATTTCAGCGCCGGTAAAGGCATCGTAGATCTCCGCAACGTGGATCTGGTTTGCAGGATCGCTGACACCAGCCATCGTATAGGCAGCCTGCGCGGCGCGCTGCTTGGCAACAAAGTGATGGCGCTCAGCCCGATCACCCAGCCGGGCATGATCGGTTGCAGCCGCACTGGCAATGATGCGTGAGCGCGGTTCGGTTGTTGCCGGTGCCGCATCGCGATGCGCCAGTACAATCGCAGCAGCGCCGTCGCTTGCCATGCTGCAGTCCAGTTTGCGGTAGGGAGCGGCGATCATTGGCGACGCCAGAACATCGTCAATGGTGATATCCATCGGCTTGTGCGCCCAGGGGTTGCCGATGGCGTTGCCGTGGTTTTTCACCGAAACAGCGGCCATCTGCTCGGCCGTTGTCTGGTGGATAGCCATGTGTTCCGCCATGGACAGGGCATACAGCGAAACCGCAGTCGCGCCCGCAAACCCGTCTGTTTCGGCATCGAAGGACAAGGAGTAAACCAGTTGCAGGTCCTGCGGGCGCAAATGCCCGGCCGCTGCCTCAAAGCCGACGACCAGCACGCAACCGGCAGCGCCGGCCCTGATCTGGTGAACAGCCACGCGCAGCGCTGCGGCTCCGCTGGCTCCGCCCGCCTCGGCGCGCACCACGGGTACGCCCTGCAGCGCCAGATCATCGAGGATGACAGGTCCGGGATTGACCTGGAGAGAACAAAAGTCGCTCTCGCTGGCGACAACGACCGAGTCAATGTCTGCTGGGTCAATCCTTGCATCATCAATCGCCTCGGTTGCAGCATGGCGCACCCAGTCCCGCCAGTGGCTGCCGTCGCGATAGCGCGTAAACGGCATCACCCCTGAACCCAGCACAACCGGGTGGTCCCGCAGGTTTTCGGCATTTTTGTTGCGGTCCATGCTGGTCATTATCCGGAGATCATCCTTTGCGGCAGCCAGGTGGTCAGCTCGGGGAAAATTATCAGCAGGGCGAGTACAAACAGGTCCAGCACAATGAATGGAACGACGCCCAGCGAGACATCCTTGAACGTGGCCTGCTTTCCCACGGCGCCGAGAACCGCGAACAGGTTTATTCCCACCGGTGGGGTGACTACCGAAATCTCGATCAGTTTCACCAGCACGATACCGAACCAGATCGGGTCAATTCCCAGCGCCACCACCACCGGGTACAGGAACGGCAGCGTGACCACCATCATCGACGTGGTGTCCAGGAAGCAGCCGAGAATAACATACAGGACCGACACCATGATCATGAAGGCCAGCGGTGTCGTAGCGAAACTGGTGATCTGCAGGACCAGGTCATCAATGACGCCCACCACAACCAGCATGCGCGACAACAGCAGTCCGCCGATCAGGATCACAAAAATGATGCAGCTGATCGACACGGCATCCTGCAGGGCAGGTATCAGCCAGGTTCTGAAGGTTCGCTTGCGATACAACACGATGCAGAAAGCACCAAATGCGCCGGCTGCGCCGGCTGCAGAAGGCGGGAACAGTCCGGAATAGATACCACCGAGCACCAGCACCATGAGAATGGACACCGGGAAAATGTCGCCCAGCGACCGCCAGCGCTCGATGGGATCGACCTTTTCCCTGATCGGCGGTGCCAGCGAGGGCCGCACCCGAACGATGACATAGACGCCGACGAGATAGACAACTGCAGTGAGGATGCCGGGAATAACACCGGCCACCAGCAACTGGCCTACCGATTGTTCGGTCATGATCGCGTAGATCACCATGGTGATCGATGGCGGTATCATCGCGGCAAAACTGCCCGCACCCGCGATTGCGCCAATGGACAGGCTTTTGGAGTAGCCGTATTTCATCATGTGCGGAAAGGCGATGCGGGTGAACACAACCGCATTGACAATCGTCGAGCCGGAGATTGCCGCAAACATGGCTGAACCGACAATAACCGCCTGGTACAGACCACCCCTGAACCGTCGCAGCCAAAGGTCGGCGGTGTAGAACACCTGGCTCGTCAAGCCGGCCGCTTCTGCCAGGACGCCCATCAGGACAAACATCGGCAGGACAGCAAATCCATAATTGTTGACGACAGCGAAAGGCAGGGTTCGCAACTGGCCGTAGGTCAGTGCTTCGCCGGCGCCGATCAGCATACCGCCGATGCCGATGATCCCCATTGAAACACCGACGGGGATACCCAAGGCGAGGAACACGAACAGCAGGCCGCCGCCGATGTAGCCGATCCACAGTGGATCCATATCAATCTCCCCCGGTCATGATATGTCCACGGGAGACGAGTTCGCCCCGTCATGACGCTTGACGTCAAACCAGTTCCAGAATATGGCCAGAAAGTCGAAAATGCATTGGATAGTCATCAGCGATACGCCGGCTGCAAGAAAGAACCTGGCTGGCCAGATCGGGAAGTTTATGATGCCGGGTGTATATTCACCGACATTGAAGCTGTTGATCGCACTCAGAATACCGAACCAGGCAATGGCCATGAAAAACGCCACGCTGAGCCCGTGACGAATGAGATTTGCGATCATCTGTCCCGCGGGTGGCAGCATGTTGGCAATCAGTTCTACCCGAATATGGGTTCGCCGGGCCTGGCCCAGAGAGACCGCCATGAACACGCTGACAACCATCATCGTCGCCATGAACTCGAACGCCGCCGGAACCGGCTTGCTGGACACCCCGACCATGTCGAGATTTGTTCCGATAACGTCGACGGCGCCGACAACCATCATCAGCAGTAAAGCAATCCCCGAAAGGAAGGCGCAGGCAAGATTGACTTTCATGAGCCACTTTACGGCAATGGATGGTTGTAACGTCATCGCGGTACTCCATTGTTGAAGGCATGCCATTGCCTCCCGGCGCGAAACAGCCGCGCCGGAAAGCAAGAGGCAAACTGGAACGGCACTTTACCTGCCGGTTACTTCCTTCCAGATGGAGATTGTCTTGCGGGCATCGTCACCCCATCCCTTTGCGTCCATCTCCTTGATGAAGTCTGCAAAGAAGTCCGGGTTGGCAGCGCGCCACTTGGCGGCCTCTGCGGCAGGAAACTCGTGGAACGTCACGCCTTTTTCCTTCAACGTCGAAATCGCGGCTGCACCGGCTGCAATAACCGCTTCACGGTCACGTTCCGCTGCCTCAAGGCCTGTCTTGACCATGATGTCCTGTTGTTCAGGGGTCAGTTTGTTCCAGGCTGACTGCGATATCCAGATGCCCGTCGATGGGCCAAGCCACAGGGTGATGTCGGAAACGTTCTTGGCAACCTCGTATATCTTGTAATTGACGACAAGGTCGACCGCGAATGGAGCGCAATCCACGGCACCGCGACTGAGGCCTTCGTAGATTTCCGGCAGACTCAGGGTAACCGGCGTACCACCGGCGGCCTGCACCATGCGGGGCATGTCCTTGCCCCAGGTCCGCATCTTCTTGCCCTTCATTCCATCAACACTGGTCACGGCTTCCTTGCAAACCAGCTTGTAGGGATTGAGGTGGTGGAAAAACAGCGCCTTGATACCGTTGCGCTTGGTCTCTTCCTGGTAGATCGGCACCTCGAGCATCAGCCGCTTCATCAACTCGGTTGCATGAGGCACTTCATCCATGGTCATCGGTATTGAGTTGGGAGCTGCATAAAACGGCATCTGTGCGGGGAAGTAGCCTGGAGACATGGCGGCCATATCAACGGCGCCCTGCTGCAGCAGGGCCAGGTTTTCCTTGGCCTTGCCGAGCGCTTCCGCCCAGAAAATCTTGATCTTCACTTCCCCATTGGTGCGCTTTTCAATTTCATCGGCAAACCATTTGTCAACCTTGGACCCTGCGTTGTTTTCAGTCCACTGGTGTGACATACGCAATGTAACTTCTGCCATGGCGGCAGAAGACGCAGCCAACAATATCGCCGTAGGCAGGGCCGCAGCGAGTATCATTTTCTTTAAATTCATAACTTCGTTTCCTCCGTTGGGTTGTTACCGCAATTTTCCGGACCTTTTTTGTTTCGTCATGCCACGACCTGTCCGGAATTAGCCGTGATTTTCTCACTGTCAGCATTGTTTCTGTCTAGCTCGGCGCCTTCTCCTGTTCACGAAGCGCCCGGCGATTGATTTTTCCGGTGCTGGTCAGGGGGAAATTCTCAACAAACTCGATGCGCCTTGGGTATTTGAACAATGCCAGGTTGGTCTTGATGTAATCCTGCAGCGACCGCGCCAGTTCATCGCTGGCCACCGCGCCGTCCTGCAGCCGGATAAATGCCTTTACGACCTGGCCGCGTTCTTCATCGGGGCTGCCGATGACAGCGGCTTCGGCCACCGCCTCGTGGTGTATCAGTGCATCTTCGACCTCGGCCGGACCGATGCGATAACCTGCACTTTTGATCAGGTCATCATTGCGTCCCTTGAACCAGAAGTAGCCGTCTTCGTCGCGATAGGCGAAATCTCCGGTGCGTATCCAGTTTCCGCACCGCATCCGGCTGGTTCGTTCCGGTTGTCTCCAGTAGCCGATGAACAGCGTGGGATCGTCGTCGCTGACGGCTATTTCGCCCAGCGTACCGTCGGCAACCGGCTGGCCCTGTTCATCAATCACCGCAATCGTGTGGCCCGGATAGGCACGCCCCATTGAACCGGACTTGATGGGCCACAGGCTCCGGCAATTGCCGATAAGATGATTGACTTCAGTCAACCCGTAAAACTCATTGATCGGCACGCCGAAACCGTCAGCCCAGTCAAGTACAGCGCCGGGCAGCGGTTCTCCGCCGGTTCCAATGGCGCGAATGGCCAGACCGGGCCAGCGGGCGCGGGGATCTTCTATTGCCGCCATTCGTTTCAGTGCCGTCGGCGTCAGAAAGCAATGGGTAACCTTGTGCCGGGTCATGAACTCAAACGCCCATTCCGCCGAAAAGCGGGTCGGACCTGCGACAACCGTCTGGCCGAAATACCAGCCCGTCAGCATGACATTGAAGATTCCGGCAACCCATGACCAGTCAGAGACCGTCCACAGTGCACGCCCCGGGTCATTCATCTCCATTTCATAGAACAGCGACACCGACGCCAGGTAGCCGCGCAACAGGGCCTGCCGGTGCAGGATTCCCTTCGGCATGCCGGTTGAACCTGAAGTATAGAGCAGCAGTGCCGGATCATCGGCCCTGGTGTGTTCAATCTCAAAATCGCCGGCCTTGGCTTCCAGAGCAGCTTCGAATGACAGCTCATCGTCTATGCATCCGCCGGAAGCGACGATCATGCAGTCGGGCGCAAGTTTATGACGAACATCGGCAACCCGGTCCCACAGGTGCCGCTCGGTCACAACCACCGATGCCTGACAGTCGTCGAGGACGTGGGCTATGGCATCCGGACCGTACAGTTGCGAAAGCGGCGCGGCAATCGCCCCCAGTTTGTAGGCCGACAGATGGACAAGCGCTGTTTCCAGTCCCTGCCCGCAAAAACAGGCAATGACATCGCCGCGACTGACGCCCCTGGCACGCAGCCAGGCTGCAAACCTGTTCGAGAGTCGGGACAATTCGGCATAGGTGTAGGTCTGAAGGAGGCCGCTTTCGGTTTCACAGACCAAAGCAACGACGTTCGCGTTGGCGCCTTTGGCATGGCGATCAACGGTATCGCCGGCCATGTTGTAGAAGTCGAGCGGTGGAATCTGGAAATTCGACACCAGCGACGCGTAACTCGGCTCATTCCCCAAAATGCGGCGAAGGTCGTTCAGGTTGATTTGGTCGCCAAGAATCCGGTCCCTGGACACGGTGTCCACCTCTTCCTCCACTGGTACTCAACTGGCGGTTAAACTTTTCCTCGACATCAGCTGGCTTGACATCCTGGTCGCAGTCTTCCGCCATCGCTTGTTTGGAAAAATCGTGGCAAATATTTTTGATCAAATCAAATTATTATATTAAATTGAATTTTATCAGATATTCTTATAATTTGCTGTAATTGGAGCCAACAAATGAACCTGAAGCAACTGGAAGCGTTTGTCTGGACTGTCCGACTCAACAGCTTCAGTGCTGCAGCGAAACGGCTGAATTCAAGTCAGCCGGCGATCACCATGCGCATTCAGGACCTGGAAAGAACGCTGAGCGTCGAGCTGTTTGAAGAGCCCAGGCGCGCAAGCCGGCTCACCCTGAAGGGCCGCGAACTGCTAGAGTTCGCTGAACGCATTCTGGCACTGACCTCCGAGGCCCAGACACGTATCGGTAATCCGAGTGCTTTTTCAGGTCGCATTCGGTTGGGGGTTGGTGAAACCATCGCGCTGACCTGGCTGCCGAATTTCATCGCCCATCTCAATGAAACATACCCCGGGCTGGTCATTGAGTCGGTCGTGGATCTGACAGTCGGCCTTTGGGAAAAGTTTGATTCAGGTGAGCTGGATCTGTTGCTGTTGCCGGGGCCTGCGCTTGGTTCAAACCTGGTGGTCAACCAGATCGGGACTGCCCAGTATACCTGGCTGGCCAGTCCGAAACTCCAGATACCGGTAGACCGCATAGTGACGCCCAAGGAACTTGAAGCCTGGCCGATAGTGACCTTGTCCCGGGACTCTGTTCTGCACGAGATTATTGAAAACTGGTTTCTCAGCAACGAGGCTGAACCTCGCCGCATGGATGTCTGCAACAGCCTGGGCGTGGTATTGGCGCTGACCATCTCCGGCCTGGGCATCAGCTTGCTGCCGCCGCAGATCTACCAGCGCGAAATTGAACGTAATGAGTTGATGATCATCAACACTTTGCCGCTGTTCAAACCGATAGAGTTTGTCTCGGTTTACCGCAAGGACCGTGAAGAGGCGTTGATCAAGGAAATTGCCGGAATCGCCTCCCGGTCGAGCACTTTTGACGCCACGCCGTCCTTTCCTCCGATACAGTAAGCCAGTTAATGTGCGTTATCTAATTGATAAAAAACATAAAAATTCATTCATCACATCGACCGTATGCTAATCATCAGTACAGGTTGCAATTGTGCATAATTGCACATCCCTTCAGGTTGCAGGCAGGTACAGTACAGTCATCGAGTGAATTGTACCCTCATGCGTATCAGAGGCGACCTTAGTCATCAGGGTAGTTCAGTATTCAATTTGCGTGGAAGGGAAGCGCAATGAAAAATCTTACAAAGTGGGAATTGCCCTGGCACTTGGTTTGACAATGTCCTCATCGTTTATGGTTCAGCACGAAGACACCGCCGCCGGGTGGCCCCTTGGACTGCCGATCATCGCACAAGCCTCAGCCGGTGGTTCTGCGGGCAGCCTGGAAATACTCCATGAACGCACGGCCGCATTGCGGGAAGCAACGTTGATCAAACGGCAAAGGCAAGCGCTTGTTTCCCGGGTTCGCGAACAACTGCAATCCGAGGCGTTTCTTTCCCTGTCAACAACCAACTAGAAAAAAATCAACGGAGGTTGTGCTGCCTGCCAGCAAGCAGTTTGCTGCACCGCCGAAAATGAACCCATTAACTCCAAGATGATTGTGATCGGGTAGCAGCTATAATCAACACGGCCACAGCTGCGACGCGTACGACACCACGGAAGCGCCTTTGACCCTGGCCGCTGGCGCGACGGTTGATAACCCCAGCAATTTTCCTGACAGACAAGCGTTGTCAGCTACACTGCGTAACCAGTGGAGGGTGAATGATGTTTGATGCGATTGTGGAATGGGTTTTCCGCCTGATGCGCATGGGCAAGGCGTGGCTGGCCATGCTGGGGCGGTTCATCGCGGCGCCTTTCCGGGCAACGTATGCCTTGTTCAAGAGGTCAGGCTGGATCATTCGCGCAGTGATCGGCGTGGCGCTTTTGCCTCTGGTGTTCGGCTACGGGCATTTCCTGTGGCACACTTTGTGGATTCGCGATTACAATCTCGACTATGCGGACAATCTCCGGATTACCGACCTTACCGGTGCGGCGGACGAACAGGTTGCCGTCGAGGGTGGTCAAGGCAGCACCAAGACCTGTGGTCGTTCCAACATTGTTACGGTGACGGCGGACCTGATTGACTTCAATGTCAATCGCAACAAGTGGATTTCCAGCCATCCATTGTTCAAGGCGGGTATCTTCTGGGCGCTGAGCTGGGATCAAACCTGGTTTTTTGACAACAAGGCGGCTTTCCAGCGCGGTGTTCACCAGGCGGCCAGTCGTACCGCGATCGAACTTGCAGACTCCCTGGGTCGCGCCAGGGGCACGTCGCGGATCGACAAGGATCTCCAGGTTGCCAAGGGCAACATTCAGTTTGACCAGTTCACCTGGTACTTCAATGTTTTCGACAAGCAGCCGTTCGGTCCGACCACGCGAACACCGTCATACTACCGCAACGCGCGGAAATCGCTGCAGAGGTACAATGAACGACTGGCCAACTGCAGCGCGACTTATGACGCCAGAGCCGACAACCTGTTGCAGTTTCTGGACCGGATAGCCAAGGACATCGGCTCGGCGTCAGCTGCAATCAAGGATCGCTCCGAACAATACAATTCAGGTTGGTTCGACACCCGGGCAGATGACATATTCTGGTTCTCCAAAGGTCAGCTCTATGCCTACTACGGTATTCTGCGGGCAGCCCGAGCGGATTTTGCCGATGTGGTCAAATCTCGTGCGCTGGATGACATCTGGGATCACATGGACGAACAATTGCGCAGTGCAATAGAACTTGATCCGCTGGTGGTTTCAAATGGCACCGAGGATGGTTTGATCATGCCAACTCACCTCACCACAATCGGCTTCTACATTCTGCGGGTGCGCGCGAATATGGTGGAGATCAGATCGATCCTTGATCGCTGAACGCCGAACCCACATGTTATGATGGTGAGAAAATGGGTATTCCCGCGGAATTGAACTCTCAATACGGGAAAGCCAGGCAATCCAGGCTGCGGCAACCGCAAGGACAAGGCAATGAACAACGTTGCTCCGATTTGGCTGTTTGACGGGGTTTGCGTGCTCTGCAACGCCGCCGTGCAGTTTACGTTGAAGCATGAAAAACAGCCAACTATCCGCTTTGTCTCGATACAGTCGGATGAAGGCCGCCGGCTGGCTGATGAACATGGACTTGACCAGGCTGACCCGGAGAGTTTCCTGTTCATCGAGAATGGCGAGGCGCTGTTCAAATCCGACGGTGTAGTGGCATTGGCCGGCCACCTTGACGGACCCGCCGGTCTGATCGCCTGGTGCCGTTTTCTGCCCAAGGCTGTGCGCGATTTCGCCTATGACAGAATCGCCCGCAATCGCTACCGTCTGTTCGGTCGCAAGCCGCATTGCCCCATCCCGGACGCAAGCATCAGGCATCGGATTGTAATGTAGGGCACCAACCTTGACGGACGCCGCAATTTTCAAGACAACGCCGTTTCCCGCGTTCCGGCAGACGATTAAACTGGTCAGTCGGATGGGTTGGCAGGCAGTCTGACAGCTGCGGAAAAATCAAGATGTTGTCGCAGGAAGTGCAGCACTTCCTTCTTGGGACTATTGAACTCCAGCAGTTCATGCTTGGAGGCCAGGGGAGCCTTTTTGTAGACAACCGATTTGCTGCCGTTGTCCGGATTCAGAAATGGCTGACAGTCACCGCTTGAAGTAGACAAGAACCACGGATCCTCACTTCCCACCAATGCCAGCACCGGTTCAGAGGCAGGTGCACGCACACCGTTGTACTCAGGCCATCCGTCATGGCAGGTCCAGCCCTCGATAATGCGGGCGCGCAACTTTTGCCGCTTGTTACGGGCCTCGAATGTAGCTGCTGTTATCCCGCCCTGGCTCAACCCCATCAGCACAATCCTGTTTGCATCTACAAACGGCAGTTCCCTGACCTGCTCGATGGCATAGCCGGCATCTGCCTGGCGTATCTTCAACGTTGGCCTGTACAAACCTGCCGTATAGTCTTCCAGTTTGCATGAGCGCGGATACTTCGCCCGTGCCAGGCTGGCGGGCGCAATCACCACAAATCCGTTGCCGGCGAGGAATTGCATCCGCATATGAGTGCCGGACCAAATTCCCGAACATCCGTGCATATAGACCACCGCAGGCAGTTTGCGGTCGTAGCGAAACTTGCCCGCCTGGAGTTCCGCGACCGAGGATTCGATGGATTGCTGGTCTCCTTTGGGCATGTACACAATGGCGTTGTCCCACGCCCTGCGCATTTCAGCCGGGCTGGTCCAGTCTTCGGGCACCATGTCCTTGCGGTCAGTAAACTGTTTTGTGCTGTTGTGCAGACCTGTGGCTGCGAACGTTTGCACAGGAGACAGCAGGCATGCAGCCGTTATCGCCAGTACAACCGGTAATCTCGAAAGAATGGTTGGTGCGGAAATCATCCGGCTTCAAACCTCACATCTGCGGGCGATTTTCCTGCCTGCGGTGGATTGGTCTGTACAGCTAGCAGTGTAAAGGTGAACAAACCGGAAAGGCGTTTTCGGTAGTGCGGCCCTGTTTACCACAAAATGTGAAACTGGGCCATCGCTGACGGGAATTACGGTATTATATCAGTTACTTGCGCTGCGGAATTTCCAGCACGAAAACCACAGACCACATCGTCTGCAGGGTCTCCGTGCAGCAGATCAGCGCGCTTTATTGATCAGTTTGTGGAGAAAACCCCTCATGTATTTCAATACTTTACCCCCGGTGGGCAAGGCCTTAACCGGCATACGGAATTTCGCAATTGGACTGTCATTCGCGCTTATGGCCGTATCAGGCCAGGCGCATGCTGATGACGGTGTCCGCATTCCCGGCAATCTGTGTTTCTGGAATGAAATGTCCTGGCGCGATATGAACTCTGCAGAAAAGGCAGCTTGGTCAGGGTTGGGCTGGAAGCAGCAGCTCTGGGAAAGTTCTGATACAAACAGTTATCCGGCCTCGTATCGGCAATCGTGGTCGGACCTTGCCGGCAAGGAGAAGAAAATTGCCGCCAAGCTCGGATATTCCAGCAAGACGTGGGGTGTTGAAAGTTGCCCAAATTATTCGACACTGGCCCAGAAGAAACCCAGCCCGGCACCTGCAAGGCGTAAGACAATTGTTTCTAAATCTGTGAAGAAGAAAACCAGCCTGCTGCCGCCGGTTCACAAGAACGCAGGTGTAATCATACTGGGCGGCATGAGCAGTTCTGTCGAGTAAACGAGGCCTGGCGCCGCCGGCCGCAGGCCGGCGGCGCTAAGGCAATACGAAGCATCCCCAGCTTCCACAGTCTCCACATAGATGTACATCTGACTGTGTTTGGCGGTCAGCGGGTCGTGACAGCGGGCCACACCGGCTGCCACGTCAATTTCTATGGTGGCGAAGTCCACGTCACATCCGATCCCGATCAATTTGGAGACCGCTTCCTTGGCTGTCCACAATTGCAGAAACGAAACCCACCTGTCGGTTTCGGCCTGTTGCTGCAACCATGCCTGTTCGAGCAGTGACAGCTGGTCAGTTACCGGATCGGTATTCCGGGTTCCGGTTATCGGCTCCAGATCAATACCAACCTCGATTGTCGAACTTGTCGCGATGGCAATCATGCCGTTCGCGTGGCTCACGCTGAAGTTGATTTGCGGCAAGCCAGGCGCCACGCGGGGCTTTCCGTATGGTCCAATTGCAAATCGCCAGTCTTCCGGCTGAGTATCATGTCCGGCCGCTGCGGTAAGACGGTGACGCACCAGGGCGCGGCCTGCAATGAACTGCCTGCGGCGTTCCTCGTTGCTTATTCGGGCGGCGCGGTCACGGTCCGGTCCGTCAAGCACCCCTGTTCCCAGCCGATTGGTAATGTCGTCGGCACTCGCAAACGTCACGGCAGGGCGAATGTCAGCCATTGTTGCGGTCATCGAACATCCTGCTCCTGTTCGCAGGGGCCATTATTTCGCCGACAATGCGCAGCCTCTGAGGAGTTGCACTGCCGGACATGGCTTTGGCGACAGTTTGCTGCGGTTCCGGCGTCCTTCTCCACGGCGCGGTCCGCGGTTTGCGTGCGTCTGTGGCAGAACGTTTGCGGTTGCCGACAGGTTTTCTGGCAGATCCGATGTCGAGGTTGGCTGTCTGCATTGACTTTGCCGGATCTTGGCTCGCAGGATTGCCCTGCCATGACTGGCCGTATGGAATTTTCTCGCCCTTCATCAGAAAGGCGTTCGCGGCAAGTGTCGAACCATCCTGCATTTCAACACCGTAATGGACAAAGGCGTCGGATCCGATTGTGCAGGCGTTGCCGATGCGGACTTCGTCAGATTTGAACAGGCCTTCCTCAAGCGAATGCGCCTGCAGGATGCAGTTCTTGTTCAGATTGCTGAAATCGCCGATTTCCAGCAGTGTCTTGTCATAAAGATGAGCGCCGTCATCGAACACTCTCTTGCCGACACGGACACCGAGCGCGCGTGACATGAGATTCCGGAACGGCGTACCGTGGAACAGATTGTTCAACCCGTGACCACAGAATTTCCAGTGCCGCTCGTGAAACAGAAAGTAGCGATCATACATTGTCACATTGCGGGATTTCAGGCTGCCGAATCCCACGCTGGCTCTTTCAAGCAAGGTGAAGAATGAAATGCCGAAAGCCGCCACGGTGAAAACACCGGCAAGGATGGCGGACATTGCGTAACGGTCGTAGTACAGAATCGAGATGAACATCGCGAACACCGCGATGAAAGACGCAAACCAGTGGGAAAGGAACACCATGCACATGGTGGCAAGGTTCCATTTGTTTTTCCGCGACAGACATGCCTTCAGGGTAGCAGGATCATCGACCGCTGCGGCTTGCCTGTCTGCGTCTGTTTTACGGGGAATCTCAAATGCCGGCGACCCTAGCAACCCGGTGTTTTCCCGCACCGGTCCGTCAATGGGGATCATGGTCTTGTTGCCGATCAGGACGTTGTTTCCCGTCCTGTTGCCCGCTGGAACCATGATGGAATTTCCAAGGTAGTTGTCGGCACCAATTTTAACGTCGGAGAGGGTGAATGAAGTTGCCGACAGCTCCGCATTCGACATCACGATCCCGTCGGAAACCATGGTGTTCGCACCGATGTGGCACATGTAGGGGTTGTCGTGAACCTGATCGAGCCCGAAATTGGATCCGGTCTGTTTGCCGGGTGCAATCTTCCAGCCTACAAGTTCGAGATATTTGGGAATGCACGGACTGTCGCCGAAGATCAGGTTCAGGTAACCCCAGTTCGTCGTCATCTGAACCAGCCGCTGGACCAAATAGTGAAATCCGAACAGTACGTAGGTACGGCCAGGCTGCAGGAAACAGTTGAGCAGCGGCGGAACCACACGCAGCGACACAAAACCCAGTGTGATCATGCCGAAGTAAATCAGGAAAGACAGCCACAGGCCTGTTGGCGCCAATGCCGTCATGACACTGAACGGGCTGTCGTAATTCAGGTTTTGGGCACCTGAATACGAGTGCAGTGTGAAAAAGCTGTAAAACAGGATCAAGACCGGGATCGGAGCCAGGAGCAGGTTTCCTGCTGCAACCAGGCCACTGAACAACCACCGCCTCAGGTTGGAACAGCGCCTTGGTTCCACCGTGTTGAAGTTGGATTGCGTTTCCTCCGCCGGGGTTCCGTGGAAGTGCTTGCCGGCAGGAATCCTTTGTCCCTTCTGCAGGGTTGACGAATGTCCGAGTTGCCCGCCGTCTTCGACGATGGTCTCAATTTCCAGATGGCTGGCCGTCCCTATATAGGCATCACCACCTATTGAAATTGTTCCGGTTTCAATAAGGTTTTTGTGGGCTCTGTATCCCGGCGTCATGCTGTGTTCCCGAACGATACTGCCGGCACCCACTGTGTACAGATCCGTGCACACCGGCGCTTTTGACAGGATGACGGCATGGCGTCCGATGCGGGCGCCAAGCAGTCGGAGCCAGGCGTTGTACAACGGCGTTCCTGCAAACAGGTGTAGCGGCGAGATGTCGTACAGCAGTTTGACGAACCAGAAGCGGAAGTAGGAGATGCTCCAGATCCGGATAGCCCTGGGTTTCCAGCGCCCTATTAGAAGCCACTTCGCGAGAATGGGGGCTGCGGCGGTTGCTGCGGAAAACCCGAACACAAACACCAGTACTCTTCGATAGAGCTCGGCCACATCGTCGATTGCCGCATATGCCCACTGAACACCGGCCACCACCGCGGCCACTACTCCGATGGTCAACAAGACGTAGGTAATCAGTTGCAGGCTTCCGCACACACAGTATTGCAGCAGCGACGGGATAACATGTGGCGTCTCGTCGGGGCCGGTTTCCTCTGAAACGGTGGCCTGCGTTTCCAGCTTTTTTGCCAGTTTTTCCACTGTGGGGTGTGCGTAGACATCGCGCATGCTGACATTGGCGGACGTCATCCTGGCCCGGATCGCGGAGCAGAAACGTGCCATCAGCAATGAATGGGCACCGAGGTCGTCAAAGAAATCATCGTAAATGGAAATGTCGGTCAGCTTGAGGGTTTCAGCAAGAGCTGATGCCACCAGCCTTTCGGTCTGGCTGCGCGGCGCCTGTTTTGGCCCGGAAGCCTGACAGCGCGGACCCGTGGGCGGCGGCAGGCATTTCCTGTCGGCCTTGTTGCTGGTCGACATGGGAATGACGTCAAGTTGCTCAAGGTAGGCGGGAACCATGTAGGGCGGCAGTTGTTCACGCAAGGAGTTGAGTATCTGCTCTCTGTCGAGATCGACATTTTTGGATTTTGGGCTGCAATAGGCGACGAGTTCCAGATGACCGGGAGCCACCTCATAGGTACTCACCACGGCTTGCGCCACGGTCGGGTTTTTCAAAATAAGCGATTCGATTTCAGTCAGTTCAATCCGGTAACCGCGAATTTTCACCTGGGTATCGATACGGCCGAAGTATTCTATCTCATCGTCGTCATTGAACCGGCCAAGATCGCCCGATCTGTAAATGCGTTGCGACGGATTGTCGGGCAGGCCGACAAAATCCGGTATGAATTTATCCGCAGTCAGGTCCTCACGGTTCAGATATCCCCTCGCAAGTCCGATACCGGCTATGCCGATTTCTCCTGTTTCTCCGTGGGCCAGCAGTTTGCTCTCGGTTTCGTGCAGAATGACGATGGTGTAGGTCGGCAGGGCACGCCCGATCGTCACCGGTTTGTTCGGATACAATTCTGTTAGCGTCGCGGTTACGGTGGCCTCGGTCGGCCCGTAGGCATTCAGGATGGTGCGGCCAGGCCGATACCAGCGCTCTACGAGGTTCTGCGGACAAGCTTCTCCTGACACCAGCAACAACCGCAAGTCCGGCAGATCGCTCTCAATGGTCGCCAGCAATGTTGGAACGCAGCACATCACCGAAATACGGTTCTGCCTCAGGTATATTGCAAGGTCTTCTCCGATGAGGTTTGTGCCGGGGCTGGCCGGCACAAGCGTCGCTCCGGCAATAAGCGGAACCCACAATTCCTCAACTGAAAAGTCAAAGGCAATCGTCATGCCCTGATAGACACGGTCGCCTTTCTTGATGCCGTATGTTTCAGCCGCAACCCTGACGAAGTTACAGATGCTGGCATGGTCGATGGCCACGCCCTTGGGATTGCCGGTCGTACCGGAAGTATAGATTATGTAACTCAACTGGTCCGGATCTTCATCGGATTCCGGATGCTGCAGCCTGTCCGTGCTGTGTTGGTCTATCTGCTGGCTCTCGTCGTCAACGAACACCTTGTTGTGCTGTAGGCAGGAAAGTTTCTGCCTGAATATGTTCTGGGAGACGATCGCCTGGACGCCGGCGTCCTCAAGGATGAAGGCAATCCGGTCGTTCGGGAAACTCTTGTCCAGAGGCACGTAGGCTGCCCGCAGTTTCTGAACCGCAAGAAGCACCACATAGGTGTCAAAAGATTTGTCAAGAAGAAGCGCTACCCGGTCGCCCGGCCTGACGCCTTTTTCCTGCAGGTAACGTGCGGCCTGATTTGCCCGATTGTCCAGATCGCGAAAACTGTACACCCCTTTGGCTGTAACCGCCGCCGGGATCGTGTCCTCACCAGTCAGGGCCAGCTTGTCACACAGATCCTCGAAAAGGTTTTCCAGCCTTTCACCAGGAGACCAGCGCACCCCGGTATTCGGTTGCGCGCTGGATGGTTTGCTGGAAGTTGCAGATGCACACGGCGGCACGCTCGGCAACTCTTGAATCGCCCGGAATCCGGCACTGTGGCGATTGGCTGCCAGTGTCTCACCGAGTTTGGTAAACGCGGAAAAATCGTGAACAGTCATCAGATGAGTTCAAGCCGTGCAGGATGGTTGATGGTCTTGCTTTTTGCTGCAGAACCCGTGGATTTGCGTTTCCTGGATGGGTTGTCCTGCTTAGCGCATGGTTTCGCATCAATTACCGTGTGGAATGCCCGTTGCAGTATGTCCAGGCCCTCGTTCAGTTGCGCAGGTTCGATGGTCAGAGGCATCAGGAACTTGATGACCTCGTCGTGCGAACCGGCGCGTTCGAAAATTGCTCCGTCCCTGAAGGCCTGTGCGGTAATTGCAGCAGCCTGTTCGGGATTTCTGCAGCGAATACCCCGCATCATGCCGCGGCCGCGAATGTCGACCACCTCATGAGGGTACAGGTTGCTTATTTTTTGCAGCCGGCTCTCCAGAAGCTGGCTTTTGCCGGCAATGCTTTTTGTGAAGTCTTCGGTGCGCCAGTAGTGGTCGAGTGCTGCGGTTGCAGTGACAAAGGCGTGGTTGTTGCCGCGGAAAGTGCCATTGTGTTCGCCGGGTTTCCATTGATCATGTTCGGGCTTCATCAGCACCACAGCCATCGGCAGGCCAAAACCGGAAATCGATTTTGACAACGTCACCATGTCGGGCTGGATGCCTGCCGCGGTAAAACTGAAGAAATCCCCAGTACGCCCGCAACCTGCCTGAATATCGTCGACGATCAGCAGGATCTGGTTCTTGCTGCAGATTGTTTGTAACCGGCGCAGCCATTCCATGCTCGCCGCGTTGAGCCCGCCTTCTCCCTGCACCGTTTCAACAATAACCGCAGCCGGATGATCCAGACCGCTTGCCGGATCATTCAGCATGGTTTCCATGTAATCCAGAGTATCGGTTTCCGGACCCAGGTATTTGTCGTACGGCATGGCCACTGCGCCTTGCAGCGCAACGCCGGATGCGTTGCGGAAGTGACTGTTGCCTGTCAGGGCAAGCGAACCCAGGCTACACCCGTGAAATCCATTGGTGAACGAAATCACCGTGGACCGGCCGGTCACTTTGCGGGCAATCTTGATTGCTGCCTCGACTGCGTTGGTGCCGGTAGGGCCGGTGAACTGAACCTTGTAATCCAGTTGCTGCGGTTCCAGAATTGCGTCGTTGAATGCCTGAAGGAATTTTTCCTTGGCGCAGGTATGAAGATCCAGGCTGTGGGTGATGCCATCGCTGGAAATGTAGTCTATGAGCGCGTCCTTGAGGACCGGGTTGTTGTGGCCATAGTTCAGTGAGCCGGCTCCTGCAAGAAAATCCAGATACTTCCGGCCATCATTGTCCCAGATAACAGCGCCTTTGGCCTGGCGGCACAACAGGGGAAAATTGCGCGCATAAGACTGTACCGATGACTCTTTGCGATCAAAGATATCTGTCTGTGGCCTGGATGTTGTTTTCTGGCTGTTTTTCATCGCTGATCTTCTTGTTGTTTGGTCGCGTTGGATACGGTGGCATTGTCTTGTTGCAACTGCATTGCGCGACAGTTCCGATCTTGTTGAAAAGCTGCCGGAATCGCGCGAAATCGGTGTGCTTGGGATGTGGATGACCTTGGTCCGGGCAGGAAATTCAGAGCGGACAAACCGGTACGCATCGAGCTTGCTCTGGAAGAGGCCGCCGTGAGTGTTGGTGTCATCGCGTATCGACCAGACACACGGTTTGGTTTCGCAAAGAAATACCTTTGGTGCTTTTGCCGTTGCTGCCTTTCCAGGGGTCTTGTGAATTCCTGATTGTTCAGTTTTTCCCTTTACCGCCGTCATCGCCCTTATCCCGTTTCGAATTGATACAGTTGTTAATTTTCGTTAAACGCCCTGAACACGAAGCAACAACTATGCCAGCCTCCCCGCGATGTCGGAATGTGGGGGTATTTTGCGGTTTCGAATGCCGATTTTTTCGTTTAAGGGGCAAACAGGCCACATTAACCGGTATGTGAATGTGTTAACCGGCCGACGACAAATGCGCGATTTTGGACGTTGCTGCAGCGGGTTGACTGTGCGTCATGTGTCCTGATTTCGCACTGGACATCTCAAATTGGCCAGTCGCGGCTTGGATGTGTATTTTCGCCACATTGGGGATTTTTGCCTGATGCCAAACACCTGACCGGCTTTTCCGGCATTATCGTGCCGGTTGGCGTTCGAAGATGACTGTGAATGAAATCCAGCACGTCACGCTACGGCACATTCCCACATCGCATGTCGAACCCGCGGCCGAATCTCACAAAGAGATTACTGCCGTGAATACCGTAGCCACATTCTGGTCAATATAATGATTTTGACTGAGTGTATTGGGGGTGGCGTACTAAAGCTTCCAATATACAGGGATGGCTCCCGAACGGTTCTTTCTGTCACGTGTGTGAGGTCCACTTGCGTGACCGGGAAGAAAGATGTGAGTTGCGTAAAAATGCATTGTGATCCGACTAAGGACTACTTCGCCGTACTAGGGTTGTCTTCCGAGGCAGATCCGGAAGTTGTCAAAGCGGCCCATCGGGCACTCGCCAAGAAATTTCATCCGGATCGGAATCAGGATGAAGATGATGGTGAACCTCAGCAGAAATTCCACGAAATTCAGGAGGCTTACGAAGTCCTTCGCGACGATGACCGGCGGAATCGTTACCTGCGACTGAGGGCGCAGTTCCTGATGCAGGAGCAGATGCATCAGACCAAGGCAGCCGGGCCTCAGATGCGTCCGCGGGTTTATCTGAAGCTGGACGACAGGTGGGAGCATCTGGTTCGTAAACATCCGGAGCTCAGCCAGTATTATGCCAAGTTCTGCTTCATGTCCCACAAGCTGGGCAACCAGTTCAAACTGAATATTCTGGGAGCCCAGGATTCAACACAGTTTGCACGTGTTGCCGCCAAGCTAGAACGCCAGTTCTACAGGAAACACTTCTCCTATCACCGCAGTCTGCAGACGCTTGCCAGAAGACTGGCTGAGAACCATCGCCGACATGCGGTGCGTATGCTCCAGGGTGAGATCAGGGGCAGGCGGTTGCTGTCGAAACACAGCAGGAGTGAAATCGTCTGGCGCTTCGAGACCAGATATCTGCAAACCGGAACGGCAGCGAGTGATATTCCCAGGCCGCAACGTTCGCGCATGGCACGTGCGACCAGCCGGCGGTTTCATCCGGGACAGCAGCGTCCCACCCTTCGGTCAAGTCGCGCCCGACCGCTTGCCTGGGTATGCATGGGTATGATGGTGGCGCTCGGCACGCTGTCCATCTTTGGTCCACTGTTTGAGTCTTCGGAGTTCGGCGTGGCTCAGCAAGCCAATGTCCAGGAACTTGTGCTGGGCCAGCAGGTGCAGGTCCAGGGTCTGACCCGGGCCAACTGCATCCTGACGGCACGCTGGACAACTACCGGCGGACAATTGGACAAAAACGTCTGTTGAAAGCCGCTCCCGGCTGCTTGAAGTGTATCCGGGCCAACTGCATGAACGGGCCGTACACTGTCCTGAAGGTCGCGCTGCGGCAACCGAATTGGATCGACACCGCCAGATAGTTTGTTATCATTTCCGGCATGATCTACCAGTTCGGCGACTTCAGACTCGATACGGCGCGCCAGGAGTTGCGCGGCAGCGATGGAGCCGTCGATGTTGAACCGATGGCGCTCGACCTCCTGCAGTACCTGCTCGCCCACAATGAAAGGCTTGTCACCAAGGAGGAATTGCTGACGGTCCTCTGGAATGATCGGGCCGTCACGGAATCGGCGCTGTCCACATGTGTCAAATCTGCTCGTCGCGCGGTAAACGACTCCGGCAGCACTCAAACAGTCATAAAGACTATTCATGGCAAGGGTTTTCGCTGGGTTGCGCCGTTTAGTATCGAAGCCGCCGACGCCCGGTTTGCCAATATCGAAGCTGATGAAGCGCAATCCGGCGAAGCCATTTCGCTGATATCGTCAGGACGTCCATCGATCGCAATATTGCCGTTTGATGTGCTGGGCACCGACGCCGCCTCCGGCACCTTGAGTGAGGCCATCCCACACGAACTGATTGCAGCGATCTCGCGATTGCGCTGGATATCGGTGATTGCCCGGGGATCGTCGTTCAGGTTCAGGTCAAACACCGATGACCTGGGTGAAATCGGACGCCGGCTTGGTATTCGCTTCTGCCTGACCGGCAGTGTTGAAGCTGCCGGAAAGCGGGTCACCGTCAACGTGGAATTGGCCGACACCACCAATGAGCAGGTAATTTGGGCAGACCGGTTTCAGTCTGCCATGGAGGAAATTCACCAGATTCGTGAAACAATCATTGCCCAGGTGGTGTTTGCGGTTGAAGTTCAGATACCACTCAGCGAGGCCTCGAGGGCGCGGTTGAAATCGCCGGACAATATAGACGTCTGGTCTCTTTATCATCTCGGACTGCAGAACCTGTACAGGTTTGATGAGAATGAGAACCACCGCGCCGTTGCCATGTTCGAGAAGGCGATTTCTTTGGAACCGGGTTTTGCGCGTGCTCATGCAGCTTTGTCTTTTGCTCACTTCAAGACGGCCTTCATGCACTATTCCACCGATCGGAATCAGGCAGTATTGGCGGCTCGCGGTGCAGCCGAGCGTGCCATCGAACTTGACCCGATGGACCCTTTCGCCAATTTCAACATGGGACGGTCATTGTGGCTGTGCGACGATCTGAGCGGAGCTCTTGGATGGCTCAACCGGGCCACATCCCTAAGTCCCAGCTTTGCGCAGGGAATCTATGCCCGTGCCTGGACTGAAACGGTATCCGGCGCCACTGAAGAGGGACGGCGTCTGTCCGACGAGGCACGTTCCCTCAGCCCTCTCGACCCCATGTTGTATGCGATGCTGGCAACCCGTGCCATGAGCCTGTCGATGGATGGCCGCGATGAGGAGGCGGCAGGTTGGGCAGCGCGCGCTGCAAATGAACCCGGCGCGCATGATCATATCTGGCTGATTGCCGTGCTGACCAGTGAATTGGCGGGCAGGCGCCAGTTGGCGGCCCAGTGGGCGCAACGGCTCAAACTTCACGGGCACGGTATCTCGCAGGCACAGTTTTTCAGATCTTTCCCGTTCAGCGATGACGCCATCAAGGCGCGGTTTTCTGCAGCCCTGACCCGCCACGGCATTCGCTGAACCGCTTTCCTGCTGCGTCCTCATATTTCCCTCAGATTTCGCTCAAGACCCGATCCGATCGATCGGGTACCTCTCCGCAGACTAAAGCTGATTGCCGGCCTGATGCATTGGCCCCGGGCGGCAGGAAGACAACGCAACAACTGTGAAGAGGAAATACAATGAGCGCGGGAACACTTAGAACAACCAGCGGGCTTGGTCGCCGTTTTGACAGTGTCCTGGACACAATCGGCAATACCCCGGTCATTCGGGTGAATAATCTGGGGCCCAGGGGCATCGACATATATGTCAAGTTCGAAGCTTTCAATCCTGCCGGATCGGTCAAGGATCGCCTTGCAGTCAACATCATAGAGGCTGCAGAGCGCAGCGGGGCTCTCAAGCCCGGCCAAACGGTGGTGGAGGCTACCAGCGGCAATACGGGCATTGGTCTGGCGATGGTCTGTGCGCAAAAAGGCTATCCCCTTGTCGTTACCATGGCGGACAGTTTTTCCATCGAGAGGCGCCGATTGATGCGGCTTCTTGGCGCAAAGGTGATTTTGACACCAAGGGCGGAAAAGGGCTTCGGCATGTACCGCAAGGCCGCTGAACTCGCAGAAGCGCATGGCTGGTTATTGGCCCGACAGTTCGAAACCGAGGCAAATGCGGAAATCCATGCCGCGACAACCGCACAGGAGATTCTCACTGATTTCGAAGGTTCCCGTCTGGACTATTTTGTCACCGGCTATGGCACAGGCGGTACGCTGACCGGCATAGGAAGGGTGCTGCGGGAAAAACGACCGGAGACCAGAATAATCCTTGCCGAACCCGCCAACGCGCAACTTCTCGGCAGCGGTCATCTACAGCAGCGCGAAAGCGATGGCGCACCTGCTGCCAGCCACCCGGCTTTCGAGCCTCACCCGATCCAGGGCTGGACGCCTGATTTTGTTCCCGCGGTGCTGCAGGAGGCCGTGGACAACAATTATTATGATGACCTGCGTCCGATTGCCGGGCCGGTGGGTGTCGAATGGTCGAAGAAGCTGGCCAGTCAGGAAGGTATCCTTACCGGTATTTCCGGCGGTGCCACCTTTGCGGTCTCAATGGAGCTTGCTGAAAAGGCGGAGCCCGGCTCGTCGATACTGTGCATGCTGCCCGATACCGGTGAGCGCTACCTGTCAACGCCGTTGTTTGAAGACATTCCCGAAGACATGAATGACGAGGAAGTCGCGATTTCCGAGTCCACACCCGGCTACAAGATGTCCTGACATGAATGATCAGCTCAAGGTGTTGGAATCGGCTTTCTCGCAGGCCCTGGCGTACCGGCGCAGCCTGCCTGGGCGCAAGTGTCCTCCCGCGCGAAGTTACCGGGAAATGCTCGAAGTATTCTCCGAGCCGTTTCCCGATGCCGGCGGCAATGCCCAGGGTGTCATCGAAGACCTGGTCAGGCGCGGTGAACAGGGGCTGACCCAGATGGCACACCCTCGTTTCTTCGGCTGGGTCCTCGGTGGCTCGGCACCGGCAGGTGTTGCCGCTGACTGGCTGGTGAGCGCATGGGGTCAGAATGCGGCCTTTCATTCGACTTCACCAACAGCGGCAGCCGTTGAAGAAGTAGCGGGGAACTGGCTGCTTGAAATCCTCGATCTGCCGCGCAAGGCCGCCGTCGGCTTCGTCACCGGCGGGACGGTCGGCAACTTTACCGCACTGTCGGCGGCACGCGGAGCGGTGCTTCGAAGACTCGATTGGGATCCGGATAGCGACGGCCTGTTCGGCGCGCCGCCAATCACTGTGTTCGTGGGAGATGACGCACACACATCCGTTTTCTCGGCGCTTGGATACCTTGGCATGGGCCGCAACCGGGTGCGAAGAGTAGATACCGACAGCCAGGGACGGATGGTTGCTTCAGATCTTGTCAGGCAGGTGGCGGCAACAACCGGCCCCCGGATCATTGTCGCCCAGGCAGGCCAGATCAATACCGGGTCGTTCGACCCGTTCTGCGACCTTGTCGAAATAGCTCGCAAGCATGATGCCTGGTTGCATATAGATGGCGCCTTCGGGTTGTGGGCCCGCGCGCACCCGGATTATCGCCACCTTACACACGGTGTCGAAGGTGCGGATTCCTGGTCTGTTGATGGTCATAAATGGCTGCAGACGCCATTCGACAGCGGCTATGCAATCGTAAGGGATCATCACTCCCTGCAAGCGGCCATGGGCATCGATGCCAGTTATCTTCCGCCGCATGGTGATGATGACCGCATTCCCTGCTTCCTTGTACCTGAGCTGTCACGGCGTGCGCGTGGTGTGCCGACCTGGGCCATGCTCAAGACCCTCGGACGCAAGGGAGTGGAAGAACTCGTGGCGCGCCATTGCGGTGTCGCCCGTCACATCGCCGAGCGGTTGTCGCAATGCGACGGAATTCGCGTCATCAACGAGGTTGTCCTCAATCAGATCGTGGTCGCCTTTGGTGATGTCCGCAACCCGCCTGACAGACGCAAGGAGCAGACCGAGGCAGTCATAATGGCTCTCAGGGACAGCGGGTTAATCTTTGTCAGCGGGGGTATGTGGCGGGGCGAATGGGTCATGCGCATATCGGTGATCAGCGACGCAACCGCAGACGACGACGCAGACCTTGTGGCCGGCCTGATCCTGTCCACCTGGAAGCATATGCAGCGGCAGGTAGCGGATGTGGGAGAAACGATTTGACCAACGGCCACACGGACAGGCAGCTGGCAGCCATCATGGTTCTTGATGTCGTGGGATACTCCCGCCTCATGGGCAAGGATGAAGAGGGAACTCTTGCTCTCCTCAAGAGACTGCGCAGCACGGTTGTATCGCCTCAGGTAGCGGCGTACCGCGGCCGCATTGTGAAAGTCATGGGAGATGGAGCCATCATCATTTTCGCCAGTATCATTGACGCTGTGAACGCCGCCATCGCCATTCAACAGGCAATGGTCAAATTCAATGCAGGCCATGAAACGGACATGATGGTGGAACTCAGGGTGGGGTTAAATCTTGGCGACGTCATGCGAGAGGGAACGGATGTCTACGGTGACGGTGTCAACATTGCTGCCCGGCTCCAGGAAATATGTAAATCAGGCGGGGTGGTGCTGAGTGCCGGGGCCTATGAGCAGGTCAAGGGCAAAGTCGCGGAGACATTTCACGGCGGTGGCGAACGGACACTGAAAAACATCTCGCAGCCGGTGCGGGTCTATCTGTGGCCGAGCCCCGATATTGATTATGTTCAGGAATCCGGTCTTACGCCGAGCCTGCCGGACAAACCGTCCATTGTTGTGTTGCCCTTCGACAACATGTCCGCTGACCCGGATCAGGAGTTCTTTGCTGACGGCGTTGTCGAGGCGCTTACGGCTGCCTTGTCGCGAATTCGTTCGTTTTTCGTCATCGCGCGCAATTCAGCGTTTACCTACAAGGGTACGCCAAAAAACGTGATGCAAATCGGCCGCGAGCTTGGTGTCGCATACCTGCTGGAGGGATCGGTGCAACGGGCACCAGGTCGCCTGCGCATCACCGTGCAGCTTATCGAAACTGGCACAGGAGCCCACTTGTGGGCCGAGAAATACGACGGGACGGACGAAGAAATTTTTGAACTTCAGGACCGGATTACCGAACAGGTAGCCGGAGCGATCCATCCTTCAATCCAGAAGGCGGAGATTGAAAGGGTCAACCGGAAGCCGTCGGGGAATCTGGGCGCCTACGACTATACAATGCGTGCCATGCATCATGTCTGGATGCTGGACAAGGACGAATCTGCGACGGCGCTCGGCCTGCTCAGGAAAGCCCTGGAAATTGATCCCGATTACCCGTTGGCGCTGGCGCTGTCTGCCTGGTCTTGGGCACAACATTCGGTGTACAACTGGGTCGAAGACATCAGTTCAGCAAAAAGACGCGCCCTGCAGCATGCCGAACGTGCGGCAAGCATGTCCGCCGAAGATCCGCTGATATTGGCCGTGCTGGGGTCAGTGCACACTTTCGCGCGCAATTTCGGCGCGGCGCGAACGCTTCTTGAGCGGGCAATTTCGCTCGATGTTAATGCAGCCTGGGCGCACAGCAGGATCGGTTGGCTGGAAGTCTATTCTGATCGGCCGGAGTCCGCCATTCCCCATTTTGAACGGGCAATACGGCTCAGCCCTCTCGATCCGATGAATTTTAACAACTATGTGGGCATCGCAAGCGCCCATCAGGTTGCGGAAGACTACGCGGCATCGGCCGACTATTTCAGCCGTGCCCTGACCGAGCGCCCGACCGCTTACTGGATCCACCGTAACCTGGCCCCGGTGTTGCTGGCCGCCGGCCGCAAGCAGGAGGCCGACGCTTCAATGCAGGTGCTGATGGCGGAATTTCCTGATTTCACCATTACAAAATTCAAGGACGCCATGGTGTTTTCCCCTCCAGCCCTGGAAAGGATTGCGGTATTCCTTCGCCATCTCGGTGTGCCTGAAAGTTGATATTGTATTGGGTCGCGCCGGCATCGTCTTTGTCTGCTGGCCAACATCGCCTACACTTGATTTCCAGCATATTCAGATGGCGTCAGGAGTTTGCGCAATGTCCAGGGGCGGAGACCAGAAGAGTCCGGCAATTGATGACGATAAACTAGTCACGGCCAGTGTGGAGCTGAACCAGCTCAAGTGTGAGTTGAAGGAAGCGCTTGATCGGCAGGCCGCAACCGGAGAGATACTTCGGGTCATCAGCAGTTCACCGAAGTCCGCCCAGCCGGTGTTTGACACCATCGTGCGTACCGGTCTGACACTGTTTCCGGATGCAACCATCTCCATTGCACTGCAAATCAATGATGAGGTGCAAGTAGCTGCCATTGCCGGTCCCGACCCGGCAGATGTGGAAGCCTGGCGCGCGCGTTTCCCGGCTCCAGTCAAACGTAATACCATGCATGGTTTTGTCATCCTGGACGGCAGGATTGTGGATGTTCCGGATGTTGCCGGCGCTCCCGGTCAGTTCAGTGAAGGCGCGAAAAACAACTTTCTGGCTTCCGGATATCGTGCGGTAACCATGATGCCGATCTCCATGGATGATGCCGCCGTCGGGGTGCTGGCGGTGCTCAGAAAGACCACCGGCCAGCTTACTGCAGAGCAGTTCGCCTTGTTGCAGACCTTCACTGACCAGGCCAACATCGCAATCGACAATACCCGACTGGTGAACGACATGCGCCAGACCAATGAGGTCCTGGCAACGGTCTCCGATCAACTGGCCAAATACATCCCTCCGCAATTGTACCAGTCGATTATTGCCGGCGAACAGCGCGCCGCCATAGAGGCGCGTCGCAAGAAGCTGACGGTGTTCTTTTCCGATATCGTTGGCTTTACCGAAATTACCGATCAGCTGGAAGCAGAAGAACTCACTTCACTGCTCAATGAATATCTTTCAGAGATGTCGCAGATCGCGCAGGCTCACGATGCCTATTTCGACAAATTCATCGGCGACGCCATGATGTTTTACTTCGGTGATCCGGTCAGCGGGGGCGTTAGGGAAGACGCCACCGCCTGCGTTCGCATGGCCATCGAAATGCAACGCCGGCTTGCCCGGCTGCAGGCCGGCTGGCGTGAGCAGGGCTTGATTGACCGGCCATTCCAGGCCCGCATTGGCATCAATACAGGCTACTGCACCGTTGGCAACTTCGGTTCCAATGATCGCATGGACTACACCATAATCGGCGGCGAGGTGAACCTCGCGGCACGGCTGGAGGAAAACGCCGACGCTGGCGGAATACTGCTGTCGGCGGAAACCTACTCGCTGGTAAAGGACTGGCTGGCGGTGGAGGAGCGCGAAGCCATTACAGTGAAGGGATACGCCAAACCCATTCGAACTTTTGCGGTCAAAGGCATCTATCGGGATCAAGCTGGCCAAGGCCGCCTCATCCATCGCGAGAATGAAGGATTTTCGTTGACGCTGGACCCTGCTCGCCTCAATCCGGAATCCAAAGCTGAAGTCGTTGGCGCGCTCAGGTCGATTTTGTCCGACCTTGAGAAATGACATCCGCTCACACTGTCGGGTGCCCTGTATTGATCGTGAAGCGCTACCTGTACGCTTCCACGAAGTTCTTCAGAATCTGACCTGGCACCTGAACATCCTGCTGATGACAGAACTCAATGATCTTTTCGGCGCTTGAAGGCGGAAAGTATCCCTTGTTCTTGTAAATCCTGACGCGGGCCTCAAACACGTCGCTGTCAGCTTCGGGATGAAACTGTGTAGCGTAGACGTTGGATTTGTAGCGAATCATCTGGAAAGGGCAGGGTTCCGACGCAAGCAGGTGGGAACAGCCGGGCGGCAAGTCCTGTACTGCCTCCTTGTGGCCAACAAAAGCCATGAAGTTGTCAGGCAGGTCCTTGAGCAGTTGGTCCCTCCTTCCATCGCCGGTCAACTGGCATTCAACAGCGCCAACCTCTTCGCTGAAGCGTTCCTTGTTCACCGTGCCTCCCAGGTGATGGCCGAGAATGCCGATTCCGTAACAACAGCCCAAGTATGGAAAATCAGTCTCAGTAATGGCAGGCATGAGATTGAGAATCGCGTCTTCGATGCGTTTTTCTGTTTCGGGTTTCTTGTCTTCCGCATCACTGACACAGCCAGGCCCGCCCCCGACGATGACGCCGGCATGGTCTTGCAGGTTCAAGTCACCGGGTATGGGGTTCTGGTCCAGCCTGATCCGAACTGTTTCGGATTGGTCGAGGCCTCCCTTTTGAAGAATGGCCTTGTATTCGTCGTCGGATGCTTCCGTCTCGGGGCGAAGTTGCAGGATGAGAAATGGTTTCATGGATCGTCTACGGTGCCAGATTGATCATCTGCGGTAAATGCGGACAAAAGATCGTCAAGTCAAGCCAGCCTGATCACCTGAAACTGGGTTGCCTGTTTCCAACGTGACAACTCGAAATCCGTGTTATTTCGTTTCAAGGTTGCATTAGATCAATGGCTCCTGACCCTAGTCATCGGCAATTTCATCTGCGTAAAACGACAGCATTATCTCGAGTGCATCTGTCAGTTCGCCGTCCTCGGCGCGCGTCCAGAATTCTGGCGACCCCAGATCGGAGTAACCTTCGAACTTTGCCAGATCTGACGCGTCGGCGTTACGGAAGCCCATGGACCATTCGGGAAAATTGCGATCTGATATTTCGCCCTGTTCCAGCACAATCTTGGTGTGATGGCGTTTGTCGGCCTCTATTCTGGCAAAGGCTTCCAGCACCTTTTCTTCCGGCCCTTCGAGAAGCTGCATGAAATTCGCCCGATTTTCAGACGGAGTAAACTTGTAGATCAGCAATCCCGTTATACCGTCCGCAGTATTGTAATCACGGCTTTTTTTCAGGATGGAGGCCAGGTCTTCCTCGCTCATCGGCCGGGTGGCCTGGCTCACGTATATCAGATGGTACATGCGTCTCGTGGCTTTCATGCAAACTTTGTCGGGTGCCGGGTTGCGATCGGTACCGCTTGACCAAAACAGGCTTATACGCATCTGGACCGCCTGCACAAGTGCCCTGTAACGGGTTTGCATGCCCCGTGGATCAATCCGAAGTGCACACAAGTTCGGTATCGAAGTTGGAATTCTAAATTTCACATTATCAAATTTAATTTCAAATTACGAAATTTAGTTGACTCTGATGGGCAATTTGCGGTTCTATTTACCTGGATCTTCGACTAGTTGTATTGGATAGACAAATGGCAACCGGTGCAAAGAAGACAGTTGAGACAGTGCCTGCCGGTACAGTCGGGATCGATGGTTCTGACGCTGTGTTGCCTGGTAAAATGCCGAGAACCATCCAGTCGGTTGAACGCGCCCTGGACATTCTGGAAATCCTGGCGGACGCCGATGGCGAACTGGCGCTTAACGAGCTTGCCGCCGGTGCCGGTTTAAACGCGTCGACCTGTCATCACCTTCTGGCCACGCTGGTAAAGCGTGGCTATGCCGGCCAGACGCCGCGCACCCGCAGCTATTTCCTCGGACCTGGTATCACCGATCTGTCGGACAGCCGGCTGAAGCAGTTCAACCTGTCGGAAATTGCCATGCCGGAACTCAGGCGGTTGAATGACACAACGCTTGAAAGTGTGCATCTGGCGGTTCTGCAGGGAACCTCTCTGGTGACTTTCGCCAAGCTGGATTCCAAGCTGCCCATCCGGGTGGGCTCGGATGACGGCATGAAGGCGGACGCTGCCCATGCAACTGCAACCGGCAAGGCCATCCTGGCCTGGTTGCCGGAACCGGAAATTGCCCGGGTGATCGCCCACGGTGGTCTGAAGCGGTTTACCGACAAGACGATTTCGACAATCTCGGAACTTATGGAAGACCTGCGGCTGGTGCGACGCAATGGCTACTCACTGGACAATGAGGAATTCCAGGCAGGTGTTGTGTGTGTGGGTGCAGCCATTCGCGATCACGCCGGCGCTGTCATCGGCTCTGTCAGCGGTTCGATGCCGCGCATGCGGGCCGATGGCGAACACCTGGTCAAGGTCAAGAGCAGTGTACAAAGCTGTGCGGCCAGAATTTCATCGCGCTTTGGAAACCCGACACCTGAATTCATTCAACCCGAAATCTGAAACGAACAAACAAGGCCTCTGTGCCTGATAAACTAACGAGGAGACCCCGAAATGGCCATGCCGAGCAATGTCAAGACCAGTGACGAATACCCTGTTCCCGAAACAATGAAGGCCTGGGTACTGGGCGATCCGGGGGACATCAGCCTGCAGGACAAGCCGGTACCGGCACCGGCCAGGGCGGAGGTGCTGGTTCGCATCGATGCGGTCGCCATTTGCGCAACCGACCTGGAGATTATTCACCACGGTCCGCCGGCACAGATAAACGGCGAACTGCCGTTCAATCAGAACTTTACGCCCGGCCATGAATACATGGGCACCGTGGTGGCGCTTGGCCCGGGTGTCGATGAGTACAGTATCGGCGAACGCGTCACCGTTGAGATCCATGCCGGTTGCGGCCAGTGCAAGCGCTGCCGGGAAGGCATGTATACTTCATGCCACAACTACGGCAAAAACTATGGTGACGTGGACAAGGGCCACCGGGCCAACGGTTTCACCACCGACGGTGGATTTTGCGAGTACCAGGTGAACAATATCAATACACTGGTGCACGTCGACGACAACATGTCCGACGAGGAGGCTACCCTTGTGGTGACCGCCGGAACAGCCATGTACGGCCTGACCGAACTCGGCGGGCTGGTGGCCGGCGAAAGCGTTGTGGTGACAGGCCCGGGCCCCATAGGCCTGATGGGCGTTGCGGTTGCAAAGGCCATGGGGGCTCAACCGGTAATTCTGACCGGTACCCGCGACAACAGGCTGGATATCGGCAAGCAGCTCGGTGCTGATCACGTGATCAATGTGCGCAAGCAAGATCCGGTCGAAGCTGTTCACAAGATCATGGGCGGCAAGGGTGTCGACTATGTGGTTGAATGCTCCGCTGCTCCAAACGGTATCAATGAGGCAGCGCAGATGGTCAACCGCGGTGGCCGCATCTGTCTGGCCGCTTTCCCGCATGAGTCACCGGCCGTGGATATTGCCCATCTGGTGCGCAACAACATCTACATTTTCAGCATTCGCGGTGAAGGCAAAAGTGCCACTCATCGTGCCGAGGCCTTCATGCGGCAGAAGCGCTTTGATGCAACGCTGATCCACACCCACACCTTCGACATGGGCGATCTGCCGGAAGCGCTGCGTTATGCCAAGGACCGGGTGGAAGACGCCATCAAGGTTGTGGTGAAGAACAAGCACGCTGAAAGCCAGCGGGTTGCGGCCGAATAGGTCCGCCTCACGCCGGGAGAGTACTGGAGTAGCATCATGCTGACATGTGACGAGTACCATATGCCCACCACGCTGGCGGAAGCGCTGGCGCTCCTGCAGGCCGTCCCGCACGGCAGCCGGCTGGTTGCCGGCGCCACCGACATATTGCCGTGGGCAAGGGAAGGCCGGGCCGGCGACGTAAATCTGCCCGCCATGATCGATCTGAGCCGCATCGAGGAATTGCAGGGGTACGAGGTTGCAGGTGGGCGGGTACGGCTGGGAGCAAATGTAGTCTATCAGCAGTTTCTGACAGACAAGGCTTTGCGCCGGCATCTGCCCGGTATGCCATATTGTTCGATCTGGTTTGCTGATGATCAGATACGTGAACAGGCAACGCTTGCCGGCAATCTGGTCAACGCGTCTCCGGCGGCGGACGGAACTCCGCCTATGCTGGCCCACAATGCCGAGCTGGAGATTGCCAGACTGGAGGGCTCGGACATAAAACGCCGCACCATATCGCTTGCCGATTTTGTGAAGGGTCCGGGAAAAACCGATCTGGGACCGCATGAAATTGTTACAGCTGTCATTTGCGACTCGCTGGACGGGTATGGCGGCTCGTTCCAGAAAGTGGGACAGCGCAGGTCACTGGTAATTTCGTCAGTGTGTGCAGCCGCCTGCATCAAGATGGACAAGACAGGCGAGGTCGTCGAAGACATCCGTCTGGCGCTGGGTGGTGTCGGTCCGGTGCCAATGCGTCTTGATGACATTGAAAAAATGTTGCGGGGCAAGCAATTGACCGCAGAACTGATCGCTCGAGCAAGTGCCAAACCTGCTGAAAGGGTGGCATCTCGAACCCGCAGGCAATACCGCAGGACTGTCGTAAAAGGCTTCATTGAAGCGGCAATTCACGAAGCGCTGGAAGACTGCGGAGCCCGTGTGCCCGGCTCCGCTGAAAGGGAAGATGCCCATGTCTGATTTCGAACTGGAAATGGTTGTAAACGGCAAATCGATACGCCGTCGCGCCAAACCTCATCTACGGCTGCTCGATTTCATTCGCGATGAACTGAACCTCACCGGCGCAAAGGAAGGTTGCGGGGCTGGCGAATGCGGTACCTGTTCGGTTTTCGTGGATGGAAAGCTGGTCAAATCCTGTCTGATGCCGGTTGCCAAGGCGCAAGGCGCAAAAGTCGAAACCATTGAAGGCCTGACGCCCCACGGCAATGAACTGACGCCTGTTCAGAAAGCCTTCCACAAGACCGGCGCGAGCCAGTGCGGTTACTGCATTCCCGGCATGGTCATGGCTGCAACCTCGGCTCTGCGTGAAAACCCTGGTGCGGGGATAGAAGAGATCAAGGAAAGGCTGGGCGGCAATATTTGCAGGTGTACCGGATACACGAAAATTTTCGAAGCGGTTGAAATCGCCCGCGACGTCATATCCGGAAAACTGAGCATTGCAGCCCTTGAGCCCGACGGCGCCGGCAAATCCTATATCGGCAACAATGTCCGCCGGCTGGACGCGCCAAGCAAGGTTTCCGGCCGATTGCGTTATGCCGGAGACATGGTGATGCCGGGCATGCTGCACATGCAGGTGCTCCGCAGCCCGCATGCGCATGCATTGATCAGGTCCATCGACACCAGTGAGGCCGAAAGTCTACCCGGTGTGGCTTGCGTCATTACCGCCGACGATGTCCCCGGCGAAGACGGATTTGGTGTGTTTGTACACGACCAGCCGATCATGGCTCGCGGCCGCGTGCGGTATGTCGGCGAGGCGGTCGCCGCGGTTACAGCTGATGACGTAATCACAGCGGCGCGTGCGGTATCGCTGATCAAGGTGGAGTATGAGCCGGTCGCAGCGGTGTTTGATGCCGAGGAAGCAATGCAGAACGGGGCACCGGTGGTGCATGATTATGCGCCCGACAATGTCGTCAAGCACATTCCCATCCGCAAAGGCGATATCGAACAGGGGTTTGCGGAAGCCGATCTGGTAGTTGAGCAGACCTATGATACCCAGGCCGTCGAACATGCCTACCTGGAGCCTGAAGCAGGCATTGCCTATGTTGACCATGACGACGTGGTCACCGTTGTTTCACCAAGCCAGAACATCACCCATCACCGCCACATGCTGGCAAAGATCATCGACAAACCGATCAACAAGGTCCGCTTTATCATGAGCCCCGTCGGTGGTGGTTTCGGTGGCAAGGAAGACATGATCTACCAGGGTATGCTGGCGCTGGCGGCCATGAAAACCGGTGCACCGGTCAGGCTCGTGTACACAAGGGAAGAATCCATCATCTCCACCGCCAAGCGGCATCCTGCGCGCATCACCTACAAGATGGGACTCAGGAACGATGGCCGCATTACTGCCGTGTCGTTCCGGATGATCTGCGACGGTGGTGCCTACGGACTGTCCACCGAGGGCGTCATGCGCAAGGCGGCCATACTGTCGTGCGGCCCCTACAACATTCCCAATGTCGAGATTGACGTCTACGGCATCTATACCCACAACACGCCATCCGGCGCATTCCGCACATTCGGCGCGATGCAATCGCAGTTTGCAACCGAGTCCCACATGGATATCTGTGCGGAAAAACTTGGCCTTGACCCATTTGAGATCCGCCGCATCAACATGATGCAGGACGGCGCGGTTACCCATACGCAACAAGTACTCGGTTCAGTTTCGATGGGCCGGGTTCTGGATGCGGCCGAAAAAGCATGCCGCTGGGACAGCGGACCGGTAGGCATGCGTGGTCAGGAGCGCAATGATCTGGGCGGTGAGGGCACGCGACCGCCATGCACCCTGGGCGCGCGGATCCGCAAGACCGGCGATGATGATCATCAGGAGGTGGCATGATGGGCCGTAAAGTTCGAGGACGCGGCATGGCCGCAAGCTGGTATGGAATTGCGCGAACTGCAACCATAGACCGGGCGGGTGCCTGGGCAGAGATTGATGATGGCGGCACCGGAAAAATCGTCACCGGCGTAACCGAGATCGGTGAGGGCATCCTGACACTGCTGGCCCAGGTGGCGGCAGAAGAGATCGGGATCAAGCCGGAAGACATTACCATCGGTGACAATGACACGGCACGCTCTCCGGAAGCCGCCCACGCCGGCGCCACCCGGCAGACCTACATGATTGGAAACTCGGTTGCGCTGGCGTGCCGTGATGCGCGAGCCAAACTGGATAGGGAACTGGCTGATCACTGGGAGGTCGAGGTAGACAGCATTGAGGCATTTGACGGCGAAATCTGGTCGAAAGGTTCAAACCTGAAGATGTCGATGGAAGAAGCAGTGGACATCTGCAAGAAGCGCGGGGTTGTACCGGTCGGATCCGGATCGTTTACCGCCCACGGCACAGGCCTTGATCCGGTGGACGGTTCCGGCAGCCCGTGGCAGGCTTATGTGTTCGGTACACAGGTCGCTGAAGTCGAAGTCGATACGGTCACCGGTGAAGTCCAGGTGCTCGGTATCTGGGCGGCGCATGATGTCGGCCGGGCCATCAACCCGCGCGGCGTCGAAGGCCAGATTGAAGGCGGTGTTGTTCAGGGCCTTGGGCAGGCGCTGATGGAAGATTACCAGCTGGAAAACGGCCACACCAAGACCCACGGGTTTGCCAAGTACATATTGCCAACCTCACTCGATATTCCCGAGATCAACACGGTCATAATTGAAGATCCAGATCCCAAGAGCCCTCTGGGCGCAAAGGGTATTGGCGAACCGGCACTGGTACCGACTGCACCTGCGATCATGAACGCGATTTATGACGCAGTGGGGGTTCGCATGACATCGCTTCCCGCAACGCCTGAAAAGGTCCTGGCGGCGCTGGAAGCCAAGGCCGCAGCGGGTCAACTGGAAGCTGCTGAATGAACTGAAAACCGCCGGAAGATGAAAATACACCGGCAAATCCATGAGCCTGAAGAGGGCTTTGTAAACTCCTGGGAGGAAGTCAAAATGAACTTTAACCTGAAATCTCTATTGCTGGGTGCAACCGCCTCGGTATTTCTGCTGGCTGGATTGAATGCTCAGGCACGCGCGGAGTTCCCTGAAAAACCGGTCGAGATGACCGTGTTGTTTGGCGGGACCGCCCAGACAATTGGCCAGTTGCTTGCTGACCTGATGTCGAAGAACCTGGCCAAGCCGGTGGTCGCAGTCAGCCGTACCGGCGGCGGAGGTGCAGTGGGATACTCGCACGTTCAATCGACTGCGGCAGACGGCTATAACATGGTTTGGAACTCCAACTCGGTAAGCACATCGCATTATCGCGGCAACATGAAGTTCAACTATGAGGCGTTTACGCCGATTGCCCGGGTGAGCGTCGAAACGCCGGCACTGGCCGTCAGCGCCGATTCCGGCTGGAAATCACTCAAGGACATGGCCGATGCCGTGAAGGCTGGAGACAGCAAGCTCAAGGTCGGTATCTCCGGCAACGGTTCGTTCACCCATCTGACGTCTGCGGCCCTGTTCGACAAGATGGGCATCGCGGACAAGGTGGTCTATGTGCCGTACGGCAAGGGCAAGGCACCTGTTGAACTGCTCGCCAAGCGGGTCGATGCAGCTGTTCAGTGGCCTGGTCAGTTTATCCCGCATCAGCAGGCCGGCAAGCTGACCATTTTGTGCGTCACCGGCAAGGATCGCATTCCGCAACTCAAGGATACTCCATCGTGTGCAGAGGCTGGCGCAACCGATCTGAACATCACCATGTGGCGTGGTCTGGCAGCACCGGCAGGTACCCCGGCGGATGTGATTGCCAAGCTGCAGGACGCAGCCAAGGCAGCGATTGCATCCGACGAGTTCCAGTCCGCCGCCGACAAGATCGGCTTCGAAGCATCTTACCTGCCGGCGGACCAGTTCGGTTCGCTGATTGCATCGGATGACGCTGCCATCAGTGACCTGATGGGCAAGCTTGGCTTGAAGAAATAGGCAGCCCGTCATGACCTCGCGCCGGCCCGATATCATGTTGAGTACCATACTGCTTGTGGTATCGGCGCTTTGGTGCTGGGGCGTTGTTGCAACCATTCCCGGTGCCGAAGACGGCTCACGCCTGGGCGCCAGGGGGTTTCCCCTGGGCCTGGGTCTGCTGTTGGGCGGGTTGAGCCTGGTCATCCTGCTGCAAAGCCTGAGGCCGGGCGCTGCTGAAACAGCCAGTGACGAAGCCGCAGCGGCTGATGTCAGCCGCGGCGTGGAAATTTGGTCGATTGCCACGACAGTCGGATTGTTGGTTGGCTATGCAGCCTTGCTTGAATATACCGGCTTCTTGATCGCGACCGCGCTGGTTGTGGCCGCTGCTGTCGGGCCGGTTCTCGGCATCTGGCGGCCAAAGCTGATTATCGGCATGTCCGTTGGCCTGTCTCTGGGCATCTATCTCGTTTTCGGCAAAATGCTGGGCGTCTACCTGCCGTACGGCAAATTTGTCAATCTGGCTTTTTAGGGGTTCGGCATGGATGCATTCGCCAGTGCCCTGGGTGCGGTATCCGACCCGTTCACGCTGCTTGCCATCATGGCCGGCGCGGTGATCGGTATCGTGTTTGGCTCCATACCGGGTCTGACCTATTCGATGGCTCTGGCGCTGGTTTTGCCGATAACTTTCAAGTTCGACACCAGTGCTGCAGTTGGCATGTTGCTGGGGACTTACATTGGCGGCATGACCGGCGGTTCGGTATCGGCGATCCTGCTCGGCATACCCGGTACACCGTCAGCGGCGGCGACGGTGCTTGACGGCTACAGGATGACCCGAAACGGACGCGCCGGGCTGGCTTTGGGCGGCGCGGTTCTGGCCAGCGGGTTTGGCGGCATATTCAGCCTGCTGGTGATGATTGTCTCGGTTGACCTGGTTGCCCGCCTGGCCATCCAGTTTGGGCCGGTAGAGATTTTTGCGCTTGTTCTGTTCGGTCTGTCGACAATCTGCGGACTGGCCGGCAAATCGCTGGTGCGTGGCATGATTGCCGGCGCCATAGGTCTTTTGCTGATGACCATCGGCCTCGATGACATGGACGGTGTCGCGCGCATGACATTCGGTTGGACACCCTTGCTGCAGGGCGTCGATCTGCTGGTTGCCATGGTCGGGCTGTTTGCCGTGCCGCAGATCATGAAAACGCTGATCGACTACCGGCTGGATCGGGCGTTCAAGCTGAATGCTTCAGGTGTGCGCAGTGAACTGCCCAGCTTCAGGCAATTGCGCAATTCGTTCTGGCTGATGTTTCGCTGTTCGGCGCTGGGTACCGGTGTCGGCTCAATTCCCGGCACCGGCGGGCCGATTGCAGCATTCCTGGCCTATGATCACGCAAAGCGGTTTTCGAAACAACCGCAAAGGTTCGGCAAGGGTGAACTCGATGGCGTGATGGCCCCTGAGTCGGCCAACAATGCGGTGACCGGCGGTGCCATGATCCCGCTGCTGTCACTGGGCATACCGGGCGATCCGGCGACCGCCGTCATGCTGGGCGGGTTTCTGATCCATGGGCTGGTGCCCGGTCCCATGCTGTTTACCCATAACAAGACAGAGGTTTACCTGATCTACCTGGCGATCTTTGTTTCCTACCTCACGGTGGTGGTGTTCCAGTATTTCGGTATTCGCGGTTTCGTGAAACTCCTGAAAGTACCACCGCACCTGATGGCGGTGGGGATTCTCATCATGTGCGGTGTCGGCACATTTGCCATCCGCAACTCATTTCTCGACATCTACATGATGGTGGGTGTCGGACTGATCGGCTATCTGCTGATGCGCGCGCGCATTCCGGTCACGCCGATCATTCTCGGCCTGGTTCTGGGGCCGACGCTGGAGCGGGAGTTCCGCACCGCGGTGATCATGTCGGAGGGCAGTTTTGGGGTGTTCTTTTCGTCACCCACGGCGGTCATTTTCTATGCGCTGACGATCGCCGTCATCGGTTTCCACTTCTTTGGCCAGATGCGCGACGCGAAAAAGACCCGCGATGCAGCGGGGGGTGACAAGACACAGCAGCAGGGGGCGAACTGAAGACATGCCGGTAACTTCGCAAGAGACAAACATGGATGATGCAACAAGGCTTCGTGCCAGAGCAATCAGCAGGGCCGGCGGGATCGATACCGCGTTGGCCAGGGGCGATATCGACGACATTGTGGATGTGTCATTGTCGGAAGGCCTGGTGCTGGGTCTGCTGCGGCAGGGTGTGCACAAGTACTTTGCGATTTTCGGGCATGGCTCGACGGATCTTGGCGAAGTGCTGCGCATCTATGATGAAGAAGGTGTCACCCGCACCGTCAACTGCCGCAATGAAGTGGAGATGACCCATGCCGCGACTGCACTTTCATGGCAGTACGGCGAAACCTGTGCCGTGGTCACGTCAATCGGGCCAGGCGCGTTGCAGGCAATGGCTGGATCACTGGCAGCCGCGTCCAACGGTGTCGGCGTCTATCACATATATGGTGATGAGACCACGATGGGCGAAGGCTACAACATGCAGCAGATCCCCAAGCCGCAACAGGGGCTGTTTGGCCAGATGGGTGCGTTGATGGGGCAGTCTTACGTGTTGCACACACCGGGTGCGCTGCGTGATTGCATGCGCCGCGGAACGGGGTGTGTGCATCATCCCTACAAGGCCGGGCCGTTCTATGTGCTGCTGCCGCTGAACACCCAGCCTGAGGTGACCAGCGTAAACCTTGCCAGTCTACCAGGTGCCCTCACCATACCTGCACTGGCACCAGCCGACGCCAATGCATATGGTGATGCAATAAAACGGATCGCAGCAGCAAAACGCCCGGTCATCAAGGCAGGCGGCGGTACGCGCGGACACGACGAAATGGTACGCCGGCTTGCAGAAAGCATCGGTGCGGTGGTCGTACAGTCGCCCGGATCTACCGGCGTGCTGCCGGATGCCCACGCTCAGAACATGCATGTCGGCGGATCTAAGGGCTCAATCTGTGGCAACTATGCCATGGAAAATGCTGACTTGCTGATCGCGATGGGAACACGTGCGGTGTGCCAGGCTGATTGCTCAGGTGTCGGCTATCCAAAGGCGCAGGCCGTCATCAATATCAACGGCGATCTTGCAGACCTGATGCACTATGCAAATACAGTTGGTCTGCCAGGTGACATTTCTGCAGTGACTGCGCAGTTGCTTGACCAGATTACCGCCTCAAACGTGTTTGACCCGGCGACGAAGTCAGACTGGCTCGGCGCCTGTGCAGACCAGAAGCAGGCATGGAGCAAGTTCAAGACGGAGCGTTTCGGCGTCCCGCCCATGATGGATGAGGCATGGGGACGGGAAGCCCTCACGCAACCGGTCGCCATCAAGATCGCGGCCGACCATGCTGCGGCTCTCAATGCTGCAAAATATTTTGACGCCGGAGATGTTCAGGCCAACGGCTTTCAGGTCATAGAAGATGACCGGACCGGCGATACCTATACCGAGACCGGTGCATCCTATATGGGGTTTTCGGTATCAGCGCTTCTGGCGTCGGCCGTGGCGGACAATCCGCGCTATGGCGTGGCGTTCACCGGCGACGGATCTTTCATGATGAACCCGCAGATTCTGATCGACGGTGTGGAACACGGTGTCAAAGGCATGATCGTGCTGTTTGACAACCGCCGGATGGCAGCCATCACCGGCCTGCAGCACGCCCAGTATGGCAAAGAGTTCCGTACCAATGATCAGGTTGCAGTTGACTATGTCCAGCTGGCATCGGCGGTCAGTGGGGTGAAGGCGGTGTTTGCCGGTTTTGATGACGACGGATTACGAAATGCATTGCGCGAGGCCAGCCAGCATGACGGGCTGTCGCTGGTGCATGTGCCGGTCTATGCGGGCACGGATGAGGCCGGCGGCATGGGTGCTTACGGATCATGGAATGTGGGTAACTGGGTCGACGATGTGCAAGCCCGCTATCTGAAACAGAAAATCTGACCAGGGAAAACCAAAGTGTATCAGGACTTTCAGCTTTATATTGACGGTGAATGGATCTCGGCAAAAGGCGGTGCAACCAAGCAGGTGTTTGATCCGGCAAACGAGGACGAGATAGGCAAGGTTTCAGACGCCGGCGCTGAAGACCTTGATCGCGCACTGGTTGCCGCTGAAGCAGGCTTTGCCGAGTGGCGGCAGACCGGAACCTGGGAACGGGCTGCAAAAATCCGCAAGGTTGCCGAGCTTATCCGCGAGCGGCTGGATACCATAGCCACCACCATGTCGATGGAGACGGGAAAGCCGCTGGCCGAGTCCAGGGGCGAGACCAACGGCGCGGCCGACCAGTTCGAGTGGTATTCGGAAGAAACCAAGCGGATTTACGGTCAGCTTATAGGGTCCCGCACCCATGACAGCCGGCTGGCGGTGATCTACCAGCCGGTTGGTGTTGTTGCTGCATTTTCTGCCTGGAATTTTCCCGCTCTGCTGCCGGCGCGCAAGATTGCTGCAGCATTGGCGGCGGGATGTTCTGTCATCATAAAACCCGCCGGAGAGGCGCCCGGGTCTTGTGCCCTGATCGTGCAGGCCTGTCATGATGCCGGTATTCCGAAAGGTGTTGTCAATTTCGTAACCGGCAATTCCGGCATGATCGCCAAACACCTGATATCATCTCCCGTGGTGCGCAAGGTTTCGGTGACCGGCTCGGTGCCGGTTGGCAAGGAGATCCTGCATCTGGCGGCCGATGGCGTGAAAAAAGTCTCCATGGAACTGGGCGGTCATGGTCCGGTTATCGTGTTCGAGGATGCAGATGCCGAAAAGGCTGCCGAGGTTTGCGCTGCGACCAAGTTCAGAAACTGTGGCCAGGTGTGTATTTCGCCCACGAGGTTTTACGTGCACGAAGCCCGGTACGAGGCTTTTGCCGCAAAGTTTGCCCAGGTTGCCAAATCCATCAAGGTGGGACGCGGCATGGATGACGGCACGCAAATGGGACCGATGGCCAACTCCCGCGGCCTGGAAACCATCAAGGCCATGGTCGCTGACGCCGTTGACAGGGGAGCGGAAGTTCTGGCGGGCGGCCAGCAGCCCAAGGACTTCAACCGCGGGTTTTTCTATGAACCCACGGTTCTGGGCCGGGTGCCGGACGACGCCATGGTGATGACGGAAGAACCGTTCGGGCCAATTGCGCCGCTCACCACTTTCACCGAATATGATGACGTCATGACCCGCGCCAACTCGCTGCCGTTTGGCCTGGCGGGATATCTGTTCACCCATGATCTGGGTCTTGCGACACGGGGGTCAGAAGACATGGAGGTCGGTATGGTGGGGGTCAACGAGATGTTGCTTGCAACCGCGGAAGCGCCGTTTGGCGGCATCAAGGAAAGCGGCATGGGACGCGAAGGCGGTTCGCTTGGTATTCATGATTATCTGGAACCGAAATACGTCAAGATGAAGCTTTAACAAGGCGGTTGCCGGAACATGTCAGACAACAAGGAATTCGGTCTCGCCAAGGGGCTGACGAACTATGGAGATCGCGATTTCTCGATCTACCTTCGCCGGTCCTTTGCAAGTTCGATGGGCTATTCGCGCGAAATGCTGTCGAAGAAAATCGTCGGCATTGCCTATACGCCGTCTGGTTACAATAACTGCCACCGGCACTTCCCTGAAATGCTTGAGGCGGTCAAACGCGGCGTGTTGACGGCCGGGGCGCTGCCGGTGGAGTTTCCGACGATCTCGCTGGGCGAGGTATTCCTCAACCCGACAAGCCTCAAGTTTCGCAACCTGATGTCCATGGACACCGAAGAGATGATCCGCGCCCAGCCGATGGATGCGGTGGTGCTGATGGGCGGCTGCGACAAGACCGTTCCGGCGCAACTGATGGGTGCAGTGTCTGCCGACCTGCCGGCGGTGCAGATCGTTGCAGGGCCGATGATGACGTCGCGCCACGGCGAGGAACGCCTGGGCGCGTGCACCGACTGCCGCCGGTTCTGGGGCAGGTACCGTGCAGGCGAGATCGACAGCGAGGAAATCAATCAGGTCGAAATGCGCCTCGCAACCACGGCGGGCACCTGTGCCGTTATGGGGACCGCATCGACGATGGCCTGTATCGCGGAAGCCCTCGGCATGTCGCTGCCTGGAACCGCCGCCATTCCGGCGGTTCATGCAGACAGATTGCGCGCCGCCGAGGCAACTGGTGCTGCTGCCGTCAATCTGATAGCCAACCCGGTCAAGCCCTCCCGGGTGATCACCCGTGACAGTGTTGAAAATGCGCTTCGGGTGCTGTTGGCGCTGGGCGGATCGACAAATGCCATCGTGCACCTCACCGCAATTGCCGGAAGGGCCGGCATTGATGTCCCGCTGACCTGGTTGAACGAGCTGTCCGAAACAACACCGGTGCTGGTTAACCTGAAACCGGTCGGGTCGCATTATATGGAGGATTTCTTTTACGCAGGCGGCCTCGGCGCGGTGCTGCGTGAACTGAAGCCGCTGCTGAATCTGGACTGCATGACCGTTACCGGTGACACGCTGGGTGACCGGCTTGACCAGCCGTCCGAGTATGTCGACAGGAAGGTTATTTCCAGCGCGCAGAAGCCGTTGGAACCCAAGGGCGGTCTGGTCGCATTGTTCGGTTCGCTGGCGCCCAGGGGGGCAATTCTCAAGCGCTCCGCCGCTGATGACACGCTGTTTGAAAAAGAAGGCCGCGCCGTCGTCTTCAGTTCGCTGGAAGACCTTGCCGCTCGCATTGACGATCCGGATCTGGACGTTGCCGCGGACGATTTTCTGGTGCTGCAGAACGCCGGTCCGACAAGTCCGTCCGGCATGCCGGAGGCAGGTTACCTGCCCATCCCGAAGAAACTGTCGGCAAACGGCGTCAAGGACATGGTGCGGATATCCGATGCCCGCATGTCCGGAACGGCGTTTGGCACGATTGTTCTTCACGTCACCCCCGAGGCGGCCCAGGCAGGCCCTCTCGCGCTGGTAAAAACCGGAGACCGGATCCGCTTGTCGGTTGAGAACAGGTCGATAGACCTGCTGGTGGATGAGGCTGAACTTGTCCGCCGCCGCAAGGCGTATGTTTCCTGTGCCCGGGACGCGGCAACCCTGCGCGGCTATGACAAGCTGTACGCCGAACAGGTGTTGCAGGCCGACGAGGGCTGCGACTTCGAATTCATGAAGCCGGTCAAGGGTGAATGACGGTTGTTGCTGTCTTGGCCGCCAAGCCTCGCGTCTGACTTGTTTTCCCGAAGCTCTCCTGCATCATGAGTTTGCCCAATTTTGCGGCGAAAGTGCCGTGAGGGGCATGTTCGAAACGGTGAATTCAGCATGCATATTGGACGGCGAGCATTCAATCAGGGCCTGGCCGGCAGCATCGCGTCTGGCATCGTCGGCAGTTCTGCCGCTGCCGCGCGCAGTTATCGGGGTCCCAATGTCATCATTGTACGATTTGGCGGTGGTGTGCGGCGGGCTGAAACAATTGCCGGTCAGACGACCTATGCTCCGTACCTGCTCAATGTGCTGGCCAGGCGCGGCACGCTGATACCCAACCTCACCATCGATCAACTGCAGGATGTCGATACAAGCCACGCCGAAGGCACGCTCAACATCCTGACCGGGCGCTACAAGTCTTACACAAAGGTCGGCGCACAAGGCCTCGCGCCACTGCTGGAACCCGATCAGCCGACCCTGTTCGAGGCCGTGCGAAAGGCGTTTGATATTCCTGCTCATCAGGCATTGCTCGTCAATGGTGAAGACCGCCCGCAGGAAGAATACCTCACCTATGGCGGACACAAGCACTTCGGCGTTGCCTACCGCTCCGAAGTGATCGGCCTCTACCGATACAAGCTGCATAAGTTCCGGCGCATTCTGGAAGACAACAAGGCGCCCGAAGACGTCCTCGTCGCAGCCCGCAAGCAACTGGATGAATTGACCGCGCATGATTTCCGCAACACCGCCAGCCACACTTCCGGTGTGATGCAAGGGTTCTGGGATAACTGGCGCGAGCAATATGGCGATACCGGATTGAAGAACCCGCGCGGCGATCGATTGCTGACAGAGCTTGCCGTCAGGGCGATGCGCCAGTTGAAGCCTCAACTGATGATGATCAACTACCAGGACCCGGACTACGTACACTGGGGAAACGCCAGTCACTACACCAGGGCGATTGCCATCATTGATCAGGGTCTGAAACAGCTGGTTGCTGCAGCCGACAGCCAACCAGCCTACCGGGATCGAACAGTTTTCGCGATTGTTCCCGATTGCGGGCGTGACGCAAACCCGCTGATGTCGGTGCCCTATCAGCACCATTTCAACTCCCGGTCCGCACACGAGATCTTTGCCCTGTTGCTGGGACCCGGCATCGCCAGGGGCAAGGTGCTGGACAAGCCTGTCGATCAAACCAGCATTGCCGCAACCGTGGGAGCGATCATGGGTTTTCGCATGCGAGCTGCTGAAGGTCGTGTGCTGTCGGAAATCCTGACATGAGTACCCAGACGCATTTTAACACTGTGACGTCCGGTGGCGCGGCCAGCATGGGTATTCGCGGCCGGCTTGCGGCTTTCGTGAGTATGGCGATTGCAACTGTTTTGTGTTCCACGCCTTTCACCGCGGTTTTGGTGCTCGGCTGGATAATGCGGCTGATGCGCCGCGAAATCGTTATTGAGATTGGTCGCCATGCAAGCCCGGACGGTCGACGCGATATCAACCGAAGGACTGCTTTGGCCGGAATTTCAAACTTGCCGGATCTGGCTGCTACAGTGCGGTTTCCCGGCTGGTGGAGAGGGTTGTGGGATACCGTGCGTTCTGCGGTCAGGGCGTTTCTGGCAACCTCACTGGCCGTATTGCCGTTCGGCATTCTCCTGCTTTTGTCGTGGTGGGCAGGATGGGAAAACTCATTCAACAAGGGATATGAGCAGGCCTGGGTCGGTCCGGTCCTGGCGGCAACAGGAATTGCTGTGGCGATATTTACGCTGGTTCATCTGCCAATGGCGCTGGCCCATCACGCGGCAGAAAGAACCGTGGGAGCCATTTGGAATATTGGCCTGATACGCCGGCTTATCGGCCGAGTGCGCTGGCGCTATCTGGTGCTGACGCTGACAACCGTCGTTTTGTCCGCACCACTGTTGCTGGTGCAGATTTTGCCAACGTTCATCGAAAGCATAGCGCCCGATCTGTCGATTGATTCTCCTGCAGATATGCAGGCTTTCGCGTTCGGCTTTTACGGGGCAGCGACGGTTTATCTCCTGCTTGTCCTGTTTGTCCTGCGCCGATGGGCAGCGAGGCTTTATGCGTGCGCTGCACTTATCGATGGGTCGAGCCGTTTGCGGTTCGTTGGCCGGATCAAGCAGCAACTGGACCGGCCGAATGAACCAACGACATCTGCGCCGGGCAGGGTCGGCAACATTATCGCCTCGGTGTTGATGTTTGCCGCCTGGCTGGCGTTTCTTGCGGGGCTATACGTGGCCCAGTTTGCCAACCACGCGTGGTGGAACTGGATCAGCTTTCCACTTACCGGGCTACCATGGCTATTCCGCCCTTTTTAGAGCCGATCACGTTTTGATGGAAATGCTTGATGGCACCAAGCCCGTTTCGCTTCAAGCGGCTCTAAAGTTGATATCAATCCATTTGACTATTTGGTACAGGTAATTGAGGTGAAGTAGTAACATTTGCCATGGCAAATCCTTTTGCTTCCTGCCCACCATGTCGATGGCCGATCGGCTTTGACGCCGAGCTTTGACGCCCGCTGGTCGTTCGGACGAGTGGGACCGATCTTTGTGACTTTCTGGTAGCCGAATCGTTTGCAGAGTTCGTTGGCCCACTGCCTCCCGCAAGTGTTGTACATCCCTTCGGTTCCCGGCCCGCGGTCCTTGTTGTTGCAGACGTCCAGCGCCAGCCAGCCATAACGGCCCGTGTTGTGGCGGAGCCTGTCTTTATTCGTGAAGGTTTTTGTGCGTTTTTGCCGCGTGCACGCTGACGCCGTTTTTTTACGCTTGGCATTTTGCAGGTCCGCCCACGAGCCGCCTTTTTGCAGGCAGTCATTGTAAACTGACAGCGTCGGCAGTTTTACGAATACTGGGTCGGCAGACTGCTTTTGTGGCTGTATGTCGTGGATCTGGAGGAGCGCATGACATGGGTAGACTTTGACTCGGGAGCGTCAATTGGCAACGAGGGCTCGGAAGCCGGCACCATTGTTGCCGACTACGAACATGAGCTTGGTGCTCGTATCACTATCGAACGTGACGGTGAAACCGCCCCATTTGTCATCACCTGCGGAATGCACGGCTGGTTCGTTCATACGCGATTTTTTTCGACCCGCGAAGAGGCCGACAGTGCCTGTACCGCGATGCAATCTGCACTGGACGCCATCATTCAGTCGGTTCCAATGACATCCGATCCGGACTACGAAGCCAGATCCACCGGGGTTGTGGACAGGATTTCCGATTTTATTGATACTTTTCCGTAGCAGGCAATGTTGGAAAACGTATCCGGCAGGTCAAATCTCATTGCGGCTCCCTGCTCCTGGCAACGATGATCCTCTGCTCCAGTTTCGGGGCCACATCCGGGTTCTCGGCAAGATGATTGCTGATCACATCCGCCAGCAGCCTGGCATCCGTGTCGCCGACAATCCGCTTGGTCTTCTGGAGAGCCAGATAGCCATCGCCTCCTCTGGCGAGAAAGTCATTGGTCGCCAGCGTGTATGCTGAACTTTCAACCAGGGGCTTGTCGCCGTCGCTGACGGACACAATTCTTTGCCCCGGTGGCCGGGTAACATCTACCTGCACTGTGAGGCCGGAAACCTGGGGAAACGCACCCGTCAGGTTCTCAGCTTTCGCGAAGGCCTGTTCAAGTACGGCGTATAGTTGTTTGCCGGAAACCTGAAGTACGAATGCCTTGTTGCCGAAAGGCAGTTCACGCAGTACGTCTCGCCGGCTCAGATTGGCTCCTGGCTCGTAGACCCGGTTGCCGCGAAATCCGCCACCATTGAGGATGGCGAAATCGGCACCTGTCCGCGCGCGCAGCGCGTCGGCAAACAGATTGCCGATCGGTGCTTCGCCGCCCCGCACCATTGCGTTTCGACTGTCAAGGAGGGTTTTCGTCCTTGTCAGCGGAGAACCCAGCTGTTCGGACATGCGGGCGTCGTAGACTGCGACACGTTCCGCCATTGCCGGATCAGCGGCAAAGTCGGCCGTGTCAATGACACGAAAATTAGGCCACCAGGATACTCGTTTGTTGCCGCCCGTTTCCGTCACCTTGATGGCAAGGTCAACAGCGACAACATACCAGCCATCCTGCATGGCTTCGGCGAATGCTGTGCGTCCGTCGTAGGATACCAGCAGATCATGGTCATCGCCGGATAGAATGACATCAGCCGATGCAGACCGGATCAAAGCCATGTCAATATCGCGTGGCGCGTGTACTACCTGCACAATGATATCAGCACCTGCCTTGCGCAGTCGCGCGGTGGACGCAAATGTGCCATTCGGCGTCGCGGAAAATTTCAGGTCTCCAGGTGACGAGCGGGTCACGGAGTCTTCAGCCGTGAAACCTGCAAGACCTACCTTGATTCCGTCGATGTCAATTATCCGGTCAGCAAGTATGCCGTCGATAACCTGATCATTGCTGTCCCTCAGATTCCCCGCAAGGACAGGAAACTTCGCTTCTGCCATTCTGGATTTGAAAACCTCAGGCCCGAAATCAAATTCGTGATTGCCCGGTACAAACGCATCGAGATTGAGGTCTCCCAGCAGGTCAATCATATGCGCACCCTGATCGACGCCGGACAGCAGCGAAGGCGAGATGGCATCACCGGCATGTACAGCTATGACATTTGGGTTTTGCGCCCGCTCCCGCCGGAATACGCTTGCGACCTTCGCCAACCCGCCGCGACCCTTCGAGTTTGCACCAACCTCGTAGATGTCGCAGATCAGCAGAAGTGTAAGATTGACATTGCGCTCCTGTGCCGACGACGCCGAGGCAAGCAACACGATCAATACGAGAAGCATCAGACAGCGAGCTATTGCTAACATTTTTACGGCCCCCAAATGGGTTGAAACTGGAAATGGCATTGTCCTGCCTCTGCAAGGGAAGCGTCGGATGTTTCCAGCAGGCGCAAATAACGCTTTGGCCGGATGCTCCCATATTCACCCTGCAAGGTCCATTGCCTATTACGATATTCTGAAACACCGTCGGACAACTCCAGTTCTGCAAACAACGTTGAGCGGTTGATGGCGGCGTATCACAAATCAGATCACGCCAGGCGTGCTCAGACGCCCTTTGCCATTTTTCGCTCTCGATCCATGATGTAAAGGCCGGTTGCCACGATGATTGTGACGCCCAGCCAGGTCCAGCGGTCGGGCAGCTGATCGAACACCAGCCAGCCATAGAATGTCGCCCAGATAATCAGCGTGTAGTGGACCGGGGCCAGCACGATGGCCTGTGCAATCTCAAGCGCCCGGATCACCAGAAATTCGCCCAGCGCGGCGCAGGCCGCCATCCCGAACAACAGGGCCAGTTCCCAACCGGCTTCAGGCGATCTCCAGTAGAACGGCAGTGGTGCCGACAGCAGCAGTACACTTGCGATTGCCGTGTAGGCAACGGTTGTGGCTGTGCGGTCCGAGGCGGAGAGAACCCGGGAGATGATCTGCCGCAGCGCGAATGCCATCGCCGCCGCCAGCACCAGAAACACTGCCGGGTGAAGCACGCCGAGGCCCGGTCGGATCACGATGAGTGTACCCATAAAGCCGATGGTCACGGCACTCCATCGGTGGATACCGACTTTCTCTCCGAGCAGCAGTGCTCCCATGATGGTGACCATGAAAGGTGCCACGAAGGTGACCGCGACCGCATCGGCGAGCGGCACAAAGCGCAAGGCAAAGATAAACGCCGTCGCCGAGCACACCGCAAGTATCCCGCGCAGCACCTGCAGTCCCGGGTGGCGCGTACTCAGGATCGAGGGTCCTTTCATCATGAGAAGAACCAGCACGGCCGCCAGCAACCCGATTTGGCGCGTCCATACGATCTGCATCGGGTGAAATGACGCGGTCAGCAACTTGGCCTGGGTATCGGCTGCGGCAAATGCGAAGAACGCCAGTGCAATCACGGCCAGGCCACGAATATTATCCAGCCGCGTTGGTGTTCGATCAGGAACAGAAGGTACTGAGTGCTCAGATGACATTGCGTGATATGTTTTTCAGGCAATAGGTGTGGTCCGGCGGATGGTGTATCAACCCGTACCCATATTTGTGCCAGCGGCAGGTCATAGGCGCGCACGAACACAGCAGCCTCGTGTGCCCGTATCTGAGGATTCCGCAACAACGCAAAAGCTCACCTCTCCGGTTTTGATCAATGGCATCGCAATGGCGCCGGCCGACTTGTGAAAAGCGGCAATGACAAGTTAACTCGCCGGGTCGGATTTACCTATGGGGTTATTTTCATTAGATCAGGGTAATTATGATTGCCAGAGCATTCCCGTGCACGAGAAGTGCAGCTGGCAGAGGGTGGCAACAAGGCTGCTGGCTGCGCAACTGCAGTCAGCCTGGTGCAGGAAATTGAAACAGGGATTGGTTGTACGATTGAATAGCGATCCGAAGCTTGTGAAACGGACACAGACAACTGGCCAGGCGCGTCCCCGGATACTGGTTATTTGCCCTGTTATGCCAGCGCTTGGCGGCAATGGACTTGCCATGCGCGGTGGAACATTTCTGGATGCCGCAGCCAAGGTAGGCGATGTGGATTTGCTGGTGGTGCCGATCGCGCCGGCAAGACCGCAGGATAAACTGTTTGCGCAGGCCAGGGCTCGCCGCCTGATGATCGTTGAGACCGAAGGGCGCATGGATACATGGTGTCAGTTGATCAACAACATCGACGATGCTGCCGACAGGCTCGCCATGCTGAAACGCTACGGTCTGCCGAGGATATGCGGGTTCTTGTCCACGCCGGTGGTACGCGAAGCCTGTGATCTTGTTGCCGGCAAGAGCTATGACCTCACGATAGTTCAGCGCAGTTACACAGGCCTGCTTGTCGAGCACATCACGCGCATGACCGTCACAGGGCCCGTACTGGTCGATCTTGACGATGATGATGCTGCCCTCAGTCATTATCTGGCTGATAAATCAGCGGCAGGTCTTGCAGCAGACAGCCCTGATATCCACGAATTTGAAGTCACCGCCTACGATGCGCTTGTGTCCCGAATCGCCGGGGTTTCAGATGTAACGACGATGGCGAACGATATGGCAGCAAAGGCCGTTGCAAACAGGTTGGGCATTCCCGCACCGGTGCATGTGACCAACTGCATTGACCTGAAAGACCCCGTCGACCCGGTCAAGGCGCCTGCGCTGATTCTGGTGGGCACGCTGAACTACCGGCCGAACGTTGAGGGAGTAGTTTGGTTTGTCGAACAGGTGTTGCCGCGGATCAGAAAGGACATTCCCGAAGCCAGCTTGATGCTGGCCGGGCGCAAGCCTTCAAAGCTGATCAGTGAAATTGCGCACCAGGAGGGTATCAGCCTGGTTTCGGATGCCGATGATCTTTCAGCCCTTTATGCTGACAGTGCGCTGGTGGTGGTGCCCATCCTTTCCGGCAGTGGAACCCGCATAAAGGTTCTCGAAGCTGGTGCCTACGGTCTGCCGATTGTGTCGACCATAAAGGGAGCAGACGGGCTCGGGCTTGAGGATGGCATACATGGTTGGTTTACCGAAGCAGACAGCGAGAGCTTTGCAATCGCCTGTATTGCCGCCCTGCAATCACCTGCAGAGCGCGCGAAACGGGCACTTCAGCTGCGTCGGCATGTGCAGCAGTTTCATGACAGAAAAGCAGTTGTCGACCACGTTGGCCGTTTGATCACTGCTCAGGTCAGTAGAAACACTGAGGCAGAAAAAGCCGTCCAGGGGTGAACGAAAAATTGCCAATGCAGCGATCCCGCATCACGCGTCAACATCAACGAGATAACCATCACTTCTTCCTCGCTAACGACGGCGTGCCAAAAAAGATCTGGCCCGCCGCCGCTGCCAGAACCCATTAGTCAGAATTCCATTTTTCGATTTTGCGAACTTTCACATAATCGATCAGACCGTTTCCGTCAGCTTGAAAGCTCTTGTCGTCATTGCCGAGGCCGAGTGCCGTGCACCGTCATATCTTGAGGTCCAGCCTGGGTTTCCAGAAGGGGCGGAACAACTCAATTTTTGGGCAGCGGTTCATCACCACCTTGAGGCCGGCGTCTTCGGCCAGCTTCGCAGCCTCGTCGTCGTAAACCCCGATCTGGCACCAAAACACCTTGGCACCAATTGCGATCGCCTGTTCGGCCAGGCCATAGACCTCTTCCTTGGGGCGAAACACCTCAACCATATCCACGGGCCGGTCTATCTCGGCGAGGCTGTGATACACCTTGATACCACGGATTTCAGCGACCTTCGGGTTGGGGTTTACCGGTATCATGTCATAGCCGGTCTCGTGCAGGACGCGCAGGACGCCGTAACTGAACTTGGTCTTGTCAGGGCTGGCGCCGACCATGGCAATGGATTTGACCGACTTGAGAATATCGTCGAGGAATTTTGGATCATAGTCGTAGATGTGATCAATAGCTGCTTCCGGCATGATCAGGCCTCCTTGGGCGTGGCGATATCTGCCTTGAGTTCATGGGGTTTCAGCGGGTCAAGAAACGGGTTGCGGTACAGCCTGTCATGACTTTCGACCCCGATTTCCAATGTGATGTCGGATACCGGCCGCGCCACGCACAAGATGACGTAGCCATCGTTGATCTGGCGGTTGTTGAGGGCAACCTGGCGGCGTTGATCAACTTCTCCGGCCATCAATTTTGCTGCACAGGTGATGCAGCCGCCATATTTGCAGCCATAGGGCAGGTCGACTCCCTGTTCGCGCAGGCTGTCCAGCAAAGGCCGGCGCGGGTTGACCTGGTAGGTTGCGCTGCCGCGGTTCGCCAAAGTGACTGTGTGCATGGTCATAACCAGATATCGCTTGTGCAATCGCCACCGGGATAGCGGGCTTCGTGACAGCGCGACGGCCCGTTGGGTTCCTTGCCAAAGTCGACGGTGAATTCCCGGTTGAGGGTCATGCCGCCATTCACCGGATCACAGTCAATCATCACCATGATGCCACCCTGTTCGCGGATTTCCGGGTAGAACTGATTGTCCCAGGTCGAAAACAGCGAAGTTGTCACGTAAAGCCGCCTGCCATCGAGGCTGAGCTGAAACATTTGCGGCCCCCCCGCCATCTTGACACCGTTGACCTCAGGCGCGCGGCCCAGCAATCCGCCCATCCAGACCTGCCCCGTCAGCACCGGATTGTGTGGGTCGGATATGTCGTACTGGCGCATATCGCCGTGCAGCCAGTTGTTGAGGTAGAGGTACTTGTCATCCATCGAAACAAGGATCGCCGAAATCACCCCGGGTATGGGGATCGGCCAGTCCGGATGCGGCTCGTTGTCGACGTCGATGATCTTTTCCCATTGCCACTTGTTCTCATCATCCTTCCACCAGTGAATGACATTTGAGCTGAGTGCCGCCCCGCAGAACCCATGGCTGCTGTCGGGATCATGATGGAATTTCACTTCCAGCGGTATCAGACCGTCTTCACCCAGATAGAAGGTTTCAACGGGCTCGCGCTTTTCGAAATCCCAGAAGTGCAGCCGGCGACCGTATTTCAGGTGACCGACTTCTTCCAGGTCAAAGCCCGGCATGAAGGTGTTGGGCGCCGCCCATTCCGACGTAACCATCACATTGTGACGCGGCTGGTACCAGAAGTCATAGCCGAAAGGGATGTCTCCCATGGAGTTTTCCCAGCGGCCGACGATCTCGAAATCCTTGTTCAGATGCAAATAACCGCCCGGCGCTTCACCTTGTGCGTCACCCAGCATCGAGATGATGATCTCGGACCCCAGACAGTGCACGGTGTGCGGGCCGCTGAGATCAGTTCTGGATTTGATCTCGGCCCCGTCGATCACCTTGTGCAACCGCGGCGCACGCGGGTCGGTGGCGGTATCGACAATGTGGATGTTGTTGGACCGCACGCCCGGCAGCAAAAGGAATTTGCGCGCCATGCTGGAATCGTCAAAACACGACGAACATGCATTCCAGCCCATGTGGTGCAACTCGTCCCCGATCCCCGGCATCTCGAGCCGGTGGATCACTTCAGAATAGGTCGGGCTGTCCGGGTTCACATCCACCGTAGCCAGATAATCCGGTTTTTGAATGCCCGTGCCTGTGTAGATTGCGATTGTGTAAAGCAGCTTCTCGCGCGGAGCTTTAATCGCCTCCGCCGGGCTTGCGTAGCCAGGTCCACAGCACTCCATCGTCCATTCCCTTTCGCACAATACCCATCCATTGACTTTGTAGCGAATGTTTTATTACATGAGACAAGTGTCTGTAAAGTGAGAAATCAATGAACCTGGATGGAAATCAATGCACCTCGACAGATTGATAACCGTATTGGAAAGTGTGGCCGTCGCCGGACGGGCGGTCACGGTCGCTGAAATACAGCAGGCAACCGGTTTGCCGCGGCCCACCTGTTACAGGTTGCTGCAAACCATGGCCGAGCACCGCCTTGTGGACGAACCGGAGCCAGGCCGCTATCTGGTGGGTGAACGCATGGTCCGGCTGGCATTGCTGGGGCAATCGGATATGGATGTCTGTCAGGCCGCCGCCCCGACATTGAAAGATGCTGCCCACCAGTTTGGCGAGGCTGTCTTCCTGTCGCGCTATCGCAACAAGGGGGTCGAAATCATTCATGTCGAAGCCCCCAGGGATGTCTCGCGTTCTTTTGTCCATCCCGGACTGGGGTTTCGTCCAATGCATGCCTGCTCCTGTTCCAAGGTGATCGCGGCTTTCGCCGAAGAAAGTCTTCGCGAGGAAATACTCGCAGGACCGATGCGCAGCTTCACCCCCAACACCAAACGTGATCCCGACATCTTGCGCGCCGAGTTTTCCGGGATCAGGCAAGCAGGGTTTGCAGAATGTGTGGAAGAGATCGAGGTAGGCGTCTCGTCTGTGGCCGCACCGATCCGGATCGGCAATATCGGTGCTACCTTCAGCATCGGCGCCACCGGCCCTGTGCGGCGCTTTACCGGCAGACGGCGGGCTGAGATCGGTCGCGATTTGTGCGCATATGCCGACAAGGCGGCGCTGGCCCTGCAAATGTACGGCGTGGAGCGGGCCGGTTAGAGTTGTAATTTGCTGGTTTTTCCCTGTTTTCCCGGAAGTTCTGCAAATTCGAGTTAGCGAAGGAAGCAGCGGATGCATCGCAAGTGCCGCGCCGCTTGTGGCACACACACCACGGTGCAGCACGCGCCTTGCCGGCGGAAAAAATCGCTCCGGTGAAATGGGTCGCTGTTACTGAGATCCGGCATTAATCTCATGATGGATCCAGCTTCTGAATTTTTTTGCAAAGTCCAGATGCGCCGTCCGCTGCGGCCAAACCATGCAATACGGCTCCACGGCGGCGACCGACACGTCAAAAAGGCGAACCAGTTCCTTACGCTTCAGATGTTCTTTTACCAGCAGCTGATGTCCGATCGCGACGCCGGCGCCGGCTCGCGCGGCGTCGATGGCGTTGCTGTACAGACTGAAATACAGGGCTTCAACACCACTGCCTTTTGTTATTCCGCAAACCTGAAGCCACGCCCACCAGTCGTCTCGCCAGAATGTGTCATGCAGCAAGCAGCAGCGGGTCAGGTCTTCCGGGGTGGAAATGTTCATGGTGTCGCGGTAGCGCCGGCTGCAGACGGGAAAAAGCTGGTCGGTCAAGAGTGGCTCAGCCGAAAGTCCCTTGTCCGTACCGCTGGCGTAGCGAATGCCAATATGCGCGTTTGATTTGGAGAAATCGATAACTGCCGCATCGGCTGACATTTCAATATCCAGATTTGGATTTTCCAGTTGGAAACGCCCCAGTCTGTGAACGAGCCACATCGAGGCGAACGCTGGAAGCACTGTGATTGATAGTGTTGGCCTACGCCCGGAACGTCGAAGTTTCTCTGTGGCGCGCTCAAGTGTGGACATGGAAGCGCGAACCGCTGAATGATACCGCTGACCGGCGTCTGTGATGCGCAAACCGCGGCCGGTCCTGTCAAACAGCGCCACGCCGAGGAATTGCTCCAGCACCCGGATTTGCTGACTGATAGCACCCTTCGTCACATTGAGTTCCTCGGCTGCAACAGCCAGGTCCTCGCTTTCCGCCAATGCTTCGAAGTATCGCGCAGCTCGTAACGGAGGAAGATTTCGAGACATGTCGTTTAGAAAATCTATTCGATTGCTGAGAAAATCAAGTTTGCACTGTTGCGCGAGCGCATGCAATCCTGTTTGAAATTCCAAACGATGGAGCGGTTGAGATGCAAATTTCCCAATCACAGTTGAACGACCTTGATCGAGACGGATTTCTAATACTGAGAGACCTGTTTTCGGTGGACGAGGTAGCAGCTGTCCGATCGCGACTGCCGAGACTCTTCGCTGAGAACCATCCCGGCAATGTGATCGAGAAAGAGTCTGGCGCTGTTCGCACAAGCATGGGTCTGCACCTTCGAGACGCGCTCTTCGCAAAATTGGTTCGTCATCCCAGACTGGTTGGGCCTGCATTGCAGGTCCTCGGCGAGGATGGGTATGTTCAGCAGGTTAAAGTGAACGTGAAGGCTGCTTTCTCCGGCGAAGTCTGGCAGTGGCACTATGATTTCGCTACCCACAAGGAAGAGGACGGTGTTCCACGCCCACTTGCCCTGAACCTCCACATCTTTCTGGACGACGTAACTGAATTTAACGGACCCCTCTACTTCGTGCCCGGATCGCACAAGTACGGCGAACACGGCTCTGTGCTGGACGATGAAACGACCAGTTATCCGCTTTGGATCGCAGACAACCAAACGGTAAGTCAACTTGCTGATAGAAATGGACTTGTTTCCGCAACGGGCCGTAGAGGCACTGTACTGATTTTCCACGATACTCTGCTGCATGGCTCGCCGAACAACATGTCGCCCTGGGATCGTTCGATCTTCTCTCTGATTGTCAACCCCGTATCCAACGCTCTTCGAAAGCCAACCCGGCCGGATTTCAAGCATCACAGAGACCTTTCGCCGATCCGGCTTCTCAATGACGACTGCCTTGTTGCAGATGCAGTCGCCTGATGTGCGGCCCATCAAATGCTGCAACCACAAAACGCCTCAGCGATCGCTCCTCCGGTTGGTCATTTTGGGCGGTGGAGTAAGCAGCAGGAAAACGCGGCGCTTGTACGGACTCATGCACTTGAAGTGTTCATGGCTTTACCCCTGCCAGGGTGTCTGAATCGGGAAATCCATGGGTAACGACGAACTTGCCGCCGGTGAGTTTGATACCGGCGATGAGCTGCAACTTGAAGCGATGAAGAAGTAGGCATGTCCCTTGCGGTAGATGGCTGCATCAATATTGCCGTGGAACTTCTTCGGCAGGCCCGTCCAGTGTTTCGCGATCGGGGCGGGATAACCTTTTTCGACGGTTCGCCCCGACAGACGCACATACTGTCTGCCCTTGAAGAAGTAGAGTTTCTTGTTCTTCGGATTGTAAAGGGCTGCATCAATTCCCTGCAAAAACACGTCCGGCAGGCCCTTCCACCTGTTCATGAGCTTCGGATAACCTTTTTCGACAATCCCGTTTTTCAGCCGAAAATAGCCGATACTGGAAAACAGATAGGTCCGGTCATTTGCGAATACGGCTGCATCAACCACCGGTTTGGCCTGGGCTGTGGCAAGTGCACTCAACAGACAAATGAACAAGCCGGTGGCAACGGAAATCCTGATCAACATCGCTTGCGTCCTTATGTCTGGATCAAACCGCGTCAACAACTACCCAAGCGGTGACTTCGCAAAGCTTCTATTTGATTGGCTTTCTTCAAACCGACCGCCATGCACCAGTCTTCGTGCCTGATTCTGGATTGTCGTTTCCAAATCGAATACATCTGTTTGCCGACAATGCTGGTGGTTTTGTCTCTGCAAAGCCGCTTCTTGTCCCGTTTGCCAAGAAGAGCCGCCCCGGGCTGTTTCGGGAGATCGCGCCTGAACGCCTTTTCTATTGCACTGATGGCGTATGTCGCATAAGTGCGGCATAGCCGCCGGCGTTCGCGGCACTCGTCCAGACCTTGCCGTCTGGCAAAAGTTTCCTTTGACAATGCTAGTTTTGCCGGGCCTGTCATGCACCACGCAAAGTGTCTGTTGGGATCAGTTCCCCATCTTGAGCCCTTGAAATAGCATCGCTGACCGCGGTTTCGATCAGCGGCCTCCTTGGCAGTTGACGCGTAGTTGCGACAGAACTTGCGTTGTTTTGTCTCCGGCGCAGCCGCCTTGGCCGTTTGCAACAGCAATGCTGTCAGACCGACAGTTAACACGATTGCAATAATTTTCATCGCAGGTTTCCCGGTTTCCAACCTGCCCCAATGCTCGCCTGCGCCAAACTAGACCGGTCAAGAAGGCCGTTCAATCTGGCAAAATTGATATAGTGCGATGGTTTGAAGTCGGGCTGGGTTTGGTCGGCATGCCTGTTTGCAATCCGCAACTCACATTGCTGTTGCACGAGCTGTTTTTTGTTCTGTTTCGTGCTTACAATTCGATTGGGCGCTCGGTAACATGTCTGCTCAGACAGATAGAAAATTATCGTAAAAACCGGAAAGTCATGCCACGGGGAGTGCGGCAAGCTGCAGGGAGGTTATGCCATGGACGATATCGTCACTCAGGAAAGCGCGGGTGGATGTGCTCATTCAGCATCGCACAAACAGGCCAGTCATCCTCTTGATGCGCTGACAGCCGATGAAATACTGGCGGTCACGGCTGCCGTGCGCGGGCATCCCGATTTTGGCGATGACGTTTGTTTCGAAACAATCGAGCTAAAGGAACCGCCCAAGGCAGAAGTCAGGGCCTTCGTATCCGGTGATCCACTCAACAGACAGGCGCGGGTTGCAGTATTTCGTTCGGGCGGCATCGGCGTATGGCGGATGACCGTGTCAATCGATGATGGCTCTATCGCCGATATTGAACACCGGCCTGATGCCCGGCCGATGATCCAGCTCGAGGAATTCATGGTCATCGAGGAGATGGTGAAGACCCATCCCGACTTCATCGCCGCCTGTGAACGGCGTGGCATTACCGACATGTCACTGGTCTGCGTTGATCCATGGTCGGCCGGCAATTTTGACATCGCTGGTGAGGAGGGGCGTCACCTTTGCCATACCTTTGTCTGGATGCGCACCGGCGAATTCGACAATCTGTATGCTCATCCTGTCGAAGGGCTCAACGGGGTCGTCGATATCAAGACGGGAGAAGTGATCCGCATCGACGATTATGGCGTGACGCCGATACCCATGGGCGAGCATAACTATGACAGTCAGTTCCAGACGAAAACCCGCGAACACCTCAAGCCGATAAACGTCGCGCAACCCGATGGTGTGAGTTTCACCCTGACCGGAAGACAGATTTCCTGGCACGACTGGTCACTTGTGATCGGGTTCAATGCGCGCGAAAGCCTGACCCTGCATGACATCAAGTTCGATAACAGGCCCGTAGTCTATCGTGCGTCACTTGCTGAAATGGTCGTACCCTATGGCAGCCCGAAGAGCGGACATTTCAGGAAGAGTGTGTTTGATGTCGGCGAGTACGGCATCGGCAAACTGGTCAATTCGCTGGAACTGGGTTGTGATTGCCTGGGCGCTATCCAGTATCTTGACGTCGACCTGAACGACATGCATGGCAACATATTCCATATCCCCAAGGCGATCTGCATCCATGAGGAAGATCATGGAGTATTGTGGAAGCATACCGATTTCCGGACCGAGAGGGTCGAAGTTCGCCGTGCCCGCCGGCTGGTCATTTCGTCAATCGCCACCGTCGGCAATTACGAGTATGCCATGTACTGGTATTTCTACCTCGACGGCACGATGGAATTCGAGATGAAGGCAACCGGCATCTTGAACACGGTGGCCGGCGAACCCGGCGTGCCGGACAAGTTTGCGACCGAAGTGGCACCCGGGGTCTTCGGACAGATTCATCAGCACGTGTTCTGCTGCCGTCTCGATATGGCTGTCGATGGCGACGATAATTCGGTAGTCGAATGCAACACTTATCCAATGCCCGCAGGAGACGATAATCCTTATGGTAATGCATTTTACCAGGAAGAAACTGTTCTGGAGACGGAAAAAGCCGCAGCCCGTCAGATTAGCCCGCAACATCAGCGTTACTGGAAATTCATCAATCCGGGCAAGACCAACTATCTGTCGCAGCCTGTTGCCTACAAGCTTGAGCCGTCACACTGCGTCACCCCGTTCATGGCACCGGACTCACCTTCCGGCAAGCGCGCAGCTTTTGCGTACAATCACCTGTGGGTTACGAAATTCGATCCCGACGAACGCTATCCCGCGGGAGAATACATGAACCACTCTGATGGGACAGACGGGTTGTCGCGCTTCATCAGCGACGATGCCGTTGTCGCGAACACGGACATTGTAGCATGGCATACATTCGGTCTGCATCATCAGCCGCGGTTGGAGGATTTCCCGGTGCAGAACTGTATTTCATCGGGTTTCAAGTTGATGCCTTCCGGCTTCTTTGACCGCAATCCGTGCCTGGACCTGCCGTCGCAGGCCAATGCCGCGAGTTGCCCTGCCAATGCAATGAAGGAATAGGCATCAACCGGGTTGTTTAAGCAGAGCGCCCTTCGACTGATTTGAGTGTCTTGCCGATGGTTTGCTGGGCGAGTTTCAAGTCGGCCGGTTCGCCGGCCATGAAGATGCGCCCCGACGCGCCCATCATCTGCACATCGACGATAACCGTTTCCGGCGCCGCGCGTTCCGCCTCATTTGCTGCAACCGCAGCAAACAGGGCCGGGGCCATCTCGTACAGCAGCAGTGACTGGCCCGGCAGGATCATCGAGGCATTGCGCATTCGGTTGAGTATAATGGCATGCTGATCGGAAATGTTCTCGATGATGTCGGTGTATAAAGTGGAAGGGGCGAGTTGGTCGGTTGCCTTGGCGCCGATGCCGTCAAGTATGGCCTTGCCGGCCGCGTTGACTACGTCGACATCGCGCGAATGCAGTTCCAGCAGCCCGAACTGGCGTTCGGTAAACAGGATGCCGGGCTCCATGTCCGGTGCAGCCTTGAGCGCCAGGTCCACGACACGATGTATCGACAGCGCCGGCGCGACCTCGATGATAAGGGAGTTGTCACCCGCCATTGGCGGATAGCCGCGAGCGCGCATTGGTGTCGACATGTAGGCCGCAAACTGCGGTTGCAGATCGGAAATCGGCAAATAGACGCGAAGCTCAGTCATCGTCGCTCCCAAATTGAGCCCAGCCGGCATGCCTTGGCATGCCGCTGTCACTTCTCAGAACCGTCAATGCGGATTACTTGCCGGCTGCTGCTGCAAAGTGCTTGCTGAGATCTGTATGTGGTCGCGGGATGACATGCACGGAAACCATTTCACCAACCTGGCTGGCCGTTTCAGCGCCTGCCTCTGTCGCAGCCTTGACGGCGCCGACGTCTCCACGGATCACTACCGATACCAGGCCGTCGCCGACCTCTTCGCGCGCGACAATGGTGACATTGGCCGCCTTGACCATGGCGTCTGCAGCAGCCAGGGCAGCAACATAACCCTTGGTTTCGATCATTCCCAAAGCTTGATTGGACATTATTCTTCCTCCTGTTGAAGAAATTACGATTAAGTTTCAGTCGTTTAAGTGCGTTCGTCGATTGATCCGATTACCAGGGCATCAACCGGGGCCTTGATGCCCTCGAAATATCCTGCTGCTACAGAGCCCTGCGTGATCAGAACTTCCTCGCCCTCGCCGCAGCCCAGCGGATCGAACGCAACCAGGCGTCCTCCGTCTTCGGTCTCGACTTCCAGCAGGGCGCCTTGCGGCAATGGCTGGACACGTTTGGTCGACCAGACCCTGCCTATTACCTTTCCCTTGATCATGGCTCCATCCTTTCAATGATGATTCCGCGCTGACGGGCGCGGTCACGTGCCAGCGGTGTCATCCGCACGGCCTTGCCGACGATGACACGCTTGATATTCCTGTCGAGCTTGTCGATGTGACGTTCGGATACGAAACCGGTCTCGATTGTGTGTACCGGGCCTGTCGAAACTTGTGATGCAGATGATCCGGCAGGCACAGCACCTGATTGCGATCCGGCCAGCTCGAACACCAGCCGGCCCTGTTCGAATTCACGCCGCTCCCCGGAATTGTCGGCCATGGCAAGGATGCGCCGCGCAAATGAATTCAGGTCGGCTGCAGAGGAAATCCGAACCGTCTCATATTGCGTGCCTGGTTTTTCACCGGCAGCGCCTGGACGCAGTTTTGCCAGTTCCTCAGCCAGTACCTCACGTATCATCTGATTGATGGCAGCATCGCTCATGCGGCGTACTCCTCATCAGCCCCAAGTTCGCGCAAGGCCATTTCCGCAGCCTCGCGTGCGCTGGGTATCTCTGCCTCGCTGCCGGTCAGGTAGACGCGGCCGTTTGCACCAATCATGCGATAATCGACAACCTTCACATTGGCGGCCTTTTCTGCCGCATTGGCTGCCAGGATCGCGTATGACGCCGGTTGCATCTCAAGCGTGTACAGTGTCTCGCCAGGGATCACCATCGATCCAAGCTTGTTGCGGTTGATCAGAAACGCGTGCTGGTGATCGATGTTTGTAATGACCCTGGAGCCCAGAATTTTCGGCTTGGTTGCGTCGCTTGCGCTGGCACCGAGTGCATCAAGCACGGCTGCAGCGGATGCCTTGACCGACGATGTATCGCGCGAATGAAATTCCAGATAGCCAAACTGCCGCTCGACGACAAGAATACCGGCTTTCACATCGGCGTGCTTCACCGCAATGTCTGTCAGCGCTTCAATGTCGAGGCCCGGTGCAACCTCGATGATCTGGGCTGCCATATTTGCACGCGGCAGCGAGCCGCGAATCCACGAGCTGAGATAGGCCAGTGTCTGCGGCTGCAGTTGATCAATGAATATAAAGGACCTCAGTTCAGCCATCTCGTTGCCCCTTCAGGACAGTGCGTAGTTCTTCTGCGATGATGGCGCGAATCTGTTCTCGCAATTGATCCTTGCCGGCTTCCCCGGAAACGCCCTGCGGAGCGGCAACCGATGCAGGCCTGCCTTGACCGGGCACACCGTCTGCCGGCGCCCTGGGCAGGGGGCCTGCATGCTTCAGGTTCATCGCAGCGGCCGAAATGTCTGCTCGCGAGGCGTCCTTGTGCCAGGCAACCCGTGTCCAGTTGACAAGATGATTGGGACCGATGTTCTCGCCAACTGACGAGCGGCCGAAAAAGCCCGTGCCGATGGTGAAGGTTGGCGCCAGCCGGGTTGCAAATCCGGCCGCGCCCTGGCTGCACGGAGCATTGACTACAACCCGGTAGACTTCGACGGCAGCTGCAAAATCCATTATCGCCTGATCGTCGTTCGAGTGGATCGCGGCGGAATGGCCGGCACCGGCAAATCGCAGGAGCGCACGGGACTGGCGCAGCGCCTGGTCCATGCTGCGGGCTGAATAAAACCCCAGTACGGGACACAGTTTTTCGCGCGACAGCTGTTCTCCGACACCGATCATGTCTATTGGTGTAATCAGAATTCTTGTGCGCTTGTTGACCTTGAAACCGGCCTGCTCGGCGATCCAGGTGGCATCGCGGCCCAGTGCCTCCACGTTGAAACCGCGATCGTGGAACAGGTAATTGCGCAGCATACCGGTTTCATCCGATGTACAGATATGCGCGCCCGCCGAAGCCAGTGCCCGCTTGAGTCCGTCGGCAATTTTGTCCAGAGCGATCAGGACGCTTTCGTTGGTGCACAAGACCGAGTTGTCGAAACTCTTGCTGTCAACGATGTGGCCCGCCGCTGCTTTCAGGTTCGCAGTCTCATCGACCAGAACCGGCGCATTGCCAGGTCCGACCCCGATCGCCGGATTGGAAGAAGAATAGGCCGCCCGCACCATTGGCGTGCCGCCGGTGGCGAGGATTACATCGGTTTTCGGAGACTTCATGAATTCATCGATGAGCGGCAGGGAAATCTCGTCGATTACCTGAATCGTCGCTTCCGGGGCACCGGCATTTTCAGCCGCCTCTGCCAGCATGCGGACAGCGTCCACAGACACCTCGCGTGCCGCGGGATGCGGGCTGATGACGATGGCATTGCGGGTCATTAGTGCGGACAGGACCTTGAAATATATCGTTGCGATCGGATTGGTGGAGGGAACCAGCGCAAAGACAACGCCGGCCGGCTTGGGAATCTCCACGATACCGGTAGCCTCATCGATCCGCGTATTTACGAAATCGGCATTGTCGTAATGGTCAACCAGCGGCAGGCTGGACAGCTCGTTTTTCAGTTTCTTGTGCTCGGCGACACCAAAGCCGGTCTCGCGAACTGCCCAGGCAGCATATTCACCGGCCTTGGCATGCGCGGCTTCCGCAACCGCCCGCGCGATACTCTGCGTCTTGTCACGGTCGTAACGCTGGAACACCTGGCTTGCCCACCTGGCACGCTCCAGCACCATGTCCGCCTTTGCATGCATGGCAGCCGGTGTGGCTGAAATATCAACTAGATTGCTGACCGCCGGATCCATCAGGCAGTTCTCTTTCTGCCACCGGCCATAACTTCTTCGGCGGCCCGTCCGATTGCGACCTCAACACGCCTGAGCAGGTCTTCACTGAGTTCCTGGGTCATCAGGATGCCGGGTTTGAATTGCAGTACGCTGGGGTCAAGTGTTGAAAAAATGGCCCACACGCCGTTGGCGTAAAGATGACGCATGACCGGTTTGGCGCCTTCCGGGTCGTTGAACTCGAGCCCCATGATGACTCCGTTCTGGCGGATACCGATAAAGAAGTCAGGGTACAGTGCCTGGATGTCATCCAGCCCGGCTCGGATAAAATCGGAAATGTAGCGCACCATTGACGCCACTTCCGGGCGCTGGGTGATTTCCAGAACCTTCAGGGCGACGATGCATCCAAGTTCCGCCCCACCGGCCGTCGACATGTGCGCAAAGCCATCCTGCTTGAGCCATTGTCCGGCGCGCTCGTTGACCACACAGCACGAAATCGGATACATGCCGCCGGTCACGCCTTTGCCGATCACCATGATGTCCGGTGTTACGCCATACTTGGTAATGCCCCACAATTCACCGGTGCGCATGAAACCGGTCTGCACTTCATCGGCGATGTAGAGCACGTCGTACTTTACACATAAGGCCTTTACCGCCGGCAGATAACCTTCATGTGGCATGGGAAAGCCGTAGGTAGCCGGGATGGTTTCCATGATGACGGCTGCTACGTCGCGTGCCTTCAACGCATCTTCCATGGCCGTCAAATCGTTGAACGGCACCTGGACGAACTCGTTCAGTGTGTCTTCCGACAGGAAGGTTTTTGAAAAGCGTTCATCACCGGTCTTGACCGACAGGCCGGAATGCCCGTGGTAGGCCTTGATGATCGAAACGATCTTGCGTTTCTGCGTGGCATTGCGGGCCGACTTGATGGCCAGTTCAACGGCTTCTGCCCCGCCGGCGCCGTAGATCGTATACTGCAGTCCTTCTGGGGTGCAATCGGCAAGCGCTTCCGCAAGTGCGGTACGTGCAAGTGCCGGAAAATGGTGGTTTCCCATATCAAAGCGCCGGGCACCGGCGTTCAGAACCTCGATGAGTTCCGCATTGCGATGTCCGAGATTGTAAGTACCGCCGTTGAGATGGACGTCGATCAGGCGCTTGCCATCCATGTCATACAGGCAATACCCCTCGCGCCGGTCGATTACCAGATCGACACCGGCATCTTGCCAGAACTGGGTCTTGTTCGGATTCCAGAAGGTTTTCGAGGCTTCCAGAAATTCCAGCTTTGCCTGACTCACGATTACGCGTCCTGCTTCATTGTAAAATCCAGCTTAGGAGAAGCTGTGAAACCTGCTTGACATCTTGAACAGCAAAGTTGACAGGCGGAATTTTTCAACAAAGCCTAACCTTTGGCAGGTCAAGTCATGCCGTGCTGCGGTCAAGTGTTCCCCCATTGACAAACATAGACTTGGAAGAAAATCATTTCTGCATATGACAGAAGGGGAGCCAGGGAGCAGCATGACATCTGATTTCGACAACCTGCCGCATGAGGAGCAGCTTCGGCGGCTGCAGAACCTGGCAAATGCGTCGCTTGCCCATTTTGATCTGCCGGATGGTGCGACGGCGGCAATGATCAATTTGTCGGAGAATGCAACCTACCGCATCGATGAACCAGACGGGTCCAGGTGGGCGTTGCGGGTGCATCGCGAGGGCTATCACTCCAGGACCGCCATTGCCTCGGAGCTGGCCTGGGCCGAAGCGATACGCAAGGATGGTGCCGTCATTACGCCGACAGCCATTCCCGGCAAGGATGGCGAAGTCATTCAAACCGTCTCCCACACCGATCTACCAAATCCGCGCCACGTCGTGCTTTTTGCCTGGGAAAGCGGCGAGGAACCGGACGAAGAACAACACGATCTTCGAGAGCCGTTCGAGGTTTTGGGCGAAATCACTGCCAGAATGCATCTGCAGGTGCGCGGCTGGCAACGCCCCGAATGGTTCGAGCGGCTGACCTGGGATTTCGACACCAGTCTGGGCGACCGTCCCCATTGGGGATCGTGGCGCGATGGCATGGGACTGACGCCGGAGATTACAGATCTCTTTGAACGCACGGTCAATCTCATTGGCCGGCGCCTTGAAGCATTTGGAAAATCGCCGGAGCGCTTCGATCTCATCCATTGTGACATGCGGCTGGCAAACCTTTTGATCGACGGGGACGTCACCAAGGTTATCGACTTTGACGACTGTGGCTTCAGCTGGCTGATGTATGACTGTGCGACCACGGTTTCGTTCTTCGAACACAAGCCGGAAGTGCCTGATTTGCTTGCGGCGTGGGTACGCGGATATCGCAAGGTGATAGACCTGCCTGCAGAAGATGTGCACGAAATCCAGACATTCGTGATGTTGCGCAGGCTGCTGCTGGTGGCCTGGATCGGGTCGCATTCGGAGACCGAACTGGCCCAGTCAATGGGTGTGCAGTTCACTCGGGACACCGTCGGTTTGTGCGAGAAATACCTTGGCAACTACGGTTGATCTCAAGGACCGGTATAAAATGCCCGGGCAAGGTTCTCTTGATCCGTTGCTTGTCCTTGTGTCATGCTTTGTGTCCGTGAACAGGACAAAGGACGGTCGCAAGTGACCGCGCGGAAATGGGAGACATCTGGTCGGCCTTAGATCTGGCAGTTGACAATGCGCCCAGGACGGATGGCGAACCCATCGTTCTGGCCGCTGCTGCGACCGGTATTGTCGATCTCATAGATTCCTCCCACGGAGATGTTGACCGCATTTTTGGCAATGTGGGAATTGCGCCGGCCATGGCTGGATCGCCCACTTTGAAACTCCAGCTTTCATCATTCTGCAATCTGTTTGAAGAGGCTTCCCGCCAGACGCAAAACAGTAATTTTGGCCTCTGGTTCGGAAATCAGTTCCAGCCGCGCGACCTTGGTTTGTGGGGTTATGCGGCGGTGTCCTCTCCAACAGTTGGTTCTGCGGTCGAAAACCTGGTCAATCTGTTCTGCTATCATCAGGAGTCGTCCAGTCTCCGGCTTGCCCAGGATCGCAACGGGTTGATACGGCTGGAGTACCAGATTACCGCGCCTGAGATTGTGGAAAGACGCCAGGACGCTGAACTTTCGCTTGGAATGTTCCTGAATGTGATGCGCGAGGGCTTATCAAGTGGCTGGGCACCGGAAGAAGTCCATTTTGAGCATCCCAAACCGGTGGACTGGCATGAACACGAAGCCGCATTCGATGCACCGGTGTATTTTTCGCAACCGACAAACGCCTTGCTGTTCAAGTCCGATGTGCTCATGCGCCCGATGCCGGCGTGTGATCTGACACTGATGACGATGATGCAGACATGCCTGGAACGCATTGGCGGTGAATCAGATCGGCACTATTCCCTGATCGACGAAATTCGCAGCACAATTCGCACTGGCCTGCCTGACGGCTATCCCAGCCTCGAAAAGGTCGCTGCAAAACTGCAATTGTCGTCATCGACCATCCAGCGCGAGCTGGCCGGCGACGGCATCGCCTACAAGGATCTGGTTGAACGGACCCGCCGCGATCTGGCCTTCGCCTATCTCAAACAGCGCCAGCTGCCGCTTTCCGAGATCGCGTTTCTTCTGGGTTACTCCGAGCTGTCGGCGTTTTCGCGCGCCATGCGCAGATGGACCGGCGAAAGCCCGCGCACGGTCCGCGCGAAACTGATCGAGACCTGACACCAGGGCAGCGCTGGTATTACTCGAGAGCTTCCAGCGACTCAGGCAGAATCTGTCCGCCATCTACAATTATGGTTTGTCCGGTAATGTAATTTGCTTCTTTTGAAGCCAGGAACAGTGCGGCATTCCCGATATCTTCAACCACCCCGAGTTTTTTCAAAGGAATAGATGCTGCCATCGTTTTCAGGTAGTCGTCGCCAAGACCTTCCAGCCCTTCGGTAATGATATTGCCGGGCAGAACGGCGTTCATGGTGATGTTGTCCTTGGCCAGTTCGATACAGGCGGTGCGCATGAAGCCCAGCTGGCCGGATTTCGACGCACCATAGTGCGACCAGCCGGGAAAGCCGGTGACCGGTCCGGTGATTGAGGACGTCAGGATCACCCGCCCCTGATCGGATTTCTTGAGATGTGGCAGGCACGCCTTTACGGAAAGAAAATTTCCTTTCAGGTTCGTACCCATGACCAGGTCCCACTCGGATGGATCCATGTCCGCAATATTTGTTTGCGGGTAAACGCCGGCATTGGCACACAGGATGTCTATACCGCCATTTTGCTTCACGGCTGCCGCCGCCATGGCCTGGGCACTGTCCCAATCGGCCACGTCAGAGGCGAATGCGCTGGCGCCGTTGCCAATTTCAGCAGCGCATGCTTCAGCATCGGACGCCGTGCGTGCGACCACCAGAACTTTCGCGCCCTGGTTTGCAAACACCCGTGCAATGCCCTTGCCGATACCTTTGCTGGCACCGGTGACGATAACGGAGCGGCCTGAAATTGATGTGAGCATTCTGCGGTCCTTCCTGTACTCTGGTCATTAAGCTCGGGATTGGCGTGACTTGATGATCATCCACACCATGTAGAAAAGAAAAATCAGGATGGCCGCGCCGGACATGGTCAGGGAACCGAGTGTCGGCACCATAGGAGTGTATCCCATCACCATCTTCGAGTAGAGCCATTCCGGAACCGTCTGGTCTGCGCCGGTCGAAAACAATGACAGCGGAAAATTGCCCCAGGACAACAGGAAGGCAAAGATGCCTCCCGATATTACACCGGGAGCAAGTATCGGCAATGTCACCTCACGCAACACCTGAAACCGGCTGGCGCCAAGGTCGTAGGCGGCTTCTTCAAGTGACGGATCGAAACTGTAAACCTGGATCGACATGATCAGAATGACGATTGGCACGATCCAGACCATGTGGGCAAACACGGCCGTGTGCCAGCTGGTCGTGATGCCGAGCGCTGAAAACCACAGCAGCAATGCAAGGCCGAGGACGGCTTGCGGAAAGAAGATCGGCAACAGCACCAGTCGCTGATAAAGCTTGCGGCCCTTCCAGTCGTAACGGGCAAACGCCAATGCGCCCATGAATGCCAGAGCCACCGAGAACACAGTCACCAGCGTTGCGACAGACAGCGAAGTCCACAACAGATCGCGGATCGACAAGGAATCCATCGCCTTGTCATACCATTGTGTTGTCCAGCGCGGCACCGGAAAGCGGAAGTACCGCGCCTTGGAAAACGAAGCCAGTACGATGGCCACCATCGGGATATACAGGAACGCCAATACACACACCGTCCAGAGCACGATCAGGTTGCGGGCAACGCGGGATTTTGCTTTTGCTGTTGCCATGTCAGCGCCTGCCGATAATTCGGTCGAGATCGATGCGGCGGAACAGCAGTATTACGATGGTGCCGGAAAGCGCTATCAGCAGTACCGAGAGAACCGATCCCTTCGGCCAGTTCTGGGCGAAGGTAAAAGCACTTTCTATATCGTCGGCGATCATGACCACCGTCTGGCCGCCGAGAATCTTTGATTCAGCCAGCGAACCGAGCGACAGGATGAAGGTCAATATGCCGCCGATCATTATGCCCGGCATCGCCAGAGGCAGTTCGACTTCGCGGAACACCTCCCAACGAGACGCGCCAAGATCGCTGGCAGCTTCCTTCAGCGTGTCTGGTATCATTGATATGCCGATCACCAGCGGGAAAAGCATGAACGGCAGGTAGACGTAAACCAGTCCGAAGACGATCGCCGGCACAGTGTAAAGCATGCCCGAGGCGGAAAACCCGAAGACAGCCTGCAGACTGCCGTCAAGGATACCGTTTTTGAGCAGAACAAGCACCCAGCCGAACAGTCTGATATTCTCGGATATCAACAGTGGAACGGCAATCAGCACGGTGATCAGGTTAGCCCATTTGCCGAACACCTTGGCCATGCCGTAGGCGATCGGGTAGCAGATGAAGAACAAGATCACCACGGTTGCCGCTGCCAGGGTCAAAGACCAGAAGAACGAAATGTAGTAGCTATCGGACACCACGGAGGAATAATTCGCCAGCGTCGGTTCCTGGAAAAGCGAGAAGGTTTTGGGCGGCATGAAGCTGTAGCCGAAAACCATCAGCAGCGGGCCTGCAAAACCAATCAGCAGGAACAGAGACGCAGGCACGGCGTTGAGTACGCCAGGCTGACGCAGCCAACTCAAAAACCGGTTTGCCTGTCCCTGCATGGCTTCAGTCACCCACCAGAATACTGTCTTCGGTTTGCCAGCCGAGGGTCACCTTGTCGCCGGCTTTGCCGTCAAACGGCTCATCCTGCAGGCGTTCCACCAGCCACTGCATGTCGCCGGTTTCGCTGCGCACCTGATACTGCACCCGCGAACCCAGCGCGTAGTCGTTGTAGACTGTCCCTTTCACCCTGTTCGGCAGCTTCGCGGCGCTTTGGCCGATCTTGACGCTTTCCGGACGGATAATCAGCGCGCCCTTTGTAAACCCATCCGGCATGGCCCGGACCTTGAAGCGGGCGCCGCTTGCAATGTCCTGAACCGTGTTCTTGCCGGCTGATTCCACTTCCAGCGTGTTCACTTCACCCATGAACTGGGCGACAAACCTGTTGATCGGGTCATTGTAGATTGCTGCCGGAGTTCCGATCTGTACGATCTTGCCGTCGCGCATAATGCCGATACGGTCCGACATCACCATGGCTTCCTCAAGCGAATGGGTGATGTAGACAAAGGTCTTGCCGGTCTCGCGGTGAATATCCTTGAGCTCTTTTTCCAGCGTCTTGCGCAGCCGGAAATCGAGCGCGGAAAGCGGTTCGTCGAAAAACAGTATATCCGGATCGAAAGCCAGTGCGCGGGCCAGCGCAATTCTCTGGCGCTCCCCGCCGGAACACTGATTGACCCCCTTTGAATAGTAGTCGACCGGCAGCCGCAACTGTTTGAGTAGTTGCTCTGCCCGTTGCCGCCGCTTGTCAGGTGCTACACCGCTGATCTTGAGCGGGAATTCGATGTTCTCGCCGACCGATTTGTGCGGAAACAGTGCAAGGTCCTGAAACACCATGCAGGTCGGGCGTTTGTTGGCCGGCACGTCGTTGAGACGGACGCCTTTGAGATTGATATCACCGCCGGTGGGCTGATCCATTCCCACCAGCAGCCGGATCATCGTGGTCTTGCCAGAGCCTGACGGACCGACGAGGGTGAAGAATTCACCCTCGGCGATCACCAGATCAACCTCATCAACTGCTGTAAAGTTGCCAAATTTTTTGGTCACTTTTCGCAGTTCAAGAAATGCCCCCTGCGTTTCGTCCATCAGGCCTCCCAGACGGCTAACCGTTTACAACCCCGAACCCGGTTTGGATCAGCCTTCACGCTCACGCTTGGCGGCTGAATAAAGATCATACATTTCTGCATAATCCGGGTTGATGTCGTAGTCGACGGAATTGGCCATTTCTTCTTCCAGCGAATCCCATTGTATCGCGTCCAGCTCTTCCTTGGAGAATGAAGCCAGCACATCCTCGGAACCCATCTGCGTCACCGGATTATAGGTGCCTTCAGCGAACGCCACCTTCTTGGAAACGTCGGGACGCTGGACATATGCAAGGAATTCGTCGGCCAGCGGGGATGGGTCCGGATTGTTGACGACAGAGGTCAGCTCAATCCACACAATTCCGCCTTTGCCGTCCATCGGGCCGGACTTGGGCGTAATGCCGCGAATATTGTTTTGACCGTCGAAGCGGGCCGGAGACGCGGTGTAGGTACCGCCGGTCATATAAGCGTCGATTTCCCCGTTGATCAGCGCCAGATTCATCTGCACCAGATCGTCGGTAAGATTCTTGGCGCCATTGAATATCTGCTTGGCGACTTCGCCAAACTTGGCCATTTCTTCCTTCGAGTGCTTTTTGAACGGATGGATATCCGCAGCAATGCACATATGGTAGATGTTCCAGTTGTCATATGTCAGCAGGCCGTACTTGCCCTTCATGGCTGGATCCAGGAACAGCTTGAAGCCCTGATCTTCAGCCATGCCGCGGCTGATCTTGTCCGTGTTGACGACGAAACTGAACGGACCGAAGCGCTGGGTCATCCCGAGCAGTTCTTTTTTGTCCTTGTCCATTGCCCACTCGTATGGCGGATGGAACTGTGGCATCATTTTTTTCATCATCGGTTCGAAACGTTCGCGCGAGATCGGCCGGATCAAACCTTCCGGATACATCATTTCCCGTGCCCACGGATTGTTGACGTTGATCAGGTCCCAGACTTTGGTCTCGCCGGCGCGCAACCGGTTGACGGCATCCGGGTCTGAAGTCAGGCCCTCGGCACGGACCTTTGCATCAAATTCGCGGCGGAACGGGTCGAGCACATCATCGGAATTGTAACCTTCCCAGCAATAGATATTCAGTTCCTTGTCGCGGGCGGCGTGTGCGATGTTCGGTAGCATGCTTCCCGCTGCCGCAGCGGCGGCCCAAACGCCCGTTTGCTGCAGGAAATTACGGCGCGAAATCTTGTTGTTGAACATACTGTTCTCCCTTGTGCTGTCTGGTTCGGTCTTTCTTTCTCCCGGCCTGTCGGCAGGCCGCATATTTTGTCGTTTCATGCATTTTTGCCGCACTACGCCGATTTCAGCGCCAACGCGGTACAAATGCAATAGCTGTCTCCAACCCCTGCAAGCTTAGCTGATCGCCCGAAACCCGGTTTGACATGCGGTGACCAAGTCTTGACACAAGCACGTTCAGGCCAGTTTCATCATTGCCTTGAGTTCTGCTGAAGACATCACGTGGCAGTAGATCATGTTGATGATCTCCAGTTCCTTGTGATGCAGTTCATCGGAGCCGGCAGCACAGCAGTCTTCCAGAACAATGACGTTGAAGCTTTCATCTGCCAGGCTGCGTACTGTTGATGAAACGCATTGATCGGTGAATATGCCACAGCAGATGACGTTCTTGATGCCGATATTGCGCAGAATTAGCCGCAAATTGGTTCCGGTGAGCGCAGAATCCGTGGTTTTGATTACACAGACTTCATCCCCCTGAGGACCAATCTCGGAGACCATCTGCGACGGCTCCTCGTCTTTGGGCAACAGCAGGTTGTTCCAGCCCGGCATCTTCTGACTGAGTGACCGGTCGCGGCCGTCCCTGGTCCGGCAGGCTATGCGCGCAAACATGCACTCGATATCACTGCCGCGAAAAACATCCAGCATCGACTTGGTGTTGGGGATGACGGTGTTGTGCATTCTGTCATGGAATGGGGTCCATGCGTCATAGGTTCGCTGTTCATCGGTGCCGAGTGTCTCCCGGTCGGGCCGTTCCAGGTAGGTGTTCTGGATGTCGATGACCAGCAGCGCGGTTTCACCTGGCAGCAGTTCCATATCGTCCGGCTCTGGCGCGCCATCATAATAAATCGAGCGGTAGGAGGTTTTCCAGCTCATGCAGTTTCTCCGTTGGGTCAGGATGATTTCTAGTAGCGGAACTTGAACAGACCGCGGCGAGCATAGACCTCGGCAGCCTCTTCGACAAAGGCAGCCATCCGCGGTGCGGAAAACTCGTCGCGCAGCCGTGCTGCAACATCAAGCAGCACCTGTTTGTCTGCTGCCCGGCCCGGGCGCAGCAACTCGTAGAATTCCATGATGGTCTGTTGCGGAATCAGGGCCATCTCGGCTGCCCGCTCGAAATTGTCTGCCAACGCTGCGCGACCGGCTGCGCGAGAAATTTCGGCCTGGCGGCGCAGGGCTTCAGGCGTGATACGCAAGTCTTCTATGCCGGCGTCGCCTGCCTGCAGCGCATCAAGAGTTATCTCGTCCAGCCTCTTGCCGCGTCCGCCGCGAACAAGCTCAGGTCTTTGTTCGGCAACGGGATAGTCGTTGACGCTCAGCTTCTCAGTCATCCTGCTGCTTCCTTCAAAAATTCGACGCCGATTTCCTGAGGCTTCGCCCCGTCGCTGGTCATGGCAGTCTCAACTGCAAAAATCAGCGCGGATCGCGCATGAAACCGCGCCCCGAGCGCTTCGCCCATGGTTGGCACGACGACAGGTTCCGGCTGCTCACCCCTGGCATAGGCCACCGCATTCCGGCCAAACCCGCAATAGTGCTCAAGCGTGGTGATGGGAGCATTGGAGAACAGCTCAAGGTTGTTGTGCGGAAGCCTGCCGGTCTGATGGATAACACAGGTGCCCTTGGCCTGCAGACCAATGCCGACACCTGATCCTGCCAGCGTCGCGGCACTCAGACCGAGGAACGACGTATCCGCGGTGTGTATGAAACGCACCACCCGCATCCTGCCGCCGGCTTCCTCGATACCGTCGCGCAACGCCATCAGAACACTGCTCGACGGATGACCGGCCAGGGTACGGAACAGTTGTTCGCCGTAGCCGGGCGAAATGCCGACAACGATTTCAAGCTGGCCATTGCCGCGCGTTGCCTCTCCCATGGAAATATAGCGGATGCGCCGGGCCTCATCATTGGCGAAGGTGGCTTCCGTGCGCAGCACCTCCTTGCGATCCAGTACTTCGCGGATTGCTGCAAGTTCCTCCTTGCGTGCTTCGGACGGCCGGTATCCGGTGCCGGGACCGCTATAGTCGTTGGGATCGTTGATGGCACTCAGGACTTTCCCGCCACGGATCACCGCGGACGTCTGCAGGTAGTCACCGCTGACCCGCAACTTGACAAGGAACAGCAGGTTTTCCGCCTCGTCTGCGAATCCCCTGCTTGCCAGCGCCTTGATCACATCAACCACCGTAATCTGTCGCTCTTCGATATTGCGGCTGATAGTGGTCACCTCGCCCGGGGAAAAGCTCGTAGTCTCCAGGGAACCCGATGCTGCAACTACCGATTGTTTCATGTGCTCTTCAGGTTGCGACAGCTCCAGTTCCTCGAATACAGCCGACAAGGCATCGACAGCGCGCCGTCTCAGCGCCAGTGCATCTGCCTCGTCCACTGACTTGAGCCCGCCGTCTGCTTCAAAGTCCCGTTGCAGAACCAGGAAATCCTCCAGCTCCTCGCCGTTGAATGACGATGGGTTAAACGAGTTGTCATACTTCAGGATCGTACCGAACCCGGAACAGATGAGGTCCGATCCGGCGATCAGATAGGGCAGGATTTTCGCCCCGACCCGGATTTCCGATTCCGAGTGCCGGGCATCGTTGCCGGATGCACACTCCAGATCCAGCCACACCGCCAGCAGGTTTTCGGCAAGCAGCTCGCGAACGCCGCCGGGAATGGTTGATGCCAGCGGTGCACCATCGATGCCGCCATTCTGGGTGCCCTGAGACCCCATCGCGCGCTGCATGCACAGGCAGCGCGCCTCCAGGTAAAGCAGCGATTTGGCCTCATGGAACCCCATAAGAAGTTCCGCGGCAGCCCCTGACGTACAGCGCATCTTGATGCCGCGCGAGGCATAGGCCGCTGCCAGCCAGGCCTTTGACCAAGGTGTATCATCACCATCGATGAAGGCGTTTTCCGTACCGTAGACCGAGACCGTCTCGGCGTAGGAGGTGAAGCCGGCCAGGCCGATTTCCAGCTCTTCGGCTTCCTCGCTTGAGCACTGGAACAATGTGCCGGCGCGACCGACCGCAGAACCAACACAACAGGCAAGCGCGTTCGACCAGGAATTGCGCGCGACCCGCATTGTTGTTTCGATCTCGTCGAAGCCAAGTGCCACGGCGATTGCCGCGTCAGCGGCAAGCTGCAAGGGATCATCCTTTGCGTTGGTGACGTGGCCCTGATTACCGGGCGTCTTGCGGGCCCGCATTTTCGAATAGGCAAAGGCCAGTTCCAGCGAGTTCAACTGGGCGACCACCTCAGCGAGTTTGGCAGGCGTCATGCCACGGGCCAGCCGGGCCAGTTCATTCCGCGGCACATGCATGTCAACCAGCATGCGCGCCACTTGGGAAGACGGCATTGCCATGGCTTCTTCGACTATATCGGGGTCAAGGTGGTGCCGTGCAATGAAGGTGTCGATCATGTCGAAGTCATCCGCCGCGACACCGTCCATCATGGTCACCGCGCTCGACTTCATCGAGATTGCCGGTTTCGGATCGGCCTTGCCGGCAAAGGCGGAAAACCCGTTGGCCGGATCATCGGCTGCAAACTTGTCGAGACGCAACGGGCGGTTGTCCCAGTCCTCGAAGCGCTTCCAGCGATTGACCTGTCCGGCTTCGTTCGCAGCCAATTTGCATCCTCCGATAACAACAGAACAAGAGGTCAAGACTGCCGCAAAGCCCTTTGACACGCAATTCCGAATTGCGGCTGGCAGGTTTGTTCAGGGTCAGCGATTGTCTGTTGAAGGGTCAGGTGATGATGTGGCGCTGGAAGTTTATTGCCTTTGGTAGACATTGCTGGGGGGTTCCGGTTGCGGGTTGAGACCCGCCTTGACGCCATCCGGGGTGGTCTGGAATTTCTTCTTGTATTGAAACAGCTTGGCCCTGCACTTCAGGTCATTGGGCGGGCATTTGCCTGTAGCGCGATTGGGTGTCCGGGCACTCTTGATGCAAATTGTTCCCGTAGCCAGTGCGCTGGCAATGTTAGGCGTGTAATTCTTGTACCTGACCGATTTGCGCCGGGCCCGGCTCCAGTTGATTGTAGGTTCATTGAATTTCCTGCGGGCCTTTCTTTCCCAGCCGGAAATTGCCTTCTTTGCCGCTATAACCCTCACGCTGCCGGCGACCCCGCTGACCTTGCCGCTGTTGTGTTTGACAGAAGCACAGTAGGGGGCCGTGGTGGCCGGAGGAGGAAGTACGGCCGTCAAACAGAAGGCCAACACAAACACAGATTTTTTCATTGCAGGTTTCCCGGTTTCCAACCTGCCCCGACACTCGCCCAGCGGGTGTGAGACTTTGCAGGTTCTCGTCGTATCGCGAGTAATTGAGGTGAGCGCCGAACTTGCCGGTCTTGCCTGGGCTCTGCGGACGATGGCGAACGCCTCCGAAACACCGTCCAGCGCACCAGATAACCAGCAAACTGGAATATCCAATCAAAAAGGACGCTGAGACAACATCGCCTCAACGTCCTTTTGCTAATCTGGTGGTGGAGCCAGTCCAGTGCGAACTCGTCTCAGGTGCCATTTCCCTGTTCTACCGGGAAAATACAGGGAATTTTTGCAAAATGGAGCTGTTTTGGGCTTTGCTCGAGACATAATATACAGCAAAGACAGTGCTTTACGTGCCGATTTCCCTAAAAATTGTAACAGGGAAATTAATTCGCGTAGCAGGGAAATGTTTTTGCAGATCAGGGAAAACGATTCCTGGAGCAGGGACCCTGTTATTCATCACCAGAATCGGATGTTTCCTCAGCAATTTGAAGCTGGTCGATGATGTTCAACATCTCGACCAATTTTTCCCGGGCATCGACCAACATTTTTCCAGCCAGAATCTCCTCCCTCCCTGCCATCCACAGCACGACTTCCAGAACCTCATCTGAGCACCGCATGAGGTCTATCAAGTTCTCTCCGTTCGGGCCGTTCTTGCCTTGAAACCAGTTCTTGACGGTTCGCTCAGTAGCGCCTGTGCGAGCCATCACGGCTTTGACGGACATTCGCGTACCACCAAATGCTTCGTGCAATGTCTCAGCGATCACAGACCGAAATCCGTCACCGCCTGTTTGCTCAAGCTTATCAGCTGATTTTGGAAAAGTTTTGCCGGAAACGGTCCGAAATTTTCGGCCCTTTTTGTGAAACGACATTCCTGTTCTCCATGCATATGGTTTGAAATCATGGAGAACGTCGGCGCCTGTCGTGTGCCCGCTAAGGTCAATTCGAGGCAGAACCTTGGTTGGGAGTGATAAGCTCGAGATTAGTTAGACCGGGTAAGCAAGTTGGCTGACCAAAACGGAGCAGAAACCATCATCACCGATAGCGCGGACACAGAAAGGATCCGCGCGGCAGAATATGTCCGTATGTCAACCGAGCACCAGAAGTACTCTACGGAAAATCAGGCTGATGCGATCCGCCAGTATGCGGATGCCCTAAATATGGAGATTGTGCGCACGTATTCGGACTCCGGAAAAAGTGGCCTGAAGATTGAGGGACGGCACGCGCTGAGGCAGCTCATATCCGACGTGGAAAGTGGTGACACCGGATTTGACGTCATCCTGGTTTACGACATCAGCCGGTGGGGCCGGTTCCAGGATGCTGACGAGAGCGCTTACTACGAATACATTTGCAGGCGCAGTGGCGTTTCGGTTCACTACTGTGCCGAACAGTTCGAGAATGATGGCAGCCCGGCGTCGACGATATTCAAAAGCGTCAAACGCTCAATGGCGGGAGAATACAGCCGGGAGCTGTCTGCTAAGGTTTTTGCCGGGCAGTGTCGGTTGATTGAACTGGGCTTTCGACAGGGAGGCATGGCCGGGTACGGACTGCGCCGTATGCGCGTGGATCAAAACGGCGTTCCCCAAGGCATACTACAATTAGGCGAGCACAAGAGCCTGCAAACTGATCGTGTCATCCTGGTGCCCGGTCCTGAAGAAGAGGTGAAAACGGTCCGATGGATGTATCGCGAATTCGTCGACGGTGGAAAAATCGAGAGCGAGATCGCTGCAATTCTGAATGGGAAAGGCCAGACAACAGATCTCGGCCGTCCCTGGACGCGCGGTGCCGTCCACCAGATCCTCACCAACGAAAAATACATTGGCAACAACGTCTACAACAGGCGCTCTTTCAAACTGAAAAAGGAGCGGGTCGTCAACGAGCCGGAGATGTGGATCCGGGCCGATGGTGCGTTTGAAGGAATTGTCGACCCACAGGTGTTTTTCACAGCGCAGGGGATGATCCGGGAACGCAACCGGCGCTTTACCGATGAGGAAATGCTCGAGCGTCTCAGGAAGCTGCTCAGCAATCACGGCTATCTGTCTGGCCTCATAATCGACGAAACTCCGGACATGCCATCAAGCAGCACCTATCAGCATCGATTTGGCAGCTTGCTGCGTGCCTACGACATCGTCGGTTTTAGGCCGGACCGCGACTATAGATACATCGAAATCAATCGCGCGCTTCGGCGCCACCACGAGGGGATAGTGTCGGATACCATTTCGGCGATAGAGGAATTGGGTGGCTCGATTTCCCGCAGCCCTGTTACGGATCTGCTGACCGTCAATCGCGAGTTCTCTGCTTCGATTGTTATTGCGCGCTGTCAACAAACTCCTGCGGGCTCTTTGCGTTGGAAAATTCGCCTCGATACCGGATTTGCCCCCGATATCACCGTGGCGGTTCGCATGAACGACGCAAATGAAATCCCACTCGATTACTACCTGTTGCCTCTCTCAGGGATAGCGACTGACAAGATCAGACTGGCCCAGGAGAACGGGCTTATGTTCGACGCTTTTCGGTTCAAAACTTTGGAGCACTTCTTCAAGATGGCCGAGCGCGTAAGGATCACGGAGATGGCTACGTGACACCTGAGAAGGAGAAAATTACAGTTGAGTTGATCCCGATTGACCAGATCACGGTGATCAATCCGCGGGCCCGCAACAAGGCGACCTTCAAACTGATCGTCGACAGCATCTCGAAAATCGGGCTCAAAAAGCCGATTACTGTCAACAGAAATCCGAACAGGGATGACCCAGCGAACTACCATCTCGTATGCGGTCAAGGTCGACTAGAAGCATTCATTCAACTCGGTGAGCGTGAGATCCCGGCGATTGTCGTCGATGTGAGCGAAGAAGATAGCTTGGTTATGAGTTTGGTCGAGAATTTGGCGCGCCGCAAACACCTGCCATTGGAATTGTTGCAAGACATCGGCGAGCTCGCAAAGCGAGGAAACACCGACACGGAAATCGCAGCCAAAACAGGCCTGTCATACGAGTATGTCCACTCAATTCGTCATCTTCTTGAAGAAGGCGAGGAGCGGCTCCTTTCAGCGGTTGAAACAGGCAAGATCCCGCTGAGTGTCGCTATCGACATTGCTGAGACGGATGAGGAAGGCGTCCAGGAAGCTCTTGCAGATGCGTATCAAAATGGGTTCTTGCGCGGCAAAAAGCTGCTTGTCGCGAAACGTCTGGTAGAACAGCACCAGCGGCGCGGAAAGGCAATGCGTCGAGGGCCATCGACGGCAACACGGTCGACGATGTCGTCCGAAACACTGGTGCGCACATACGAAAAGGAGGTGCAACGTCAACGGCTCATCATCAACAGAGCGGAAGTCACGCAAAACAGGCTGTTGTTCATCGTTCAAGCTCTTCGGCAACTGCTGGCGGATGAAAACTTCCTGACATTACTGCGCGCGGAGGGCTTGGAAACAATGCCCCGCCCGCTGGCAGATCTCGTTGCCATGGCAGTTGCGAAGTAGCCATGGCGAAACGGGTCAACATCGCATTCGAGGCCGACAGCGTTTTCATCAAACTGTCGGACATACTGCCTGTAAAACAGCTTCAAAAACGGATCCGGAAAACCCGAAAATATCTTCAGATTATAGCGTCAATTCGCGAGGTTGGGATCATCGAGCCTCCAATCGTCGTTCGTGAACGCGGAGCAAAGGGAAAATACATGCTGCTCGATGGCCATCTTCGCGCCGAAGCGTTGATGGAGCTCGGTGTTGACGGCGTCAGCTGTCTCGTCGCGACTGAAGACGAGGCCTTTACGTACAATAAACGGATCAGCCGATTGGCGACCATTCAGGAACACAAGATGATCCTGAAAGCAATTGAACGTGGCGTTCCCAAAGAGCGCATCGCAAAAGCTCTTGACGTCAACATCGCAACCATTCGCCAGAAACGAACCCTGCTGGAGGGCATCTGCTCCGAGACCGTGGCGCTGCTGAAGGACAAACACTGCGCTCAAAACACGTTTCATTCCCTGAAGAAGATGAAGCCCCTTCGCCAGGTGGAAGTCGCAGAGCTTATGATCGCGATGGACAACTACTCGGTTAGCTATTCGAGAGCACTTCTGGCGGCAACACCACAGGACCAACTCATAGAATCCGACAAACCAAAGAAATTCAAAGGCATTTCGGCCGAACAAATCGCCCAGATGGAATCTGAGATGGCCAAGGTCCAACGGGAAATGAAACAGATCGAGGACAGCTATGGTCCAGACCATCTCAACCTGGTTCTCGCGCGAGGTTATCTGGCCTCACTACTCGAGAACGATGCCGTTTGCCGATACCTGTCCCAGAACCACTCAGAGATAACTACTGAGTTCAAACGCATTTCTGAGGCAGTTTCAATTGTGACGGAGGAGACGGTGTAGCGTGTGGGTTAGACCGTCGGAAACAATCGCCGCCGGCATGATTTGCGACAATCATGAGGCGACAAAGGGGACCGGGACCCGATAAGCGCCGGGAGCGTCGGAGAAGCCGTCGGTAGGGGCGGATCAATGGCGGCGGTGGGGATGTCGGCGAACCCGATCGGAGCCGACCAGGTCGGTCAACATATCACCGATCACGAGGCAATCCGAATTGCGAACAGCCTCGTCAAAAAGGAGGCGTGTCTGGGGAGGAGCTAAATACCATAATCGGCCTTTCCTGGACACGCCCTCCACATTGGCTGGACTCAGTGAAGTCTGCAAAAAGGTTTACGCAGAACATAAACACGAGCTTCGAAAACCTTGAAACGCAGCAAATCTGCTTGGTGCGTTAACACGCCACCATGGTAGTTAACAGGGGGTTAGGGTTCGGATGTTAGTATAGAACAAAGAAAGAATCTGAAACAGGGAGCCGCTCGTACTGGTTTCCAAGAAAGAGCAGGTGATGGTTGAACCTATAGAATGGAAACAAGGGTCCAGTTTCAGGACGTGAGAGCAGAATACAGGGTTATCGATGCCAGCACTACCAGCAGACCCATAGCGAAGTGATTGAAATATTCGCTGGCGTTGGTCCTGAAAGCGCGGGCACCCAACATCGTGCCTGCAAGGCAGAACGGCGCACTCAGGCAACCGAATAACAAGACCTTGGGTGTAAGTAATCCAAACCACCAGAATGAAGCGATGGAGATTCCGATCATCGCCGACATCACGGTGAACACATTGGCACGAACGGTTTCGATATCGTCTCCACGGCTCATCAGGGCAATCACAACCGGCGGTCCGC
>JAHEFB010000078.1 GCA_024640405.1 Alphaproteobacteria bacterium | reverse complement strand
GATTTGCGGATGCCGCAATCAAGGCGGCGCAACTTGGCAAACCAGTCGTAGCGCTGAAGAGCGGATCGTCGGCCATCGGCAAATCCCTGACAACAAGCCACACGGGCTCGTTATCGGGAGAAGACGACCTTTATGACGCCCTGTTCAAACGCTGCGGCATAGTGCGAGTGTTCAGTCCCGCACAAATGCTGGAAACACTCAAGTTCATGTGCATTGCGGGTGCGACAACCAGCAACCGGGTCGCCGGGTTCACCTGTTCCGGCGGCGGCGCAACAATGCTCGCTGATCATGGTGAGAAAATCGGGCTGGCATTTCCCGAGCATAATGATGCGGTTACCAAAAATCTGGCTCACCTGCTGCCGTCTACGGCGACTGTGTCCAACCCCCTCGATTATACGACGCCAATCTGGGGTCAGGCCGAGATGACACGGCCAATTTTCTCCGCAGCACTCACCACCGAAGCAGCTACCGCCGTGCTGGTACAGGATTATCCGGCATCCGGGCTTGATGAGTCGCGGCCGATCTATCTGGCCGACGCCGATGCCTTTGCCGATGCTGCACTGGCTGCGGGTATACCAGCTGCAATTTGCTCGACCTTGCCGGAAAACATGGATACGGCAACACGCAACCATCTCATTTCCCGGGGCATTGCGCCAATGCAGGGCATCAATGACTGCCTGGACGCCATAGCCTCCGCGTCGGCCTGGAGACAGATGCAGCAGCGCATTGCATGTCAACCACCGGCAGAACTGCTGGGCGGCGAGAGAGCACAGAAAATTGTGGCCATCGACGAAGCCGCAGCAAAAAACCGGCTCGCAGAAGTGGGTGTGCCGGTGCCGCCGGGCACCCTATGCTGCAGCGCAGACGCTGCTGCTGCAGCCGACACACTGGGTTTTCCGGTCGCCATCAAGATGGTTCACGAGAAACTGCTGCACAAGACGGAAGCCGGAGCGGTCATGTTGAACATCAACACCGCAACGGAGGTAACCGATGCGGTCGCACGGATTCAGAAATCTGTAGGAGCGCGTCTGCCCGATGCCGTGAGTGACCGCTGGTTGATTGAGAAAATGCAGGCGCAACCGCTGGCTGAACTCATCGTCAGCTTGCGCGAAGATGCGCAGTTCGGACTGGCCATGACAATCGGCAGCGGTGGTGTGCTTGTCGAACTGGTAGGAGATTCCGTAACCCTGCTGCTGCCATGCACACGGGAAGACTTGACCGAGGCAATTGAAGGCCTGCGCATTTCGCGGCTGCTTGACGGTTTTCGCGGCGGCGCGAAGGCGGACATGCGCGAACTGGCGGACCAACTGGCCGGGCTGGCCGACTTCATGATACTCAATCGAGGCAAAGTGGCGGAAATCGAAATCAACCCGATGTTTGTATACGAAGACAGCCTGTGTGCTGTTGATGCATTGATGCACGTCAGGATTCCTGAGTAAGCAAAATCGAAACAGTCGCCTGGTACTACTCCGGCAAATTGCATGACATCGGAAGAATGTCTGCCGTAACACCTTCTCATCGTCAGGAAGGTCGGCTGCCTCCTTTGCTTTGGAATCAAGTCGGCGGCCCATATCCTGTCTACACAGGATGAGCAATTCGGCCTGATGTCGAATTTCAGACAATTCTGACGAATTTCAGACAATTCTGTATCGAAGGGATTGCTTGAATTGACACCTACCGAGATCGGGCAAAGCCGGGCAGTCGATACCTGATCGTGACTGCCCACCACAACAGGCGCAAGCCCGACAGACATTTTCCCGGGATGCAAATGTGCATCTTCCCCACCTGGTTCAGTTTCGGAGGAGACCAAGAATGACAAAACTGGAAGGGCTGAAAACACTCTACCAAAACAAGCAGATTTCCCGCCGCCATTTCATGGAAGGTGCCCTGGCATTGGGCCTCGGCGTCAGTGCGGCAACCGCGTTTACCGACAAGGTCGCGGCAGCAGTGCCCAAAAGAGGTGGCACCTTCAGGCTGGGCCTGGGCGGCGCCAGCACCACCGACTCGCTTGATCCTGCGACATTCATTTCCACTTTCACGCAAATCGGCCTGAATTTCGGGGTGCACAACAACCTGACCGAGGTCACGGCCAGCGGCGAGATCATACCTGAGCTGGCGGAGAGCTTTGAATCGTCTCCCGACGCCAAGACGTGGAACTTCAAGCTCCGCAAGGGCGTCGAGTTCCACAACGGGAAATCGCTTGAGGCAGCAGATGTGATCGCCTCCATTCAGCATCACCGGGGAGAAGACTCGAAATCAGCGGTCAAACCGCTGCTGGTGGATATCGAGGAGATGTCAACGCCTGACAAGCACACTGTCATGTTCAAGCTCGCCAACGGCAATGCTGATTTCCCGTTCGTCATGAACGACTATCACCTGCCGATACTTCCGTCCGACGATGGCAAGGTGGACTGGCAATCGGGAGTTGGTGCCGGCGGCTATGTTCTGGGCGAACGCGACTGGGGCGTGCGAATGGAAATGAAGCGCAACCCGAACTACTGGAAGGGTGACAAGGGGTCACACTTTGACGATGTCCTGTTGCTGGGCATTTCGGACTGGACCGCCCGGCAAAATGCACTGATCAACGGTCAGGTGGATGCTGTAAACAGAGTTGATCTCAAGACAGTTGACCTTCTGGCCCGCAACCCCACTGTCACCATCGACGACATAACGGGAAACCAGCACTACACAATTCCGATGAACACTACGGTTGCACCGTTTGACAATCCCGATGTCCGGCTGGCGCTGAAATATGCAATCGACCGGGAGGAACTGGTCAAGAAGATCCTCAACGGCCATGGTACCCCGGCAAACGATCATCCGATCGGACCAGGACAGCGCTACTTCAACAAGGACCTGCCGCAGCGCGTCTATGATCCGGACAAGGCCAGGCATCACCTGAAGAAGGCTGGAATGGACGGCCTCAAGGTCGACCTGCATGCTGCGAACACTGCATTTGCCGGCGCAATCGATACTGCGGTCCTGTATCAGTCGCAGGCCAAAAAGGCTGGTATCGACATCAACGTCATCCGTGAGGCAGATGACGGTTACTGGACCAATGTCTGGATGAAAAAGCCGTGGAGCATGAGCTACTGGGGTGGCCGTCCGACCGCAGACTGGATGTTCACGGTGGGATATGCCGCCGGCGGCTCGTGGAATGAGTCGTTCTGGTCGAATGACCGGTTCATGAAGCTGCTGCTCGAAGCGCGTGCCGAGCTTGATCATGCCAAGCGTGCGGAAATGTACGCTGAAATGCAAAAGATTGTCAGTGACGAGGGCGGGGCGCTGATCCCGATGTATGCCAACAATGTGGATGCACGCTCAAAGAAAGTGGCAACCCCTGAGAAGCTGGCTTCGAACTGGGAGCTGGACGGTTGGAAGTGTCTCGATCGCTGGTGGTTTGCCTGACGCAAAACTGACAGCTGTTTAGGAAAGCGACGCCGGCGCCGGCTATTCCGGCGGCGGCGTTATTTTTTCGGATCACTTAACAGGAGAAAAAAATGGTCGAAGGTGTAATCACCGTCCGGGATGCCGAGGTCCACTACATCCAGGAGGGAAGCGGCCCGGACATCGTCTGGATCCCGGCAGGTGATCAGACGTGCGATGTATACAGAGATCAGTTCGCGGCATTCAGTTCCGACTTCAGATGCACCTGCCTCGATCCCCGCGGCGCCGGCGAAACGGTTGTCAAAGTCCCTCCGCCCTGGCCGATTGAGGCCTTCGCAGCCGATGTTGCTGAATTGATCCGGCAGGTGTGTGATCCGCCTGTCATTGTTGCCGGCCTTTCTCTGGGTGCATTGATCACTCAGGAGCTTGCGATTTCCTACCCTGACCTTGTCCGCATCGCCATCCCGATGGGAACCATAGCCCGCAAGACCGGATTTGCGCGGGAATGGGAGGAAGCGGAAATCGCCATGGCGAGAGACGGGATCAGGATGCCGGAGGACTTTTCGGTCATTCACTACGCAATCCTGTCCTACCCGTCCGAGGTAATGGGGGATGACGCCTTGTGGGAAAAGGTCCGGCCTTATGTCGCCAGCGCCTATGGCGATCGCGATCCGGCCATGCTGGCGGCACAGTGGCAGGCATGCCTGGATTATGATTCACTGGAACGTCTGCCCGGCTGCATGGTGCCGATGCACGTGATTTCCTTTGACCAGGACCTGCAGACACCGCCTGCACGGGGACGGGCCGTGGCGGAAGCCGCCGGCAACGGACACTTCCACCTGCTGGAAGGCATGGCTCACTTCTCGATATTCGGACATCGGCCGGAAGTGGTAAGCGATTGTATTCGAGGCATAATCAGAGGTCACGGCCAGAGCGCAAACTGAATGCTGCGGTATGACGCGCATACCATCGGGCAAAAGCAGCCACGTTGGCCTCAAGATGGGGCTGGAACCTCCCCTGGCGCGCATACGGTGACGACAATCCTTTCTGCTGCGCCTCCAGGGCCTCGATGTCTTCATCCAGGGCAGCGTCAAACCTTTCGTAATAGCGTCTGGCTTGTTGTTCGAAGTCGGGTAGCGCCACAGTTTCCGGTGGAAAGCAGATGCTCTGCCTGACCATACACCGGTCCGGCGCCACGGGGTATGCCTCATAGACCCATACGGCGTCCGTACTGGCGGCGAACGTCATGTTGGGAAACACCCACGTATACCGGGTCCCTCGTGCCGGGCGACCTTCCAGTCCGGGCATCAGGGGCAGGGCGTGGTCCTGCTGGTTTTCCAGCAAACCGCCGGTACCGTGGGTCTCGCCAAACTGGCTGGCGAAGGCGCCTTCAACAAGATCACCGGCATCGGGCTCCTGGTACAGGCCGCCAAGGGTATCGGCGTGAACATAGGTCAGATGATAATACTCGTTGAAGACGTCCAGAAAGATTTTCCAGTTGCATTTGACTTCAAGCTGACGGCGGCGCGTTGTGATCAGCGAGGCCAGTGGCCACGGCTGGTGTAGCGCTTCAAATTCCCCCAGGTGGTCATCCAGGTCGTTTCGACTGCCATCCATTGACATGAACACAAACCCGGCACGTTCGCCACATGCGAATTCGACCAGGCCATTGCCGGACTTGTCAAAGCACGGCGACGTTTCCATGCGCGGCGCACCGGCCAAAGTGCCGTCCAATCGGTAGTTCCAGCCATGAAACGGGCATTTAATACCCCTGGTTGATCCCTGTCCCTGCAGTAGCAATGCGCCGCGATGGCGGCATGAATTGGCGAAGCACCTGAGTTTTCCAGCCTGGTCGCGCAGCAATATCAAGGGAACAGCCGCAATTTCCATTGCCGCGTAGCTACCCGGTTCGGCAACAATGTCGGATCGGCCAAGACCAATCCAGCCGTTCCTGAAAATGCCAACAACTTCATCCTCCTGAACATCTGGATCCCTGTAGCAGGCCGGTGGAAGGCTCACCGCCAACATGGGCTCCGCATCGCTTGCGGCAAGTTGATCAATCAATTCTGCAGGCATTTTCCTACCTCATGACAAACGGATTTCCCATCGGTTCACTGGAGGTGTTGATCCATACCGTTTTTGGGCGGGTGTAGTCGTAAATAGCCTGCATCCCACTTTCTCGGCCATAGCCTGAATCCTTGCAGCCGCCAAATTCGGCGATGGGGGATACCACGCGATATGTGTTGACCCAGACGATACCTGCACGTATCTGCCTGGCCACCCGCATCGTCCGCGCGCCGTTCTGCGAGAAAATTCCGGCAGCCAAACCGTGCTTGGTGTCGTTTGCCATGCGGATCACATCTTCTTCTTCCTTGAACCGCAACACGCTCAGAACCGGGCCGAACAACTCGGTATCCACGATCTGCATTTTCTGGTCCGGGCACTCAATGATGGTTGGCTCGTAGAACCATCCCCGGTTGATATCCGGTGGCCGCCGGCCTCCGTTAAGCAGCTTGCCCCCCTGTTCCTGTGCCAGCGCCACCTGATGCTCGATATTGTCCAGCTGTCCGGTTGTCGCCAAAGGTCCCATCTGGGTTTCTTCCGCCAACGGGTCCCCAATCTGGATGTTGCTCGCCTGCGATACCATCGTGTCGAGGAACTTGTCGGCGATCTTGTCGTGCAGGTAGAGGCGTGATCCGGCAACGCAACTCTGCCCGCTGGCGCCGAATATACCGGCGATCGAACCGTTGACGGCGCTTTCAACATCAGCATCGTCAAACACAATGAACGGCGACTTGCCACCGAGTTCCAGGGATACTTCGGCAAAATTTTCCGCCGAATTGTAGAGCACGTGCCTGGCAGCGCCCGGCCCGCCGGTAAAACTGATGCGTGCCACCAGCGGATGTGAGGTCAGTGCCTTGCCACAAGGATCGCCATGGCCGGTAACGATGTTGACCACCCCGGGCGGGAAACCTGCTTCTTCTATCAGCCTTCCGAATTCAAGTAGAGGAGCTGAGGCGTGTTCCGATGTCTTCAGTACCACAGTGTTGCCGGCTGCAAGCGCCGGTCCGATCTTTACCGCAACGAGGAACATCTGGGAGTTCCACGGAACGACGGCTGCGACAACACCAAGCGGCTCGCGAATCGTCATTGCCATCATGTCAGGCTTGTCGATCGGCAATGTCTCACCGTGCACCTTGTCTGCGCATCCGGCGTAAAAATGGAAGAACTCCGCGATGTATTTTGCCTGCCAGCGGGTTTCCTTGAGCATCTTGCCGGTATCGACTGTTTCAACCCGGCCCAATTCTTCCGACTTGTCGGCCAGGAGGTCGCCGAGTTTGCGCAGATACCTGCCGCGCGCGGTCGGCAGAGCCCGGGCCCATTCGCCCTCGGTGAATGCCCGATAGGCCGACTTTACAGCGCGATCCACATCACCTGCCGTGGCCTCGGGAATGGTCGCCCAAGCGTCGCCGGTGTTAGGGTTTATGCTCTCGAATGTACGGCCGTCTTCGGAGTCGACCCAGTTTCCGTCAATCAGCATCTGATAACGCTTGAGTTCAGTCATACCCGCTTCCTCCATAAAGTTTGCAGATCAAGCGTAGCTTGCGAACCGACAATTCAAGTCAGAAAAATTCGTCACCTGTTGACGAATTCGGGATAATCGACTTTCCCTCGTGTCGGCTAGCCTCGAAGCTGCAAGGAGAGCAAACCGCATGAGCAAGAAAACCGTTATCGGCGAACCGATCGTAATCGGCGGCAGAAAACTGTCCTTGTCACGTGCCATCCGGGCCGGGGACTTTGTTTTTCTGACGGGACAGGTTCCCTTCAAGGATGGTGAGGTCATGACAACCGGTACCGTTGAAGATCAGACCCGTGCTGTGCTCGAAGACATCAAGTCGACGTTGGCCCTTGCAGATTGTGAACTCAGCGATGTTGTCAAAGCCATGATCTGGCTGCGTGACAGGGCTGACTTTCCGGGTTTCAATACCGTTTACGGTGAGTATTTTCCCGATGAACCGCCTGCAAGATCTGCTGTGGTCAGCGAACTGCTGGTGGATGTGAGGGTGGAAGTGGAAGTTGTGGCCTACAAACCGGAAGGTCGGTGACGTGACAGTGAAAACTGCCAGCGACGGAACTCGTTTCGAGGTGCTTGAAGGACCGGGCCCGGCAGTCCTGCTGGTCCATGGCCTGGGCCTGAACCGGCATATGTGGCAGTGGCAGCGCAATGCGCTGGCTGAACGATATACGGTGATTTCCTACGACCTGTTCGGACACGGTGAAAGCCCGCCACCGCCTGCGACGCCTTCGCTGACCCTGTTCTCCGGCCAGTTGCAGCGGCTCATCGATGAGGTGGATGTTCGCAAAGCTGCAATTGCAGGTTTCTCGCTGGGCGGCATGATCGCCCGGCGGTTTGCCATGGATCATGGGTCACGGCTGTGGGCGCTTGCGATACTGCACTCGGCCCACAAGCGCGACCGGGCCGCCCACGACGCGATACAGTCGCGCGTTCATCAGGCCCGGCGGGAAGGCCCTGCCGCGACCGTGGATGCTGCGCTTGAGAGATGGTTCAGCAAATCGTTCCATCGTTCCAACCCGGAAACCATGCACAAGGTGCGCGACTGGGTGATGGCCAACAGCAAGGATGTCTATCCTGATATCTATCAGGTTCTGGTTGACGGTGTGGACGAACTGATTGCGCCGTCTCCGGCCATTCAATGTCCGACACTGGTGATGACCGGGTCTGAAGACTACGGCAATTCCGTTGAGATGACACATGCGATAGCTGCCGAGATTGACGGTGCGAAAACCGTCATACTGCCGGGTTTGCGGCACATGGCGATGGCGGAAAACCCGGCCCTGTTCAACTCCGAGCTCCTGAATTTCCTGCAACATGCCGAACGGGAGAATTCAGATGGCGGATAGTTCTGGCATACTGGCAGGCGTCCGGGTGCTGGATTTCAGCAGGATGCTGTCCGGTCCTTACTGCACGATGATGCTGGCGGACCATGGTGCGGAGGTTATCAAGATCGAAAGCCCTTCCGGCGACACCAGCCGCAGCAACGGGCCGTATCGTGACGACGATCCGGAGCGCCAGTGGGCGGGCTACTTTGTCAGTCTGAACCGCAGCAAGAAGAGCGTTGTGGCCGACCTGAAAACGACCGAAGGCCGGGATGCCGTTCTGAAACTTGTGCCGGGTGCTGATGTCCTGGTTGAGAATTTCCGGCCCGGCGTCATGGAGCGGTTGGGTCTCGGCCATGATGACATCGCCAACATCAATCCGAAACTGGTGTATGCCTCTATCAGCGGTTTTGGCAATCCACGCAACGGTGAAAGCCCTTATGTGAAATGGCCGTCATACGATGTTGTCGCGCAGGCAATGGGCGGGTTGATGTCGATCACCGGGCCCGATGCATCGACGCCCATGAAAGCGGGTCCAGGTGTCGGCGACATATTCACCGGTATGATGATGGCGTTTGCCATCGTTGCGGCATTGCGGCATGCCGAACGCAGCGGGGAAGGCCAGTTCGTCGATATTGCGATGTACGATGCAATGGTCAGCCTGTGCGAGCGGATCATCTATCAGCAGGATATTGAGGCCGTTTCTCCGGTTCCCACGGGCAATGGCCATCCGTTACTTGCGCCGTTCGGACTGTTTCCCGCCGCGGATGGTTTTATCTCCATTGGCGTGGTTGACGATGCTTTCTGGCAAGCTCTGACAACTGTCATGGACATGCCCGGCCTGGCCAGCGACAAACGCTTTTCAGATAAAGCGGGCAGGCGAGAGAATGCGGCTCTGATCAACGAAATCGTCAAGGGTTGGACCAGCCGCTTTACCAAAGCCGAGCTGGCTGCGAAACTGGGCGGCAAGCTGCCATTTGGCCCGGTTAACAACGCACGCGATATTATGGAAGACCCCCATGTTACCGTCCGCGGGATGCTCGCGGAACTGGCTCACCCGACGCCTGGTGCAAAACCATGGACTGTTGCAGCAAACCCGGTCCGGTTCAGCAAAACGCCAGCTCCATCCCTGAAGGCTCCGCCCTCCCTGGGCCGGGACAATGAGCGATATCTCGGAATTGTTTCAGGCGGTGACAACACATGACGCAGGTGCCGGATCCAAAGTTGCTTCGCGCAGCACTGAGCCAGTTCGCAACCGGCGTTACCATCATCGCGACGAAAGAAGATGATGGAACGCCACGTGGCTTCACGGCCAACTCGTTCACGTCGGTGTCTCTTGACCCGCCATTGATACTGGTTTGCATAGCCCGGTCGGCGGCCAGTTGCGATGTGTTCAGCGGTGCCCGGCATTTTTCCGTCAATGTCCTGTCGGATGAGCAGAAGGACATTTCTGGTCTTTTCGCTTCGCGGCGACCGGACAAATTCGACATTGCTGCCTGGCATCCGGCCAGGTCCGGCGCGCCGGTGATTGATGATGCGCTTGCCTGGTTTGAATGCGCCCATCACGAGTTGGTAGACGCCGGCGACCATGTAATCCTGGTCGGCCGGGTCTTGGATTTCGGTCAGGGCAGGGGCCGGCCG
>JAHEFB010000047.1 GCA_024640405.1 Alphaproteobacteria bacterium | reverse complement strand
TAAGCGTCGGCAGATATTCCACCGCAAACCGGTCGGCATCCTTGTGGTTTTCGGCAAAATCCTCCTCGAACGGACAGCGCACTACACGCGTTTCGACATGTTCCAGTCTCAAACCAGCCTTGTATACCGGATTGTTTTTGTCATTCAGAGGAGCGGTAAATTCCTCCACGGTACGGTAGTGCTGCGGGAAATTGGTGTTCAGGTATTCCTCGCGGGAAATCACGCCATCATCGGCAAGCTCCATCCAGAACCTGTTGAATGTGTCAAACATGCTGACGCCACCGGTTTCGCCCAGATAGCGACCTTCCTCGTCGATACCGAAATTGAACAGACACAGCCTGCCGCCGGGTTTCAGTTCCCGGGTACGCTGCAGCAACATGGTTTCCCAGTCAGCCGCTCCTTGCCTTGCGAACGCCTCGCGCTCAGCACCGCTTGCGCCGACCATATGTACGTGGTCGCTGATATTGCATGGCGTCGAGGAAATATAATGAGACGCTGTTGCTGAAAACCCGAGATCCAGCGTCTGGGCAGGAAATATTTTCTGATGGAAAGATGTGCCGGAAGCAAACACGTACAGATCATCAATTTCCGGATAATAGCTCCTGGTATCGGTCTGGCCATGGATCATGCGGAATACCTGCGCAAAGTCATTGCGTGGCAGGTCTGTGTAGATCATTTCAATCGGACGGGACGGAACCCGAGCACGTACATCGGACAGTACACGCCTCCACAGGTCGACCGATGTGCCACCGTCCGCTGCCCCCATATCGGTTGCACGAAAAATACTGCCATCATCAACCGGCTCCATGCGAGCGATGGCCTCCAGGACCAGATTGGCCGCCTTGTCCATGACGTGCTTTGCGCCAATGGTGGCCTTCGAGTAATAGCCATCCGCCTTCATGGCCATAAACCCAGCGGTTTCAGATGCCTTGTTCATCTTGACCCTTCTCCTTGTTTGGCATGCCCTGACTTCGTTATGGCGTCACGGGAAAACCAGATTAACAGATAACGGCATAGCAGTTGCCTGAACATGAATACCCAATAAAAAACGCCCTTCCGAAAAACCGGAAGGACGTCTGGTTTTGGTCCTGCAAACGAAGTTATCAGGCTTCGATGGCGTACTCTTCGCAGAAGAAGTAACGCGTCGGGTGAATTGCAAAACCCTTCACCCGCTTGTCCATCGGAATGAACAGCTTGCGCCACAATGGCTGACAAATCGGCCCGTCCTCCTGCATGATGGTTTCAAGCTTGCCCAACAGCTCGGTCCGCGCAGCAATATCGAGTGTGCCTTCGGCCTGGGTCAGCGTGGCATCAAAATCGGCGTTCGAGTAATGGGTTTCGTTCCACGGCACACCGGTGCGATATGCCAGCCCCAGAACCATGAAGCCAAGCGGCCTGTGAGCCCATGACGTGAAGCCGAATGGCACCTTGTCCCAAACATCCCAGAACTTGGCAGAAGGCAGCACATTCATCGTTACGCGGATACCGGCCTCCTTCCACTGCTCAACACAGGCTTCGACCACGGCCAGTTCCCAGGCCGGATCAGGCTTGAGGGCGATTTCCGCATCCAGGCCGTCGGGATGGCCAGCCTCTGCCAGCAGTTTCTTGGCAGCTTCTACATCGCGGGCCATTTCCGGCAGCTTTTTGTAATCCGGGTGGATTGGGCAAACGTGGTGGTGTTCAGCCGTTGTCCCCAAATCACCAACAGCAATTTCAGTGGTCTTGGCGACATCACATGCCAGACGCATGGCCTTGCGGACCTTCGGGTCATCAAACGGCTTCTGGTCAATTTGCATGCGCACGACAGCGGTAGACGCGGTAGTCGTGTCATAAACGGTGACATGATCCATGGCCTTGAACAGGTCAAACTGTTCCACATTGCCTTCATAATCGCCATGAACCTGCTTGGATTGCAGGGCAGCAGCAGACGCGGCTGTGTTGTCACCAAGGTCAACGAACTCAACAGTGTCGAGGTAAGCCTTGGAATTCGGGCGCTTCTTCAATACTGCCTTGCGGCCGACCTCAAACTCCACGAGTTCAAAATCGCCATGGCCGTTTGAACCAACGGCGAACTCGCCGTTTTCTGCCGGATCAAGTATAGCCAACGGATAATGGAACAAATGCTCCGGCACTGCGACCTGGGCTTCCTTGAGACGCATCACAAGGGTCTTGTCGTCAGTTGCTTCAATGGCGTTGGCGTCCCACAACTCGGTGGTCATGACTGCTTCGCCCTTGTCATCCTTTTTGCCGGAATCAATCTCGTTGAGCATATAACCTTTCATGAGGCCCACGACTGACGAACCGGTTTTTGGATCGAGGCAATGCTTGATGTTCCAGGCCAGTTGTTCGGCCGTCAATTTGCCGCCCTTGAACCATTCAATTTCGTCGTTGACAGTGAAGGTCCAGGTTTTCAGATCGTCTGATGCAGACCAGGAAGCCAAATCCGGACGGGTCACATTGTCAACACCGGTACGGGTGACGTAGCGCACCATCTGGCGGGTAATGTTGGAATCATAAATCCAGGAAAATGTGTGCGGGCTGTTGATCTTTGGCACACGCATGGCGATTTTCAGCGTGCCGCCTTTTGGCATATCAGCCGCGCGGGCCGGAGCTGCAAATGGCTGGCCGGTAATCTTGCCTGCCCACATATAGGCCGCACCAGCCGACATTCCGAGCAGTGTTGAATATCGCACGAATTCGCGGCGGTCGATAAGCCTGTCAGCAAGCTGCTGCTTGAGCTTGGGAATCCAAATATTTTCTTTGTCAGACATTATTGGGTTTCTCCTCCCGAAGTTACACAAGGTAAGCGGATGCACATCCAGCGGCATCACGCTACACTATTCCACAGCCTATCACCCGGGTGTCCCGGCGCAAGACCGCAAACCGGAATTGACTGCCGCCCTACGGCAGAAGTTTCCAGGGCAAATCATGGCAGCTTGGCACAAGGTGTCGCACCACCCATAAGCGACACTTACATGTCAATTAAAGACACCAATGAACGCTTTGGCGGATTCCAACGGAATTAAGCAGCAAAATGTAATGTCAGACCGTCAGGAAACGGTGTCCGGCAGGACCGCCTTGCGTTGTTCCACGAACGCAACCAGTTGCTCATCAACAGCCTGGTCAAGATCAGGTGCGACATAGTCCTTGAGCTGCCTGGTCCAGATCGCATTTGCACGCTGGGCTGCATCCAGTGAGCCATCTGCCAGCCATTGCTCAAATGAATTGTTGTCTGCAACGCGGGAGCGCCAGAAAGCATCCTCAAAATTGCGCTGAGTGTGATTGCAACCCAAATAATGACTGCCCGGACCGACTTCTGCTATTGCGTCCATAGCCTGGCCGTTTTCACTAAGGTCCACGCCACCGGCAAACCGCTGCATCATGGACAATTGATCGCAATCGATTATGAACTTTTCATAACTGGATACCAGACCACCCTCCAGCCAGCCTGCTGCGTGAAGCATGAAATTCACTCCCGCCAGAACGCCGGGGAAAACAGTATTGGAACTTTCATGGGCCGCCTGGGCGTCGGGGAGTTTCGATGCGCACAGAGAACCACCGGAACGGAACGGCACCCCCATTCTGCGGGCCAGTTGCGCTGCACCAAACAGCACATGCGCCGGCTCCGGCGTTCCAAACGTCGGCGCGCCGGACTGCATCGACATGGAAGAGGCAAATGTGCCAAATACCACCGGTGCACCGGGGCGGCAAAGTTGCGAAAATGCAATTCCCACAGAAGCTTCTGCCAAGATTTGTGTCAGCGTCCCAATCACGGTAACCGGCGACATTGCACCTGCCAGGATGAACGGCGATACGACAGTTGCCTGCCCGGCCCGGGCGTAAACCTTGAGCGCGCCCACCATGGTGTCGTCAAAAACCATCGGCGAATTCGCGTTGATCAGGTTGATCAGTACACAATTGTTATCAACAAAGTCGTCGCCAAAGACCATTTTTGCCATTGCGACACTGTCCTCAGCCCTTTCCGGGGCAGTCACCGAACCCATGAACGGTTTGTCGGAGTAGCGAATATGACTGTACACCATATCCAGATGCCGTTTTGCGACCGGAATATCCACCGGTTCGCAAACCGTGCCGCCGGAATGATGCATGGCGGGCGCCGTGTAGGCCAGCTTCACAAAGTTCTGAAAATCCCCGATGGTCGCATAGCGGCGCCCACCATTCAGATCATGTACGAACGGCGGACCGTACACCGGTGCGAAAACCGTGTTGTTGCCACCGATTTCCACACTTCTCGCCGGGTTACGCGCATGCTGGGTAAACTGGGATGGTGCAGTTTTGGTCAGTGACCTTACCAGCCCTTTGGGAAACCGGACCCGTTCTCCCTTTACATCTGCGCCTGCAGCCTTCCACATGTCCAGTGCTTCAGTGTCGTCACGAAAATCGATACCAATTTCCTGCAATATGGTCTCGCAGTTGGCTTCGATCATAGACAGGCCTTCTTCACCCAAGACCTCATACAGCGGGATTTGACGCTTGATGTAGCTAAATGCCTGTATACCGCCGCCCAGTCGCGCAGCACGGCGACCCTCGGCGCCACCACCACCTCTGCGGTTACGGCGTGAAGATGATGCTTCAGAAGTTGCTTCGGATTCAGCAGCCATGACGGACTTTCCACTTGTTGAGTAAAGCTAACCATGTTGTTAGGCTCAATACCAGCGGGCTTCTTCGGATGATGCGTCCAGATTTGTTCAATTAGCGACCATCGCTAGTTAACTCCGGATGATCTGGATCAAATTGCATCAGGGGCAGTTGTGCCATTGATAACTTAAACGAACTGCCGTTTCGGCTGCAAACAGGAGGGCATTTGCCATGTTCAAAAAGATACTCGTTCCGGTTGATCTGACCCACAATGAACTCGGGGCACAGATGATCAAGTTGGCGAAGGAAATCGGAGGCGATTCCGCCGAGATCGTTCTTACCCATGTGGTTCACGACATACCAGCATACGCAGCTGTTGAAATATCCGGCGAAATCCTGGACAAGACCCACAAATGGGCCAAGGCCGAGCTTGAGAAACTTGCAAAGGACAACGGCGTGTCCGGCCCTGCCGATCTTCGCCACGGTTCGGCAGGATCGGCGATTCTTGAAGCCGCAACCCAACATGGTGTTGATCTTGTGATAATAGGCTCCCACAAACCCGGCATGGCAGATTACTTCCTGGGCTCCACCGCCGGTCGTGTTGTACGCCACGCGCAATGTCCCGTGCTGGTGATGCGCTAGATCAGGATGATTTTTGGTCGGATCAACCAAAAGTCATGGACCTGACCGCTTTCTAGGTTCCTGAGCAACATCATGGGTTCAAGTGAGCCCATGTCGCCCTGTAAACCGAATTTGTTCCGCAGATAGACACTTGACCATTCACATCTATTTCAATATATAAAGATATCTTTATATTGAAATAGATGTGAATGTCGATTGTTTCTCCTTTATCCGGCAGTTTCTCGCCAGGCGGCAGCCCGCGCGTATCGTTTGAAGTATTTCCGGCCCGTTCCACCATGCAAAGTGACGGCATGGCGGAGCTTGCCCAGGTCATGCGCAAGTACGATCCGCTGTTTGCATCGGTTACCTATGGTGCAGGAGGCAGCAGTCACCAGGCGTCATTCGGCACTGTTGGGCAGTTGCTGGGTGTTGATGGGCTTGACGTGGTCGGGCATCTGACCTGTGCAGGCCAGTCAAGGGTGCAAACCGACATTGTAATCGAGAGATATGCCGCGCAGGGCGTAAAGGGCATTCTCGCCCTGCGTGGCGATATGCCGGGCATTACCGGACCCTACCAACCCCACCCTGAAGGATATGAAAACGGCGCCGACCTGGCCCGTGCACTGATCGCACGCGGTGGCCTGGACACCTATGTTGCCGCATACCCCGAATCCCACCCGGCGTCCGGTTCACTGCATTCGTGCATTGGCAACCTGAAAGACAAACTGGCAACCGGAGCCAGAGCGGCCATCACGCAATTCTTCTTCGACAATCGTGACTATTTTTATTTCATGGAGCAGGTTCGGGCCAGAGGCATCCACCAGCCCATTATTCCCGGTATCCTGCTCATTCATGATTTCGCCAAAGTGGCAAGTTTCGCGGCCAAATGCCAGGCGCGCATTCCGGACCATTTTCATACCGCTTTTGATGGTCTGACCCCACATTCCAGCCAACACAAGGCGCGTGCATGCGAACTGGCAGCGCAACAGATAATGCAACTATCGGCGCAGGGCGTCGATCACGTGCATATCTACACAATGAACCGCCCGGACCTGGTCGACCAAACCTGCAAACTTGCCGGTTTGACCCAGCCCGCCCGGATTGCCAGTGCAATGTAGCCCCGTCGCAGTCGGTTTTGCACATGTGCAGGTCGCAAAATCTGCAGTGCAATGGTGCACCCGCGCCTATATCTGAATTATCGAATGATCCTGACCTGAAAGTCTGACATCAATCATGCCGCAAATAATCATCACCTACTGGCGCGATATTCCTTCACAGGTGACCGTCAAGGCTGGCCGCAAGGCCGAAAAAAGGATGCTGTCCGAGCGTTTTCAGGAAGCCATTGATATGGCCGCCATGCGGTCAGGCGCCGATGAGTCAGATGATTATCTGGACCAGTGGCGCAAATCTGACCCAGTTGAATGTGAAGACGATCTGCAGGCGGCTGTTGACAGGACGGTTGAACAACTGGAAACCGATTATGACCGCCAGCGCATCAAGGCGCTTATTGACTCCGGCGGCACAGCCTGATCTGAAGACCCACTGCCCGAACTTCTGCTTTTGCAAAACAATTCCGCGCTCTAGAGCGATATGAGGTTAAATTGAATCATTTGATGGCGGAAAATAGGTCCACTCGGCTAGGCGCGGCGCGCGGCGCGATGTGGTGCATCGGGCAAGTGACGCAACGACGCCGATGGTCCGATTTTCCCCACCCCGATGGGAAACAAGATGATGATAGAACTACTGAAAGGGCCGGCGATTTTGCCCACTGGCATCGTTGTCTTGCGCTTGTGGTGGGACAACACCACCGCGCGCAACCCGCCTATCCAGTGACCAAAATCGCCACGGTCAAATGATCCAATTTAACCTCATCTCGCTCTAAAAGGACGCCTCGCAAATGACCCGCACCCTCATCGCATCTGCCACCAAGGAAGTCATTATAGGTTTTGACAAGCCTTTTTGCGTCATCGGAGAACGCATCAATCCGACAGGCCGCAAAAAGCTGGCCGCAGAACTGGAAGCCGGCGATTTCACAACGGTTGAGAGGGATGCGCTGGCACAGGTCGCATGCGGGGCCACCGTGCTCGATGTAAACGCAGGTGTGGTCTACAATTCAAACCCCAATCCGAACGAGACCGAACCGCCCCTGATGCGGAAGATGATTGAACTTGTCCAAGGTCTCGTCGATGTCCCGCTGTGCATCGATTCAAGTGTACCGGCTGCATTGACTGCCGGTCTTGAAACCTGCCAGGGACGCCCGCTGTTGAATTCGGTCACCGGAGAGGAAGAGCGCCTCGAAGCCATCCTGCCGCTGGTCAAGAAGTACGATGTGCCGGTGGTGGCCATTTCCAATGATGACACCGGCATTTCAGAAGACCCGGACGTCCGTTTTGAAGTCGCCAAGAAGATTGTCGAGCGGGCTGCCGACTTTGGCATCCCGGCGCACGACATCGTCGTCGATCCGCTGGTGATGCCGGTGGGAGCCATGGGTACGGCCGGTCTTCAGGTATTTGCTCTGGTTCGCCGGCTTCGCGAGGAACTTGGCGTCAACACAACTTGCGGTGCATCCAACATCTCTTTTGGTCTTCCAAACCGGCATGGCATCAACAATGCTTTCCTGCCGATGGCCGCTGCAGCCGGAATGACCTCTGCCATCATGAACCCCGTACAGGCAGCGGCGACAGCGACGATGATTGCCGAACGGGTTGCGGCTCTCACCGCAATGGGAATCGTGATACCGGATGACATTGATATGGATGCACTGGTACCACTGATCGGCCTTGGTTCTACAAGATCTACCCCGTCAAAGGAAATAGAAGCCATCAAGGCAGCCGATTTTCTGATGGACAATGACGCTTCGGGTGGTAACTGGATCAAGTTCAACAAGCTACCGGCCAGTGCCAACGCACCGCAAGGCGCACGCGGTGATCGCGAAGGGCGCAGACGGCGCAGAGCGTAACAGTAACGGGAAACGGGGGCCGGAATGGCAGACGGCGGACGCAGCGACGCACTTATAGTTTTCACGCCGTCCGGCAAGCGCGGCCGCTTTCCCATCGGCACACCGGTCCTGCAGGCTGCCCGTGCACTTGGCGTTGATATAGACAGTGTGTGTGGCGGCCGTGCCATTTGCGGGCGCTGCCAGGTCACGCCGTCAATCGGTGACTTCGCCAAACATGGCATTACCTCGAAGCCGGAAAATCTCGGGCCCGTTACCAAGGTTGAAATCCGATACAATGACAAGCGCGGCCTGAGCGCAGATCGCAGACTGTCCTGCCAGACGCTGATGCAGGGCGACTGTGTGGTGGATGTTCCACCGGAAAGTCAGGTTCACAAGCAGGTCGTGCGCAAACGCGCCGAGGTGCGCGACATCAAACTGGATCCAGTCACCAAGCTTTACTATATCGTTGTCGATGAGCCGGACATGCATCATCCCTCGTCAGACATGGAGCGGGTTTACAACGCCCTGAAAGCACAGTGGGGTATCGACAATGTCACCTGCGACCTGGCGATCATGCAGGCACTGCAGGCGGCACTTCGCAAAGGCAAATGGCGAATAACCGTCGCTGTCCACAACAGGATGGCAAGCAGGATCGCCCGGATCACCGCGATCTGGCCCGGTTTTCACGATCGGGCCTATGGTATGGCGGTGGACGTCGGATCCACGACGATCGCAGCTCATTTGTGCAATCTGTCCACCGGTGAAATAAAGGCATCCGCTGGCCTGATGAACCCGCAAATCCGGTTTGGTGAAGACCTGATGAGCCGGGTTTCCTATGTAATGATGAACCCCGGCGGAGACAAGGAAATGACGGCTGTTGTGCGCGAAGCGCTCAATGAGCTGGCCCGCCAGGTCGCTGCGGAAGCAGAAGTTGATTTGTCCGATATTCTCGAGATTGTTCTGGTTGGCAATCCGGTCATGCATCATCTGATGCTTGGTATCGACCCGGTTGAACTGGGCGGCGCGCCATTTGCGCTCGCCACCGGACTTCCTGTCACCCGCCCAGCCCGTGAGTTTGATCTTGAACTCAACAACGGCGCCTATGTATATGTTCTGCCGTGCATAGCTGGCCATGTCGGTGCGGATACTGCCGGCGTTGTGTTGTCCGAAAGCCCACATCTGTCAGACAGAATAATGCTTGTTGTCGATGTCGGTACCAATGCGGAAATCGTACTCGGCAACAAGGATCGACTGCTGGCTTGTTCATCGCCGACCGGACCTGCTTTCGAAGGTGCGCAGATATCATGCGGCCAGAGAGCGGCACCCGGAGCAATAGAACGTTTGCGTATTGACCCCGACACTCTCGAACCACGCTTCAAGGTTATTGGCTGCGATTTATGGTCCGATGCGGAAGGGTTTGAGGACGAAATCGCATCAACCGGGGTTTCCGGCGTGTGCGGATCGGCCATCATCGAGGCAGTGGCGGAACTCTACCTGTCCGGTGTCATCAACCAGGACGGCCTTTTTGACGGCACCAAGGCTGCCGTTTCTCCTCGCGTGATACAACAAGGACGTACATTTGCCTACGTCATTCGTGATGGCGAGCCGCTTATATCCATCACCCAGAATGACGTGCGCGCCATTCAGCTGGCAAAGGCGGCACTTTACGCAGGCGTGCAGCTTCTGATGGACAAGCTGGAGCTGGAGAAGGTCGACACGATCCGATTGGCCGGAGCGTTTGGCAGTCACATAGATGTCAAATACGCCATGATCCTTGGGCTGATACCCGATTGTAACCTCGCCCATGTTCACTCCGCCGGCAATGCCGCCGGCACTGGTGCCCGCATCGCCCTGCTGAATACAGAAGGCCGCGACGAAATCGAAGAGGTGGTCCGGCGCATCGAAAAAATCGAAACAGCTGTCGAACCCAAATTCCAGCAGCATTTTATCGAAGCCATGGCGATACCGCACAAGACGGCATCATTTCCCAATCTGGCATCCGTTGTGAATTTGCCGCAAACCAAGGAAATCACGCCGGTTGGCGCCGATGGCGGCGAAGGCCGCGAACGGCGCCGAAGACGCCGCAGTTGATCCTGTTGCGACCGGAAACCGGGCGGCCCAAGGCGTGTCGCGGCTTATTAACGTATGGCATGTCGCATTTTTAGGCGATCGCGTCGTTGATCCGTAGGCGACTGCTCGCCATTCCATTGTCGAGTGTAGTCAATGGAAGGTGCTTCAAGTATGACGGATATCCAAAAGAGAGCAGTGCGCGCTGGTGGCCGTTCGGCACGACGCGCCAGCCGCCAGGCTACAGATTTCAGTATGCTACCAGGCTTGGTAAGCAAGCTTCCGCTTTGTGAAGTCATGGATGAAGATCAGGTGCATCTCATCGATGATGCATCCATGTCGATCCTGGAAAATGTCGGCATCATCTTTCGCGATCCGGTTGCGCTTGAGGACTGGCGCAAAGCGGGTGCTGAAGTACGGGGCGAAGTTGTACATCTCGACCGTGGCCTGATTCGTGAACTCATCAAGACTGTTCCCCCAGCCTTCACTTACCACGCTCGAAACCCGGACAAGAACATTCAGCTTGGCGGCAGACATTCGATGTTCATACCGATGACCGGAGCGCCTTATCTGCGTGATCTGGATGATGTGCGCCGGAACCCGACACTTGATGACCTGGCGATGTTTCACAAACTTGCGCACATGATGCCGGCGCTTCACTCTTCGGCTCATCACATTGTCGAGCCATACGACCATGCAATAAGCCATCGGCATTTGCGCATCACATATTCGTCGATGAAATATTCTGACAAGACCTTCATGGGAATGACGACCAGCGCAAAGAACGCAGATGACGTCCTGGACATGTGCGCGATCCTGTTTGGTGCAGAATTCATGGATCAACACCCGGTGGTGACCGGCAATTGCAATGCCAATTCTCCACTCGTGTGGGACGAAACCATGCTTGGCGCGATGCGTGCATTCAACCGTCGCAATCAGCCGGTTTTGTGCTCACCCTTCGTGCTTGGCGGCGCAAATACCCCGGCATCCGTTGCGCCGACTGTTGCGCAGTTGAACGCAGAGGCGCTCAGCGGTCTCGCCTATACGCAGGTCGTTCGAAAAGGTTGCCCGGCGATTTACGGACACTATCTTGCCGCGGTTTCCATGAAGTCAGGTGCGCCTATGGCGGGCACCCCGGAAATCAGCCTCATGAATTTCATGATCGGCCAGATGGCGCGCTTCTACCAGGTGCCTTGGCGCACATCCAGCACAACAGCCGGCGCCAAGACCTTTGACGCGCAGGCGGGGTATGAAAGCGCGGCAACGCTTTCTGCAGTGATGCATTCCGGCGCCAACTACATCTGGCATTCGGCCGGATGGAACGAGGCCGGACTGCAATGTTCTGTCGCCAAATTCATAGTCGATTCAGAACAATGCGCAATGGCGTATCGGATGGCCGAAGGCCCGCGCTGGGATGATTTCGAAGCGGGGTTATCGGCAATCGCAGATGTGGGGCCGGGCGGGCATTACCTTGGGCATCAGCACACCCTTGAGAATTTTGAACGTGCATTCTTCATGCCCGAGATGTTTGACAACAACTCGATTGAACAATGGCAGGCCGACGGTGGCCTCGAGATTACAGAACGTGCCCTGAGGCATGCCCGGATACTGTTGAGAGAGTATCAGGAACCTGAACTTGACGTGGCCGTGAATGAGGCGCTTTTGGATTTTATTGCGCGCCGCGAGCGCGAAATCCCGGAAGAGGAAGCGTTAAACCAGACGTATTGAGAGCCGTAACGGATGAAAAACGATCCTCTTCTTGAACCCTTTAAGTTGCGCCATCTAACTCTGCGCAACCGCATCATGAGTACGGCTCACGCCCCCTCCTACGAGGAAGGTGGACATCCGCGGGAGCGATATCGGCTATATCACGAACACAAGGCGAAGGGCGGCATCGGCCTCACGATAATCGGAGGTTCGACCAATATCGCGCCGGACAGTCCTTCGGTGTTTGGTCAACTTTATGCCGGCGATGACGGCATCATACCGTGGTTCAGGAAATTGACGGACGGGGTACGTTCGCATGGTGCTGCGGTAATGTGCCAGATAACTCACATGGGTCGGCGAACTGCCTGGGATGACGGACATTGGCTGCCGGTTGTTGGACCGTCCGGCGTGCGAGAGAGAGCACACCGGTCTTTCCCGAAAGCCATGGAAGTTGAAGATATCAACCGTATCATCCTGCAATTCGGAGAAGCTGCAAAACGTTGCGTATCAGGTGGTTTTGATGGAATCGAGTTACTTTCGCACTCGCATTTGCTCGGTCAGTTTCTGTCTCCTTTGGTGAATAACCGCGATGACGATTACGGCGGATCACTTGAGAACCGTCTGCGCCTCACACAGCAGGTTATTGAAGTGGTCCGAGAAGCCGTGGGACCGGATATCATTGTCGGCATGCGGGTCACGGGAGATGAACTCAAGAGAGGTGGGCTGGAGGCCGACGAGTGCCTCGACATCGCCAGGCGCATCGCTGGATCAGGCGCGATTGACTTCCTCAACATACTGGCAGGAGCGCCCTACGATGATTTGGGTCTCGCCGGCTGGGTGCCGCCAATGGGTATGCCCGCCGCCCCGCACCTGACAATTGCTGGTCGCATCCGGCAGGAAGTTGATGTGCCGGTTTTTCATGCCGGCGGGATCGCCGACATCGCCACAGCTCGCCATGCTGTTGCCGAGGGTCATGTTGATTTGGTCGGCATGACCCGGGCGCACATGGCCGATCCGTATCTGGTGCAAAAATTATCGCAGGGTAACGAAAATCGAATTCGCCCGTGTGTTGGCCTCGGCTACTGCGTCGACAGAGTGAACCAGGGCAAAGCGGCTGTCTGCGGGCACAATGCAGCTACCGGCCGCGAGGAGACAATGCCTCATGTCATCGCGCCGGCTGCGGACAAGCGCAAAGTCGTTGTAGTAGGCGGCGGACCTGCCGGCCTCGAAGCAGCAAGGGTTTCCGCATTGCGCGGTCATGAGGTTATACTGTTCGAGGCAAGTGATCGGCTTGGTGGTCAATTGAACCTTGCGGCCAAAGGAATGACAAGACGTCAAATATGGAGTGTTGCGGACTGGCTCATCCAGGAGGCGGCACATCTCGGCGTCGAAATTCGCACCAACACATTTGCCGAACAGGAAGACGTAATGGGTCAGGAACCGGATTGCGTTATCGTGGCGACGGGCGGCTGGCCGTCTGAGTTACAAGTATCGGGAGCCCGGTTCGCAACATCGAGCTGGGATGTGCTGGGGGGCGAAGTGCGCCTTCCCGGTGACGTGCTTTTATATGACGAAACAGGAGATCAAGCCGCTGCGGTATGCGCCGACGCCCTTGCCCAGGCAGGATGTACAGTTGCGCTCGTCACGCCGGATCGAATGGTGATGCATGAGCTCGGCCCGACCAATTCCGCAGTCGTTCTGCGTGACTTGGCAAAACAGGGAGTGTCGTTTGAGTGCTTTCAGGAAATTGAGAAAATATTACCGACTGGAAATCGCCGGCAAGTCATTTTGAGGCATGTCCTGACAGGAGAAACTTCGAGCCGGGAAGTTGATCACATCGTCGTCGATATCGGGGTTAGCCCGATGGAGCAGCTCTATTATGATCTTAAACCAATCTCCCGAAACCTGGGCCATGTAGACCACGATGCATTGATAGATGGGCGCAATCCGTTCTCAGACATCAATCCGGATGGACGATTCATGCTTGCACGGCTGGGTGACGCTATCGCGGGTAGGAATATTCACGCGGCACTTTATGATGCGCTGCGTATCTGCAAAGATATTTGAAGAACCAGGCACAACGCGGTCATCGACACATTGGACGGAAAGCAATACCCGGAACGCTGTTTGTTTCTCCTGGTGGAGAACTTCTCCCACCTGGCGTTTTCCTGCGCCGTAGAGCCACTGCGAATTGCAAACCTCGTTGCCAAAGCGGATCTGTACCAATGGTCATTTGCTTCCGAGAACGGAGAATTCGCACTTGCGTCAAATGCCTCGGAAACTCGCGTCCACCATGCATTCAACAAGCTGCCAAGGGCAGACTATTTGTTCATCCTGTCAGGGCTCGGCGTTCAAAGTGCGGCTACGCCGAACCTGCTTTCCGGAATTCGCAGTAGTCGTGCCACAGGCACGCGCATCGGCGCTCTGTGTTCGGGCGCTTATGTTCTGGCCGAGGCCGGCTTGCTCAACAATCGGCGTGCGGCAATCCATTGGGATTACCACGACAGCTTTATGGAAGAATTTCCGCTCGTCAATTTGAGCAAGAGTGTTTTCGTGGCCGACGAAAAAATCATTACAGCGTCGGGAGGAACGGCGACTGCCGATTTGATGTTGCATCTCATCGGAAGAAAGCATGGTGCCGACCTGGAAATGGCCGTAGCCGATCAGATGGTTTACAACGCCGTTAGAGAAGGTGACGCGGAGCAACGTGTTTCACTACAGTCGCGCCACGGCATTCGCAACGAACACCTCACGCGGGCCATAAGCATGATGTCGTCATCTATTGAGTCTCCAATAGCACCATCTGAAATTGCACGTGAAATTGGCATATCAACGCGGCAACTTGAACGTCTGTTCGGTCGGCATCTGAACTGTTCTCCAAAAAAATATTTCGTGGACCTGCGCCTTCAAAAGGCGCAACGGCTTCTTGTTCAAACCGACATGTCCGTGACGGAAGTTGCCTTCGCAACCGGGTTCAAATCACCCACGCATTTTTCCAAGATTTATCGGGTCCAGTTTGGCGTGGCGCCGAATGAGCAGAAAACAAAAATTGACTGATACAATTGCCAGGCTGGCGCGTGAGGCCTGAACAGTGCCTTTTGACCTCTTGCGCGCAGCAATATTCCTGTCAGGATCAGCCCCGGAACGGTGATACGGTACAGGAGGTCACGGCATGCCATTGACCAAGCAGAAAGCGGAACATTTCGCCCGACTTCATAATCGCGAAGACAAAATCCTGATTTTGCCCAATGCCTGGGACACCGGATCTGCCCGCATGATGCAGGCGATGGGCTTTGAAGCCATTGCTACGACCAGCGCCGGTTATGCCTTTACAGTCGGCAAGCGCGACTGGCCTGGAGAGGTGAGCCGCAAGGAAGCACTGGCACATTGTGCAGCCATGGTAAAAGCCACCCCCCTGCCCGTATCTGCAGACCTTGAAAACGGCTACGGAGCCAAGCCTGAAACTGTTGCGGAAACCATTCGTCAGGCTGCAGGCACCGGCCTCGCCGGCTGCACCATTGAAGACACCACCGGCAAACCGGAGCAGCCGATTTTCGACTTTACCCACTCGGTAGAACGCATCACCGCTGCGGTGGAGGCGAGCCACTCGCTCAAGCGGCCCTTCATGCTGACGGCACGGGCTGAAAACTTCCTGCATGGCCGCCCTGATCTTGATGACACGATCTCACGTCTGATTGCGTTTGAAGCAGCAGGCGCAGATGTTCTCTACGCCCCGGGCCTGGCGTCGATCGAACAGATAGAGCGGGTTTGTGAAGCCGTTACAAAACCGGTCAATGTGGTGGTCGGAACGGCGGCTTCACATTTCACAGTGGCAGATTTGCTGGCGTGCGGTGTGAGGCGTATTTCGACGGGATCATCGTTTGCACGTGCTGCAATTGGCGGATTCTTACAGGCCGCACGCGAGGTGCGTGACAAGGGTACGTTCGAGTATGCGCAGTACGCGGCCGGTTTTGCGGAAATCGAAGCCCTGCTGACAACCGCAAAACAAGCAAAGGACTAACCGGCCAGGGCCCGCTCCATGTAATCCAGCCTGTCCTGGCCGTAGAACATTTCCTCATCGACGAAATATGTCGGCGCGCCAATCACCCCGCGGATGATGGCTTCTGTGCAATTGCGGATCAATTCGGCCTGGCTGCCTTCCGACAGGGCTTCGGCGATCAGTTTGCCGGCGTCCTTGAACCCGGATGCCTCGACAAGTTCCGCAACAACTGTTTCATCGGCAATATCGCGGTCGTGCAGCCAAAGCGCTTCAAGCACATTCTGGCTCAAATGATCGACATTGCCCGCCTCGCCCCGCAAGACCGCGTTCTGACCCGCAATCACTATGCCCGACGGCAGCTCCACCGGCCCCATGTGGTGCACCGGCTCCCGCAACAATGGAATGCCCAGGTGGGCGGCAGTGCGCAGCGCATCGTGCATGGCATAGTTGCGCAAGATAGCGGGGCGTTTGTGAAAAGGCGTCGACTTCAGCGGCTTCATTGTCTCCGACAACAGGATTGGACGGTGTAAAATCTGACGGTCATACCTTGCCGCAAGTGCACTCAGCCTGCCGGCACCAAGCAACGTGAAATTTGACCGGGTGGAATAGTAATAATCGATAGTCTTCATTATGTCCGTGTGTCCTGTGTCAATTCGGCGGGTTCGAAAAGTCATCGTGTCACGCGCGTGCGCGTTCTTCAATGATCAACCCCGCGATAACGGCATGCAGACTGAATGCAATCGTAAACTGCTAGACGTTGCCGGCAATCCATAACAAAACTGCGTAGCGACTGGTTTTCGCGATTGCCACGATGGTCAGAAAGGTGAGAAACGGTGTGCGCAGCAGCCCGGCAATCACGGTCAACGGATCGCCGACGAACGGCACCCAGCTCAGCAACAGCGACCAGACACCCCAGCGGGCATACCATTTCTCTGCCCGTTGCAGTTGTGACGCGCTTGCCGGAAACCAGCGGCGCTCACGCAGGTTGGACGCAAACCGGCCCAACCCCCAGTTCACGCACGCCCCCAGCGTATTACCCGCGCTGGCGACAGCGAGCAGCACGGTGTCATGCGATACCCCTTTTGCCTGCATGACAAGCAACACAGCTTCCGACTGCGCCGGAAAAATCGTCGCCGCCAGAAAGGCTGATCCAAAAAGTACGAGAAGGTCCAAATTCTCCTGCCCAGCTTACCTGTCGATGCGACCGGAAATTCATCTAATTCACCAACATCACAATCATTCCGGGATGCAAATCAGTATCTTGTCCACTAACGACTTGTAGCCGGTTTGATCGTGAACGCCCTAGAGCATAACTCACTAAATTGGAACCGTTTGATGAGTTCAAATCAGTTCATTCGGCCAGGCGCAAAGTGAAGCGCGATGTGGGGCATCGGGCAAGCTTTGCAACAACGCCGATGGGCTGATTTGACCCACCGGAGGCCAGTTTTCTGCGCCCGCTGGGCTGCGTTATGGCTCCCTTGTGGTCTACCAGACCACGGCGGGAACCGTGCCTTGCCAGCAAACGCAGAAAACCGGTCAAACGATTCCAATTTAGTGAATCATGCTCTAGAAGTCGGTCGGCGCGCCGCCTTCTTCGGTGCGTCTGGCCACAAACGCTTCCAGTTCTTGTTCCACGTCTGGATCGATGGCTGGCTTCTCGTAAGCGCCCAGCACCTGCTTCAGTATGGCTTGCGCCTTGCCGCTGGCGTGTGGCGAGCCCGATTCCTGCCATTGCTCAAAGTTTCGCCAGTCCGAAATCAGCGGGGAGTAGAAGGCGTTTTCATATCTGGCCATGGTATGGGCACACCCGAAAAAATGCCCTCCGGGGCCTACTTCATGCATTGCTTCAAGTCCCAACGCTTCACGAGTCAGATCAAGAGGTTGCAAAAATGACTTCACCATTTGTATGAGGTCGCAATCGAGCACGAACTTTTCGAGTGATGCGACGAGTCCGCCTTCCATCCAGCCTGCACCATGCATCACCAGATTGCCGCCGCCCATGGTTACGCCCCACAGGGAAAAAACACTTTCGTAGGCAGCTTGCGCATCGATGGCATTAGCCGCGCAGGTATTGGAAGTGCGGTAAGGAATGTTGTAGCGGCGGGCCAATTGCCCCCCCACCATGGCAGCCTTCAAATATTCCGGCGTTCCAAAAGCCGGTGCACCTGATTTCATGTCCACATTGGACGTAAAGCCGCCATAGATGGCCGGCGCTGCCGGACGCACAAGCTGGGTGAGCGCAATGCCTGCAAGTGCCTCGGCGTTTTGTTGCACCAGCGCTCCAGCGATCGTCACCGGCGCCATGGCTCCCGACAGCGTAAATGGCGTAACGCAGACAATCTGATTTCTGCGCGCCATCTCGATCACACCCTGCAACATGGGTACGTCCATCTTCAAAGGAGAGTTCGTGTTGATGATGGTGAACAGCGATGGCTGCTCCTCCAGTTGCTCATCGCTCACACCACGGGCAATTCGCGCAATCTCGATACCATCGCGAATACGTTCCAGTCCAAGGGAATAGGCATGGAACGGCTTGTCGGTCATCAGCGCCATATCCTTCAGCGCCACCAGATGGCGGACCGAGGCGTGAACGTCTATCGGCTCAACCGGATAACCGGAAAGGAAATCGATACAGTTGAAGCTTTGGGCAAGTTTCAGAAAACTCCGGTAATCCTTCAAATTGCCGGGGCGGCGACCGTGCTCAAGATCGGATGAATTCGGTGCAGACCCAACCGTTCCAAAAGCCAGCCAGCCTCCACCAAGCTGCAGGGTCCTGTCAGGATTGCGGGCATGGAAAGTGAATTCTGACGGCACCGTCGAGATTGCCTGCATGATCAAGTCACCGGGAATGCACACCCGTTCACCGTCTACATCGGCGCCGGCGTGGCGAAAATAATCCCGGGCTTCCGGCAGCATCACGTCGATACCAATCGTCTCAAGCACTTCCAGCGAGGCCAGGTGCAGGCTTTCCAGTTCGTCATCCGACACAATTTTGGTGGGCTCAAACAGCAGTCTCGCCTGTCCGGCCGCCTGTTGGTCCAATGCCGGCTGCTTGGCGTTATCTGCTGCAGCGGCACGGCGCGCCTCACCGCGTCTGCGAACCCTGCGTGGTTCGGCGTCTGTTGTCCGGCTCATGCGCTCGCAGCCTCCGTTGCCGAAATCGGAATCTCTGAATCTTCGGCAACCTGGCCGATCAACCAATCTTCAAACAGCTTGACCTTTGGAAGCAGGCGGTCGGTAGCGCGGCAGGCGAAAGCCCACCAGTGCTGGTGTGGCACTTCCAGGTCAACCGGCTGAACCAGCCTTCCCGCAGCCAGTTCGTCACGCGCATAGGGTCCGATGGTCATGGCGATACCCTGCCCTGCCACCGCTGCTTCCTGGGCCAGCAGGTAGCTGTCGAAAGCCAGCGTGCTGGACAGCCGGGTTTCTCCGAGACCTGCGGCCTTCAACCACAGGCGCCAGTCTTCCTCTCCCGAATAGACATAGAGCAGCTTGTGCCGCAGCAGGTCCTGCGGGGTGGCTATGTTGCCAACACGGGCAAGGTATTCCGGCGAACATACCGGTCTCAGGTGTGAGCGAAACAGGTTTCGATAATAGTGATCATCGTTTCGCTTGCGGGCCAGAATAATGCCAACGTCAGCATTGTCTGCATCGAAATCCCAGTGGAAGTACGATGTTGACAATCGTACCCGCATGTTGGGGTGTCGTTTCTCAAAATCGTGCAGGCGTGGCAGAAGCCACTTCATGGCCACCGTTATGTAAACCTGCACCGTCAATTCGTTGCCGGATGCGCGCGGGCGAATGACCTGGGTCTGGCTCTCAATCTGGTCAAATGCTTCGCGAACAGCCGGGAAATAGATCAACCCCGAGCCTGAAAGCTCCGCCCGCTTGCCGTCGCGTGAAAATAAATCCACACCAAGCACCTCCTCAAGTGCCTTGATCTGATGGCTGATGGCAGATCTGGTCAAACCAAGCTCATCAGCCGCACGCCGGAAACTGCCCAGCCGGGCCGCCGCCTCAAACGCCGTCAAAGCTCGCAAAGGCGGCAAGTTTCGTTTGGTCACGATAATTCACCCTGTTGACAGCAATAGTGTTCCACATTGGCAATATCACCTTGAAATTGCTAAATTTCAACAAGAAAGCGAGACGCTATGGTGAAATTTACTCAACGTGTTATGAGAACTATGCGCTTTTCAAATTTTGTGAAAACGCGCACACTCTGCAGCGCATCAACAAGCGCCCTGATCAAGGAACAACGGGTATGTCCATAGCTGAAGATACCAACCGCCGCCGCGGCGGACGTGAAGCCCGCAAGGCCATGCGCTCGCGCGCCATTCCGATTGCTGAAGCAGCCGTGCGCCCCGGCATGGCCGGCGGCCGGTACAAACCGCTAAAGCAGGCTGAGCTGGAACAGATCAATGAAGCAGCCCTTGCGCTGCTTGAGACTGTTGGTATCGGCAACTCGATCCCTTCCTGTATCGAATTGATGACCGAAAAAGGTTGCACGTTGGGCGACAATGGCCGCCTGCGGTTTCCGCGCGCGCTGATCGAGGACACATTGACCATCTGCGCACGGCGGTTTCCGCTGTTTGCCCGTGATCCCAAATATGATCTGGAGCCCTGGGGCAGCAAGGTACATTTCGGAACCGCCGGCGCAGCGGTTCACATTGTCGAACCTGAGACGGAAACCTATCGCGACTCGCTGTTGATTGACCTTTATGATGCCGCCCGCATCGTGGACAATTGCGAACATATTCACTTTTTCCAGCGGCCTGTCGTGGCCCGCGACATGGTCGAACCACGTGACCTTGATGTAAACACGCTCTACGCCTGTCTTGCCGGCACCTCCAAGCACATTGGCACTTCCATGGTCGAGCCTGACCATGTCCGCGAATGCCTGGAAATGCTGCATGTGGTAGCCGGCAGCGAAGCCAAATGGCGGGAACGGCCATTTGTCAGCCAGTCGAACTGCTTTGTGGTACCGCCGATGAAATGGGCGGAAGACGCCTGCCGGTGTCTGGAAGTCGCCGTGCGCGGCGGCATGCCGGTTTTACTTCTGTCAGCAGCCCAGGCGGGTGCAACTTCACCTGCCGCGCTGGCGGGAACAGTGGTTCAGGCAGTCGCGGAATGCCTTGCCGGCCTGGCCTATGTGAATGCCGTTCAACCGGGCGCATATGCTCTGTGGGGGCCATGGCCGTTTGTGTCTGACCTGCGCACCGGTGCAATGTCAGGTGGCTCCGGTGAACAGGCACTGATATCTTCGGCGTGTGCGCAGATGGGACAGTTCTATGATTTGCCGACCGGTTCTGCAGCCGGGATGGCGGACAGCAAGCTGCCCGACATGCAGGCCGGTTGCGAACATGGCGTCAATGCCGCCCTTACCGCAATGTCTGGCGTGAACTTGCTCTATGAAGCAGCAGGGATGCACGCTTCGCTGCTTGGTTTCTGCTTCGAGAGTCTGTTGATCGACAACGACATGCTGGGTGCCGTCAATCGCAATATTCGCGGCATCGAAGTGAATGATGCAACCTTGTCCATAGACGTGATCACCGAAGTCTGCACACAAGGACCCGGGCACTATCTGGGCTCCGGGCAAACACTGGAACTCATGCAGAAGGACTATGTCTATCCGGATATCGGCAATCGCATGAGCCCGAAGGAATGGAACGAGGCCAAGAAGCCCGACGTCGTCAAGGTAGCTAAAGCCCGCAAGGACAAGATCCTGTCAGGCTATTTTCCTGACTACCTGCCATCGGATATCGATCAGCAGTTGCGGGCAAATCATAATATCAAGCTCGACCGCGCGTTGCTGAAACCAGGTCATTCGCGCTTTGCCTGACATGGAATCGGACGCCGCCGCAATCGAAAAGCGAATTCGGAGTGACAGTTTCGAGGTGCTGGGCTGGCTGAATGACCTGGCTCAAGGCGATTTCGGGGGGCGAGCACTTGTTCTCGTCGGCAATGCCGGGCCGGCAATGTTTAGACGCTTTGCAACGGAACGCGACCCGGCGCATGATCAGTTGGACGACTGGACACGCGATGTTCTGACCCCGCTGGCCGGCCAGTTGGGGGCGCGAGCGGTTTTTCCGTTCGACACCCCTCACCCGCCGTTTCTGACCTGGGCTCGCGCGGCTGGAGCCGGTAACGCATCTCCGCTGGGTATGAACATCCATGCGCAATTTGGCTTGTGGCACGCCTATCGGGCCGCATTCATCTTTGATGAAGCAATTGAAGTTCAATCTGCAAACAACACCGCGTCACCATGCGATACCTGTACCGGCAAGCCATGCCTTGCAACCTGTCCGGTGGGAGCATTCTCAATCGGCGGATATGACGTCGCTGCCTGCGCGGCGCATCTTTCCTCGCCAAAAGGAGAACGCTGCCGGACAGAAGGTTGCATGGCGCGAAACTCGTGCCCCGTCGCCCGGGAGTATTTCTACTCGCCAGAGCAAACCCGCTTCCATATGGTCGCTTTCATGAAAGCGCGTGGCGTCGAACCTGAAACTATCGGGTAGATCAGATCACAGAACACGGGCGGGAGGAACATCGCATGTACAGGCACGTCAAAAGCAAGCTCGACAATGGTGAGCTGGTTATTCTCGATGGTGGCACCGGCACCGATATCCAGCGACGCGGTGTCGAAATGGACTCGGATGTGTGGTGCGCGGAAGCAAACCGCACTCACCCGGAAGTGGTCAGAGCCGTACATGACGACTACATCGCAGTCGGCGCAGAGGTCATCACAGCCAACACCTACGCCTCGGCACCGCTGATGTTCAATGCTCATGGACGGGATGCCGACCTGATTGAAACCGATACGATCGCCATGCGGATCGCGCGTGGGTCTGCAGATGCCGCCGGTCATCCGATTGCTGTCGCCGGCTCCATTTCAGTCATGCGCCCCATGTCCAAGGGTACCGATGACTTCGATCCAGGCTTTACCTGGGACGATGACACCGTACGGCGGCTGTTCGATGCCAAGGCTGAAAATCTCAAAGCCTGCGGCGCCGACCTTTTGATTATGGAGATGATGCGCGACACCAAATTTTCAAGCTGGGCAGTTGAGGCGGCCGTCAATACAGGCCTGCCCGTCTGGGTCGGCATCGCGGTTGAACGCACCGGCAACGGAGAGTTGGCAGGCGTCAATCATCCAGAGCAATCGCTGGAATCCATAGTCCGGGAACTAACGCGTTTCAACCCGGACGCGTGCCTCATCATGCACTCACCTATTGATACCATTCTGGAGGGACTGGAAGTCATTTCCGCCAACTGGACGGGCACTATTGGCGCTTATCCGGAAGCCGGCGAGTTCACAATGCCGGACTGGCAGTTTGTTGACATTGCACCCGCAGATTTTGCCGCAGCTGCACAGAGTTGGCAGGCCGCCGGTGCGCAGATTGTCGGTGGATGCTGTGGTGTGACGCCCGACCATATTGCAGCACTTTCATCCATGAGTACACAATGAGCCATCTTCACACGGCAAGCTGCCTGTGTGGCGGTGTTAAGTTTGAGGTTACCGGCCGGCTACGTGATGTGGTAGCGTGCCATTGCGTCCAGTGCCGCAAACAGACCGGCAACTATATGAGTGCGACCGGATGTCGTGACGAAGCGTTGACAGTAACATCGGCAAACGGGCTTGCCTGGTACGAATCCACGCCTGGTTACAAGCGGGGTTTTTGCTCGACTTGCGGGTCAACCCTGTTCTGGAAGGCTGAGGGATCCGAACGAACCGCCATTGCCGCGGGTGCGTTTGACACGCCACTGGGCGTGCCACTGAAAGGCCACATCTACTGTGACTTCGCCGGGGATTACTACGAGATTGCAGGCGGCGAATTCCAGGAACCGCTAAGCGACGACTACTCGGATGCCAAGCCTCAGGAATAATACGCGTTGCGGCGCGGAAAGCACCCTCAATGTTGCAAGCTATTCTGGCGACGGGCCATCTCGCAGATCAGTATAATTTAGTCCGACAGTATCGTGCAGGACGGTCATAAGACCGGGTAACACGTACCTCCCGGTCGCTTGCTCTTTCTGGTGGAAACCAGAGGACTGGCCCGGTAGCCCTTCAGGCACAACAACACCTTGGCAGACAGCAAGGAAGCTACTAGTCTTTCTTCCCGCAGGATCGGTCTGTGGGCGTCGAGGGGTGTTGGATAATGGCTGTGCGGGAAGAAGCGACCGCTATTGATGGGCATAATGTCAGCAAGATTTTTGGCACCGGTGCCAACAGTGTTGCTGCACTTGATGATGTGTCTGTTTCGATCCGGCAAAACGAGTTTTTTACCCTTCTGGGTCCTTCAGGATGCGGCAAAACCACACTTTTGCGCCTGATTGCCGGTTTTGACACTCCAACCGCGGGCACCATCCTGCTGGAGGGCAACGACATCTCGCTGCTGCCGCCCTACTCGCGGCCGGTGAACACCGTGTTTCAAAGCTATGCGCTGTTTCCGCATATGACAGTTGCCGGCAATATTGCCTTTGGCCTTGAAATGCTGGGCAAACCAAAACCAGAGATCGACGACACCGTCGAACGCATGCTGCAGCTCGTGCAGATGGAGCATCTGAAATCCCGCCGCACCAGCGAAATCTCAGGTGGCCAGCAGCAGCGCGTGGCGCTGGCACGCGCGCTTGCTCCGCATCCGCGTGTGCTGTTGCTGGACGAACCCCTGTCAGCGCTTGACTACAAGCTGCGCAAGGAAATGCAAATTGAGCTGAAGCGGCTGCAGAATGAAACCGGCATCACTTTCGTTTTCGTGACCCATGACCAGGAAGAAGCCCTGACCATGTCGGACCGCATCGCAGTGATGGAGCATGGCAAGATTTTGCAGGTCGGCTCGCCCCGCGAAATCTACGATCATCCTGCCGAACGCTTCGTGGCAGATTTTATCGGCGACAGCAATTTTCTGACAGCGGACCTGACATCCGTCAGTGGTTCATCCGCCCAGCTCAAACTGCCGTCCGGCAAGGCGATGACCGCATCGCTTCCGGATGGCGCGTTTTCAAAAGGCCCGGCAACGATTGTCATCCGCCCCGAACATGCCAGGTTGACCAGAAAAAAATCCGGAGCGGCAATGTCAGGGACACTGGAGAACATTGTCTATATCGGCACCGACACCCAGTACCACCTGAAACTGCCGGAAGGGACCGCATTTGTGGTTCGATCCCAAAACCGGCGAGACGCGCAGGAAGATTACACGATTGGCGATGAGCTGGGCATCGAAATCAGCGCAAATGCCGTTCAGGTCCTGAGAGATTAGCATGTCAGCAGGCAGCCAAATCCCCGCTGACAGTGCGGCACCGGCAGGCAAGGCCCCTGGTATGCAGGCTGAAGCTGCACGGCGCGCCGATGTCCGCCGCAACATTCTGCTGACCACGCCAGCCCTGATCGTACTGTTCTTCGCAGCCTCAGGTCCGTTGCTTATCATGCTGGTCTATTCATTCCTGAGGCCGGGAGATTACGGTGGGGTTCAATGGACTTTTGCGACTGACGGCTGGGCCAGCGTGTTTTTGCAACGCGACATATTTGATGACACGTTATCCGTAGCCGATGCCCACCTCAGCATATTCTGGCGATCGGTCAAATTATCGATTCTCACCACATTCACCGCGTTGGTACTGGGCTTCCCCACCGCCTATTTCATTGCAACCCGGCCAGTCGAGAGCCGAAACCTCTGGTTGTTTCTCATCACGATTCCATTCTGGACAAACCTGCTGATCCGCACCTTCGCCATCATGGAAGTCATCCGCAATCAGGGTCTGATCAACAATATTCTGACCGGCCTGGGGCTCATCGATGAGCCCATCCAGATGCTGTTTACCGACTTTGCCATCATGCTCGGCATGACCTATGTGTACCTGCCGCTGATGGTCTTGCCGATCTACGCATCGATGGAAAAGTTTGATTTCCGGCTGGTTGAGGCGGGTTACGATCTTTACGCCACACGCCTGCGGGTGCTGCGGCGGATTATTCTTCCGCTGGTCAAACCAGGTGTCGTTGCCGGCTCCATTCTGGTGTTCATTCCCTCGCTGGGTGCCTACGTTACCCCTCGGGTACTGGGCGGCGGCAAGAACATGATGCTCGGCAACCTGATATCCCTGCAATTCGGCCAGGGACGGAACTGGCCACTGGGTGCAGCCTTGTCGCTGACCTTGTTGCTGATCGTCATGGTGGCACTTCTGTATTACGTCCGCAGTGTCGGCAAGGCGGAGTCGCATCATGGCTGAAGCCAACCTGCCAACCTCCCGTCCGCCGTCAGGGCGACCGTTTTCGATCAGAAGCCAGCCCGGCTTCGCCACACTGGCGATACTGTGTTTTGTCCTGTTGTACGCACCGCTGCTGCCGCTGGTGGTCTATTCATTCAATGCCGGTGATTCACTGGCCTACTTCGAGGGTTTGTCCTGGCGCTGGTATGTTTCGGCATGGGACAACAAACTGGTTCAGGATGCGGCCATTCGTTCGCTCATTCTGGCAGCCAGCGCTTCTTTGTTTGCCACCATCCTGGCCACCATGGCCGCGCTTGGAACAACGCGTACCAGATCCTACCGGGGACAGACGTTGATCTATGCCCTGATCAACCAGCCGTTGATGGTACCCGAAATCGTCACCGCCGTGGCGCTGCTGATCATGTTTGCGGCCATCAAGGCAGCAACCAATTATCACGGGCTGGCCTATCTGATCATCGCCCACACTGCCTTTTGCATCCCGTTCGCGTATTTGCCGATCAGGGCCAGGCTGGAAGGTATGGATCTATCGCTGGAAACGGCGGCCGCTGATCTTTATGCCACTCCCTGGCAGGCTTTCCGGCGAGTGACACTGCCGCTCATGTGGCCGGGCATTCTTGCCGGTGCGATGCTGGCATTCGTAATTTCCCTTGACGATGTGGTCATCACCGAATTCGTCAAGTCATCAGGACAGGACACGCTGCCAACCTACATGCTGGGTCAATTGCGCCGCGTGATCACACCCGAGGTCAACGCCATCTCATCGGTACTGCTCGCAATATCGGTGGTGGTCGTGACGATATTCTTTTTTCTAAACAGGAAAATGCGCTAGGATTTAAGTCCATTACAAAAAGGGAGACGTCAGTATGTGGAAGAAACTATCAGCAGCCGCTATCGGCCTGGCCATGGTGCTGGGTGGCGGGACTGCCCAGGCGGCGGGTGAATTGAACCTGTTCAACTGGGGCAACTACACCAATCCCAAGCTTCTTGAGAAATTTGAAAAGGAACATGGCATCAAGGTCAATGTGACCGGTTATGACGACAATGATTCAGCTCTGGCCAAGATCAAGGCCGGCGGCCACGGTTTTGACATGGTGGTACCGTCGTCAAGCTACGTGCCAATCTGGGTCAAGGAGGGTCTGCTTCTGGAATCACGGCCCGACCAGATGCCGAATTTCAAGAACATGAAGGAAGAATGGATCAACGTCGACTGGGATCCAGGCCGCCATTACACGGTGCCATGGCAGTGGGGCAGCGTTGGCGTAATGGTCGATACCGCCGTCTACAAGGGCGATATCAACACATCGAAGATCATTTTTGATCCGCCGGAAGAACTCGTCGGCAAGATCAACGTGGCCCCGGAAATGGGCGACGTGATGGGCACAGTGTTGCGTTACATCGGCAGCGAGCCCTGCACCGACGACAAGGAGGCACTGAAAAAAGCCCGTGATGTGCTGGTAGCTGCAAAACCCAAGTGGCTGTCGATGGAATATGGCGTGATCGAAAAAATCGCCGGTGGCGATCTTGCTGCGTCGCTGTACTGGAACGGCGCCGCTTTCCGCGCACGCCTGAAAAACGCAAACGTCAAATACGGCTATCCGCGTGAAGGATATTCATTGTGGATGGACAGCGCTGCCATCCTGAAGGACGCCAAGAATGTCGATAATGCCAAGACGTTCCTGAATTTCATCATGGACCCGGAAAACGCCGCCCTGATTTCAGCATTTGCGCGCTATGCAAATGGCATCAAGGGATCTGAAAAATTCATGCCGGAAGACATGCTCAGCGCACCTGAGGTGATTATTCCCGAAGAGTTTGCCAAGGCCGGCCATTTTGTACCGACCTGCTCGCCGGAAGTGCAAAAGCTGTATACGGCAATCTGGACCGAACTTCAGAAGTAGTTCCCAGTTTGAAAAGAAATTGAGCCGGGATGTTGCACCATCCCGGCTTTTATTGTTCGGGGCATTTCTATGCAGCCCGGTGGGTTATGCGTCCGCCGCACACCGTCAAAACCGCACTGGCCTTGTCAAGATTCTCAACTTCCATGGTCTGCAGGTCATCAGACATCACAACAATGTCGGCCAACATCCCTGCCTTCAACCGGCCTTTGCGCTGTTCACTAAATTCCGCATATGCGCCGTCTCTCGTGTAAGCGGCAAGTGCATTGTGCAAGCTCTGATGGTGATCGCGCCAACTGCGGCCCAGATTCCGCTGGACGCAGGCTCCCTTGATTGACGGCATGACCTCAACCGGCACCACCGGCCAGTCTGTTGAGAAAATCAAGGTCGCGCCAGTATCACGGATTGCCTGCCACGCAAAGGAAAGTGCGAGTTGATCTTCATGCAGGATGCGCCCCGGTGCCGGTGCCGGAAACAATCCGCCGCTTGGGGAATGCAGTGGCTGCATCGAGGCAATCACTCCAAGACTGACAAGGCGCGGCAGGTCATCTGGATGCAGCACTTCAACGTGCTCGATCCGGTGACGGCTATCTCTCACTCCATTGGCATCGCGAGCAGCCTGATAGCCGTCAAGTGCGCGCCGGATGGCAGCGTCACCAATGGCATGAACACTGATCTGCAGTTCATCTGCGTCGGACCGAATACAGGCTTCACTAAAATGATCGGCGCTGAACAAGGGGCTGCCGCAATTGCCGGGATCATCCGGGTAATCGCGCAGCATGAAGGCGGTTCGGGAGTCAATCACGCCATCCATGAACATCTTGACCCGACCGGACCACAGCATGTCATCATGGTAGCGGCGATGCATTTCGCCGGCTTCGTCCAGCATGTCCAGCGGATGGTGGCGCTTGAGATGATAAGGCACCTGTGTGCGGCACAACAATCTACCGTCCGCCTTCAGTTCATCCAGCAGCGAAAGCTGATAAAAGTTGCCATCCATATTGTGAATGGAGGTAATGCCGCTGGCGGCACAATGCTGCAGACCCCGGGCAATGATATCCTTGTCGACGGCGCGTTCGGCCATTGTGGCGGCCGGTGAAGGGTCTTCGCCTGTAACGTAGCCAAGCATCTCGCGCCCGCCGGTCGCAGTCTGGGCAAGGACGCCTTTGAACGCGCCTGTCTCGCGCAGTTCGCCCGTTGCCAGACCATCTGCGCCGACAACGATTTCAGATCCTTCGCCGGCATCACCGCCGTGCAGGATGCCCGCCGCTTCAAGAGCCCTGGTATTTGCCCACGCGGTATGGTGATCATGCGCCATCATGGCAAACGGACGGTCCGGCATGATCCTGTCCAGGACCTGACGTGCCGCGGCCATGCCGGTGCCGAGAACGTCATAGTGGCAGCAGGCCGCATAAATCATCTGGTTGCCGGGTCGCGCTGCAGCATACTCATGAACTGCGCGCCCAAGCGCCTCTTCACCCTTTGTGTTCATCAGGTTGAGCGCATCAAGTTCGGCAGCACCGCTGAACAAATGCGCATGACTTTCGATGAAACCGGGCAACACGGTCGCCCCTGCCGCGTCATGGGTGATGGTGTCGGGGCCTGCGAGATTGGAGATGTCATCGGCGCTGCCCACCGCCATGATGAGACCGTCACGGACCGCAATCGCCTCGGCGCCGGATGCAACGTCATCGAATGTGATCAACCGTCCATTGGTGATAATCCGGTCAGCATGCTCGGCCATCCAGGAAACCCTCTAATAGCCCTTCAACTCGCCATTGATCACATATCGCAAAATGTCGACAACCTGCGCCGGTGTTTCAGTCACGGCAAGCGCCGCGGCGTCGACCTCTTTCAGCGGATGCTGGTGTTCCGGCCCGTGCATGATGATGACCGCCTTGCCGAGCGCAGACGCATAACCTGCATCAAACGCCGCATTCCACTGTTTGTACTTCTCACCGAAGCGCACCACAACAACATCCGCCTTCTCGATCAGCGTACGGGTGCGGATCGAATTTACGTTGGCGCCCTTGTTGTCATGCCAATATTTGTTGGGTTCGTCACCGAGAATGACCACACCGCAATCGTCAGATGCGGGGTGATTGGTGACGGGAGCAGAAAAACTGACAGGCAGGCCTGCGGTCTTTGTGCCTTCTTCCAGTTCTTCGCGCCAGTTGGTGTGTATTTCGCCCGACAGATAAACGTTCCAGGTCATATCGCTTTACCTTCATGTTTGATCCAGAATTAGAACCCGGTATAGCGGGCTGAACCGGAATTGCGAAACCGCATGGTGGATTTGCATATCCAGGCGCTGCGTTTACACGGCCTAAAGCGAAGCCATGTCTACTTCAAGGTCACCATAGCCGGTAAAACGGTATTCGTATTCCAGTTGCAGTTTCCGGGCCGCCTGTCTGGCCATTTCCTGCAAGTTTTCATCTTCGGTCTGGGCCAGATAAACAACCTTGGTGTAATTGGAAAACATCATGTCGCGCAGCTCGGGATGTGCCGCCATGCCGAAACCCTGCCAGATCAGCTTGTCGAAATGCCGCGCCAGATAGTCCGTCAGATAGAACGCCGTGATTTCGTCGTCCTGGTGGGCGGCCCATTTGTCGTTGCCTGAAAAAAATGAATAGCAATGCGGCCCGTCAATGCGCCCTACACGCTCTTCCTCGATAACCCTGTCAAGCAATCCGCCGGTACCGCAATCCCCGTAAGCAATGAAAATTTCACGGTATCTTCCGGTTGCGCGGGCCTTGTGTATGGCATTGCGCACACCATCGGGAATCTTGTCCGGGGTATTGTGCCAGATGGCAGGCAGACACTGGATATCCAGATGAGACCACCGGTTAAGCTCGATCAGTGCCACCATCTCTCGCGCGAGGGCACCGCAGGCAATGATCAGCACATCGCCGGAATTCTTGCGAAACTCAAATTTCTCTTCAGGATCCAGTTGTTTCATGTCGATAATTATAGAGCCACCAGCGAGGGCCTGAGGTGCTGAAAACGACAAACGCCGCCGAAATTTCCGGCGACGTTCGTGTGTTTATTGAAAAATTCAGCTGGTAACTCAGTAACCGCGGCGGCGCATGCAGCGTTCCCAGCGCCATGTGTGCCAGCCAAACCGGCGTGCGCAACGGCGGGCTGAACGGCGATAGTGGCGGCCACCGCGATAATCACCATCATAATAACCATAATAGGCGCCGCCGCTTGCTATGGCCGCTGCGGCACCGAATGCGCCGAGGCCGATACCGATTTTCTCACCGGTGCTCAGGGCGTTGGCCGGCGTGGCCATTGAGAACGCGATGGTGATGGCTGCGACGGTGGCGATTGCCGTGTTGCGAATTGTGGTCATGGGTCTGTTTCCTCGTTTTTTCCTGTTTGTTCTGTTTCGTGTTCAATCACGTCGATGTCAGGAAAGATGACGAACTTGTAATCAAGAGGATGTGCAGAATGTCACAAACCGGCGCGACTACGCGTTTTTTCGCAGAAAACAGGTGGGGAAACGATCTCATCCTGGACCCTGTATAGCCAAAGTCAGCGCCTGACAGGCCCTTTTCCGGGCTCACCTTCTGCAGTCAAAAACAAGGGTTCCTGTACGCCATCGAGAACAGCCGCGGTCAGTATGCCAGTGGAAATAACGCCCGTATCGACACAAATCCTGTTTGGACGAACAACTGGCTGATCTGCGGGAGTATGACCATGCACCACCCGGCATCCGTGATCGCCTTCATAGTCCAGGAAATGATCGCGTATCCACAACAGGTCCTTTTCCTGCTGCTGCCCGATCGACTTGCCCGGAACAATTCCCGCATGCACATACAGATGTTGCTGCGCCCGATGATAGAGCGGCAGGGATCGAAGCCAGGATATCCGGCGAGCTCCCAGTGCTTGCTCCAGTTGGGCGGAACCGCATTCACCGGGCTGGAGAGAAACACCCAGTGATCCCAGCGTTTCACCCGCCCCATTTCGAAACCAGTTGTCCCACGCCAGTCGGTCATTGGCGTCCAGGCATGTCAGCATCATGTCTTCGTGGTTGCCTTTCAGACATATCATCTCAAAGCCGGCCACGCCTGCCATCAGCCTGTCGATGACGGCGACACTGTTTGCACCTCTGTCGATGTAATCACCAATATGCAAGATCGTGGCGGGCCTGCCAGCATAGTGCATGTGATGAAAAGCAGAGATGCGTTCGTGCAGCACTTCCAGAAGATCATCGCGACCGTGAACGTCGCCGATTGCGTAATAGAGGCACGCCATTTACCCAATGACCTTTACTCTTGACGGTGATGCAAAAAATTCGCAGAGGCCAAGGCAAAACACAAGATCGCCGGGAGAACCCCGGCGATCAATTTGATCCGGATTTTGCAGTGCAGATTATGCCAATGACGCAATTGGCTGCAGATACGGGGCAATCAGCCAGCAAGTGAACGTTCGTCAGGCAGTGACCTGATTGTGCTTGCGCGCCATGAATTCCTTGGCGGTTTCGACGGCGACGGCAGCATCACGGCAGTAGGCATCGGCACCGATGGCAGCCGCAAATTCCTCGTTCAAAGGCGCGCCACCGACCAGCACGATATAGTCATCGCGCATACCCTTTTCCTTCAGGGTATCGATCACAACCTTCATGTACGGCATGGTGGTGGTCAACAGCGCGGACATGCCAAGAATGTCGGGTTGATGCTCTTCAATGGCTTCAAGGTATTTCTCGACCGGATTGTTGATACCGATGTTGATTACTTCAAAACCGGCGCCCTCCATCATCATCGAGACGAGGTTCTTGCCGATATCGTGAATGTCACCCTTGACCGTGCCGATGACCATCTTGCCAACGCGAGGTGCGCCGGTTTCGGCCAGCAACGGTTTGAGAATCGACATGCCGGCCTTCATGGCGTTGGCAGCCAGCAGCACTTCCGGCACAAACAGAATGCCGTCGCGGAAGTCGATACCGACAATGCGCATACCCTCAACCAGGGCTTCGGTCAGGACCTTGTATGGTGTCCAGCCGCGCTCAAGCAGAATGTGCACGCCTTCCTCGATCTCTTCCTTGAGACCGTCGTAAAGGTCGTCATGCATCTGCTGGGTAAGCTCTTCATCATCCAGAGACCGCAGGTCGAGATCGTCTTCGTCAGTCATTATCTTCTCCACAAAAGACTTGGTGTGCCCGGCGCGATTAAACAGTCATAGCTGCTTATGACTCACGCATGCGCATGAACTAGCGACAAAAAGCTGCCTGATTGCGACTGCTGCAGGGCAAAACATCATCGCCTGCTTGACAGATGGCATCGATACCGCCCACGTTCCGGCAATTGAACTTCCCTCCCCAAATGCTTGCTCAGGATTATCATGACCGGATTTTCTGTCGCCGATGTGCGCGCCCAGTTTCCTTCCCTTTCCATTGCCGACGATGGCAAGCCGCGAATTTACCTCGACAATCCCGCCGGAACACAAGTGCCGAGACATGTGATCGACCGCGCCACACACGCGATGATCGAGCAAAATGCCAATCTTGGCGGCGCGTTCGTGACGTCTGAAATGGCGCGGACCCTGGTCGATGAAGCTCACGTGGCAGCAGCACATTTCTACAATGCGCCTTCAGCGCGCGATGTCATATTCGGCGCCAACATGACCACCATCACATTGGCCATGTCGCGCAACCTGCAGAAAACCCTGAACATCACGGAAGGTGATGAAATCGTGCTGTCGCGCATGGATCACGATTCAAATGTTGCGCCCTGGCTTCTGGTGGCAGAAGACACCGGTGCCACCGTGAAATGGATCGAATTTGACACTGACACGTTTGAGTTTCCCGACGATGCCATCGACAAGGTTCTGAGCGACAAAACAAAGATCGTCGCAATTGGACATGCTTCCAATTGCACAGGCACGATCAACGACGTCAAATCCATGTGCGCAAAGGCCCGCAGTGCCGGGGCAATCAGCTATGTGGATGCAGTGCAGTTTGCGCCACACGGCGTCATCGATGTTCAGGACATCGGATGCGATTTCCTGGTATCGTCCGCCTACAAATTCTTTGGTCCGCATCAGGGTATACTGTATGGCCGCGCCGAAGTGCTTGAAAACCTGTTCTCCTACCAGGTGCGCCCCGCCCTCGAACACGGCGCCCCGGCCAAGTTTGAAATCGGAACAGCACCACGCGAAACGCTGGCCGCATCGCTGGGAGCAATCGAGTATATCGCCTCGCTCGGCAACGATGGCGGTGCCGACACGCCATTGTCACGGTCGCGGGTCGTTTCCGGCATGCAGGCCGCCATGGGACACGAGATGGCGCTGACCAGGCAAATGATAAGCGGACTGTCATCGATCAAAGGCGTGAAGGTGCGCGGCATCACATCGGACAATGCACTGGCGCGACGGGTGCCAACCGTGGCGATCACCATGGAAGGCAAAAACCCGGGAGAGGCCGCAAAATCAATGGCCAGGGACAATATCTTCATGTGGTCTGGACACAATTATGCCCTGGAGCCAATCAACCACATGAACCTGATGAAAGACGGTGGCGTACTGCGCATCGGCCTGGCGCACTACAACACCGCAGATGAAGTGGACATCATGCTGGAGCGGCTGGAAGGCCTGGTCTGACTGCTGCATCCGGCGCTACTGAACGCTCAATGGGTTGGCTTCGCCCTGTCGCTGCCAATGTATGTCGTAGTGCATTTTTCTACGATGCCCTGGTGATATCGGTCAAAGGATCGGCGAGTTCGCGTCCGCCGGGCAACTGACCCGCCGGCATCGAGCCCGGCTGGCGTTCAACCATCCGGTGAACGACGGCGGGGGCGCCGTCGATATGCAGCTTCTGAATCTCCTCATAATTGGCTGCATCGGCCTGGGTGCGGCGCTGGGCGTCACGCACGTAATCCAGCCAGGTCGGGACATGAAACCGCTCAATCCACAACTCCGGATCCGCCAGATCACGCAACAATGCCCATTTCAGGAAGCCATCGCGGCGGCAAATGCGACGACGTTCGTTCATGACATGCAAAAATGACAGGATATCCTTTTCGGCAATGCGGTGCTCCACAGTGATGACCACCGGGCCGCTTCTTGGCTCCACCGGTACGGCAATCTCCGGTTCCCGCCACCGGTCCAGCGGCTCAAGATTTACATTCTCGATTTGGTGAAGCGGACGAATGAAGCCCAACAGGAAAAACACCGTCATTGTCGCTGCAGAGGCATTCAGCGCAATGGAAATGCCCTGATGGGTGGCTACGTAGCCGAAGAACCAGCTGCCGAACGCCATTCCGCCGAATGTCACCATCTGATAGAATGACAATGCCCGCGCCACCACCCATCGCGGTGCCGCCATCTGCACCGAAACATTGAAAGTCGACAGCGCCAGAACCCAACCTGCTCCGGCCAGCATGAGCGCGGGCATTGTCAGGACCAGGGATGTACTTGCCGCGGTGATCACAGTGCCGGTGAAAATCAAGACGGACGCGGCACGGACTATTGTTTCGGTCGAGTATACCTGGCGCAGCCTGCCGCTGGACAGGGCGCCGGTTACCGCGCCGACCCCGAAAGCTCCGAGTAGTGCACCAAAAACGAGCGGGCCACCGGTGATCAAGGTATTGGCGACCACCGGA
>JAHEFB010000046.1 GCA_024640405.1 Alphaproteobacteria bacterium | reverse complement strand
GGCGATCCACCGGCAGTGCCACGCCAGGCGTTTGAACAAACATCCCGTTCCAATGCGCCAACTCCATTCGAAAAAGAGCTCAAAATCTGCCCGGGAGTCTTTTCACAGGTACATACTGTCAATTTTATGTTCGCGGCAGCCGTGGAGTCGTTGACGGACAGCAAATACTGGTGAGCACCGGCGAGACCGGCCCCGACATAAACCTGCACCTCATCGCTTGCATCGTCTGCGGCTTCGCAAAACGCTGCAGCAACCTCTGCATTCGCGCTGACCTCATCCGATACCGAAATGGTGAGCGTGGGATCATCGCCGTAACGTTCAACGATAGCCTCAGCGCTTTGAGCATGCGCCAAGCCTGCAAACAGCACGATTGCCGCCATGCTTGATATAGCCAGTCTGATTGCCATCAATGTCGCCTACAATCCTTCCGAATCACCATTGGATTCTAGTTTAACAGCCCTAACGAAATGTTTATGGCTTAATCTGCCTACACGGCATCATTGCCCCGTCTATCAATGACTTGCTGATGTCGCAGTAAAGTTCAAGAATCTTCATCAGAAAAACCTCTCTGGAATCCGAATAATATCTCCAGGATTTATCGCAACGCGTTGATTAGTTTGAACTTCTACTTCACGATCCTGTCCGGCCCGGCGGACAAACGCCTTTCCGGTGTTCGCGCGGTAGGTATATCCACCGGCAATTGCGACCGCATCTTGCACGGTTAAACCCGCCTTGTAAGGATATTCGCCGCCCTTACCGACTTCGCCCTGAATAAAGAACGGCCGATAGTTGAGGACCGACACTGAGATCTTGGGATCTTTCAGATAACCTCCGGAATACCGTCCAACAACGGCATTTTGGAATTGTGTTACCGTCTGCCCGCGCGCCTGCACCGCCCCGATCAACGGCAGATCGACACGCCCGTCATCTCCGACCAGAAATTCTCCGGAAAGGTCCGCTTCACCAAAAACATTCACTTTGATCTTGTCGCCGGAACCCAACCTGTACGCTGCCACTGACCCGGTAGACAACTGTCCCGTGGACGGCACGCTGGCCGCATAGTTTGCCGGCGCAGCTGAAGGACCTGAGGCATCCAGGCCACCGGTAGAGCCGCACGCAACAAGCAGAAATGCAGCGGCAACCATCGCGGCAAACACTCTGAGTCGACTCTGAATTCCCCCGCGAATCATGGCATCTACCACCCGGTTTCTCCAACAACCCGTCCGTGTCGAGGGCAGTCGAAGATGTATTTTTTCCGTCCATTGTAAAGCGACTTCATACGCTACCCGTGTCGCCTCACCATTTCAATACCACAGTTAAGTTGGCAATGATTTCAAAATGGTTAATAGAGCGTAAATATCACATTTTCCGTCACGTAGACAGAAACTCCACACCATCTCCTTCCAACATCGCGCAGGTCAATCGACCTGTTATGTAGGCACCGGTATCAATGCCAATTCTGTGAACCTCAATTTCAGGTGCTTCGACGGGCGTATGGCCATGCACTATGATCTTCGCCAACGGACTGTGATGGCTCAGGAAGGGTTCGCGTATCCACAGCAGGTCTTCAGCCACCTGATCATCCAGGGGGATGCTTGGATTCACCCCGGCATGAGCAAAAAAGTACTTTCCTGCACCGGCTGACAACCGGCAGCTCTCCAGGAAAACCCGGTGGCTGGGCGGAAGAGCTTCCAGCAACCCGGCCTGAATATCCTCCCATTGATCCTGTCCCAATGGCATTCGAAATTTCAAGCCGTATGAATGCAGGGTTTCCAGCCCGCCATATTGGCCCCACGAACTGATCACTCGCGGATCAGACAGAAAATCCTGCAGATAAAGTTCATGATTACCTCGCAGCGTAATCCGCTTGTTACAGACACTTGGGCCATTCACCATCCATTCCAGCACTTCACGTGATGACGGCCCCCGGTCAACATAGTCCCCCAGAAAAACTTCAACACTGTGCTCAACAGGCCTGTCCTTGCGATCTGCTTCAATCATTTTGTATAGCCGCTCGAGCAGATCAATTCTGCCATGGATATCCCCGATTACGTAGACCCTGACACCGGCGGGAAGACGCGGTTCTTCTTCTGGTCCTGCGCCCTTGTTTCTTGAAACGAGTCTTCTGAAAAATTGGGCGACCATGGTTGTTAAACGCGTCCTGATTCAGTTCCAGACACCCGCGCATTTTTCGGCAATGCAGTATGGCTGCACATGAAAAACGCTCGATTCCAGGGTGGTAGAGCTATTGTGATTGCCATTGCAAACGTATGTTGCTCCGGGAAAACTACGAAACCACAGCCTCACTGTCCGAGTAACAGTAATGCGTCAGTTCAATCTTAACCTGTGTGCAAGCAATCCTGCATCCAACATCATATCGAAGACAAGCAACAAACCGTACAGACCTTTAGCGCCCGTCAACAAATTGTCTGCAGGCATCGAAATTATCGAACGCCTGCATACCGTTTGAGGTTTGTACCGCCACGCTGCCGTCGGAATAATGCAACACGCGCCGGCCCCGGTAACGCGCACGCCCGACAATGGAGTGCACACCTTCCCGCACCAATCTTCGATATTCCCGCTCGGCCGCTTTTTGTCGGATACGAGGAACAACAATCAGCACCAACAGGCAAAACAGGGAACCGATGGTCGCCATCAGCACCATTACCGTGACACTTAATTCGAACCATTCCGCCAGCATCAAACTCGTAACCATCACGCCAAGAAGAACCAGTACAAACGTCAAACCCTGTTTCATGACAGCACCTGACGCATACAAATATCGTCGTAAACCACCAGAATTATCGTGATTCGGCCAGACTTGGATGTCGACATCGGCACTCCCTCTTTGGACCCCGCAAGTTCAGATTATCCCGGAAAAGAATTGCAATGCAACCATTTACCCTACGACATTTGGCTCAGCCGTCAGGGGGTTATCAAGGCGGCATTCCATCCATCTTTCAACACCTGCACCAATGCCTGGAGTACTGCTCCGGTACAACCAATCTGCGCCGCATCATCGGTCAATGTAGCGCTGATAAAGCTCAAAATTCTCAAACGACTTGAACCCGAGACGGGTCTCCGCCAGCACGGATCCATCGCTGTAATGCGCGACACGGCGACCTCGATAACGGGTGCGACTTACAAGCTGCGCGCCTGCCGCAGCATTCTCCACATCAGCCCAGCGTCTCTTCTTGTTCATTTTCAGCAGCGTTTCCACCATGACCACAAGTGCAAAAACTACCATCGCCCCCACGAAAAGATTCGTCGTCATACTCGACATATTGTCAAGCTCACCCTCGCGTCTACCCCCCTTACTAACCACCTACCAGAATTGATACTTGTAAGTGTTATGTAGCATTTTTGACATCACGCAAGGCAAACCTGCTTTATCAACAGGTTCTTGAAACCGGTCAAAGTGTGATGCCGTCAACCGAAATTGCCGTCCTGCGGCCTGAAATCAGGTCGGCCACGATCCGGCTGGTTCCGTGGCTCATGGTCCAGCCCATGTGGCCCTGCCCCGTATTCAACCACAGGTTCTTGTATTTTGTGGCACCCAGTATCGGGGTTCCTTCAGGTGTCATTGGCCGAAGACCCGCCCAGTACTCTATACTTGAATAGTCCGCACCGTCGGGAAACAGGCTTTTTACGACACCGGTCATGTGTCGAAAATCGCCCGGTGAATGCTCGGTGCCATAACCTGAAAACTCCGCTGTTGCCGTCACCCGCAAACGGTTACCCATCGGCGTATAGGCAACCAGGCTTTCTTCATCGATGCCGCCAATTCTGGGCGGCTTGTTGCGTCCGGACACCGGAATGGTCATCGAGTATCCCTTGACCGGGTAGATCGGCAGGTCAATCCCGACAGGTCTTGTCAGATGCGGCGAATACACGCCGAGAGAGACCACGATCATGTCGGCTGACATCTGTCCCTTATCCGTGACAACCGCTGATACTCTGTCGCCCTCGATCTCCAGGTGTTCAGCCGTCACCCTCCATCCGAACGTCACGCCTCGCGCTTCAAGCCACGCCACCAGGTTACGGGTGAAAATCCGGCAGTCACCGGTTTCATCCCGGCCGCCAAACAAAGCACCGGCAAACTGATCCCTGCCGTCGGCGAGTGCGGGATCCTTTGCCGCTATGCCGTCTTTGTCCAGAACACCAATGTCTGAACCTTCCTGGCGCAGTATTTCTGCCTTTTTGTTGGCGGCATCGAAGGCCGATGGCGATCGGAACAGATAAAGAATGCCGCCGTCATTGGCGTCATAGGAAACACCTGTTTCCTGCCGGGTCTCGTGAAACACCGTTTGCGCGTAGTTGCACAGCCGAACTTTTCGCCTTGTATTGTCGGCTGCGCTTTGCGCTGTGCACTGGCCCCAGAATTTCCACATCCATTTTAGGAATGCAGGGTCAAGCGACGGTTTCAGCCGCAGAGCCTGATCATTGCGCCACAGGGACCTGAACAGAATTCCAGGTGAAGCAGGCGACGCCCATGCATAGGCGTGGCCCGGCGCAATCATGCCGGCATTGCCGAAGCTGGTGATTTCAGCGGCACCGGCTTCGCGGTCGATGACCGTTACTTCGTGGCCGTCCTTCCACAGCTCGTAAGCCATGGTGACCCCGACAATTCCGGCTCCAAGTACCAGCGCCTTTGCCATGGCAACGATTCCTGACGCTAGATCGCCGCTTCCACCTGAATTTCCACGTCGAGACCGGCAGCCGCCAGCTTAGGTGAATGCACGGCAGCGCGGCAGGGCGTCTCACCCGCCACGACCCATTCATCCCAGACCGTGTTCATTTCAGCCCACGTGTCCATGTCGGTCAGCCAGATGGTTGCCTTGATAACCCGCGTCTTGTCTGAACCGGCCTCCGCCAGTGTTGCATCTATCTGTGCCAGGATATCCGCGGTCTGGGCAGCAACACTGCCACCGGCCGCCTCGCCGGCCACAAACCCCGACAAATAGACCTTGCCACCATGAATGATCGCACTTGTCATCCGGGCGCCGGCGCCTATTCTCGTCAAACTCATGTCTTTTCTCCATTTTTCCGATTTGTTGTTGCAGTTATAAATCTGTTTCTGATGGCGTGCCCGTCCCGTTCCGGCAAAACCCTGGGCAGTTCGCCCGATCCGACCTTGATCACGCCCAGAACAGGTCCGGTCTCTTCAAGCATAACCTGCTTCAGGACCGCAAGGTCAGGCTGCCTGTGGGCAGTCAGGACATGCCTGAACCCGCAGGCCAGCGCCACCGCAGCCAGGTTAGTCGTCTTGCCGGTGTGACTGGTTTGACCGCCGGTCTCGCCAAACGCCTCATTGTCGATGACCAGCACGGCGAGATTTTCAGGCGCCTTGGCGCCCAGTGTCGCCAGCGACCCCATGCCCATCAAGGCTTCACCATCGCCTGTAACAACCAGCACGCGTGCATCAGGCCGGGCCAGCGCGAGGCCCAGCCCCATCGAGGCTGAACCACCCATTGCCCCCCACAAATAGAAGTTTTCCGCCACATCGCCCGCCGCCGCAACATCGTAGGTGGGCGAGCCCAGCCCGCTGATCACCAGCAGGTTGTCCGGCCGGTCTTTCAGGATAGCCGCTACACCATCACGCCTGTCGATCATTTGCTTCTGCCCATTTCAAAAATTCTTTGCGCCGATAAGGCGCTGAGACAACAACACCGCTACCGGACAGTTGCTGTCATAGGCCAGTTGCACCGCTGAGGCCGTCATCGCTGCAGCATCCTCGCCCGTGTCGGCCCGATAAACAATGAACCCCGAGCGTTTGAATGTTTCCTCCGTCACCTTCCCCATTGGTATCTGCCAGGGATTGAACTCCGCCCATTCACCGCGCATGGTGACCAGGGTGACGAACGGAAATCCACATGATTGCAGCAGCGAAAACATGTTGACACAATTGCCGACGCCGGACGATTGCATCAGCATTACCCCGCGCTGGCCACCGAGATCAGCCCCGGCCAGCAGGGCCACACCTTCTTCTTCGGTGGTCAGCACAGTGCTTTCAATTTCCGCGTCGGCATGGCACGCGGTGATCAGGCTGGCATGGCCGGCATCCGGCACATAAGCCATCTGCTGCACGTTCTGCCGCTTCAGCGCTGCAAATACCCCCGATCGCCAGTCATCTGCGGCAAACGAAAAAGCTTTTGCCTTCATTCCACCATCGCATTTGTGAAGTGTTTCAGTTTCAAACGCACCTTGCGTTCAGACCTTGTCCTGCGTCAAGCTGTTGCGATGGAAAAGTGGAGTTGCGTATGAAGCATGTAACCCTTCCCGGCGGACAGAAAATATCCGCACTTGGACTCGGCACCTGGCGCATGGGTGAGGATGCAGAGTTGTTGAATGCCGAGGCAGACGTTCTGCGTCACGGCCTCGACGCCGGCCTCAGTCTCATAGATACAGCTGAAATGTACGGCGAAGGCGGCGCGGAAAAGGTTGTGGCCGCGGCGCTGGAAGGGCGGCGCGACGAGGCATATATTGTCTCCAAGGTATATCCGCACAATGCTTCATACGACGGCGTGATTTCAGCCTGCGACCGGTCGCTTAAGCGACTGCAGACCGATCGCATCGATCTTTATCTGTTGCACTGGCGCGGGCAATACCCGTTTGACGAAACAGTGTCCGGATTTGAGCGCCTCAAATCCGATGGCAAAATTCTCCAATGGGGTGTCAGCAATCTGGATGCCGACGACATGAAGGAATTGCTGGGCGTGCGTGACGGCACAAAATGCGCCGTCAATCAGGTCCTCTACAATCTCTCGGACCGCGGCATCGAATGGGATTTGAAACCGGGGCTGGATGAAAAACAGATTCCGCTTATGGCCTATTGCCCACTGGGTGAAGGAAGACTGTTGCGCGATGCAAGTCTTGCAACGCTGGCCGACCGGCACGGCGTAACCCCGGCGTCCATCGCGCTGGCCTGGCTGATGGCGCAGAAAAACACGATAGCCATTCCGAAAACCTCCCGCATGGAACGTATCGCACCAATCGTTGCGGCCCTGGATATCGAACTGGACGAAGACGATCTGGCGTTGCTCGACCATGAATTCCCGCCGCCAGACGGACCGTCCGCCTTGTCGATCGTTTAAAACTTCAGATCTCGCCGCGGCGTTTGCGTTCCGCGTCATCCCAGGCGGTCAGTGCCTGATAGTCGGGCACAAATCCGAGGCCTTTCTGGGCGTCTGACGAGACTGCATCCTGCGATGTCACCACATCGATTACGGCAGGCGCATTGGCCAGTGCGCGTTCAAGCGCTGCGGGCAGATCTTTTGCATCTTCAACCCGTTCCCCGTGCGCACCAAGCGCACGCGCCAGCGCGGCATAGTCTGAATGGCGCAAAGTTGTGCCAACGACGCGGCCGCCATAGTTGACGTCCTGATCAAACCGCTCGATGTTCCATGCTGCGTTGTTAGACACGATGAATACCGGCTTCGCGCCATGCCGCACGGCTGTGTCGATTTCCAGGATGTTAAGACCAAAAGCGCCGTCACCATTGACGGAGATCACCTGGCGGTCGGGAAACGCCAGACTTGCAGCCACTGCGAACGGGACGCCAATGCCAAGGCAACCAAAGGCACCTGCGTCCATATAGGTTGAGGCTGCCAGGCCGATGCGGGCGAAGCTCAAAAGGTCTCCACCGTCGGCAATGGCGATGTAGTCGGGATCAGCCTTGTCCCTGACGGCATCGAATATGGCAAGTGGATGCACTTTGCCGTCTGCGCCGGTCTGCGGCGTTTCAGCCGCATCACCGCCTGCGACGCGCCGTTTCTGCTTGGCCCGCAGGCCATCAAGCCACACCTGATCGCGGCTGCCGGCGTCATTGCCCAGTGCTGCGGTGATAGCCTCGAGCGCCAGGCCTGTGTCCGACAGCAATTCCGGGCTGCCACGGCGATTGTCGATGAGTTCGCCCGCAGTATCGGCAATCCGAATGAAACGGGCATCGCCGAACACCGCGGGCGATCCATACGCAACTTGATAGTCCAGCTTGCGGCCTAGCGTGATCACCAGATCCGCCTGGCTCATCACCGCGCCGCGAACGGCACCTGCAAATGAAGGATGTTCTGAAGGCACAAGTCCACGGCTTTCCTGGGTATCCAGATAGAGCCCATCGAGGGTGTCGAGAAAGTGGCAAAGTTCTTTGCCCGCACGGCGTGCGCCGCGGCCGGAAATAACCAGCGGGCGTTTGGCTGCCCGAATAGCTGCAACAGCCTCTGCCACCGCGTCCGGTTCGGGCTGAAGCTTTCGTGTCCTGGTGCCGGTCAGCCACTCATTCAGTATGAGCTGCGGCTGTACGTTTGTGCGCAACACATCGGTAGGAACCTCGATGTAAGAAGGCCCCGGCTCTCCCATATCACCGAATGCGCGGGAAATTGCCTCGTCCATCTCGCGAAGCACCTGGTCCGGCACCCGCGCGGTACGGGCATAGCGGCAGACAGGTTTCAGAATATCCACATGCGGAATATCCTGCAGCGGCCCCATGTTTGCCTGCGGACGCGACGTACAGCCGCCGATGAGCAGAACAGGTACTCGCGCCAGCGAAGCATTGGCCATGGACGTGACTGTGTTGGTGACACCGGGGCCTGCCGTGACCATGGCAACGCCGAACCCGCCGGTAAGTTCGGCATGGGCATGGGCCATGTGAACGGCGGCCCGCTCGTCGCGCACGTCGATGATCCGTATGCCGGCTTGCGCAGCATAATCCCAGATCGGTTGAATATGACCGCCCTGCAACCCGAAAATTCGATCAACGCCACGCGCCTTCAGAGCTTTGGCAATCCATGCGGCAACACAAAGCGGATCATCATTGAGGTCTTGGCGGGGAATTTCACTGGCACTCAGGGTCATTGTCTTTGTTCTCTTGGTAATAGTTTGTCAAACAAGTTGCTGGCGCAGCAGGCGGTGCAAAATCTTGCCGGTGGCATTGCGCGGCATCTGGCCAGGCGCAATAAAAACAAAGTTGCGTGGCCGCTTGTACCCGGCAAGCTGGTCCTTGCACCATTCGGTCAGCGCAGCCTCATCCACGACCTGGCCTTCCCGGCACACAATGGCTGCCGTAACGCGCTCGCCCCATTTTTCGTCGGGCAAACCGACGACAGCCGCATCGGCTACCGCCGGATGCGAGCCGATAACAGCTTCAACTTCCGACGGATAGACGTTCTCGCCACCGGTAATGATCACATTGTTCTTTCGGTCGATCAGTTTGATGAAGCCGTCTTCATCGCGGATCGCAACATCACCAACCGTCATGTAGTTGCCACGAAACGCATCATTTGTTTTCTGGGGGTTATTCCAGTAACCGGTGAATGTATATGGGTTGCAGGAAAACAGCTCTCCGGGCTGGCCGTCCGGCACCTCATTGCCATCATCATCCAGCAATCTGATGGGCGCAGATCCAATCGTCTCCCGGCCAACCGTTCCCAGTTTTTCAAACTGCTCGTCCGGGTGAAGCATGGTGACCCAACCGCCTTCGGTAGAACCGTAAAGTTCGAAAAGACCGGTGTTCGGAAACATCTCCATCACGGCCTGTTTGGTATCGGCTCGCGCCGGTGCGGACGAAATCATCAACTTCTCCACACGCTCAAAGCTGGCCTTGCCACGTTCAGCCGGCGGCACGTCCAGCAACATTGAGTAGTGTGTCGGTACCAGTGAGGTAAAGGTGGTACCCGTTTCAACCATTGTGCGCAGGCACAATCCCGCATCAAAGCTGGGCCTTGAAAAAATGGTGACACAGGCGCCGGAATAGACAAAGGCGGAGAAAAAGAACAGCGAGTTGGCATGGCACATCGGCATGACAAGCAAGGCATCATCGGCACGCCTTGTGGACAATTCAACCGAGGTCATCAATGCCAGCATGGCGATGCCGCGATGGGTACGGATCGCCCCTTTGGGCCGGCCGGTAGTGCCCGACGTATACATCAGGCACCAGGTGTCGTCGGGATTTACGGTTACATCGGGCTCGCTGTCCGGGCCTGCGGCAAGAAACTCCTCGTAGCCGCGCCATTCGCCATCTGCCTTTCCAGCACCGATCAGGATGAAACGTTCGGCAGATAGGGAGAGCCCGTCGCGTACCGCCTCGATGGTACCGGCCAGCGCATCTTCCGCGAGTACCGCACTTGCACCGGAGTTTTCTACAATGTACTGCGCCTCCGGCCCGGTCAGCCGGAAATTAATCGGAACCGCAACGACGCCCGCCTTGGCAGCAGCGGCGAAAATTTCTGCCCATTCAACGCGGTTGTAGGCCAGCACGGCCACTCGGTCTCCTTTGCTCAGGCCAAGACCAATGAGCGCATTGGCCAGCCGACAGGCACGGCTGTTCCATTGCCGGAAGGTCATGGCGCGCTCAAGATCGCGCGCAGCTATACGGTCGGGTTGCAGCCGGGCTTGTGCCGTCAGGATCTGGCCGATGTTGAGAGGCTGTGTCGCAGTCATGTCGCGGTAGCTCCGGCATCTGCGTTGCCTGCCAGCAGTATTGCCGCACGCCGGGCATGATCGGTCATCAGCGCCTCTGCCTCATCCGGTTGACCTTTCAGGCTTGCGGTCACTATGGCCACATGCTGGTCCCAGATGTCGTGTGGCGGCTCGGCCTTGCGCATGACATCTCCCATGACACGGCGCAAAAAACGCCAGTGCGGCTCGGCGGTCGAGACAAGCAATGGATTGCCGGAATACTCATAGAACAGCCGGTGCAGCAATTCGTCCTGACGGATCATCTCCGGCACGTCGCCATGCTTCACCGCCCTGGTCCCAGCGGCGAGTATGCTGAGGACTTGCGTCTCGAAAGCCCCGCGCAATGCAGCATCCTGACCAATCCGCAATGTGGTATTGCGAGCGGCAAGTCCATCCAGCTGGGCGCGCACTTCATAATGGTGGTGCATCACCTCAATATCCAGTTCGGATACCCGCAGACCCCGTTTGCCAACCTCTTCAACAAGGCCGTCTGCCTTGAGCAATGCCATTGCCTGCTGCACCGGCTGGCGCGAAACCCCAAGCCTTTCAGCCAGTTGTTCCTGCTTCAGGTGTGTGCCCGGTGTCAGCCTGCCGCTGCAGATATCATCGAGGATAACCTGGTAGACCTGGTCGGCCAGCGCGGGAGCCGTCTGGATCGTCAACATGAATTGAATTCCGAACTCTGAATACTGAATTCAATACTCAATAGAACACCAGGAGCCGGCGAGTCAAGCCGATCGATCCTGATTTCACATGATTGTGCCCGACGGGCGTCAACCGCGTCATTGCCCCATCCATCGAGCTTCGTGAGTTGAAGCGAAAAAGGTTATGCTCGCGTTGCCTACTGCCGGGATGGCATTCATATTACTTTTCCGGGGCAGATCTGGTACGGACTGGCAGATGCCTGAGACACATCAGGCCAGGACGGTTGGGTTCACGGATGTCGAACCCGGAGTTGCCGGGTTGATACCCAGACGCACTTTCAAGGACCTAAACCGGATAAACCAGCACAATCGCCTTGCCGGCAACAACCGACACTTTCGCCGGTGGCGTTTCCACTTCGTTGGACAGGGTCAGGGTTGAGCCCAGCATCACGTTGCGGTCGCTCAACGGCCAGCGCACACCCTCGATGGTGATGCGGTCGAGATCGGTGACCGGCAGGATCGACAGGCGCGATCCCGGCGGCACATCGATCTCGATGCTGTCATCCAGCAACGGCCAGGCTTCCTCGTGGCCACTGGACAACATCACCGGCATGCCGTGCGCTTTCAACCCGAGCAACAACATCATGTGGGCAAAGGCATGGTCGGCCTGGCCGCCGAAGCCGCCTGCCAGCAGCAACTCTGTAGCCCCAAGCCGGACCGCTTCATCCACCGCCAGTTCACCATCCGTGGCATTCTTGGCAACAGGATGAGCCTGGCGCGGAATGTCCGCGTAGCGCATAATCAGCGCTTCATCCGATGAATCAAAATCTCCCAGCCACAGCTCCGGAAGCACGCCAAGCGCTTCGGCATGAGCCATGCCGCCGTCTGCTGCAATGATGCGGCTGCCGGCAATCTGGGCCTTCAGCCGGTCAGTCACGGTCAGCTCGCCAGCCAGCAGCAATGTAAACTTCACAGTCATGGTCCGCTGCAATACCACACAATGTGCCTTGTACAAGGGCCCGCTGGTGCCCTATATCTGTAATTGCTCTCGGGGTGCCCCACAAATCTGAAGGGCTGAGAGGCAGGTGTCCCTGCCAACCCTCTGAACCTGATCCGGATCATGCCGGCGGAGGGATACGAGCCTGTTCTCGATGTTTTCCCATCACGTCCGGCAGCAAATTGTCATCTTCGCGGAGGAGATCGAAAATGCTGCGCCTGTTTACACTTTGCCTTGCCGTTGTCCTGACACTGGCAGTGCCGGCATCAGCCAGGGACAAGCTCACGGTCTATACCTATGACAGCTTCACCTCGGACTGGGGCCCCGGTCCGAAAATCAAGACCGCTTTTGAGGCGGAGTGCGGCTGTGAACTTGAATGGGTGGCCGTGGCAGACGCAGTCGCCACCTTGAACCGCATCAAGCTGGAAGGGGCCAACAGCAAGGCCGATGTCCTGCTGGGCATCGACACCAGCCTGACGGCGGAAGCCGCCGCAACCGGCCTGTTTGAACAGCACAATATCGACACGGTTAACATCAGCCTGCCGGTGACCTGGGCCGACCGGATATTCGTGCCGTATGATTTCGGCCACTTCGCCGTCATCTATGACAGCGAGAAGATCAAGACCCCGCCTGCCAGCCTGGATGCGCTGGTGAACGGCGACCCGGAGCAAAAAATCGTTATTCAGGACCCGCGCACCTCCAGCCCCGGCCTCGGCCTGCTGCTGTGGATCAAGGCGGTGTATGGCGACAAGGCACCCGACACTTGGAGCAAACTGTCAAAGCGTGTGCTGACCGTGACGCCCGGCTGGTCGGAGGCCTATGGCATGTTCACCAAGGGCGAGGCGCCCATGGTGCTGTCCTACACAACCTCGCCTGCCTACCACATGGTGGCGGAGAAAACCGACCGCTATCGCGCGGCGGCCTTCTCAGAGGGCCATTACATGCAGATCGAGGTTGCCGGCATTCTGAAGTCGTCGCCAAACAAGCCGCTTGCCCGCAAGTTCCTGGCCTTCATGACCGGGCCCGGCTTCCAGAACCACATCCCGACCAACAACTGGATGTGGCCGGCCGGCAAGACCACCGGCACACTGCCGGATGCATTCGGCAAACTGGTAAAGCCTGAAAAGTCACTGCTGCTGGCATCCGACGAGGTCAATGCCAACCGCAAGGCATGGATCGACGAGTGGCTCAAAGCCACAACCAGGTAACTCGGCAGGCCGGGATGTCATCATCGGTCGCAATGTCCAGGCCCAGGCAAGCGGTTATGGCGGGAACTGTCGCGCTTTCCTTCATCCTCTTTATCGCTGTAACCCCCATGCTGGCGCTGGTGGCGATTGCACCTGCAATGCCGGAGCTGGGTTCAGACTACCTGTCCTTCGTCTGGGCAATCACCAGGTTCACCCTGCTTCAGGCCGGACTATCGACCCTACTGTCGCTCGCACTGGCGATCCCGCTGGCAAGAGCCCTGGCACGGCAAGCGATGTTTCCGGGCAGGGCCATCATCCTGCGCCTGCTCGCCCTGCCGCTGGCCTTGCCGGCACTGGTGGTGGTGCTGGGCATCGTCGAGGTGTGGGGCAGGCAGGGCTGGGTCAGTACCCTGCTGCAGACCACCGGCATGTCGGAACCGTTGAACATCTATGGCCTGCCCGGCATTCTGATCGCGCATGTGTTTTTCAACATGGCACTGGCAGCCCGCCTGCTGGTCGCGTCACTGGAACAGATCCCGCCAGAGAACTGGCGCCTGGCCGCCCAGTTGAGTTTTACCTCCGGCCACGTATTCCGCCATATCGAATGGCCGGTGATCCGGTCCGTACTGCCCGGCATCGCCAGCCTGGTATTCATGTTGTGCATAGCCAGTTTTGCCGTGGTGCTGGTATTGGGCGGCGGGCCCAGGGCCACCACGCTGGAAGTAGCTATCTATCAGTCGCTGCGTTTTGACTTTGATCCGCCGCGCGCCGTTCTGCTGGCCCTGTTGCAGCTGTCATTGTGCGCCGGCCTGTTTGTTCTGGGCGGACGCATGGCAGCAGATATTGCGGTCATGGCCGGTGTCGGCAAACCGGCACGGCGGCCTGATCAACATCCCTCCCGGTTCAAAGACATAACGGTCATCGCTGCCGGCCTCAGCTTCATTGCAACGCCGATGCTGGCCATTGCCCTGTCAGGTATCGCTGCACCGTTTGCGGCAATCGTATCGCAATCGGTGTTCTGGCGCGCACTGGGCACATCGCTGCTGTTGGCGTTCACCGCTGCCAGCCTGTCACTTGTCATGGCCTGGTGCCTGCTGGCGGCACAACGCACCATCATGCGCCGCCGCCAACCATCACGCGCCGCTGCATACCTTGTTTCCGGCATGCAGGCGTCAGGGTCACTCATTCTCGTTGTACCCCCGATTGTCATCGGCGCCGGCTGGTTCGTCGTCCTGCACCGCACCGGCATGGCCGCTGCACTTGCCCCGGTTATCGTGGCTGTCGTCAACGCGCTAATGTCCCTGCCCTTCGTGCTCAGGATCTTGAGCCCGGCGGTTGTCGGCCAGGCCCAGGTGCATGACCGCCTGTGTGCCAGCCTCGGCCTGTCCGGACTGCATAGATGGCGCCTGATCGATCTGCCGGTGCTGGCCCGCTCGTTCGCACTCGCCTTTGCCCTGGCAGCGGCCCTGTCCATCGGCGACCTGGGCGCTGCAGCGCTGTTCGGTTCGACGGACTTTGTAACCCTGCCGTTGCTTCTGTTACAGAAGATGGGCAGTTACCGTTCGCTGGAAGCAGCGGGGATTGCGATAATTCTGGCAGGTTTCTGTCTTGCATTGATATGGTCTGCTGAACAGTTGAAACCCGGAGCACGCATGTCATGACCGGTTCCGCGATCAAGCTGGCCGATCTGGATTTCTGTTATCCAGGTGGCGAGCCGATGCATTTTTCGACCACGTTTGAGGCCGGCAGCTTTACCGGTCTCATTGGCCCGTCCGGATCGGGAAAGACCACACTGATCAATCTGATTGCCGGCTTTGAAGAGCCGTCCTCCGGCAGCGTATTGTTTGATGGCATCGACGCCACTGCGACACAACCAGCCGACCGTCCGGTAACCATGGTGTTTCAGGACAACAACCTGTTTGCCCATCTGGATGTATTCACCAACGTCGCACTTGGCATATCACCTGCGCTGGATTTGTCGGACGATGACAAGACTTCCATAGCAGGCGCGCTTGAAGAAACCGGGCTTTCTGGCCTGGAAAAGCGGCTGCCGCGTGAGCTTTCGGGCGGGCAGCGCCAGCGGGTGGCAATTGCCCGGGCACTGGTGCGCAACCGCCCTGTCCTGTTGCTGGATGAACCGTTTGCCGCCCTCGGCCCCGCCTTGCGGCGTGACATGCTGCGCCTCGTAAGCACTATTCACAAACAGCGCGGGATGACCGTCATCCTGGTCTCCCACGACCCGGCAGACGTCAAGTTCGCTGCCGGTCATGCGGCATTTCTCGATGCAGGCCAGGTAGTTGCCAATCGCCCGGTCGATGCTCTTTTCAGCGCATCAGACATTCCCGGATTGCAGGGCTATCTTGGCACCTGACGTCTTGCCATTCCATGAAACCGGTGGGACAGTACGGACCCTTGTCCCCGGTACACCTATTATCAACGGACCAACCCCATGACGCTTGCCAATGGTCACCGGCACCTTGCAATTCCCGGCCCCACCAACATGCCTGACGAGGTGCTCAACGCCCTGCACCATGCATCTGTCGACATTTACGGCGGCAGCTCGGAAGAAGCCTCCCGTGCCTGCATGAAAGATCTCAAGAAGATTTTCCGTACCAGGAGCAGAGTCTACATCTATGCCGCCAATGGTCATGGCGCATGGGAAGCAGCGCTTTCCAATACCCTGTCCCAAGGCGACAGGGTGCTGGTTCTGGAATCAGGCCTGTTTCCGGTCGTCTGGGGCGAGATGGCCAGCCAGCTTGGCATTGAAACCGAAGTGCTTGCAGAACGCACCGGCCGCGCTGTCGACCTGAAAGCCGTCAGGACCCGCCTTGCCAAAGATACAGCGCAGGAACTCAAGGCCATACTCATGGTGCAGGCAGACACCGCAACCGGCGTTGTCAATGACGTCAAGGGGGTCCGCGCTGCGCTGGATGAGACCGGCCATCCGGCCCTGCTGATGGTCGACACAATCGCATCGCTCGGCTCCATGGAGTTTGACATGGATGGCTGGGGTGTCGACGTTACCGTGGCCGGAGCCCAGAAGGGACTGATGACCCCGCCGGGACTGAGCTTCACCGCCGCCAGCGCCAGGGCCAAAAAGGCCCACAAGTCAGCTGGTTTGGTAACCAGTTACTGGGACTGGACGTTCCGTGACGGCAAGGATCACTATATGTGGTATGCCGGAACGCCGCCTGTGCAAATGGTGTTCGCCCTTCGCAAGGCTCTGGAGATGTTACTCGCCGAGGGCCTCGACAATGCCATTCATCGCCATGCCCTGCTGGCAGGAGCCACGCGGGCTGCCGTGCAAACCTGGATCTCAAGGGGCGATATGGATTTCGCTGTGTCCGAACCTGCCGAGCGCAGTGATTCGGTTACCTGTGTGTTGACCCCGCAAGGCGCCAGTACCGGCATCATCGACTACTGTGAACACAAGCTCGGCGTCACTGTCGGCCGCGGCATCGGACCACTGGACAGCAGGGCCATCCGGATTGCCCACATGGGTCATGTCAACGGCTATAACCAGCTTGGCACGCTGGCGGCAATCGAAACCGCCATGACGGCACTGGGCATCGAGCATGGTTCAGGCGGTGTGCAGTCAGCCATCGAGTTTATCGCCAAACATGTGAAATAAGCCGGACCGGACAGAAACAGGCGCCGTCATCTGCGGCCATGTGGCTCCATGTAGTCCGGCTGCGGGCCAATGGCCACGATGCGGGTGGGATTTACGGTTTCATGACTGGCGTAATAGTGGTTGCGGATATGCACCAGGTTGACGGTCTCGGCGACACCCGGCATCTGATAGATTTCACGCGTATATGCCCATAAATTCGGATAATCGACAATGCGGGCACGATTGCATTTGAAGTGGCCGTGATAGACCGGATCGAAGCGGATCAACGTCGGAAATGCCCGAATGTCAGCCTCGGTGAACCGGTCGCCTGCCAGCCAGCGCTGCCGGGACAGGATATCCTCCATCCAGTCGAGCGTATCAAACAGCGGCAAAACCGCCTGTTCATAGGCTTCCTGACTGCGGGCAAAGCCGGATTTATAGACACCGTTGTTCAGCGTGTCATAGATGCGCGCATTGACAGCGTCGATTTCATCACGAAACGCAGCCGGATAATAATCGCCCGGCAGCGCACCCGACCCGTCAAATGCCGAATTGAACATGCGAATGATCTCTGCGCTCTCATTGGAAACAATCTGCCTGGTCGCGGTGTCAAACAAAACCGGCACAGTGACCCTGCCGGTGTAATCGGACCTGGCACCACGGTAGACGTCGCGCAAATGTTCGGCCTCAAATACCGGATCGCCCACCACCCCGTCGCCATCCTGAAACGACCAGCCGTCTTCACCCATGAACCAGTTGACTACCGAAACGGAGATCATGTCCTGTAGCCCCTTCAACATCCGCATGATCAATGTCCGGTGCGCCCACGGACAGGCAAAGGAGACATAAAGGTGATAGCGGCCCGCTTCAGGCGGAAATTCACCGTCCTGCGTCACCCAGTTTCGAAAACTGGTTTCACTGCGCCTGAAGGCGCCACCGTCTGAAAGCTCTGCAATTGACTGCATGTGCCACTTGCCATCGATCATCACACCCATGCACTATCCAACTTCTTCTCAAATTCGTTTCGCCGTCACATACTGGCAAGCCAATTCATCAGGGTCGAGGCCCTAGAAAAGCAACGATTGTTGAGTGACCATGACAGATCTCTATGCAAACTACACGTCCTTGAAGTTTAATCGGCCGGAAACCGGCGTGCTGGAGGTAATCCTCAGCGCACCCAAAAAACTTAATGCGCTGGATGCCGGCGGCCATCGCGAACTGGCGGAAGTATGGCGTGACATAGATCGCGACCCCGACACCAGTGTAGTTCTGTTGCGCGGTGACGGCGGCAACCTGTCGGCAGGCGGCGATCTCGCCATGGTCGAAGACATGACCAGTGATTTTGCAACCCGCGCCCGCGTATGGAAAGAGGCCAGTGATCTTGTCTACAATGTCATCAATTGCTGCAAACCAACCGTCGCAGCCATTGAGGGCGTCAGTGTGGGCGCCGGCCTAGCGGCAGCCATGGTGTGCGATATCACGGTTGCCGGGCGCACAGCACGCATTATCGACGGCCACACCCGGCTGGGCGTTGCCGCCGGAGATCATGCCGCCATTGTCTGGCCGCTGCTTATCGGCATGGCAAAGGCCAAATATTACCTGATGCTGTGCGAACCGCTGGCCGGCGAAGAGGCTGAACGCATCGGGCTTGTGTCGCAGGTTGCCGACGATGACAAGGTGTACGAAGCCGCACTGAAAATCTGCGGCAAACTGGCCAGGGGCGCACCCACCGCCATTCGCTGGACCAAGCATTCACTGAACAACTGGTTGCGCATGGCCGGTCCGAGTTTCGATGCCTCGCTGGCGCTGGAATTCATGGGCTTCTCGGGACCGGAGGTAAAGGAAGGGCTCTCCTCAATTCGCGAAAAGCGCAAACCGGATTTCCCGACAAAGTCGCCTTTTTAACCTCCCCCGCTTGCCCCGCGCCGCCTTGCGATCAGGCGGCCAAGGTTTCCGCTCTGCGATACGGCAACACCGGATGCGATGATCACCGCCATACCTACAAAGGTGATTGCATCCGGGATTTCTGCAAAAAACAGGACACCCCAGACAACTGCTGCAACTATTTCGCTATAGGTGAAAGGCGCCAGCGCCGGTGCTGATGCTCTCGCAAAGGCACTGATAATCAGCAGGTGTGAAACGGCATTGATTGCGCCCATTACAAACAGGATTCCTGCCTGATTGATCGAAACCGGTTGCCACCAGGTCCACGCAAACGGCGTTATCAGAACCAGCGCAACAATCGCCATATAGGTGTTTGAGACGAGAGCGGGTGCTGCATTTGCCAGTTTACGGGTGACAATAATGTGGAATGCATAGGACAGGCCGGTTGCCAGAGCGCAGATGGTACCCATGTTCACCAGCCCGAGATCAGGCCGCATGACAATCAATATGCCGACAAACCCGCAAGCTACACCCAGCCAGGAGGCCTGGGTTGCCCGCTCGCCCAGCAGCCAGGGCGACAACAATGCCACCAGAAACGGGTAGATGTAGAGGATCGCCACCGTATTTGCCAACGGCAGATAACGCACTGAAATCACAAAACTCAGCGTCGCGCCAAGTATCAGCGATGCGCGCAAGAATTGTGTCGGCGCCTCCGGTGGCGCAATCACCAGGCGGCCATACCGCCACGCCGCAACCGGCAACAGAACCACGAGATATCCGGTGTATCTCCCGAATGTCATGACCGCGACATTCAGTTCGGCTGCCATCAACTTCAAAAACGCGCCAGACAGGCTGGCCGTCGCCAGCCCTGCCACAATCAGCGTTACAGCAACAGGAAAGCTACGATCAGGCACTTCATCCTGTTCGGGCTTCATCCGGTGGCATTCGCAAGCGCGCCCGGAAAGGCCTCTTCAAAAATATCCAGATCATCTTCTCGACCGGCCGACACGCGAATACATCGATTGAGAGGGTCTACCCCCGGCATCCGGACGAAAACCCCCTGTGCCAGCAGGCTTTCCATCACCGCCTTGGCGAAAGCGCCGTCACGGCCGCAATCAATGGCAACAAAATTGGTCGCAGACGCTATCGTCTCCAGACCATTGTCATGGGCAATACGGCTGATGCGATCGCGCGCGCTGTGGACCCGCATTATCACCGATTCCAGCCAGTCACTGTCGGCCAGTGCCGCAAGCGCCCCGGCCTGCGCAATCCGGTTGACACCGAAGTGATTGCGGATCTTGTCAAAGGCCTTGATGATTTGCGCTTCCCCGATGATGTAACCAATGCGGCAGCCGGCCATGCCGTAAGCTTTTGAGAATGTTCGAAAGCGTAAGACCTGCGGGTTGTGCACATCCAGATCAGGCATCGTGCCGGCAGGCGAAAATTCGCAGTATGCTTCATCCAGGCACAATACGACACCTTCCGGCAAATCCTTGATCATGGCATCGATCTCTCTGCCGTGCCACCAGGTGCCCATTGGATTGTCCGGGTTGGCCAGGTAGATCATTTTGGCATTTTCACGCTTGGCCAACGCCAGCAGGGATGCCGGATCCTCGCGATCGTCGACGTAGGCCGTCGTGACGATTTCGCCACCCGCGCCGGCTACCTGATAGTTGAAGGTCGGATAGGCGCCCAGCGAAGTAGCAACCTTGTCACCTTGTTCAACGAACAGTCTTGCCGTGGTCCCAAACAGGCCATCAATGCCTTCTCCCACCAGAATGTTGTCCGGCGATACGCCATGCCATGCAGCCAGTGCCTGTTTGAGATCATAATTTTCCGGATCACCATATTTCCATGCCTCCGCAGCTTCAGCCTGCATGGCCTGAACCACCATGTCGGATGGGCCAAACACGCTTTCATTGGCTCCGATACGCGCCTTGAAAACCTGCCCGCGGGCCCGTTCCTGCGCTTCCGGTCCGACAAACGGAACCGTGGAAGGCAAATCAGCAACCAGGGGAGATAATGGTGGGCGCAACATAACCTGAAACTCCTTCGGTATAACGACTGGCAGGATAGTCTTCAGCCGTTTAATCTGGTGTCAAGATGACATCGTTTTCAAGAATACACCACCTGCTTGAACGCCAGGTCGCCCATGCACCGGACGCGATTGCGCTGACCACGCCCTCCACTGGTGATACGACGTTCCAAGACTGGCTGCAGGCCTCGCAAAACCTGGCCGTTATATTGCGCAATGAAGGCGTCCGGCCCGGGCACCGGATCATGCTGGTGGCTGAAAATTCGGTCACCCTGGCAACCGGGCTGATGGCCGCAAGCCTGCTTGATGCCTGGTCTGTTCCGGTAAATGCGCGTTTGTCGGCAGCAGAACTCGACCGCATCAAACAGCATGCCCGACCGGCTGCCACAGTGTTCACCCACGCTGTATCGACCGCTGCGCTTTCTCATGCACAACAGGCCGATGCACACGAATTTCCGTTTGGCCCCGAACATGCGATGTTGGCAACTTGCCCGAAAACTGCAACCGAGACGACCCGCTCGGACGCCGGTCAGGTAGCGTCCTTGTTGTACACAACCGGCACCACCGGTGATCCCAAGGGTGTGATGCTGACTCACGGCAATCTTGTTTACGGCGGCCAGGCCTCCGCCGCCCATCGCGGCATCGTCGCTACGGATCGCATTTATGGCGTTCTGCCACTGACCCATGTGTTCGGGCTGTCCTCGGCATTCATGGCCGGCGTGGCATCAGGCGCCAGTCTCGAACTGGTGCCGAGGTTTGATGCCGAAACCACACTCGCAGCATTGCAATCGCGTGCTTCGATCTTTCCCGCAGTCCCGCAGATGCATGCATTGCTGATGGCCCACGCCAACCAGGCCGGATTGCAGATACTGGAGTCCGAACACCTCAGATACATATCGTCCGGCGGTGCACCGCTTGACCTTGCCTGGAAACAAAAGGTCGAGGCATTTTTCGGACTACCCCTGTTCAATGGCTACGGCATGACCGAATCCACCGCCGGCATTGCCGCCACCCGCCCCGGCGCCACACGGACAGACACTTCTGTTGGCAAGATGTTGCCGGACCAGCACATCCGCATAGATCAGCAAAACAGCGACGGTATTGGTGAAATCATCATTCGCGGACCAAACATAATGGCAGGCTATTATCGCAATCAGACCGAAACCGAACGGGTTCTCGACCCGGATGGCTGGCTGCGCACCGGCGACCTGGGCTTTCTCGATGATGGTAGGAATTTGCAGATTACCGGGCGCGCAAAAGAGCTGATTATCCGATCAGGGTTCAATGTCTATCCACTGGAAGTCGAGGCAGCCCTGAACCAGCATCCGCAAGTGGTGCAGGCAGCGGTAATCGGTCACAGCGCCAACGGCAACGAAGACATTGTCGCCTTCATCCAGCCGCTTGCCGATATCGACCTGACGCCAGAGGAACTGAAAGCGCACCTCAACGACAGGCTCGCTTCCTACAAGCACCCGACACACTGGATCATGTCAGATCAGCTGCCGGCGGCACCGTCCGGCAAGATACTGAAGGCAAAACTGGCCACCGTGTTTGCTGATCGATTAGCGTCGCCCGCCAACAAATAAGGCGGGATCAGAATATCTCGATCAACCCGGCTGCCCCCTGACCACCGCCGATACACATGGTCACAACGGCTTTTTTTGCACCCCGGCGCCTGCCCTCAAGCAGCACATGGCCGACCTGGCGGGCTCCTGTCATTCCGTAAGGGTGTCCGATGGCAATGGATCCGCCATTGACATTCAGAATGTCATTCGGAATTCCCAGCCTGTCGCGGCTGTATAGAACCTGCGACGCAAATGCTTCGTTCAACTCCCACAGATCAATATCATCCATCTTGCGCCCGGTCCGCTCAAGCAATCGCGGAACGGCGAACACCGGGCCGATACCCATTTCGTCCGGTTCACAACCCGCCACCGTAAAACCTCTGAAAGCCCCCAACGGTTCGAGGCCCTTTCGCTCGGCATCCCTGGCTTCCATCACAACAAGGCACGCGGCACCGTCAGAAAGTTGCGAGGCGTTTCCGGCTGTAATGTACTTGCCTTCCCCGCGCACTGGTTGCAAGCCGGACAGGCCGTCAAGCGTTGTTGACGGCCGGTTGCATTCGTCCGCCTCAATCGTCACTTCATGGGTGGTGATTTCACCGGTTTCCTTGTTTTTCATGCCCATCGTTGTCGTAACCGGAATGATCTCGTCGGCAAATTTTCCTGCAGCCTGCGCATCTGCGGTTTTCTGCTGGCTGGCCAGTGCATATTCGTCCTGCGCCTCGCGGGAAATTCCATAGCGTTCGGCTACAATGTCGGCAGTATCGATCATCGCCATGTAGATATCCGGTTTGTGTTCGGCAAGCCACGGTTCACGGGCGGCTCCCTGAGACGCTGCATCCTGCACCAGTGAAATGGACTCCAGCCCGCCCGCCAGAACTGCAGGCGTTGCCTCCTCGGTGACCCGGTGTGCAGCCAGCGCCAGGGCCTGCAGGCCCGATGAACAGAACCGGTTGATTGTCATTCCGCACGCCGTCACCGGCAACCCGGCGCGAATCGCAATCTGGCGGGCAATGTTGGAGCCGGTCGCACCTTCCGGAAAGCCACATCCCATGATGCAGTCTTCTATCATGCCGGGTTCGACACCGGAGCGCTCTATGGCAATTGCCGCCGCGGCACCGCCCATGGTGGCACCATGGGTCATGTTGAACGATCCGCGAAACGCCTTGCCGATGGCAGTTCGGGCGGTTGCGACAATTACAGCTTCGCGCATCATGAGATTTCCTTCTTGTTAAGGCTGTCAAAGGTCTCGCCCTTCTCGACAAGATCAACCAACAACTGAGCCGGTTTCCAGAACCAGCCATCTTCCGATTCAAATTTGCGAATTGACGCCAGGATCTTGTCCAGCCCCTGCATGTCGGCATACTTCATCGGCCCGCCGCGCCAGCGCGGATGGCCGTAGCCGAACAGCTGGACCATGTCGATGTCCACCGGCCGCAGGGCGATTCCCTCCTGAAGCACCTTGGCGCCTTCATTGATCATCGCTGCCATATAGCGTTCCATGATTTCGTCTGCAGTGAAATTTCGGGCATTGATGCCCTTTTTGCTGCGCACATCATCAATGATCTTGAGCGTGTCGGGATCATGCTCACCCTTTCGCGCGCCTTCGGGATAATTGTATATGCCTCGCCCGGTCTTCTGACCGTAGCGGCCCTGTTCGCAAATCCGGTCGATCCAGTCCGATGCATAGCGCTCTCTTGGGTCGCGTGTGGCTGCCTTGCGTTTCCGGGTTGCCCAGCCGATGTCGAGACCCGCCAGATCAGACATGGAAAACGGACCCATCGGGTAACCGAAACCGACAACCGCCTCATCAACTTCATAAGGCGTTGCACCATCTTCAACCAGCATTTGCGCCACACGCAGGTATTTGCCCATCACCCTGTTGCCGATGAAGCCGTCACACACGCCCGACCGGATGCCCACCTTTTTGGCTTTCTTAGCCACCGCAAAGGCAGTCGCGACCACATCAGGGTGGGACTTTTCCGCCACCACGATTTCCAGCAGGCGCATGATATTGGCCGGTGAGAAGAAATGCATGCCGATGACATCTTGCGGCCGTTTGGTCATGGCGGCAATTTCATCGACATTCAGGTAAGAGGTGTTGGACGCCAGTACACAGCCCGGTTTGCAGATTTTATCCAGTTGGCCAAACACGTCCTTCTTGACGTCCATGCTTTCGAAAACCGCCTCAATGACCAGATCGACATGAGCCAGCGCATTCATGCTGGTGGTACCGTGAAACAGGTCTGCCAGCATCTCATCTCGCTGCTCGGCAGATATCTTGCCCCGTGCAACCCCGCCTTCCAGTGTTGCCTCGACCCGGGCTGTACCTGCAGCAATCGCGTCGTCATCCCGCTCGACCATGGTCACATGGTAGCCGGCGTTCAGGAGGGCAATTGTGATGCCCGATCCCATGGTACCGCCACCGATCACGCCGACCTTGCCTACTTCTCGTTGCTTGCCCTTTGCCAGTTCCGGCACTTTGCCAACCGCACGTTCACCAAAGAAGGCATGGATAAGAGCCTCGCGCTGATCAGAAGCCATCAGCATATCGAACAATCTTCGCTCCTCACCGAGACCCGCATCGAAATCTTTGGCCGTTACAGCAGCCTCGATGGCATCGATACACACCAAAGGTGACAACTGGCCGCGGGCCTTCTTCTTTGCTGCGGCTCTCAGAGCTGCAAACAACTCCTTGTCCGCTCGGGCATCTTCAAGCTTGGTGTTCATGTCGCGGGTCGGCCGCGGACCCATGTCATTGCCGATAATCAGTCCGGCGAACGCCACTCCGGCCGCAGTGGGATCCGGTTCATTGGACACTTCGTCAATGAGGCCCAGCTCGCGGGCTTCTTCGGCACTGATATGCCTGCCTGATGTGATCAGGTCGGCAGCAGCTTCGACACCAGCTAGCCTTGGAGCACGTTGCGTACCACCGGCGCCGGGCAAAATACCGAGATTTACCTCCGGCAGGCCAACTTTGGCGGAGCTTGTTGCAACCCGGTAATGACACCCCAGCGCAACCTCAAATCCTCCACCCAGTGCCGTACCGTGCAGCGCCGCGACAACCGGTTTGGAACAGGCTTCGATTTCATTCACGACACCCGGCAGCCCCGGCGCGGCAATCGGCTTGCCGAACTCCTTGATGTCGGCACCGGCGAAGAAGGTCCGCCCGGCCCCCACAATAACGGCTGCCTTTGCTTTGCTGTCGCCTTCAAATCGCCTGATGGCCATACTCAGACCCTTGCGAACCGCTTGTGAAAGAGCATTGACCGGCGGATTGTCCACCGTGATCACGGCAATGGCACCGTCATGGGAATAGGAAATTGGTGAAGACATAGAAACTCCTTGGGCAGGCAATCTTGATATCGGCCTGGATGAGCGGCAAACAATCGAACACTCAAACTAGTCAGCCTGCCAGGCGCTGGCAATCGTTTCAAACGGGTCAATATTTACTTTCGTTGGTATTTTCATTCACATTCCGGAAACCCGATATGCCGTTTCGACAACACAGCCCGTCGCACGACGGTCTCGACGCAGGTGCAGTTCTTGGAGTAGCTTGGCAGTGAATGTGATATCAGGGAGAATACCTTTGCAGTACCACGCGCCGGCGACATTAAAAGATGCCGTAAATCTACTGGCCAATTCCAAAGGCAAAACGCAGATTCTTGCCGGTGGCACTGATCTGCTGGTCCGCATGCGAACCGGGTTTTCAGAACCCGACAACATCATTGACGTCAAGCACATATCCCCCATGTGCAAGATTTCCCGCGATGGCAAGGGTTTCAGCATTGGTGCTGCAGTATCCTCAGCTGAAATGAGCGAGAATGCAGCGCTGCTCAAGGCCTGGCCCGGGGTGGTCGAGGCAGCAGCCCTTATCGGCTCGACTCAGGTTCAGGGTCGCGCAACGATAGCCGGCAATTTGTGCAACGCCTCACCGGCGGCAGACAGTGTACCCGCCATGGTGGCAGCCGGTGCCAGGGCTCTGATCCGCGGCCCCAAAGGCAAACGCAAGGTGGCGGTTGAAAAATTCTGCAAGGGCCCAGGAAAAACTGTTTTGAAAAAAGGCGAGCTGGTCGAGGCCATCTTGTTGCCCGAAAAACCGGCCCGCACCGGCGATGCCTATCTGCGCTTCATTCCACGCACTGAAATGGATATTGCGGTGGTTGGCGCCGGGGTTTGCGTCACACTGGACAGCAAGGGAGTTTGCACCGCAGCGCGGGTGTCTCTTGGCGCAATTGCGCCAACTGTGTTGCTGGATGCCAGGGCAGCCAGGACGTTGGTCGGAACCAGTCTGGATGACCCCGCCCTGGATGCTCTCGCTGCAGCGTGTTCTGCCGCCGCACGGCCGATTGACGACAAGCGCGGCACCAAGGAGTTTCGCATTCACGTCGCAGGGGTTCTGGCCCGGCGTGCTGCCATTATCGCGCGGGACCGCGCGCTCGGAAAGTCTTGAGGAAAAATTGATGTTTCAGATTCACGTTTCAACTTCCATCAATGGTGATGACACGGAATTCTCCTGCGAGGCAGACGAGACCCTTCTCGATGTCCTGCGAGATCGTCTCGGCCTGACCGGATCAAAGGAAGGCTGCGGCACAGGTGACTGTGGTGCCTGCTCGGTCATTGTCGACGGCAGGCTTGTGTGTTCCTGCCTGATGCTCGGTGCGGAAGCACAAGGTCGCGAGATCGAAACCATCGAGGGAATGGCCAACGGCTCCGAGCTTCATCCGCTGCAGCAAAAATTTCTCGACCACGCGGCACTTCAATGCGGCGTGTGTACTCCCGGCTTTCTGGTCGCTGCTAAGTCTTTACTGGAACGCAACGACAATCCGACCGAGGAAGAAGTACGGTACTGGCTGGCCGGCAATCTGTGCCGCTGCACTGGCTATGACAAAATAGTACGCGCCGTTCTCGACACCGCCAAGGAAATGAGAAAGTCGCCAAAAACCAAAAAAACAGCCGCGAAAAAGAGGGTAAAAGCATGAATTTCCAAGCTGGCAAAGACACTCTGAAACGCAAGTTTGACACTGTCGGCACCCGCACCCCGCGGCCCGACGGTCTCGACAAAGTAACCGGGCGCGCCCAGTTTGGTGCCGATCTCACGGCGCCGGGCATGTTGTGGGGAATGATTTTGCGCAGCCCGCATGCCCATGCCCGGATAAAAAGCATCGACACCTCGAAAGCAGAGGCCGTCAACGGTGTGCATGCTGTGGTTACATCCAGGGATTTCGGCCCCTGCCCCGATGATGTTCTTGATATTCGCGAAAATGTCATGGCCCGGGGAAAAGTCTTGTATGACGGCCACGCAGTGGCAGCCGTCGCAGCAACCAGCCGTTCAGCGGCCAGGCAGGCGCTTAAACTGATCAAGGTTGATTATAAAGTGCTGCCGCATGTGACCGACGTTGACGAGGCAATGAAACCGTCTGCTCCGATCCTGAACAGAAAGCTGTTCACAAAGGGCCTCGACAAGACACCGAGGAAACCATCCAACATCGCCGAACGCTTTGAATTCGGACATGGTGACGTGGAAGCCGGCATGAAGCAGGCAGACCTTGTCATCGAGCGCACATTCAAAACCGAGGCCACCCACCAGGGATACATCGAACCCAATGCCTGCCTGGCAAATATGGGTTCAGATGGTCGCGCCGATCTTTGGTGCTGCACGCAAGGCCACTTTATGGTGCGCCAGGTTTGTTCTGCCCTGCTCGGCATGGATGCTTCCGCACTGCGCGTGACCGCATCAGAAATCGGTGGCGGTTTCGGCGGCAAGACCACAGTGTTCGTTGAGCCCGTGGCACTGGCCCTGTCGCTGAAGGCCAGTCGCCCTGTCAAGATTGTGATGTCACGTTCAGAAGTGCTGCGTGCCAGCGGGCCGACCTCGTCAACATCAATCGACGTCCGGATCGGCATGAAAAAGGACGGCACAATTACCGCAGGAGACGCAACACTGCGCTATCAGGGAGGCGCTTTTCCCGGTTCTGCGGTCCCCTACGGCGCCATGGCTGCGTTTGCCTGCTATGATCTCAAGGCGGTTCGCGCAGTGGGCTACGATGTCATCGCCAACCGCCCGAAACAGGCAGCCTATCGGGCACCGGGTGCGCCAATGGCAGCTTATGCTGTTGAAAGCGTAGTCGATGAATTGTGCAAGGAACTCAATCTGGATCCGCTGGACGTACGTCTGAAAAACGCTTCCTCAGATGGATCCAAAGCGTCCTACGGGCCAAATTTTGATGTAATCGGCCTGCGGGCGACACTGGAGGCTGCGAAAGCCCATCCCCACTACAAGGCACGGTTGAAACCAAATCAGGGGCGTGGCGTGGCCTGCGGGTTCTGGTTCAACTTCGGCGGCGAGACATCAGTTTCTCTCAATGTCAGTGCGGACGGCACCATTGGGCTTTCGGTTGGTACACCTGATATCGGCGGATCACGCGCATCCATCGGCAATATGGCTGCAGAGGAACTGGGTGTTCCGCATGACAAGGTGCGTTGTATTATCGCCGACACGGCGTCTCTCGGGTACAATGACGTCACCGATGGCAGCCGTGTCACATTCGCATCCGGCCTTGCAGCCATCAACGCCGCGCGTGATGCGATTGGCAAAATGTGTGAGCGTGCTGCGGGCATCTGGGGCATACCGGTTGATGCTGTGACCTGGGAAGACGGCGCCGCACGCCCGTCCAGCCCGAATGCCGGCAATCATGAGCCATTGACGCTCGCCGATATCGCTGCTCAGGCAGGCGCGACCGGCGGGCCGATCTCCGGCCATTGCGAAATCAACGCGGAAGGTGCTGGTGTCAGTTTCGCCACCCACCTGGTGGACACGGAGGTCGATCCCGATACCGGGTATGTTAAAATACTGCGCTATACCGTTTTCCAGGACGCCGGCAAGGCAATTCATCCATCATATGTGGAAGGGCAGTTCCAGGGAGGCGCCGTGCAGGGCATCGGCTGGGCACTGAACGAGGAATACATCTACGGCGAGGATGGCAAACTGCAGAATCCGGGCTTCCTTGACTATCGAATTCCTGTCGCTTCGGATCTGCCGATGATCGACGCTGTGATCGTCGAGGTGCCAAATCCCGGTCACCCCTACGGTGTACGCGGAGTCGGGGAGACTTCAATCGTGCCGCCTCTGGCAGCCATCTCCAATTCGGTGTCCAGTGCCGCCGGTGTTCGCATGACCCAGCTTCCCATGTCTCCGCCAAGGCTGCTCAAGGCGTTGGGTCGAATCTAGCTCATGGGATTGTAAGCAGGATCAATATGGTCAAGGTTCAGGTTTGGGGATCACTCAAGTCAGCCCTTGAGGGCGCTGATGAAATTGAGCTGGACGCCGCCAGCATTCGAGAGGTGCTGGATCAGCTTTCCGACCGCTACCCCGCCATGGATCAGGCCATCAAGCGAGGCGTTTCGGTGTCGGTGGATGGGCGCATGTATGCAAACTCCATCATGGTCCCGTTGCAGCCGGACTCGGAAGTTTTTGTATTGCCGAAGTTGGTGGGGGGTTAGGTCTTGGCGCGGAAAAACGAAATCATCATCCCCGCGATTGCCGGGGATGGTACGCTGTTTCCCATGGAGAAAATGGAGGCCCATCGTACCGGCCAGCAACATCTGGCAATTTCGGTGTTTGTCCTGTCGGGCAGCAAACTGCTGATTCAGCAGCGCGCGGCCTCCAAGTATCATTGCCCCGGCAAATGGGCCAATACCTGTTGCAGCCATCCGCACTGGGGCGAAACGGTTGAACATGCCGCAACACGCCGAATAGAAGAAGAGCTTGGCTTTACGATACCGCTTGCACAGAAAACCGTCATCGACTATCGCGCGGACGTCGGCGGTGGGCTAACTGAAAATGAGCGGGTCCACGTGTTTTTGGGCCATGCGGACGAAACCGACCTGGCAATGGCACTTAATGATGATGAAGTTGCTGCGGTAAAATGGCAGGACGTTGCAGATTTACCCGGGTTGCAGCTAGCCCGGCCGGACACCTTGTGTCCCTGGTTTTCCATTTATATCGATCGCTGGGACGAGTTGAAGCTGACGTCGTAGAAGATTGAGCCAATCAAGCTTCAACACATGCACGAATATTACACGGATCCACAGTTATCTGACCTTTGACCGGCCAGTGTGCATCAGATTTGTAGATGATTGTCACGTTGGCACTCTTGTTTCCGGCTGCGTTTCCATTGGCAATGGTCGACGCTGCCACAGTAGCGGTTACGCTTGTTGCTGCAATCAGGCAGGTAATCAGTACTTTGGAAAAACTGGTCATCACTGGTGCCTCCGGATACTCTTGAGGGTACAATTACTGTTCATTTGATGAACACAAATTGCCCGCAAATCAGCCGGGTGGATGTGCAATTGATCACATCACACCTAAAATTGTTTATTAACAATAAGTTACATGTTTGAACGTTGTCTGGTTTAACGCCAGAAAGGCGCACTTGGTGACCACCTGCAAGCGCAAATCGAAGTTTGATCGACAATAGGAGTTCAGTTTTCCCAAAGCGTGTCGCGGTTAATCGCGACACGCATTAGATAGCCAGGTACTCGTGGCGCAATTGCTTGTTTTCAAGCACTTCCTTGGCCGTGCCGTCATAAACCACGGTACCGGTGTCAAGAATGACCGCGCGATCGGCCAGATTAAGGGCCGCGATGGCGTTTTGCTCGACAATTATCGTGGTGATACCCTGTTCGCGGATCAGATGCAGGGTCTTTTCGATCTCCTGCACAATGACCGGCGCCAGGCCTTCATACGGCTCGTCAAGCAACAATAGCTTGATATCACGAGCCAGTGCACGGCCAATAGCCAGCATTTGCTGCTCGCCGCCGGACAACGTCGTGCCCTCCTGTTTGCGGCGCTCGCCAAGACGCGGGAACAATTCGTAAATACGCTCTATAGACCAGCCAATCGGTTTTTCGATTTGTGCAAGCCTGATATTCTCTTCAACACTGAGACCCTGAATGATCCGCCTGTCCTCGGGAACCAGGCCGACCCCGCACTGGGACGCTTCATAGGCTCGCATCTTGTGCAACGGCTGATGGTCCAGCCAGACCTCACCATGTGTGAGCATCGGATTGTCGAGTCTGGCAATGGCTCGCAGGGTTGATGTCTTGCCGGCCCCGTTGCGGCCAAGCAGAGCCAGAATTTCGCCTTCGTGGACATTCAGGCTCACATCCTGAACGATATAACTTTCGCCATAATAGGCCTGAAGCTCATGAGCGGCAAAAAAGACCGGCGCATGCGAGGCTGTGTTCGGGTTTTCCGCGGTAGCCTGTGTCATTCGTGTGCCCCCCCAAGATACGCTTCCTGGACTTTCAGATTGCCTTTGATTTTGGATGGCACGTCTTCAACAATCGGCGTGCCCTGGGCGAGTACGGTGATCTTGTTTGCAAGCGAGAACACAACATGCATGTCGTGTTCAATGATCACCATGGTAATGCCGCGCTTTTCCTCGATTTCCTTGAGCAGTTCAATTGTATTGTTGGTGTCGGCTCGTGCCATGCCGGCGGTGGGTTCATCGAGCAGCAACAGCTTCGGGTCCTGGACCAGGCACATGGCCATTTCCAGTCTGCGCTTGTCGCCACGCGACATGGAAGCCGCGATAGCGTTGCGCTTGTCTGCCATGTTAACGTCGAGCAACATTTGCTCGACCTTGTCATGGATATCTCTTTCACCCCTGATACTGGTAAGCGGATTGAGCTGGAACGACCCGTCGCGTTTTGCAAAACACGCAATCATCACGTTCTCAAACACCGATAGCGTCGAAAAAATCTCCGGCGTCTGGAACACCCGGCTGATGCCGAGCTGGTTGATCTGGTGAGGTTTCAATCCCAGAATTGACCGGCCCTCAAAGGTAACAGTCCCGGTATCCGGTAGGAGTTTTCCAATCAGGCAATTGAGCAATGTCGATTTGCCGGCACCGTTTGGGCCGATAATCGCATGAACGGTACCTTCTTCGACACTCAGGTTGACGTCACCAAGGGCCTGCAGGCCGCCGAACCGCTTGTTGACGTTGTTGATTTCAAGAATTCCCATGGACTTCAGACCTTACTCAGCAGGTTTCGGGCTTGCGACCACGTCGGGCGATGTGCGGTTTCTGCCGGTTATTTTGTTCCAGATGCGTGTCCCGCCATCCACCAGACCGCCGGGGAGAAAGATCACAATCAGCATGAACATCAGGCCAAGGGTCAGATGCCAGCCCTTGCCGACAAACGGGTGGATAATGGTCACCAGGAAATTCTCAATGCTCTCCGGCATGAGCGAGAACCAGGTGTGCAGAACGTTGTCATTTATTTTCGAGAAGATATTCTCAAAATACTTGATGAAGCCTGCACCAAGCAACGGACCGATCAAAGTACCGGCTCCGCCCAAAATGGTCATCAGCACGACTTCACCTGAAGCCGTCCACTGCATGCGCTCCGCGCCGGCAAGAGGGTCCATCGCAGCAAGCAAACCGCCGGCCAGCCCCGCATACATGCCGGATATCACGAAGGCAGCAAGTGTATAGGGACGAGAATTAAGGCCAGTGTAGTTCAACCGTGTTTGGTTGGTCTTGATGGCGCGCAACATAAGGCCAAAAGGTGAGCGGAATATGCGCATGGCGATGTAAAACGCGACAATCATGAAAAACGCGCACACGTAAAAGCCTGTATTGAACTGAAATGCCCAGGCACCGACTTCAAGCGTTTTTGTGGCATTCATTTCAAGGCCGAAAAGGTGGGTGATGTCTGGTCCGCTTCCCTTCAGATACTGTGGATCGCTGGCATATACCTGCAAACCGGTTTCCCCATTTGTCAGGTTGAAGCTCGGATTTGAAAGGACCGAATAGGCCATTGCAAAACTCATCTGCGCGAACGCGAGCGTCAGGATCGAAAAATAAATCCCCGACCTGCGAAGGCAAATGTATCCAATAGCCAGCGAGAACAGCCCTGTAACAAGAATGGACAATGCAATCGCCGGGATAATGTTGAAACTCAACAGTTTGAACATCCAAACGGCCGCATAGGAGCCGACACCCAGAAACGCTGCATGACCAAATGACAGATAACCGGTCAGCCCAAACAGAATGTTGAAACCGACCGCAAAAATTCCGAAAATCATGAAGCGTTGCATCAGATCAGGATAACCGCCGTTGAACTGTGCCAGTGCGGAATCCGTCGGGAACGGGTTCAGTATAAACGGTGCCAGCAGCGTAATTGCAATCACGAACAAAAACGTTCTTGTGTCTGCTTTATCAAGTCCGAACATCGTCCTATTCCTCCATCACGCCTTTGCGTCCCATAAGACCGCGAGGGCGAGCAAGCAGGATGACGATTGCGACAAGATAAATGATAATCTGATTGATGCCGGGGATGGTCGTGGTTGCCCATGTCGTGGAAGCGAAACTTTCCAGAATACCCAGCAGGAAACCTGCCAATACAGCGCCCGGCAGGGAACCCATCCCACCGACAACCACAACCACAAAGCTGAGTACAAGAAAATCCATGCCCCAGTGATAGTTTGGTGGATTGATCGGGGTATACATGACGCCGGCGAGGCCCGCGACAGCGGCAGCCACACCGAACATCAGCGTAAAGCGACGATCGATGTTGATGCCCAGAAGGCCCACTGTCTCTCGGTCTGCCATGCCCGCTCGGACCACCATGCCAAACGTGGTGAATTGCAGGAAGGCAAACACCATACCGATAATCAATGCGGAAAATGCAAAGTAAACCAGACGCCAGTACGGGTAGATGATGACATTTTCGGCAAAGCCGATGAGAACACCGAAATCAAAAGATCCTGTGAAAATGTCAGGCGCCGGGGTTGGAATTGGATTTGCCCCGTAAAACGCCTTGACGATTTCCTGCAGAACAATTGCAAGGCCGAAGGTGACAAGAATCTGATCCGCATGGGGGCGTTTGTAAAAATGGCGGATAAGCCCCCGCTCCATCACGTAGCCAATCAACAACATGATCGGGATAGCAAACAATATCGCCAGTGGCACCGACCAGTTGATAAGCGCCTGTCCCGCTGCCTCGCCGAACCAGGTTTCCACAAGTGGTGTCCTGACCTGCAGTGGATTCCCGAGAAAGTTGGTCTTGGTCGGATCGAGCGTAACTGTTGAGATATTCAATATTCTCTGCAGCGTTACTGCGCAAAAAGCACCTATCATGAACAGCGCGCCGTGGGCAAAGTTCACAACCCCGAGGGTACCAAAAATCAATGTGAGCCCAAGGGCGATAAGCGCATAGGCGCTACCCTTGTCGAGCCCGTTCAAAACCTGAAGAAGAAAGGCATCCATTGTCTGTACCAACTGAATTGTTCGCCGCCACGCAACGCTCTTGCCAGCGTGCCATACATAGCCCGTTTAAAAAAACTTCATAGCCCAGTTATGCCGTGTCGCGCCAGCGGCATACTTGCCGGCGCGACACGTATTCATTGCTAGCTGATGAACGTCAGACGCCCGCGTTGCACTTGCCCAGCGTAGCCTCGTCACCACCGAACATTGGATGATTTGGTGGATAGGTGACTTGAGCGACCGGCGTGATCTCAACGATTTCCAGCGTGTCATATTTGGTGCTTGGATTTTGTGCACCGCGCACGACCAGAACGTCCTTGAAGCACTGGTGATCTTCCTTGCGGTAGGTTGTTGGCCCGTTGCCGAGACCGTCGAACTCGAAGCCTTCCAAAGCCTCAACAACCCCACACGGGTTGAAGGTACCTGCACGCTCGCAGGCGTCAGCATAGAGCAGAACCTGTGCATAGCAGGTTTGCGCCGAATTCGAAGGCGGCCGGCCGTATTTTTCACCGAAGGATTTGACGAAAGCCTTGGAGCCGGCATTATCAAGCTGCCAGTTGTAGTTCATCGAACCCAGCACGCCTTTGATGTTCTCACCGGCACCTGCGGCCATCAGTTCGGAGTAAAGCGGAACGACGATCTTGAAGTCTTTACCGTTTACCTGCTTGTCCAACAAGCCGAACTGGATCGCGTTGGTCAGCGAGTTGACCATGTTGCCGCCGTAGTGGTTCAAAACCAGCACGTCTGCACCTGCGTTGATCACAGGAGCGATATAGGATGAGAAGTCAGTTGATGCCAGCGGTGTCTTGACCGCGTTGACGGTTTCCCAGCCCTGGGCCTCGGTGGAAGCCTTGATCGACTCTTCCTGGGTCCAGCCCCAGTTGTAGTCAGCAGTAAGGTGATAGGCGCGGCGATCCTTGCCCATTTCCTTGGCCAGCACAGGCGCCAGCGCAGCACCTGACATGTAGGCATTGAAGAAATGGCGGAACCCGTTGGCTTTGCGGTCCTTGCCGGTTGTATCGTTGGCATGGGTCAACCCGGCCATGAAGATGATACCGGCTTCCTGGCACAGCCCCTGCACAGCCACGGCCACGCCTGAAGACGAGCCGCCATTAACCATGATGGCGCCGTCCTTTTCGATCATCGACTTGGCAGATGCGCGTGCAGCATCAGACTTGG
>JAHEFB010000077.1 GCA_024640405.1 Alphaproteobacteria bacterium | reverse complement strand
GTTTACAAATCCGATCCTTGTCGCAAGATAGGTGTTGGCGGCATACTTTATGACTTCAGCCGCCTGGCACGACGTAAAGACAATCGGCACATCCTTTTGCGTCAGCGGACGATACAATTGCCTAAGCGGTGCTTCTGCCCGTTTGGAACTGACACCCACCACAATCCGGTCCGGCCTCAGGAAATCCTCAACAGCAGATCCTTCGCGCAGGAACTCCGGATTGGAAGCCACTTCAAAATCGGCATCAGGCCGGGTCTTAAGGATCAGGTCTTGCAGTTTGATCGCCGTGCCCACTGGCACGGTTGACTTGGTGACCACAACTGTAAACCCATTGATGGCTTTGGCGATCTCGGTACCTGCCGAAAACACATAGGACAGATCTGCTGCATCCTCGCCGCGTCTCGTTGGTGTGCCGACAGCGATGAATACAACATCTGCGCTTTCGACCGCTTTCTTGAGATCTGTGGAGAACATCAACCGGCCAGCTTCAAAATTGCTGTGAACAATTTGCTCCAGGCCCGGCTCATAAATCGGCATTTTTCCAGCTTCCAGGGCTGCTATCTTTTCCGCTTCCTTGTCAACGCAAGTGACGGAAAAACCAAATTCCGCAAAACAGGCAGCCGAAACCAGCCCAACGTATCCAGCACCTATGACGGCCAGTTTCATGAAATCGCTCTTTCCTGCATTACTTCGATCCGAACCCGGTCAAAACTGTACGAATGGTCTTTGCAGTGATTAGCACATCGAGCCAAGGTGAAAAGTGCTTAATGTAATAAAAATCGTAATGCAGTTTATGGGTCGCCTGCTCCACCTGCGCGACATTGCCCTGGTGCACTTGCGCCCACCCGGAAATGCCCGGTCGCACAATGTGCCTGTAGCTGTAAAACGGTATATCGCGCTGATACCAGTCGGATAACTCGACGGCTTCCGGGCGAGGACCGATCCAGCTCATCTGGCCGGCAAAAATATTCACTATCTGCGGAAGTTCATCGATGCGGTATTTGCGCAGATGACGTCCAATACGGGTAATCCTTGGATCGTTTTCCTCGGTGAAGCTCCCGCCTTCCTTCTGCCCACCCACTTTCATCGTTCTGAGCTTGATCATTCTGAACGGCTTACCCCTGAAGCCCATGCGCGGTTGCAGAAAAAACACCGGCCCACTGGAATCCAGTTTTATCGAGATCGCCGCGAGCGCAATAAGAATCAGAAAGAAAGGCGCCAATATAACTGCCATTGCAAGATCAACGACCCGTTTCAACCTTCGATACAACAGCGACGGCAAAACCGACCCGAAACTGTTTTCCGACAAGTGCTCAATCTCTACCTTGCCGGTCAACGCCTCAACCATCTGTTTGACGTGGTAAACCGGAACACCCTGCAGTGCACTTTCTGCCAAAAACCGGTTCCAGTCGTCCGAAAGATCGGCCCTGAGGTCCACCACAATTCCGTCTATGCGTCGCTCCGGAAAAACAGGTTTGCTCAAGCTGACCCACTCCACCGTGTCCATGTCCTTCACGCCATTTGTATCACCGGCTTCCACCAGTGCGAAGCTCTGAAGAAGTGCCCGTCGTGCAAGGAAAAAGCATGCATAAAACCAGACAATGGCAACCATGAAACTGGCACCAAACTGATAGCGCGAATAGTCAATTCGCAAAAAGAAGAACATCATGATGACGATGGAATAAGAGATGGCAAATGCCGGCGCGATGTATTGTGTGGCCTGAACGCCGGGATAGGCAATCATCTGGCGCAAGGCCCAGTAGCCCAAAAACAGAGCTAGCGTCGATCCCAGCACAGCAAATTGGAGAGAATTCATCTCCGATCCCGGCAACAGGTTGGCGTTTGGCCAGCGGGCCAGCGCGGGCACAACGATGGCAAACACAATTCCACCGATCAGCTGAAACCGTATCCGGGTTACCAACCGCATCGGTTGACGATCCTTGATATCTTTTCCTCTTGAAGCAACCTGCATTCGCTCGCTCGTCACTCTTGGTGGAGCGATCACGACGATGTGCCTTTCTTGACCGGCATTAGCGAAGGTGCCGGTTTTGCGCCTGCTGTGTCGGAACCCGGCCTGGCTTCGCGCCCATAAACGTCCTCCACCCGTACAATATCATCTTCGCCAAGATACGTCCCGGACTGAACCTCAATCAGTTCCAGCTGGGTCTTCCCCGGGTTTTCCAACCTGTGAACAGCCCCCAGCGGTATATATGTTGACTCATTTTCCCGCAGCAGAAATGTCTCCTCATCCCGGGTCACCTTCGCCACGCCTTTTACCACAATCCAGTGCTCGGCACGGTGATGATGATATTGCAGTGACAGTTGAGCGCCGGGCTTCACGGTGATCCGTTTGACCTGATAGCGTTCCCCCCGGTCGATACCTTCGAACGTTCCCCAAGGGCGGGCAACCTTACGATGATCTGTCAATTCACTTCGTTTGGCCGACTTCAAATCGTCTACCACCGCCTTTACCTGTTCAACCTTGTTTCTGCTGGTCACCAGCAAGGCATCGGCTGTGTCGACTACGACGACATCTTTCAGACCAAGCACGACAGCCAGTTTGTCAGGACTATGGACAAAACAGTTCTCGGCACTTGAAAACCAGGCATCGCCTTCCGAGCGGTTGCCCTCGTCATCAGCCTCATGCACGCCAGCTACCGCGTCCCAGGAACCCAGATCAGACCAGTCGCCTTCATAGGGCACAACTGCAACGCGTTGTTCCTTCTCCAGAACGGCATAATCTATGGAAATGGACAGACTGGAAGAAAAGGCTTCCGGCTGCAAACGATAGAACTGCTTGTCAACAGAGATCCCTTCGACGGCCTGCTGTACCGCGTCATGGACTTCTGGAGCATGCTTGCCAATCAGGTCCGCTGCAGTACCTGCCCTGACTACAAAGATACCGGCGTTCCACACGCATCCCGAATTGATTAGTGCCTGGGCTTTTTCGACATCTGGCTTTTCCAAAAACCGCACAACTTGCGCCGCGCGCCCGTGGCCGGGAATTGTCGAGCCCGGCTCTATGTATCCATAAGCAGAAGATGGCTTTGCCGGACGAATGCCCAAGGTCACCCACCAACCCTCTTGAGCCAGACGAGCCGCGTCTGCAATGGCCGCGGCAAATTTCCCGGCATCTGAAACGAAATGGTCTGACGGCAGCACGACCATAATCGCATCAGGATCTGTGTCCGCAATTTTCAGTGCCGCAGCACATAATGCCGGAGCGGTGTTTCGCGCTATCGGTTCCAGAAGTATGTCACCTTGCAGGTTTGCCTTGTGAAGCGCCTCTGCAACCATGAAGCGATAGGCCTCACCTGTTACAGCGAGGCACGATTCCACTGCCTCGAACTCGTCTATCCTCGCCAGTGTGAGGTCCAGCAGGGATTTGCGGTCCATCTCTACTGCAAACTGTTTGGGAAAAGCCTGCCTGCTAAGCGGCCACAATCGGGTTCCTGCGCCGCCACAGAGAACAACCGGTACTAGATTTGGTTTTTTCTTCATATTGCTATCGGCACGAATGGTGAATTGACAAATTGGACAATGGCTACCGCACTCCGGGTGAAATGGCTTTCACCCCGGCACATAGCAACAATATTGGGTCCAGCACCAGTGTTCGGTGCCTTTCTACTCAGTTACAGTACAACTTCTTTGTCACTCAGGCCGGAATCAATACTTTGGCATTTGATGTCACCCGAATTTCCTGCCCCATAATATCAAGCAGGACTTCCACACGCCCGCGCGCGTCACAACGGTTCAATCGACCTACCAGACCAGACAGTGGCCCGGATATCATTTGAACACTCATTCCTGGTCGGAGGTCAGGTGAAAAATCAACCAATCCGCTATCTTTTGACAATTCAATAAGCAATTCCACGACGCCAGGCGGCAAACCAACCGGGCGTTCTCCAGCCATAATCAAACAGGACACACCATAGGTCGAATTGATACGGCGCCATTGATCTTTTGACAGATCAAGTTCAACAAACAGATACCCTGGAAACAGGGCCGCACGAACCCGCTTGATTTTCCTGGCATGACACACAGATTTTTCGATCAACGGCAAAAACGTTCGAAACTGCTGCTGATCAAGCTGCCGTTTCGCGCGATGCTCCCGATTGGGTTGCGTGCGCACAGCAAACCATCTCTTGCCGGCTACGTTGCCTCTGGTCATTTCGTATCTCAGTCCCCCTTGAATCTCCGACAGATTAACCATCTACTCAGTGCGCCGCAACACTTGATGTACCCCAAAATCGAATCTCTCCAATAGTTGAAACTTCCGGTAAATCATTGATTTATATTGGGTTTTTTCTATTTAAAACGATGCAGTGCGCTGATCAATTGCGACTGCTTTTTGATTGTGCCAATCCCAGCCCTAACAGCAGTGCAAATGCCAACGTGTTTGCCTGAATCTGTAGGCTGAAATCGACCAGTGAGTGCAACCCGACCAGAACACAAACTGCTGCTGCGATTGCAGAATAATGCCCATCGCGATGTCGCACAAAGAAACCCCTCACAACCTTGTAAAATAGAAATACATAACTCAACATGACAAGCGTCGCTGCAGGAAGGCCAAGCCCAAGTATCAATTCCAGATAGTCATTGTGAGCCTTATCCCAGACATGACGGCCCGCGGACAGTTCGAGCCTGTATGCCGTAAACACATCCTGAAAGGTACCCAATCCACTCCCCAGAAACAGATAATCTCGGATGGCCTCCAGTGTCCTGACATAGGTCTCAACCCGTGAAGCAGAACCAAAACCCTGGTCAAGCAGTCGTCCTACAAGCCGGGCGCCAGATAGCTCGAAGAGCCCAATCATCAACACAGCAACCAGCAAAATAATCAGCACCCATGCAGATCTGCCCCCTGCCGAGCGGCTTTGTACTGACGCCTTCACACTGTACAACAACATCATGAACAGGGCCGCGATCACCGTAAAACTGATACCACCACGTGAACCGGTTGCCAGCAATGCAACGAACATTAAGACAAACAAGACCAGGTCCAGCCCGAGCCTTCCGGCCAGAGCATCTGACAACCTCCGAATCCCCTCACGATCGCTCTCACCGATCGTTTTTTGAAAAACTGAGCGAATTTGCTGGAACATCAGTCCCAGACCAACCAGAGAGCCCATGCCTAGAAATGTTGCAGCACTGTTGCGGTTGATGAACCCTGACGTGAGATAGCCGGTATCAGGTTCGTCAAACCATAGAATCTTGTCCAGTGAAAGCGACAGCCGTAGCAAGCCATAAAGTGCCATTAGTCCGGTCAATACAACAAATGTACGCTGGATTATTCGCGCGTTGCTAACCCGACGTGCCAGTACATAGACGCAGAACAAGACAGAAGCCGCAGTGAGGTAACGCAAGATCGCCCACAGTGTTTCACTTCGGTTAACCGAAATACTTGAATAAACATCACGACCGAGTGCCTCTGCCGCCACACTCCAGGCCGGGTGCCCCGCATCTAATGAACCCAGGGGGATCATCTGTAGCCCGGCCCAGCAAATGCCCAGGCCAAACAACACCGCAGGTACGGTCAGCTCTGACAGCATCAGCGCCGGGTAGCGCCTTGCTTCGCGCCAGTAAGACACACTGGCGAGAAGCAGAACTACACCAATTGCAAGCGCGTTTGCGCTCCAAACCAGTGGCCTGTTGGAACCCAGCCAAAACGGACTGACGCCGACAACCAGCGCAACGAGCAAAGACGCCACCACGCTCATGACGTGTACCCGACCTGCGCATGCAAATTGAGATCAACCAGCATCATCAAGCCTTGCCCCGGCCTTTTGAAGGTATTGTCGGAGCTCGCCAGCACGGTCGGGATATGCCACATCAATGACCCGGACATCGTGCCGGACAATCTTCCGCAGTCGTTTATTGAGTAACGGCCACGACAGGCTCATCATTTCCAGCCGCTCCAGCACCAGGTCCACTTCCTTTGGCGAATATGCGAACGATAATTCCAGAAAACCCTGCGTGGCAGAATCGACGCCGTACAAATTGCCTCGCAGCCTTGCCAACAGATACCAAAACTCGCCCAGCGCCGGTGCCTTTGCGAGCGTCAGTCGCAGTGCCTCCAGCAACAGCATTTGCAGGTTACGTCGATCCGCAAAACTATCGGTGATTGGTTCGAAGAATTCGGGTCTGGCAACTGCCAGAACAACATCACGCCGCTGCGGCAGTGTCATGTTCACAAATCGGTTTGCCAACCTGGCCGCATTGCCAGGATCTTCACGATCAAGCGTGGTCAGCCACGCTTGCAAGGTCCGCGGAGAAACCGAATGCAGTATTTCGCTACGCTGATGTGAGCTGTCCAGTCTGAACAACTGGTAACCGCCGAGACCAAGGAGACAAATGCTTAAAGACAGAAGCAGTCCAATGGCGAACGCGTTGGCGCCGCGCGCCGGCTTACTTCGACCCGCCATAATAGTAGGGGTACTTTCTGCTGTAATAACCTGATTTGTAATAGTCGTAGTAACGCGCCCTGGATGCAATGACGTCATTCATCACCACACCGGTCAGCTTGGCATGCGCGCCATGAGACTGCTTTAGCGCTGCGTCGACCGCATCACGCGGAGTAGTTTCCCATTTCACAACCAGCACAAGCGAATCAACCACATCAATCAGGGCGCGCCCATCGGTCACCGGAAGCAGGGGTGAGGTATCGACAACAATCAGATCATAAAATCCGCTAAGATGGGCGAACAAGTCCTTCATACGCTTTGAGCCCAGAAGCTCCGCGGTATGGGTCAAGTCATCGCGGCGTGGCGCCGGCAATATGTGCAATCCAGAGTCGGGATCTTTGACAATGACCTGTTTCAGGTCAACTTCCCCGAGCAACAACTCTACGGCACCATGTTGTGCTTCCGGCGCATAGAGTGACGTGAGAACCGGATGGCGCAAATCGAGATCGATGATCAGTGCTTTTTCGCCGGAGGCTGCGGCATGTAGCGCCAGATTACTTGCAATTGTGGATTTGCCCTCGCCGGGCAGGGCCGATGCGACGAGTACAATACGCTGCGGGCGATCAACATCTGCAAATTTGATCCCCATTCTGAGTGACCGGATTGCCTCTGTAAAACTTGACAAGGGCTTCTGGGCAACCAGACGGCTGATACTTATGCGATCGGTCTTCTTCATGCGCCGTTCGGATTTGTCCCCTCTGCGAAACAGTCCGGTGAAAAAGCTGAACGGATTGAACTTGCGAACCGCGCGCCCGATTCCACTGCCAGGCAATTCGCCGTCTGAACGCGGAACACTGGCTAGCAAAGGCGTTCCCAATTGCTTCTCGATCTGCGTCGAGGTGCGGTAGCCGGAGTCCAGTTGCTCAAGCAGAAAGGCAATGCCAACTCCCAAGCCTAATCCGAGCAGGGTAGCAAGAATAACAATCGATTTCTTGTTTGGAGCGCTTGGCGACGTAGGAGCAGTAGCTCGCTCAATGACCCGCGAATTGTTAGTGTTGAGTTTTTCCTGCTCGCTGGTTTGCTTGAACCGCGATAAGAAAGACTCAAACAATGCTTTGTTCGCGGCTGCTTCTCGTTCCAGTTCCCTGAGAGTGATTTCTGCCCGATCTCCACGTGATGCGGTTCCTTGAACTTCTGCAAGGCTTGCCGAAATGGATTTCTCACGACTGCGGGCAACCCTCAGATCATTCTCCGTAGAAGTCAGGATACGCTTAGCCTCGGAACTGATTGAGCGTCTGACGTCTTGAAGTTGAGCACGCGCCGATACTACCGATGGGTGTCGATTGCCGTACTTGGCACTCAAATTGGCCAATTCGCGTCTGATCTCCGAGGCCTTTCCCTTCAAGGATGCCAGCGCAGTAGACTGCAGGGCGTCTGCAAACGCGGTTATGTCGCCGCCCCTTTTTCGCACGGACTGAACCTGATCATACTTAGCATGCGCCTGAGCCGTTTCTGCCCGAGCAAGAATCAATTGTTCATTCAATTTAGCGACCTGCTGATCGCTCAGTGTCGAGCCGCCTGTTTGAACAATGTTGTTCTCCACCTTGAACAATTCGACGGCACGTTCTGATTCACGTACTTTTTTTCTCAGATCGCCGAGGCGTTCGCTGAGCCAGTCATTAGCCCTACGGGTCACCTCATAACTCGCCTCAAGCTGGTCAACGAGGTATTCATCGGCAAATGCATTCGCGATCTGCGCAGCCTCCGCTGCATTGTCAGAGGTAAACTTTATGTCGACCACATAGGTCCACCCCTTGCGATCTACGCTGACCGACTTGGACAATGAACGTATGATTTTGTCCGTTTGGTCCACCTCGACAACAGGTTCGGGATCCGATTCGCGACTAAACATGAGGGTTATCAGTTGCCGAACCAGTGAAACCCTCTCAGGTTCATCGATAGTCTTCTCGTCAAGATTTAGTTTCTTCACGACTCGTTTGGCTACATCATAGGAACGAATAAGTTCGAGTTCACTTTCAAGAGCGGAATTGTCCCGCCCGATACCGGAAACAATGGCTTCTGCATTTATGATGTTCTTTTGATTCGTATCTATTAGCAGCGTTGCTTTCGCCGTATAGACCGGAGTGAGCTGCAAGGCATAGGTCGCACCCAGCAAAGCAGTCAGGAGACCCATCACGAGCACCAAAGGCCCCCGACGGCGCGCAATTCGAAAAAGTTCTCTTAAATCAATACCATCGGACCCACCAAACCCGAATTGAGATGATGGTCCATTATACCCCTCGCGACCTGCCGCAGGGGTATTATCAGAAGCGCGCTTTAGCATAGACGCCCACAAGGTGACGATCCCAGTCGGTAAGTCCGGGACCAGAGATATCACTGTAGGAGTATTTGTACCTGCTGCCAACAGATATGAAACGATTCATCTGGTACTCGAGTTCAGCACCGGCTTCAATCCTGGTATCACTTACAGGCGAGCTGTCATAGTCGTTGTATGAAAACCCGACCGATGGCGAGAATATCAACGTCCGCAGTATTTCGTAGTCAACGCCGAGCCTGACCGCGTCCTGGACCCTGCCCGTCTGATTGAAGGTGCTGTCTTCAATGGTGCGATCCGCATTGAGTTTTACCGTCATCAATGGTGTCGGATTCCAGATCAGTGAACCATGGTAGCTGATGCCGGATGTGGTCGGCGAACCGGCAAGATCATAGGTTTGTTCGTTGTAGCCAACTCCCAATGCGCCGGAAACAAGACGGGTCACCTCAAATTCAACACCGGCCAAAGCGCGCCAGCCATCTGAGTCAACAATTGTGACACCATCATAATCGCGCCAGTTGTACCGGAAATCTCCGAATATCCTGTAACCGGGTGAAAACAGGTATGACAGGCGCCCGCCGGTGGTAACGATATCGCCGTCTCTGAAATCCTGGTCCACTCCGTCCACATCATCATAGTCGAAAAATTCGAATGCGGCTCCAACGGAAACAAGCAGCCTGTTGAATGTATGCTTTAGCGATCCCCACGACTCGAATGTGTAGTATTCTCCCGGCGAAGACGGTACGCCGTCTGTCGGATACTCCAGATCTCCCGGCTCCTGACTGAACTTGCCACCCTTCAAACCGGCAAAAATTGCCGTATCAGCGCTCACATCGTAGCGCCCGTCCACCTCACCATCAAATTCGGTGTGACTTTGCGATGAGAAATCAAAATACTCGTAGTGATCCAGGCCAGCCTTGAGGTTTATCTCGTGCCGTCCAAAATCGGAATTCACCGCCACAGAGGGAGATACATAGACCCCGGAGCTTGAATTCTTGCCCGTGGATTCACCAAACACGTTGCTGTCATAAAAGTACCCTGTCTCAATGTCAGGCATCACCCAAAATTGGCCCGTTCGCAGGCCAAGTCCGTCAAACCGGTCACGAACGGTGGGCATCTCTCCGGACCCGGCGCGCGACAGCTCTTGCGCAGATGCTCCTGCTGAAACACCTCCGCAGGCGCACAGCACCGCTATAAAAAATCCTGCCCGCATCCTAGTAATTCTGCCCCACCTCAACGTCGTATTGTCACCTGTACAACAATATTTTCAAAAATTCATATCAGTTTTTGCTTGTTCCGCTCCCGCCTCCGCGAGTGTTGATCTGGAATACTTTTGGCGGCGATCCACCGGCAGTGCCACGCCAGGCGTTTGAACAAACATCCCGTTCCAATGCGCCAACTCCATTCGAAAAAGAGCTCAAAATCTGCCCGGGAGTCTTTTCACAGGTACATACTGTCA
>JAHEFB010000045.1 GCA_024640405.1 Alphaproteobacteria bacterium | reverse complement strand
CTTGGCCTTGATTTCCTCACCTGCCCTGACATTGTCCAGTCCAGCCGCTCGTGCCAGGATCTTTTCCGCGATTGTGTAGCCCATTTGATCCACTCCGGGGGTGCCTGATAACCAGCACCTCATGACGGCTCAATAATAGCGGCGAATGATCAACATATGTCAACCAGCAACCTGTATTTCATCTGGTGAAATTATTCTGTCGGTATTGATGCAGGTGATATCGAGCGCACCAGTGTTGCCAGGTCTTCGCCGCAGCGTAACAGGTCATTCAGGCACCGGGGCGAACCTTCACCGGCAATCTGGGCTGTCAGTCCGCCCACCGAGACCGCAGCAAGTATGTCGCCGTCAGCGTTTCTGAGCGGGATCGCGAGTGCGGAAAGGCCAACCGCCACATCGTCATGGGTAATTGCCCACCCGGTCTCGCGAATATCATCCAGTTCCCGTTGCAGGATACTTGCATCAATGACGCTCTTGGCCGTCAGCTGTGTCAGGTTGCTGTCGAGAAAGCTTTTCCTTTGGACTTCGGGCATGTGGGCCAGCAACACTTTTGGTCCGGCGCCACAATTCAGGGGCAGCTTGCCGCCGACTGACCACCAGCGCACCTGGACGGCAGATTCCCCATGATACCTGGCAAGGCAAATTGCAGAATTATTGCGCAGGATCGACAGGAAAACCGTAGCGCCGGTATCGCGCGCCAGCCGCATCAGCCTGCTTTCGGTAAGTTCCCGCAGCGAGTTTCCTTCAGGAACTGCGCCTGCAATCTGCAGCATGTCCAGCGAAAGACAGTAGGTTCCGGTGTTGTCGTCCTGGCGAACAATGCTCTCGTCCTTCAATGTAACCAGAATCCTGCGGGTGGTGCCGGCATCCAGTCCGGTCGCCCGGACGATTTCCGCCAATGTCAGATGTCGTCTTTCAGGCGAGAAAGCCCGCATGATATGAATGGCCCGCGAAATCGACCTCACGCGGGACAGCGTGCTGCCGTCTCGCCTGCGCCTCGGATTGCCGGGATGTGCGACTTCATCCATAAAATAGTTGCCTCTCCATCGATTTCACCAGATGAAATATCAATTATCTGTTGACAATACAATACTACATTGTGGGATAGTCACAGGAATGACGCCTGCCGGGTCCGGCAGCCAAAAAAGGGAGGATGTTTGAATGCACAGGTTTATCAATGCGCTGGCCATAGCCGGTTTGGTCACTGCAGGATCGGTATGGACACTTGGTATGTCGAGCGCGAGTGCGGAAATGCGCGAATTGCGCTTTGCCGAGTTTGGTCCCAACCGTGGTACGCGGGCTGCCGCCATTCAGTGGCTGGACAAGGAATTGCGCAAGCGTTCCGGCGATACGCTCGGCTTGAATATCACCTGGGGTGGGGCGTTGCTGGGCGCCAAGACAGCTGCGCAAGGCCTGTCGGACGGTGTGGCCGACATGGCGTCAATCGTGCCGGTCTATGCACCTGGAAAACTCGTCGCCTACGAAGTGGTGGACACTTTGCAGTTCGGCGATGAATGGGTCGGCATGATGGCAACCTATGAATTTATGACCAAAAATCCGGCAGCGATTGCCGAACAGAAAAAGGCCAACCTGAAATACTTTGGCAACTACACCACCGGCCCGACACAGTTGCTGATGAAGGACGCTCCGGTAAAAACCGGAGCAGATCTGAAAGGCAAGACCATTCGTGCAACCGGTGCATTTGTCCCGGCATTGAAATCGCAGGGTGCTGCAACGGTATCGATGTCCCAGCCGAAAGTTTATGAAGCCCTGTCGAACGGCTCCGTCGACGGGTCGACCACCTACTACTACGTGGCAAAGGCTTACAAACACTATGAAGTTGCCAATTTCATCACCGAGCTTAACATGGGCCAGGTGCTGGCATTTGGTGTCGCGATGAACGCCAATACCTATAACAGTCTGAAACCGGATCAGCAGAAACTGCTGGACGACCTCGGTATGGAGTTCACCGTCTACATGGCGGAAAAAATGCATGCCTCCAGAACAGATGTTAAGAAGGAACTGCAGGCGGGCATCGACGGAAAAAAGGTCGAGGTCGTTGATCCCGATCCGGCACTTCGCAGCAAGTTGACGGAAGTTGCCGATGCAGACGTTTCCAACTGGATCGCCAAGGCCGAGAAGAAAAACATGGATGGTGACGCCATTCTGGCCGACTACAAAAGCCTGGTTGAAAAATACACCAAGGAACGTGACGACAAGGGATATCCCTGGACACGCTGAACATCTTGCGTGAACCTGATGCCTCGATCTCTGGCTTGAACATTGATCGGGGCATTTCAATGTAACATCAGGTGTCTGTAATGCTGGGTATCCTGCGCAAGATTGAAACTGCAGCCATGTGGCTGGCCTGTGCGGCATTGCTTGTGATGGGATCCATCGTTACTGCGTCCGTCATTGGCCGCACGGCCTTCAATCTGCCGGTTCCCGATGATCTGATCATGGTCGGTCTTTTGATGGTGTGTGTCATCGTCCTGCCGCTGGCCTATGTTGAGCGCACTGACGGGCACATCGCCGTGACTGTGATCTCCGACCTGCTGCCGGTCCGTGTGCAATATGCCTTTCGCACGCTGGGCAACCTGTTGTTCGTCACCTTCTTCGGTACCATGGGATACATGCTGGCGCTGAAAGTGCCCGGTGAATTTGCCGAAAACCTGTATTATGACGGTCAGTTGCACATTCCGACATGGCCGATGAAGGCGATGTTTGTTTTCGGGGTTGTGGTACTGGTGGCCAGATGCCTGGTCAGCCTGTGGAGCAATGCCGGGGCAATGATTTCAGGCCATGCTCCTGTCGTGTCAGTTGCTGACACTCACCGATAGGATCGCAAGACTTGGAACCGCTCACAATCGGCTATATCGCACTTCCGGCTGCCCTGGTTCTACTCGCCATGCGGGTGCCCATTGCAGCCGCCCTGGGCATGGTCGCCAGTGTCGGCATTTTCGTCATTTTCGCCTGGCGGCCAGGAGCCGGGCTTCATCCTGAATACGCCTGGCAGCCGACATTTTCACTGCTGGTCAACTCACCGTTTGCCTTCATCACCAGTTACACCCTGTCCACCGTGCCGCTGTTCATTTTCATGGGTCATGTCTCCTATGAAGCAGGCTTTACCACGGACATCTACCGGGCTGCCCGGTTGTGGCTGTCGAAACTCAAGGGCGGCGTGGCAATGGCGTCCATCGTCGGATGCGGCGGTTTCTCCGCCATTACCGGTTCATCGGTGGCCTGTGCCGCCGCCATGGGACGTATTGCCATCCCGGAAATGCTGAGGTTCGGATACTCGAAGGAACTGGCCACAGGATCGGTGGCAATCGGTGGCACGCTGGGTTCGCTGATCCCGCCAAGCGTCCTGTTTATCCTGTACGGCATATTTGCCGAGCAATCCATTGCCAAGCTGTTCATCGCCGCGATCATTCCCGGTCTGTTGTCTCTGTTCGCCTATCTTGTGGTGATCTATATCTGGGTGTCTCTCAAGCCTGACGCCGCACCGGTACCAGAGGAAAAAATCACCCGCGACGACCGCATGCATGCACTCGGGCGCTGCTGGGCCATTGTGTTGTTGTTCGTCGTGGTTATCGGCGGCATTTATGCCGGATTTTTTACACCAACCGAGGCGGCGGGCATTGGTGCTGCCGCTGCCCTGGCGCTCGGCGCGCTGCTCGGTCGGCTGACTGTCTCAAATGTCGCATCGGCGCTGAAGGAAACCGTCTATCAGTCATCGATGATTTTTGCGATCGCCATCGGCGGCAAGCTGTTTGTCAACTTCATTGCCCTGACCGGCATGGCGGCTTCCATCACCGCCCTGATTGACGGCAGTGGCGCGTCGGTGGTCGTGGTGATCGGGCTGATGGTTGTGATGTACATTTTTCTGGGCATGTTCCTGGATCCGATCGGCATTATTCTGCTCACCCTGCCACTGACCATCCCGATCATCGAGGCGTTTGGATTTTCGCTGATCTGGTTTGGAGTTGTGGTCATCAAACTGCTGGAGATAGGACTGGTCACGCCGCCCATTGGATTAAACGTCTTCGTAATCAAGTCGATTGTGGGAGACGGGATCAGGTTGGAGTCGATTTTCAAGGGCGTTGCCTGGTTCCTCAGCGTCGAGGTGATCGTGCTTGGCCTCATCCTGACGGTACCGGCCCTTTCACTCTGGCTGACACAATTCGTGTAGGCTCAATTCATCTCGTTCTACACCCGTTCAAAGTGGAACATCGTGCAGGGCTGGTCGATCTCGTAGCCTGCCGCCGTGGGCCGCGAATGCAGCTCAAACGCCTGCCTCATTGTGTCAACGACATTCGGAAGTCTTGCTGCCCTGGCCGGATCAGAGCTGGTGACACGCTCGACCACCTGATCGAAACAGCTGAACGCGCGTGTCAGAATGTAATTGCCCTGTTTGATGAGCCGGAATTGCGGCATGGCAAGCCCGCGTAACCGGTCTTGCGACCTTGCTCGAACCAGAGTTTCGTCCTCCAGTGGTTTGACAATCTCGGTCATGCCGCCTTCGGGCAACGGATCAGCGACATGCAACCGGCCCCCGGGCCGCAAGACCCGGGCGCATTCTTCAAGCGCGCCTGCTTGTTCGCCTGCCGGAACATGATGAAACGAAAACATGAAACACACCAGATCAGTTGTTGCATCTCCAACCGGGATTTCTTCGGCCCGGCCGATGCGAAACTCGACACCGGCAGGTGCGGCTTGTGAGCCCTTTTCAACCTTGTCTTCATCGATCTCCAGGGCAATGACACGGGCTGCCGAGGCGGACAGTTGCCGCGCAAATGCACCATCGCCGGCACCGACATCGACGGCATTTGCGCCATTCAGGTCAACCAGGCCGGTGAGTACATCGAGATGGTTCATGCCGGAATCCTATCAATCGCAACAATTGCCGGGCAATGCATGATGCCCATGCCCGGAGTGGTTGCAGCAGCCGCCTTTCCAGAAATCGGCACCCGCACCGTGGCAATACTTGCCGTCGGCCCCGACCATCTTCATGAACATCGGATGGTAATTGCGGCAAACCTCCAGTTCGGTCTTTACCCAGTGCAGCGGATCGGCAGCATAATGATCCCAGTAGTCGCCATCCATATTGATGCCGGGTACTGCCGGGTTCCACGACTCGTCCAGCCACAGGTCCGCGTCACCGTACTTTGCGCACAGCTTCCGGATATCTGGATCATCCAGTGCCAGCAGGCGGCCATTCTCTATCAGCAGTTCGTTGTCACCCTCGCGTTCAAGATGATAGTTGGGGAAATACAGGTGCAGATGCCAGTGGCCCACCAGATGACCGGCGCGTGCCGCCTTGCGTTCTGCCATCGACGAGATGATGGTTCCAAAGCCCATGTGGATGACGCCCGAGCGAACCCGCTCGTACAGGCAATTGACGAAGCCGGACGGGAAATCCTTGCGGGGTCTGTGAATGTGCGGGTTGGTGCCGATTGAAGCTTCCCACCAATGCATGATGCCCTTGCTGGGAAATGCTGGATACTGGATGTCAGCCGTTTGCGCCATGACTTCACGCAATTGCCGTCCGAATTCGCCGCCCTCATTGATCTGGGTAATCCTGGAGTTCTCCACCACCAGTTGCGTCCAGTCGACAGCCGCAATGTGGTTGGTTGTCCCGGCAATGACGCCGTTGCCGCTCTCCTTGCCGGGCAGGAACACCCAAGGCCTGCCGGTAACATGGCCGGGCAGATAGGTTTTGCCGAAATGCTCGTTGCCGGTCCAGGTTGCCGATACCAGGTCAGGATTGTAGAACTCGCGCCGGCTGTCCCAGTATTCCGCATGGTTGGTGAATTCCAGATCGGTGCCTTCCGGGTCAGTGATACGGGCTCTTTTGGCAGATCGGATGCGGTCCCAAGTCCACTTGTCCATGGCGTTGAGCACCTCAATCGGCATGGTATGGGCCGGAGATGCCAGGATTTCCGGAGTGATGAACGGCATGCGCTGGATCTTGATAAAGCGTTCGGCCAGCACCGGCCCGCCATAGCCCATCAGAACCTTGTCGTACTCCTTCTTTTTCTCGATTTCCTCCCACATGTCCATCCATTCGGCCAGTTCCTTGGTGCGGCGCAAATAGTACTGGACCTCATCTGACCCGACCCACTGCGGAATCGGACCGCGATCGATTTTCTTGATCTCGTAGACCACATCGTGCTTTTCCAGAATTTTCTGGCAGGCCCGGATAACCATGTCGGAATGCCAGTTGTCGACGCGCAGCAGAACACGTTCTCCCGGCTGCAGGTCCCAGCAGGCGTTCAGCCCGTGATTGTAGGGCCTCTTAGCCACATGCTCGAGATACGGCAAAAGTTGGTCAGGGTTGGTAACCTCGACAAACGGCGGGCAACGTGGCGGCCGGGCGGTTTTCAGCGGTGGTGACTTGAAAAGCGGAACTCCTTCGGGTCTTCCGCGCAACGCAGCCGACCCCTGTTCCACCTGGATCTTGTCCAGCATGACTGCCTCCCAAAAAGGTGACTATTTCCTGCCAAAACAATCGCATACCGGGCCATTGTCCACAAGTCGATTTGCAGCTTGTGTATCTGGTCACATCGTGGATACCTTAGGTCCGTTAGTTGGTTGTCCACTTGGTTCAGTGCACATATTTGCAGTTATCAGCCTGAAAGAGACGGCCCGACATGAAGCCCGCCATTCACGAAGCAATCACACCGGAACAGCGCCTGGAAGTGTACCGGTTCCGCTATGACGTTTATGTTGAGGAAATGGGGCGGTACAGATCAATTGCCGATCATGATCAGCGAACATTCGCCGAGCCGGAAGACGAAACTGCCAGAGTGTTCTACGCAACCGACGGAGAGAATATTGTCGCCACCATGCGTCTCAACTGGGGCGGTGATGCACCCATATGCGATCGCCAGGTAAAGCAGTATGATCTTGCCCGTTTCCTGAAGGACATTCCCTGTGAGCAGATGATCGTCGGCGAGCGGTTCATGGTTGTGCGCAGTCAGCGTGGCACCGATTTGATATTCCGGCTGTTTCAGACCTATCTGAAATTCGTCAATGACAACCGCGTCCAGCTGATGTTCGGCGACTGCGAGCCTCACCTGTTGAACCTTTATCTTGGTATGGGCTTTCGCACCTACGCCGAGAGGAATGTCAACAGCAAGGAAACCGGTTATCTTGTACCGCTTGTCTTCGTGCCGGAAGACATAGGTTATCTGAAGCAGTTGAAATCGCCGTTCGTGAACGTGTTGCAGGATTTCGGCAGCGAGACGAACCTTCCCTCCTGTCTGCCGGACCTGCTTGCTTCCGGACAGCTTGTCCTGAGCCAGACGCTGACACCGAAAAAGGAGTATCAGGCAGAAATCGACAAGGCCATTCAACTGGCTGAAAACCCCACGCACCTGTTTGACGGACTGACGGAAGAGGAATGCCAGCGCTGCCTGTCCAAGAGCAATGCGATCGAGTGCATGGCAGGCGATCACTTGATCAAGCGCGGGAATGTGGCCCAGAACATGTTCGCTGTGTTGTCCGGAACGCTGGAGGTCAGGGCCGATGGCCGCGTCGTCGATGTCTGCAGCAGCGGCGATATTGTCGGCGAAATGGCGTTTCTGCTCGAAAGTCCGCGTTCCGCCGATGTCTATGTCGCCACAGACGGCACCCGTGTTCTGTCTCTCAGCGAGAGTAATTTGAAACAGCTGTCGGTGGACGAACCGCAGTTGGCGGCGAAACTGTTGCTCAATCTGTCAAAACTGCTGTGCTACAAACTGCTGCGGGTCGGGTGAAGCGCCGGACCGTGAGGCTGGCATGTTGCGGCCTGAGGCCACAATACCGTCCGCAAATGGATCTTCGGGGTTTCGAAACAGTGTGGCCTCACCGCACACATAGGCTCTGCCCGTCAGTCTCGGGATGATCTTCGAGTGACCGGACGGCTGGTAGCTGGCAACAAAACGGCTGCCGATAATGCTTTCCTGTATCCAGTCCTGACCGGGTTTCAGCAAGCCGTTGGCCGCCAGGCATGCAAGTTTGGCACTGGTCCCGGTACCGCACGGTGAGCGGTCATATGCGCCGCCGGGGCACAGGACAAAATTTCGACTGTCTGCAGTCGTAGATACAGGCGGTCCGAAAAACTCGACGTGATCAATCTCGGCACCTTCAGCGCCCGTAACTTGCTTCGCCGCCAGCGTTTTTCTGATCGCTTCGGCTGCCGTCGAAAGCCGCGGTATGTTTTCCATGGTCAACGGACAAGGCGCGTCACCGGTCAGGAAAAACCAGTTGCCGCCATAGGCAACGTCACCGGTGACATTGCCGATACTGTCCACCTCGATCGAAACGTCCTTGCGGGACCTGAAACTTTCAACGTTGAGCAGTGTGGCTTCGTTGCAGGTCTTGAGGTCAACCATGACGATACCGGCCGGTGTCTCAAACCTGTGGGCTCCCGGTTCTATCCGGCCAAGATGCGCGAGAGTGACCGCGGTGCCAATCATGGCGTGACCGCACATGCCCAGGTAACCGGCATTATTGAAGAAGATGACTCCACTGCTGCAGGCCTCATCGCAAGGCTCGCACAGCAAGGCGCCGACCAGCGCTTCGTGGCCCCTGGGTTCGTTGATGGAGGCACGACGATAGTCATCGAACCCGCTGCCAAATCGTTGAACCCGCTCCGCCAGCGAGCCACGGCCAAGCGGCGGTCCGCCTTCGACGATTACCCGTGTCGGTTCGCCCTCGGTGTGTGAATCGATTACGCGCACAGCCTGACAACATCCACTTCCCGGGACCAGTTGAGGTGCCAGTCCTTGAACAGTCTGAGCTGATCTGCAGCGTAGTTCTTCTGACTGATCGAAAGTGCATCGCTGCCGTTGAAGTGGTGCTCGTATTCAGCATTGCCTTCCAGAACCATCAGGTATTTGTAGTACAGCACCAGATCTGTTCCCTCGTCGAAGGAGGACAGCACAGCCAGCGCCTGTTCAAGCTCCAGCGCGCGGTTTCTGGCCTCTTGGTCACCGGCCGCTGCTTTCTCGCACAGCGACACCAGTTGCAGAATTTCGCGCGGCAGGACATTGCCAACGCCGGTTATCGCCCCGCGCGCACCGCAATTCACGTAACCATGGTACACATTGGTGTCTACCCCCACCATCAAGGTGAGTGAAGCATCTTTGCTGGTGATGTGTTCAGCGGCATATCGCAAGGAAGTGGCTCCGCCAAATTCCTTGAAACCAACCAGATTGAGATGATCCCTCAAGAGGTCGAAAAACAGATCGGCCTTGGTTTCGAAGCCGTAATGCGGACTGTTGTATATGACTGCAGGCAAGTCGCCTGCTGCATCAAGAATGCCGGCAAAATGCGAACGCTGGGCATCAACCGATGTACCTCTCGACAGTACCCGCGGGATGACCATCAGGCCTTTTGCCCCGCATTTCCGTGCATGTGCTGCATGAGCGGCTGCCTTCGCCGGGTTTTGTGCACCGGTCCCGACGATGACCGGAATTCCCGCATCAACAAGATGCTCGACGCCGTGTTGGCGCTGATCATCGCTCAACAGGGGCCAGTCTCCCATCGATCCGCAATATACCACTGACGACATCCCCAGCGACAGCAACTCCCGCGCCTTTCGTACAAGCGCCGCATAGTCCGGTTCCTTGTCGGCGTTGCAGGGTGTCATAAGCGCCGGAATACAACCGGCAAATATATTGGAGTTCATTGCTTGGTTCTCCTTTGTCACTGCATGTCGGTTTGCAATGGTGAACCGTCCCGCCAGTGGGCGTATTGTCATATTCTCTGGCGCAAATTGCGAAATCGGCACAATCTGCAGCGATGACAGAACACAATGAGCTGCAGCGAGTTTTTTTTGCGGCCCTGGGTCCCTGCACGTGGACCGAGGACCTGTTCGATTGCATTACCGACACAGTCTATTTCCTGAAGGATCATGCGGGCCGGTACATGAGCCTCAACCGGACCCTGGTGCAGCGCTGCGGTTGCTCGTCCAAACAGGATCTGATCGGCCGCACCGCCGAAGACGTGTTTCCCGAACCGATGGGCGCGCAGATCACTGCGCAGGACAATGATGTTCTGCAGGCATCGGGAGCCATTCGGGAAAAACTCGAATTGCACCTCTATGCAGGCGGGCGTGAGGGATGGTGTCTGACCTGGAAGGAGCCATTGCGCAATTCAGCGGGTCAACTGATCGGCTTGTCCGGCATCTCGCGTGATCTGCAGTCGCACAGCGGTTTCCATAGCGACATGGATCAGCTTTCGGTTGTCCTGACGCATATCCAAGACAACCTGGACAGCGCCCTTCGACTTCCGGAGTTGGCGCAAATGGCCGGCCTGTCGGGTTACCAACTGGATCACAGGATTCGAAATATTTTCGGGATAACTGCAGGCCAGTACATTACCAGAGCCCGAATTGACCACGCTTGCACCTTGTTGAAGCAGACAGAAGAGGCAATCAGCGCGATTGCCCTGCTGTGTGGATACAATGACCAGGCAGCATTCTCTCGCCAGTTTCGTCAGTCCGTCAGCCTGTCGCCAGCCGCATACCGAAAAAATATTGTAGGCAGGAGATGATTGCAGCGGGTTTGACAGTTCGTCAGCTTCGCTGATCCGAGTAGGTTTCCTCGGCTTCATAGTAGGCATCGAAGCCAACCGCCTTGCGCAAGTCGGCAAATTCAAGAAGCTGGTCAGCCGGGTGATCGCGGCGCGCCATAACAGCCAGCGATGTCTGGATGGCTTTCATGGCTGCTGACATCAGTGTCAGAGGGTAAGCTACAAAGCTGTAACCCAGTTCGTGCAGGCGGTCGGGGTGTAGTACAGGCGTTGCGCCGCCTTCGACCAGGTTGGCCATGTGGATACCGGGCGCTTCGCTTGTCAGTCGCGCCATTTCGGTTTCAGACCGCGGCGCTTCGACAAACAGAATATCGGCACCCAGGTGTGAAAACCCTTTTGCCCGGTCAATGGCTTCATCCAGGCCATGGCCGTGGCGGGCATCGGTGCGCGCAAGTATCATGATATCAGCGCCTGCCTCGCGAGCATCCACAGCCGCCTTGATCCGGTTGAAAGCCTCGTCACGCTCCACCACCAGCTTGCCTTTTGTATGGCCGCATCTTTTGGGTGAGACCTGATCTTCAATCATCACGGCGGCAAATCCGGCGCGGGCATATTGTTCAACTGTTCGGCGCACATTGAGCGCGTTGCCGTAGCCTGTGTCACCGTCGCCGATCACCGGTATGACGGTGGCGGAACAGATGTTTCGTCCCTGATCCAGCATCTCGCCAAACGAGATCAGACCGGTATCGGGAGCTGCGATACGGGATGCCGACACCGCAAAGCCGGACATGAAGGTGAAGCCGAAGCCTGCATCGCCGATCATCTTCGCGCTCAGCGCGTCCCAGCAGCACGGCATCACATGGCAGGTGTCTTGCGCCAGCACTTTACGCAAGCGATCAGCAGGTGAAGGATTTGTCATCGGCAACTCTCAAAGTTTGAACGGAATGAACATGGCGAGATCGGGAAATACATAGATCAGGAACACAGTGGTCAACATAAGCGCAAGAAACGGCCACACACCTTTTGCCACTTCCTGCATGGAGGCCTGGCCGACCGACTGGATCACATACAGGTTCAGCCCTACCGGCGGCGTAATCAATGCACATTCAATCATGATCACGAAGAACACGCCAAACCAGATCGGGTCAACGCCCAGACCCATCAGCGACGGTGCCAGTACCGGCACCATAATGAGCATCATGGACAGGGCTTCCAGGAACAGCCCCATCAACACCAGAACCGCGCCGACAACCAGAATGAACAGCCAGGCTTCGGAGAAGTTCTGCGAGATGAAAAACGACACATCCTGCGGAATGCGGTACAGGGAGATGGCCTTGCCGAACACCTTGGCACCGGCAACAATGAGCAGGATTGTCACCGTTGTCACCATGGATTGCGTAACGGCCTCTTTCAGGGTTTGCCAGGTTAATGTGCGCAATACCAGACCGGTGATGACCAGCGACGCCGCAAAGCCGATGGCTGCGGCTTCGGTCGGCGTAAATACACCCCAGTAGATGCCCCAGATGATCAGGCCGGCCAGTGCCAGCGCCGGCAACGCGCGCAGACCGGTATCACGGCGCTCGCTCCAGCTTGCCTTCGGCGACGATTCGCAGTGCGGAGACAACCACGCGTAGATCGTCGAAAATCCGATAAACAGCGCCATCAGCATCAAACCCGGACCAATGCCCGCCAGAAACAGTTTGATGACGGATTCTTCGGTAATGAACCCATAGACGATCATCGGGATCGATGGCGGGATCAGGATACCGAGCGTGCCGCCGGCCGCCAGCAGGCCCAGCACGAAGGGCCGCGGGTATCCGCGCTGGCTCATTTCGGGTATGGCCACTGTGCCGATGGTCGCTGCGGTTGCTACCGACGAGCCGGAAATAGCTGCAAAGATGCCGCAGGAAATGACCGTTGCTATGGCCAGCCCGCCCGGCAAATGACCGACCCACGCCTGAACCGCAGCGAACAGATCGCGTCCCACCCCGCCCTTCAGCAGTACGTTGGACATCAGCAGAAACAACGGAACCGCCAGCAGCACGAAGTTGTCGATGGTGCCGAGCATGCTTTGCGGTGCCATCAGTGGCGAAAACCCGCCGACCAGCAGAAGCACCAGTCCGAGACCACCCAGTGCAAATGCCACCGGAACCCGCATCAAAAGCAGGGTGAACAGGGCCAGCAGGATAAGTACGGTAGTCATTCAGTGGCCACCCCTGCCGGATGACCCGGTCGGTGGTTTGCCGCGGGCAAGTTTGAACAGGTCAGCAGCACACACCACAACCGATAATCCGAACCCCAGCGGGATAACCATTTCGGTCCACCAGTTCGGAATATTGAGCATTGTGCCGGTCGACCGCCCGCGAACCAGGCTGTCCCAGCCAATGTCCCAGCCATACCAGAAAACAACGGCACAGAAGAATGTGGTGAAAAAAACACTCACGAGATTGCAAATCTGCCGGCCCCAGCCTGGCAACCGTTCATGCAATATATCGATATTGATGTTCTCACGCCTGGCAATCGTATAGGGCAGGGCAATATACATCCCCCAGATCAGGAACATTTGCGATATTTCCGCGGCCCATATGGTTGGTGCTGAAAAAACATAGCGTGCCACCACTTCCCAGGTCAGCAGCAGGCCTGTCGCGAAGAACAGCCAGGCTGCCGCAGTACCCAGCCAGTCAATCGCTTTGTCGAAGAGGTTCACGCCATACCCTTGCGAAGATGAGAGCCTGAAGAGCGTCTGTTCAGGCCGGGGCCTAACCGTTCGAGCATCGGTGGCCCCGGTCCTCTAATGTGTCAGGACTCTGCGGCTGCTACTTCACCGACTGAGCTGCCTGCAATACCTTTGCGCCGAGTTCTCCGGCGGCGGCTTTGTAACCGTCAATCACCGGTTGCGCGGTTTGTTTCCAGGCGGCCACTTCGTCAGCAGTTGGTGTATAAACGGTCATGCCGTTTTCCTTGGCTGCGATATAGGCCTCCTTTTCAATTTCGCTCACATTGTCGCGCACGGCCAGTTCGGCTTTTCTGGCTGCCGCAGTGATCACTTCCTGGGTTTCCGCCGGAAGGCTCTGCCAGAATTTTTCATTAATCAAAGCGACAAATTCAATATCAGCGTGATTGGTCACGGTGATGTGGTCCATGACTTCCCAAAGTTTGCGGGACTTGACGCCGGACACACCGGTCATGCCGATATCAACAGTGCCCCGCTGGTAGGCAAGGTATTGTTCCGAGCCGGAGATCAGGGTCGGCGCGCCGCCGGCAGCTTCTGTAAAGGCACCGAGCGTTTTGCCAAACACCCGAACCTTCTTGTTCTTCATGTCGGCCGGTGTCTTTACGGGCGCTCCCTTGGACAGCAATATCGCGCCGCCATAGGCCTGCCACCACAAGACCCGTGATCCTGTGCCTAGGATGGCTTCGTCCAGCGGTGCCCGGACGGGACTGTCCGGCGCGATCGCCTTGCGCACCAGTTCTTCGGAGTTGAACAGGAACGGCAGGTAAAAAATATCGACAGCCGGTACGTCTCCCACGAAACGTGTCAGTGAGGCGACACCCATTTCGATGGAGCCTGAGCCAACAGCCTGTGGCACTTCCTTGTCCTTGTAGAGTTGCGCTGAATCATAAATCTGGACTTCAATCTTGCCGCCGGAGTTCTTTTCAACTTCGTTCTTGAACAGAACCAGGTTCTGGCCAAGATGGCTCTTCAGCGGTAACTGAAGCGAGATGCGAAGTGTTGTGTCGGCGGCCATAGAGGCCACCGCGGAGATGGCGATTACCAGAACTGCCGACACGGATGCAAATAGGCGTTTCATGCTTTAATTTCCCTGTGCATTGTCATGAATTTTGTTGTTAGCCTCAACTGCGGATTAGGCACCGAAGTTTCACTATTGCCCACTCTGCCTGACCGGGCAAGCTTGAAGGAAACTGTCGATATCAAAGCCTGTTAATGACTGCCACCTCAACCGATCATTAACTCAATGGTATTTGGGCGCTGAGCAGGTAGCGGTTGAGACTGAAGGGTCGTTCGCGCACTTTCTCAGTTTCCCGAAGATCGTTAGCCAGCCATGCAGTTCTCACATCATGATAAACTCCTGGATTTCCACTTGAGATTGCACAAGACTGATTGTAATTCGGCATGGGAATCATATCGAAACCGGACGCAGGCATTTTTGTGATATGGTGAAATTTCGGTGAGTTAATTTCGCGAAACTGAGGCTTCCATGAACAAGAACGCAAGTGAGACATACCATCTGAGGCCGCTTCACAAAGCAGATATCGCGACAGTTTCAGGCTGGTTTGAATCTCCTGACGATTTGTCACTTTTTGATCGCACCATGCGTGTGCCGGTTAATCACGAGGCCGTTGAAAAATCATTGCTGGAAGCAAGTGGAATTGATGGTGCCATCGGAAAATGCTGGTTCGCCATCGAAGCAGGGCGAGATAGTTTGTGTGGCATTGTGGGCCTGGAAAATATCAACTCCATCAATGGCGACGCAATTCTGGCACTGTTTGTTGATGATGCAGTCCGGAACAAGGGGATTGGCATTCGCGCATCTGCGCTGGTTCTTGACATGGCGTTTAATCAACTACGCCTGAACAGAGTTAGTTCGTTTTACCGGACAGATAATGAAGCTTCACGCAAACTGACCACTGCCACCGGTTTTCGAAAGGAAGGTTGCCTGCGCAAGGCGTGGTTTTCTGGGGGTAAGTACGTCGACATGATTTGCGTCGGTCTGCTGCATTCGGAGTGGGCGAAACATCGACAGGAGTTGGCGAGGGGTTTATCCGCCGGTACACTTGTAAAGTTCGGACACAAATCATCGGGAGGATGGTTCTGGCCGCCCATCGATTGAGTGCAGGCCATCTAAGTTGATGTGTGCGGAATTTGACACCATCTATAAATTTCAGAATCGCGCGCACCAAAAGAGTTGCCATCAGGGCGATGTAAGGTACCGATAAAGTGAATTCAGTGCAGACCAAACCGTTAGACTCCGGCAAACGCCAATTGGGTGCGATCTTGTTTGCCGATATCGTCGGTTACAGCAAATTGATGAGCCAGGATGAAATTGCGACCCACCATTCGGTCGGGCAAAGTCTTGAGCTGTTTGAAGCTAAGAGTGCTGAATTTGGCGGCATTATTCTCGATCAAAGGGGCGATAGCGTTCTGGTGCTGTTTGGCAGTGCCGTTGCCGCTGTTGAACTTGCCGTCGCCATTCAGGAACAATTTGAACAGATCGATCCGGATGTGGCAGAAGACCGCAAGATTAGGTTCCGGATCGGCATCAATGTAGGTGAAGTCCTTAGAGACCAGCGTGGGGTTCACGGCGACAGCGTCAACATTGCAGCCAGGCTTGAAAGCATTGCTGATCCGGGAACAATTTTTATCAGCTCGGCGGTTCACGATCTGGTACGCGCCAAACTCAGATATGGCTATGAATTTGTCGGTTCAAAATCACTGAAAAACATCGCCGAGCCAATTGATGTCTATCGTGTCCGATCACAAGTTGACGGTGTCACAATGGCACCCAGCATTCGCACGCACGCCAACACGGACAAGCGGCTGCTGCCGGACATTCCCTCCGTGGTTGTTCTTCCATTCCAGAACCAGGGTACAGACAACAGTGGGGACTGGCTGGCTGAAGGGATCACAGAAGACATTACCGTTAACCTGTCGAAGTTCAAGAACCTGTTCGTCATTTCCCGGAACTCGGCCTTTATGTTCCGGAAAAAGCAGGTTGAACCTCAGGACGCAGCGAGCCAGTTGGGAGTTCGGTATGTCACCCAGGGCAGAATTCGACGCGCCGGGAGCCGAATTCGCATCTCGGTGGAATTGGTGGATACCGATGCCGATCGGGTGATCTGGGGCGAGCAGTACAATCGCAACCTGGATGACATTTTCACCCTTCAGGACGAGATTACCGAGACCGTTGTTGCCGCTTCCACTGTTCAGATTGAAGCAAGCGAACGCGAACGCGTACGACGGGCACTGCCACGCGATCTGGCTGCCTATGGATTCCTGTTGCAGGGGCAGCAGCTGATTTTCAAGTATACACGGCATGACAATCAGCATGCCCGTGAATTTTATCAATCTGCACTTGAGGCAGATGATCGATACGCCCGTGCCATTGCAGCAATTTCGCGAACCCTGAATATTGACTGGCGCTATTCCTGGAGCGAAGACCCTGAAAAATTGCTCGATAAGGCGCTGTCACTGGCACAAGACGCCGTGCAGCTCGATCCCACCGATGCGCGCGGCTACGGAGAGCTCGGGTTCGTACATCTGTACCGAAAAGAGTTTGATGCTTCCATTGACGCATATCAGCGCGCTCAATCGCTGAACCCCAATGACGCCGATTTGCTGTCCGACATGGCCGACGCACTGGCACATGCGGGAAGGTCTGAAGAATCGATCGAGCTGCTCAACAGGGCGATGCGGTTAAATCCGTTCTATCCGGATCAATATCTTTGGCATCTGGGAGGGGCTCAGTACAATCTGAAGCAGTATGACGATGTCATCAGGTCCATCCAGAAAATGCACAACCCGATTGAAGGCAGACGGTTGCTTGCGGCGAGCTACGCCCAACTGGGCCGTCTTGATGAAGCGCGTGAGCAGGCAAGACTGTTGCTCGAGGCGCATCCCAACTTTTCGCTCGATCACTGGGCTTCCATTCTTCCGGATCGACTGGAAGAAGAAACAATGCATTACGTCGAAGGGCTGAAAAAAGCCGGGCTGTGACGATTTTGAATCAACCAAAACCGCCACCCTGCCCAGTCCAAATTCCACCAAGCGATTACGAGTTTACCTGAAGCCCGTATGCTTCCGCTGGTATAAGCTTTAGTCACCAGGTCCACGCGCTTTGGCGCCGCTGACCTTCGCGCCGCTGACCTTCGCGCCGCTGACTTTCGCGCCGCTGACTTTCGCGCCGCTAACCTTGGCTCCGCTGACCTTCGCACCACTGATTCCCAATCCACCGTCACCGAGTGTGGCGTCCAGCAGGACCTGCTCAAACATGCCTGTAGCGACGTCCATTCTGATGGTGTAGTCGGCTTTGTCGTAATCCCAGACACGGATATCGTCTGCGAACTGGAAATCAGAAGCTGCCATGCCGCCGATAGAAGGATCACGCGGCGCCCTTGATGGATTTGATGGAAACCCGTCATTTCCGGCAGCGGCATTCTGGTCCTGCGAAACCAGTTCTCCGTCACCATGGACAAGGAACAAGGTTGGGCTTGGGAGGTCAAAAAAATCGCCTTCGTAGCTAAAGCCGTAAATACGGGCAAAGCAGGCATCTTCATCCAGCTGATCACCAACAAACGTGTTGTTTCCACGTCCAACCAATTTGGTGCGTGAAACTTTGGATTTGGTCGCATTGGTTTGCTTGACGTTCCAGAATTCATCATGTCGCCTTTTTGGGTGTTCCACCCTCACGACAGCCTTATCACCATCCGCCAAACCGGGTATCCATGAGTAAACTCCTGCAGCGTTGTTGAGTTTCTTCAAGCCGGTCTTGGTTTTGTCCTTGTAGTGCTTAACGAGAACGTTCTCGTCGTCCCCTATTTTTATGCCTTTCACCCGAACCTCGGCTGCCGCATCAGGAAGGTCCCGCTTTGTAAAAACAACAGCATCTTCGGTGACAACCGGCTCGGCAACTATTTTTGCAGCGATTTCCAGGTCGTCCAGCTTGCGCCCAAAAAGCAGGATTGCAGAAAAGCTCAGGAGTGATTCGGACATATTGGGGCCCTCTTTTTGGCGACGAAAAAATCAGGGCATGACCTCAGACCTTTTCGTGGCAGGTTGATTAGAACGCGCACTCAGGCTGAACTATGGCAGCCTTTGACGCAAAAGCAAATGCTTTACCTAGGCGTCAGCATGTGGATTGCCTAATCGGGCATCGGTACCATGGTGCGGACAGAAGCACTGTGACTTTCAACACCTTGTTTCTCGATTTTTGGTCCCGGTGTAACAAGCCCGATTTCCCGCGTGAGAAAATTCCCCCGGATTATCGGCAGGAACTCACCGCCTGTGATCTGCCGGTCCACCTCTTCTAAAGCCTGGCCAACGCCGTAATAGCTCAGGTAATCAGGATCGAGCAGTTGCCACGCATCAGCGAGGTAAGAGCCCAGATAATCGCGGGCTTCGAGCAGCGCCAGGCGGAAGCCCTCCGGATCCTCATTGTACCGCTCATCGAACAGCGACTGCATGCGGTCTCCATAAACCGGGCTGGATTCCAACTGGTCTGACAGGTCTTCCATTTCCGGTGAGATCAACCCGCGCAACAACAGGCGCTCATGGTATACGTCGATCAGAATATCGAACATTGCGCCCGTCAGGGGCTGGGCAAGCAGATGTTCGTCCGACCAGCCATTGACAAACTGCGACAGGACATCGGTGTTTGCCGCCAGTCTGATCTGCTGGTTTTGCGAAAGCTCTGCGAAGCGATTGAGCTTGTTGACGGCATACAGGTTTCCGTGCGTGTTACTGAGCACGTCCTCGACCACAGAACCAAAATGAAGCACCGAGATCAGGGCCACGAGGTCAGCAGCGGATTCATGAAAACCATAATATTCACCGCTCGCCTTTTCGGGCGAAGGAATGCCGACTTCGTTATAAATGATGGCATGACCGATTTCATGAGCGACCACGTCGAAGTTCATGCTGTAGGGCCGGTACTCGCCGCCGTATTTTGTCGTACCACCTGTCTCTAGGAAACCCCATCCGATCAGGGCATTGTCGAGTGTCGGCAACATCGTCAGTTCCAGCCGGTCGTAGTCGTTCCGGAAATGCCACGGGATCGGACGGCCGAAGTATCCTTCCCAAACATCCAGAGCAAAGTGGGCTGAAGCGAACAGATGCGCTGCCTCAAAGGCCGGATCGGACGGATCAATATGGTCGAAGTTACCCTGTTCATCCGGAAAGGCCGGCGCATGTGTTTCACCCTGCCATGGCGGCAGGAACATGAACGGCTCACCACGCCGGTTTTGATGCTGCCCATATGCAACCGGCTTGCCAATTGGAGCGACGGTATACATCCGATCGTTTGAAGGACCCGGTCCTACGGTGCCTTGTGGTGATGAAACCTCAACAAGTTCAGGGGCTTGCGACGGATCAAGAAACGGCGCCTGGGGATACAGCAAAAATCGCGTCCCCGGCGCTTCTTCACCAACATGGCCATGATCGGGCATCAATTGTCCTCAAAGTCATACAAATCCCTATCGTCAGTCATGCTGAGATATTCGCGTTCACAGTGCAATAGGCGACACAGTTCGGCCCGCGATGCCAGACCAATGGATCGCGCATATGCGTCCACATCTTCCGGCACCGGCAGATCGAGACACTGTTTAAAATACCAATCCAGCAACTTCAGGTCATTGATACGGTCCCTTGCCGGACTGACAGCATCCTGGATTGCACCAGACACCATCTGCCGTTTTGCGTCTGCGCGCTGTTTCAACGCCTGATATCTGTCCGACGCTTTGAGCTCGGCCAGAATATGCCCGTCAAGCTGGCGCGATGACAATTGCGCCGCAGTCCTGGCCAACCAGCCCTCACCGAGAAACTGTTCATACGCTGCCTCATTCAGATCGTTTTCGGTGAGCCACCGAAAGAGTTGCTTCCTGCGCAGAAGCCCGGTTTTTCTGCGGTGAGCATCCATTTCATTCCGAAGTACCGTCTGGTCAGCCGTTATGCCCTGACGCCGGGCTTGCGAAATCGCAAAATGCCGAGTGGTGGCCCGCTGCCGGAAGACTTCGAATTGCGGGCCGGAAAGTCGCAACTCGTCCAGCACGCCCACTTCCCGCTCGTCAGTTGCACCGGCACCTTCGCTCTGCACGAGATCGTTCCATACGTCGGTCCATTCAAATTCTTGTGCCGGCGTTGAAGCCGGGGCGCCTGCAACGAGGCCCTGCTGCATGGTGCTCAGCATCTCCAGGGCGTCTTCGCGCTTGGCATCAACAAAATTTCCAGGCAGCCAGGCCTTGAACAATTCCAACACCGACATAACGCCGGAATTGCCGGAAACACCGGTGATAGTCCGGTTCCACTCCCGGTCGGCATAGTGCAGTGCCTTGGCGTGTTTGCAGATTTTTGCCGCAATCGCCTGCGGCAGGACGCCCTCCGAAACAGCACTTGCCAATGTCGCGCGCACCGACACCATGGGAACACTCAGTGCCTTAAAGCCCATATCAGCAGGTGCATGGATGATCGCCACTTCGTCATCATCTTCCAGGCGGCCGGAGCGATACCCCTCAAAAATCGATCCTACACCCTGCATACCGAATGCATGAAGTTCAGCGGCACGCAGCGCGCCCATGCTGGCACTGCCAAATACCTGTATGCCTTGCGTCATCGCCCACTGGATTTCCTTGTGCCATACAGCCGGCACGCCATCAAAGTAACCGTCAATGATGCCGATCATGCCAGGTCCGCTGCGCGCTGCGCGGTAAATGTCTCCTTGCGATACCGGCGGGCGGCAATCGGCGTCGAGGATACCCGTCACGTCTGCGATGGTCAGGGTCGGGCCTACAAACACGATTGGCTTCATGACTGTGGCTCCATAGCGCGGGTGGCCCTCGGCCCCGGCAGATAGCCATCGTCATCGTGGGGTGCTTCCAGCCCCGGAATGACGACCCGGACGACGGACAGGCCAATTTCCGGCTTGCTAAGGTCGACGCGCAAGACCTGCGGGCAACCTGCCTGATCGAGCTGGCCCAACAACCAGTCCATGTCGCCGGCGAAGTCATCTGACACAAATTCGGGTGCAGCCTCGAAGCTGCGCTGCGGCTTGCCTTCACGAATCAGGTCACGCGCAAACCTGCACTTTTGGCTGATGGCCTGAGGTGTAAATTCATCCGGTGTCATGTCATCCCTTGCGCCGGAAATATAGGTCATACGAGTTTGAACAGCCTCGGTCAGTGATCGCAGCACGGCGATTGCCGGATCGACATGGCAGCCGTCGCCGATGCCGATGTGCCCTTCGCGCTCGTCGTCTTCAACAATCATGCAGCGAAACGAGGCAACGCCGACATCTGTCGTGGTTTCCCATAAAGCAAGCTCGAAGCCTGCGCCCCTTATACGTGCCATGGCATCTGTGCATCCCGGATCAGCAATAGTTTCAGGCACAACACGCAGCGTCTGACGCACGTCGCTGGGTAAGTGGTACCAAACACTGATGGCGTCTCTTTCGATTACCTCGCAGATTGCATGACAACTGGCTTCCAGCAAATGGTTCCCTGATGCCAGGCCGTTGGTGCTGCAGGCAAAACAGCCGTACTGGGGAGTAATCGGATGGGTATAATCGGTGTGAACCAGTTCATAGGGCAACCAGGCCGCCATATTCTTAAGAAGGTCCTGCGACTCGACCCACAGGGACTTTCGGTCAGGCTTGAAACTCCCAAGTGATGTTTTCGGCAAAGCCGGTACATTCACGGTTGCGGTCTGGCGCGACAACTCCGAAAAACTTTCATATCTCAGGGGTAGGCCGGGTCTTTCGGCATGCCAGGTTTCAATCGACTCCATCAGGCCGGACACCCTGGCTGCCTGCAGGGACAATCCCTTTCCCTGTGACACGACGACGGAACGTGAGTTCGGTCTCACGACCATAACAACCGGAATGCCAATGCGATCCAGGCCGGTGACATTGGCGACCCGGCTGATCCCGATCAGTGCTTGGTGCGGTTCAATCCTGGCAAGAGTTTCCTCCAGTGTTGCCGCTCTGTGAGTTTCAGCAGTGAAACGCTTCTTTGAACAATCGACCATTTTGACAACTAGTACTTGCTGGAACGGGTTTGAGGACAACAATCCGGGACTGAAAACCACTCCTACGACGAGCCAGGTCTGGCGTCCAATGCTTATGTTCGTTACACCTGTCCCAGATAGTTACCTTTATCGCATATTGATCCTGCGACTGCGCGAGTCCTGAGGACATCGTTTGGCTTCCGCACGATCTTGCTGAGAAGCATCCGAGAATGCGCTGACGGGTTCGTTCCCTCAGGCAGATACTGCGTCAGCAATTGGCAGAATCCCTTGATGCAAATACCGCTAGCCAAGCAGCACAATTCCATCCTCCGGCAACGACCGATACTCTTGAGCTCGAAATGGTGTTTGACGCCAGGGGGTGCGATTGTGCAAACTAAAACACTGAATCAATGAACTGATTTCTGCATATGGGACGACGAACAAGCTGGAAAGCCAGGACAGGTTTCTGACCTGCCCGGGTTTTCGCAACGCGGAATGGAACCTGGGTTGAACAAGGAACTGCTCCAGAAGATTGACTTGTTGCGTGGTCTTGCCCATTGCGATTTCGGGCAACTGCAAAACAGTTGCAACCTGCGGCAATATCAGAAGAACACTGAGATCCTGCGCAAGGACGATCAGTCGACAGATATATTTTTCGTCATAGAAGGCGAAGTTGTCGCGCGCAGTTTTTCCGAGGAGGGCAAAGAGGTCAGCTTCGTCACAATAAAAAGCGGCGGACTGTTTGGCGAGTTTTCGGCGATTGACGGCCAGCCGCGGTCAGCGTCGATTTCTGCCACGGAAGATTCCCTGATTGCGCAAATGACGTCGAAGGATTTTCGCTCGCTGGTCACGGCGACGCCGGAACTTGGATTGCGGCTGGTGGAGCTGCTTGTCGCAAAGACCCGCAAATTGTCCCAGCGGATTTTCGAGTATGGAACATTGCCCGTGCGGATACGGGTTCAGCGCGAGTTGGTCCGTCTCTATGAATCCCGCGAGGCTGAGGCCAACGGCAATCTGATCCACCCTGCACCAAGTCATTATGAGATAGCCACCCGAATTGCCACCCACCGCGAAGCTGTTTCGCGTGAACTGGGTCAGCTCGTTTCGGAAAACATTATCGAGCTCGGCAAACGCAAGATTCAAATCCGCGACATCGGTAGACTGCGGGAGATTTCCGGCAGCGACAACTTTTCAGAGGAGCTGTAGGCAATTTCACAGTTTCGACTTTGAAAGGCAGAATTCTTCAGAGTGCAACCAACAGGTCTCGTCTGCTTCGTGCTCATCCCGTCTCAGCGAGTTGACGCCTGACGTAACCGGATTCCAGAACGCCAACTGTTGATTGAGCTGCGGTTTGTTGTTGCCCTCGTCGCAGGGGAATGCCTCCATGCGCCGCAGGGCCTGCGCCTCGTATCCCGATTTCCTGCGCGTGATCTGAAAGACTATGTTCTGGCGGCCGCTGGCCGTCAGCGGCACCTGAAGCCGCCCGTTTACGGCCAATGCATCCAGCCAGGCAGAATAAGGGTGACTGACGCCGGCGTGGACAATGACCGCGTCGAATGAACTGAACTCCTGCCGGCAACCGTTTCCGTGGATTATCTGGACGTTGTCACGATCCTGCAGAAACTCTTTCGCCTGTGCCGCGAAATCGGCGTCGGATTCTATTGCGGTAATGCTTCCTTTTGCGCCCACGATTTCTGCGAGTATCGCTGTGTAATAACCGGTGCCGCAGCCGATCTGTAGCACGTTTTCACCCGGCTTCAATGCCAGCGCGTCAATCAGGCGGGCCCACAGGCTGGGCAGGCCGTTGTCCAGCTTCTTGGTCTCGTCCAGTGCGATCATCACATCATGATACAGGTGGGCCGGATCATCGCTTTCTGTTGTGCCATATGTGGTGACGATCTCGCTTCTTGTGCGCCAGGGTCCCTTGCCTACAAACTTTTCCCGGGGAACCTTTGCGAATGCCTTCAGGACCAGCGCCGTGGAGACCTGTCCGCGCGCTTTGATCTGCGCAACATAGTGGCGTATTGCCTCTGCAAATTTCTTTGTCATAGGTCCCCGGATCAGTCGAAAGAGAGTTAAAGTTTGTCCGTCAGATTTTGGTTGAACTGGTCATAATGCACAAAATGTACATCAAAACATTTATTTTCAAACCATCTGATACCAGATCTCAGTCGATGGAAGGCGGGGAGGCAGTGGTATTGGATGCCGTTTGTTCGATCCGCATGGCCTCAACGATGAAGCGTTCGCTCCCCCTGACAATGCTGTCAAACGGATAGCAGGTAGACAACACAAGATTGTAGCCCGGCGCATGGGCATCTATTCCGGAGCGATTCCAGTCAGCGACCCTCAGGCCGGTGACCCGATAACGGAAGCTGGCACCGTCACGCCGCTCGACTTTGATGACGTCTCCGGTTTTCACGTGTTGCAGAAATCTGAAGTGGGTGTCGCGATGGGCCGCTATGACAGATGTTCCGCTGCCGCCGGGTGCCGGGGTTTCGCTAAGGTGACCCGGTCCGAAGGCCATCGCCTCGCTCGTCGCGCCGTTCAGCACGATTGCAGAGGTGCCGAGCCTCGGGACACTGATCCTGGCGACGGGCCATGTGTCGGCCCACGACCACGGCCTGACCGGCTTGCCACTGACAAGTGATTGGGCAAAGGCGCGCTCCAGAAGGATCTGCGCTATCTGTGCCTTGACCGGAATCCAGGTTGAAACTGCGAACAGGCAAAGTGCCGCGATGAAGCACAGCATTGCAACAACACGGGTGGCGAACCGGCCGCGGGGTGCGGCCGGTCCAGATGGGCAGGTTGTGTCTTTGACGTGCAGGGGGGACATGTCACACAACTGCCCTGGGGGAGGTCGATCTGGTCAAAAGGTGCAGCAGGCCGGCAAGGAGTGCCAGCAATGCACCCAACAATGCAAGCAGTCCGGAAGGTGTGGACCCCTGGGGTAGTATTACCTGTTGTTGCAGGGCGCTGTGCACGGTCGCCGGGCGTTCAAGCACAGCCAGTTGGCTGAACGGATTGCCGGCATCGCGCAAATCATCATCCTGCAAAGCCGGGACAGGAGGTTTTCTGCCGAACACTTTTTCGAAGGTCCAGCCGGCGGGCAGGTTAAGGGAGATGTCTTCCCTGCGCAGCGGTTCGCCCGCGGGCCGGTTGGGCGAGCGGTCGACAGCAATCAGACTGGTCTGACTGGACACGATCTGGTGCGCCAGCGCTACCTGCAGTACCTGACGGTTGGCATTGCTGGCCGCAATGTCGCCGAGCGTTGCAGATGTTTCCAGTTCGGAAATCCTGCGATGCGCCCACAGCTTGGAAATACCTTCGCCCTCGGCGGCGTCCTTCAACGGCAGGGTGACCTGCCAGGGCGTGTTGCCGATTTGCCCGCTCACGGTCATGGAACCTGTCAGGTCTCCGGTTTGCGCCATCATCATGACGGGCTCGCCGCGATACAGGTCCGGCAGCTTTTCCGGTGTCAGCCGCGCATTGCTGTCCGACAGAACAGCCTTGAGTTCGGTAACCATCGGCTGACCGATTTTGGCGAACAGATCCGTCATCCGCGACTTCACCTGCGCGACGTCACTGATCAGTGTAAATGTGCCGCGGCCCACCTCTGCGGCTCTGGTCATCAGGTGCGTGTTTGGAGCAGACCCGATACCCACCATGAAAACACGGGATCTTCCGCGATGTCTGTTCAGCGTTGCGAACAGGCCCTGCTCGTTGCCGATGGCGCCGTCGGTTATGAAAACCACTTGCCGCAGATAATTTGTGTCGCTGCCGCTGCGATCATACAGAGCAGCCTTTAGCGGGGCTATCATCTCGGTGCCGCCGGTTGCGCTGAGCGAGGTGACAAACCGCTTGGCCCGGTTCAGATACTCAGGGTCCGCTGCAACTGCCGCAGAAAACAACATGTCAAAGGTATTGTCGAAACGGATCACGTTGAAGCGGTCTTTCGGCGTCAGCGTGTCCAGGCCCAGCAGCAGCGCCTCTTTTGCCTGCGCCAGGGACGGGCCATCCATCGAACCGGAATTGTCGATCACAAAGATCGTCTCACGCGGCAGTGCCGGAGCAGCCGTGGCGGTAGATGGCGGTACGATTGCCGCCAGCAGGTAATTGCTGCCGTTGATGTTTTCCCTGAACAGTCCAACCTGCGGCGCACTTCCAGCGGCGGTCCAGGTCAACTCGAAATCACGATCAGCCGGCACGTCGCCGCCGGCCAGGGAGATATGTCTGCCGGCATTCTCGCCGGTTGTGATGTTCACTGCATGATGATGGCTCTTGACTTCATCCAGTTCAAAACCGGCATCCAGTGAAATCGAGATTGAGACCGGGTTCACCGGTGCATTGAGGGCGGGGTCAAGGACAGGTGGCGTAATACGGTCGCGATCAGGCACCGGATCGTCGGCAATCACACCGAAGCCGGACCCGTTGCCGCTGAACTCGACCGACTGCACAACCGGGGCAGGGTTGTATCTTGGGGCAACCACCAGCGGCAGCCGCAGGCTGTAGGTGCCGCTGGTCGAGCGGATGGTTTCCTGATACTCGATCTGCACCACCACGGTTTCACCCGGGCCGATATTGGCAACCGAGTTGGTGAAAATGTTGGGTCTTTCCTGTTCCAGCAGTGCAGCCGTCTGGCCCTGGTCCTTGGCCTTCTGGTAGATGATCTTGGCCTGTTGTTTCTCTCGCACTTCGCCGGTGATGAAGCGATTGCCGGAGATGATCTTCAATGTATCCACCGCTGCTGTCTCAGGCAGGGGAAACACGTAAACACCTTCCACCCAACCACGGGCCGGGTTGGTAAACCGCTGGGTAAGAACGGTTCGCGATGTCAGCCCGGAGACACTCACGGTGTAATCGGTGGCAACACGGGGCGCTTCGACAAACCCACCCTTGATGGTTTTAAGCAGCAGGCTGCCCGAGGTCATGTTGGCGGGTCGCACGCTGGTCTGGGATTGTGCCGCTCGTGCGGCGGTTCCGGCGAGGGTTGTAAACGCCAGCATCGTTGCCATCAGACCAGCCACGACAGCCTCGAATAACGTGTTGATATGGTAGGTTTTACTGCCTGTCAGCGGTGTCCCGTGCATGTCTCGTCCTTCCAGATTGAACTGCCCCGGACATTTCAACTAGCGGAGTCTTTGATGCGCCGCCAACGTGAACTCCGTCTTTTTTTGGCCACTTTCCGCCCGGGCCCACTGGACCTGTACGTCTGGATGTGGAAATGTGCGGTTTTGTACGTGATAGTAAGGTAAAATTCATGTCACCGGAAAGGCTGTCACCTGAAGAGAATGCGCACATTGGCACCTTGATCCGCGAACAACTTGCCAAGCGCCGTCTGACCCGCCAGCACCTTGCCGATATGGCAAAACTCTCGCTTTCAACACTTGAAAAAGCCCTGTCCGGCAGGCGTTCATTTACCTTTGCCACCGTCATTCGTCTGGAGGAAGCTCTGGGATTGTCCCTGCGCGAGCAGGGCTCGGTGCAAGCAGTCAACGGAGGACTTGCCTCCGGCGACCTTGGGTCATACGCTCGCCCGGCCGTGTCATGGCTTGAAGGCCGGTACCTCACCATCAGGGTCTCCTTCAGCAATCCGGCTGACCTTTACACCTACATGACCGAAATTCACTGGGATGATACCCGCAGTCATCTCTGTTATCGCGAGTCGGAGCGCATGGATGCGGAGTTCAAGCATGAGGGCGCTGTATCGGTGCCGCACCAGTCAGGTTGTGTCTACCTTGTCACCAACAGTCATGGCCAATACCGGCTGGCGATACTGTCACGCCCGATGATCACCGGCGAGATGTATGGCTTGCTTACCACACTGCAGCTGGGCAGGGGCGGCCAGCTAACGCCCATGGCCACGCCCATCGTGCTGGGGCCGGTGGGTTCGTTCGGCGATGACGTGGTGTTCGGGCGCATAGATGCGTCAATGCCTGCCTATGAGCGCTACATGGCGCTGCTCAAACGGGCCACCGAAGATCCGTTTGTGATGATGGTTGAAGCCCGGGCACCGGAGGTCTGAAGCTGTTTTGCGCAATGCCGGTTAAACGCCTCTATCTGGGTGAAAATAGCTTCAGCTACGTGATAGGGACATAGCAGAGTTGCTGATCCGGCATTTGCATTTTTCCTGTTTTTTCGGCATTGCAGCGCAAATTCGCGTAGCGACCCTGCGCGACACCCGATAACAACCGGTTGAGAGATCATGTTCGCTTCGAAGCCTGTCAATTCTCAAGATATTCCGCAACACCCGCTGGATGGGCCGATACCGACCGATTAACCAGTCGGCCGGAAGAGGCACATCGTCAGGTTTGCTCCCGGTGAGGTGCCGTTCGAGGAATGGAGCCTCTGAAGTATGACCTATGCCCTGGTGATTCATGGTGGTGCGGGTGCCCGTCCGGGTATCGATTACACGGACCAGCGCGCGCACATGGCGCAATTGATCGCCAGGGGCGGCGAGAATCTGGCAGACGGGCGCAGTGCTCTGGATGTTGTATCCGCCATGGTGGCGGATCTTGAGGCATCCGGGCTCTATGTGGCGGGCAAGGGATCGGCACCCAACACCAGCGGTATTATCGAGCTGGATGCCAGCATCATGGATGGCGCAACCCGCAAGGCCGGCGCTGTTGCCGCCGTTAGCAATATCGTCAATCCAGTGCTGGCCGCGCGCAGCGTGATGGACGAAGGCCGCTATGTCATGCTGGCCGCTGAAGGCGCGCGCGCCTTTGCTCTGGCCAGCGGTATCGCTGACGTTCCCGACCCCGAAAGCTATTATACCACGCACGTTGATCACGGCTCGTCCGAAGTGGCCGGAAGCCACGGAACGGTCGGGGCGGTGGCACTTGATGAAGCGGGAAACCTGGCCGCGGCCACATCAACCGGCGGCACTTTCAACAAGCCTGCCGGCCGTGTCGGCGACACTCCGCTGATTGGCGCAGGAACCTGGGCTGACGATCTGGTTGCCGTATCGTGTACCGGGATCGGCGAGGCATTCATCAGGACCAGCGCTGCACACGATGTTTCGGCCCGCATGCGGTATGGAAATGTTGCCCTTGACGAGGCTGCCGAAGCCGTCCTTGCCGAAGTCGCAAACTGCGATGGTGACGGTGGCCTGATCGCAATCGACTGCAACGGTCGCATCACCATGCCTTACAATTCACAGGGCATGAAGCGTGCCGCAATCACAAGTTCAATGCCGGCGGTGGTCCGGGTTTTTGAACCGGAACCGGCTTGACCCTAACATTCCGTCTTCTGGGACACCTGTCGTTTCCGACTGACATAGGCAACCCGACAGCTTTGCCTCAGCGAGGAGTTCATCACTCTCCTTTGTCATCCCCGGCCTTGTGCCGGCGATCCATGAACGGTTTATGCAAGCAGATATGTGTGGATCCTCGGGACACGCCCGAGGATGACATTACGGGCGTGTCGGATGTTCCTGTATCAAGAATATGGCTCAGGGCAGCTGATCGCCAGCTTGCCAGTTTATATCCGCAAGAGTTTTCAGCAGGTCCATGGCCGGTTTGCGGTCCACATGCAGCAGCAATACCAGAAAATCTCCCGGTCCTGCCCACTGCAGGGCGCACCGCACCGCCTCGATTTCACTGGCCGTTGTCATGATCTTGTCGTCCGGCGCACCCAGCGCGCGCAGTTCATCGACAATTATTGCCGGTACTTCGCCAAGCTGGCGGCCGCGCAGTTTGGTGCCTAGTTCCTTGACGACGATCATGTCCGGCGCGGTATCCCAGATGACCCGCGTCATCTCGCGGATGTCCTCGTCACCGCGGTCACCCGCCTGGCCATGCAGGAACAGCCGGCGTTTGGCGGGAAAATCCTTTACGCCTTCGGCAAGCGCAGCAACGCCGTGCGGGTTGTGCGCAAAGTCGACCAGGACCTGTACCCCGCCGATCTTGATGAAGTTGCCCCGGCCCGGGTTTTCCTCAGGTGTTCCCTTGAAACCGGACAGCGCAGCAGTCATTGCAGATACCGGCAGATCCAGTGCTGACGCCAGCGCTATGGCACCCAGCGCATTTGAAATATTGTACTTTGCAGCGCCCCCCAGACCCGGCGCAAAATCGGCAACCGGCAAGACAGCTTGCCGTTGATCGCCGCGTGCCAGCATCATCACCCCGTCTTCGACAAAGGCGGCATGGCCGCCGTTGCGCAACCACAGTGCCAGCGCTGCATCGTCCCACGACAACCCATACCAGGTAATATCGCCGGAATATCCGGCGCTGCGGGCCACGAGTTCCCTGTCATCACCGTTCAGCACAAGCCGCCCGCCCGGCTTCACGGCCTGGGCAACCAGGAATTTGGCATCGCCCAGAGCCCGGACATCGGTAATGCCATAGTCGCCGAGGTGATCTGCCGCGATATTGGTGATCAGGCAGGCATCTGCACGGGGGATCGACAGACCGCGCCGCATCAAACCGCCGCGGGCGTTTTCAACGATGCCCAGGGTGACCTGCTCGTGGCGCACTGCCAGCCGGGCACCGGCCGGGCCGGAATAATCACCCTCATCGATAATATCCTGGCCGACCCGCACCCAGTCGGAAGATGACAGGCCGACCGTGTGGCCGGCAGCATTTCCGATTGCTGCCGCCAGCCGGACTGTTGTCGACTTGCCGTTTGTGCCGGTAACCAGCGCCACCGGCACATCGTGAATGCCCTGCCAGTCAATGTCAGCTAGCTGAGGCAACTCATCCTCTGGCCATTGAATGCATCCGGTGCCCAATCCGAGCGAGACAGTATCGTCGCCGCCGAGATAGGTAACGTCATGGTCTTCAGCGGCCGCCACAATGGCCGTCAATCGCGGGTTGCTTTCTGAGGTAATCTCCTTTTTGAACCTTTTGACAGCTGCGGTCAGGCCGTCGGCAGGTTCGCCGCCAAATTCACGCACCACCGCATCCCAGCTCCATTCGATCATCTCCGTGGCAACATAAAGCCCGTCAATCGGGGCACTTGTCACCAGGCTGACGCCACCCGGATAGCTGCGCGCCGAGATCCGTTCGCCCTGCCAGCCTACGCCATCCAGCAGGTCACGCATGATCTTGCGCCACAGGCCAACGGCAATTCCCTTGGCGTCATCCCCGATGACGGCTTCCGCGGCAGCGCCCGAGCGGCTCATGAAGAAATTGGCGCCTGTCAACCGGCGAACATCGGTCAGCTTCATGGTCTCAGTCTGACTCTTCCTGCTCGCTGGCCAGCCTGACACCGCGATCATCACGTACCACCCGCATGCCTTCCAGCATCACCGATTGCGGCAGTTCAGGTGCATCGGGAACTGCGGTTGCCTCGGCCAGCGGGTCGGCAGGCTCATCTTTCAGCGCCATCTTCGGCACAATTGCCGCTTCAGCCGCGCCATCGCCGGATTCGGCTGCTGTTTCAGGCGGCTTGTTGAAGTAGATGATCTGCTTCCAGGTTCTGGAAATATCGTCGCCGAAAATCAGCAGCAGATCACCCGCATCGGCCATCTTGAGTGCCGCATCAACAGCTTCAATCTCATCCGGAATGACACTGACCGCCTCTTTGGCAACACCGCTTTCAAGCAGTGTGGCCTGCAGGATCAACGGCACTTCGTCCGGCTTGCGGCCGCGCAAATTGTCATCGCGCCGGCAGATATAGTGGTCAAAATGCCCTGCAACGATCCGTGCGGCTTCAGCGATATCCTCATCGCGCCGGTCGCCGGGCAGGGTAAACACGCAGATGCGTTTGCCCTCCGGTTCCAGCTGGTCGGCCAGCCGGCACATGGCGCCGATGGCCGACGGATTGTGCCCATAATCCAGAATGACCTTGAAGGGGTGTTCGTCGAACACATTCATCCGTCCCGGTGCCTGGAAATACGAACTGGCAAAGGTTCTCAAGCCATGCCGTATGTCCTCCAGGCTCTTGCCCATGCTGAAGCAGATCGCAGCGGCAAAAAGGGCGTTTTGAACATTGTGCATCGCCTTGCCGTCGAGCGTTGCGGGGATCAGATGGGTCCACATCAGCGGAATGTGCGCGCTGTTGTCGTAAATGGTGATCATGTGGCCGTTCATGCCCTGCTCGAGCACCACTGCACGGCCCCCGGCCCGCACATGTTCGCGTACAAGAGGGTGGCCGGCATTCATGGTCACGTAACACAGGTTTTCCGCCCGGGTGTGATCGGCCATCTTCAGGCACAGTTCGTCGTCGGCGTTGAGCACCGCGGTATCTTTGGCCACTTCCACCACGATCTGCTTGACCTTGGCCATGTCTTCCAGCGTATCGACACCGCGCAGGCCCAGATGATCGGCCGCAATATTGAGAACCGCGCCGGTATCACAGCGCTCATATCCCATGCCGCGCCGCAACAGGCCGCCGCGTGCAGTTTCCAGCACCGCAGCATCGACGGTCGGGTCACGCAGCACCATTTGTGCCGCCGCCGGCCCGGTAAGATCGCCCTTAACGGTGAGGTTTCCGTCGATGTAAACTCCGTCGGTGGTCGCAAGGCCAACCGTGTTGCCACTCAGCTTGTAGATGTGCGCAACCATCCGGGCCGTGGTCGTCTTGCCGTTGGTCCCGGTGATTGAAATGATCGGAATGCGGCTTGGTGCACCGGACGGGAACAGCATATCCATGACCGCGCCGGCAACATCGCGCGGCTTTCCCTCGCTGGGGGCTACATGCATGCGGAAGCCTGGTGCCGCGTTTATTTCGCAGATCGCAGCGCCGTTTTCCTTGTATGAGCGCGAAATGTCGGCTGACAGGAAATCCACTCCGCCAATGTCCAGCCCGATCGCCATAACGGCCCTGACCGCCATATCGCGATTGTCGGGATGTACGATGTCGGTGACGTCAATCGCCGTACCGCCGGTCGACAGGTTGGCGGTGGAGCGCAGGAACACAACCTCGCCTGGCGATGGCACGGTGTCCTTTGTGTAGTTCAGCTCCTCAAGATGTTCGATCGCCTTGGCATCCAGTTCCAGCCGGGTCAAAACCTTTTCATGACCCACACCGCGGCGAGGGTCGGAATTGACCTCCTCCACAAGTTGTTCGATGGTTTTGCTGCCATCGCCAACAACATGGCCCGGCACCCGCTTCGACACCGCCACCAGGGCGCCGTTGACCACCAGCATGCGGTGATCAAGACCCTGGATATAGCTTTCTATGATCACGCCGCGGCTGCCGCGATTGCTTTGCTTTGCCAGCTCAAACGCAGCCGTAACGTCGTCAGGGTTTTCCATGCCCACGGATATCCCGCGGCCATGATTGGCATTCAGCGGCTTCACGACGACCGGATAGCCAATTCGCTCAGCAGCGCGCACGGCATTTTTCGTGTCGTATACCAGCCGTTGCTTGGGAACCGGCAATCCCAGGTCGGCAAGTATCTGGTTGGTGGCCTCCTTGTCCGACGCCAGTTCCACCGAGATGTAATGCGTCTCGCTGGTGATGGTTGCCTGGATACGTTTCTGGAAACGCCCGTGACCCAGCTGGATCAGGCTGTACTCGTTGAGCCTGATCCACGGGATATCGCGTTCGCGGCCCGCCTTGACCAGCGAGGCGGTGCTGGGACCGAGCGCCCGGCGCTGCGCGGCCCGGATGAAGTTGTCGCGTTCTTCATCAAAATCGAAACCATCAGGGCGTTCACCGTCCTCGACCAGATTGTCCGGCAGCAGGTGGCGCAGCAAATCTATCGCCAGCTTGCCGGCCTGCAGCCCGACCTGTTCTTCTTCATACTGGTAGATCATGTTGTAGACACCGGTTTCACCGGCGCCGCGGGTCTTGCCGAAGGTGACGTCCGCGCCCGCTACATTCTGCAGTTCGATGGCGACATGTTCCCACACATGGCCCATCCATGTGCCTTCATCTTCCCGCAACCGGCGTACGAAACCGCCCGGCTTGCCATATGAACAACCGTGCTCGTGCAGACCGGGCAGAGCCTCCAGCAGCGGATCGACAAACTCAGGTCCGAGTTTGCCTGTGGGCCAGTTTTCCAGCACGCCGATATCGACCTTGTGCCTGATCACCGGGAACAGGGCATAGATGTTCGGTCCCCGAAACACCGATGTCTCAAGTATCTTCATATTGCCTCACCTTCCTGGTCCGTCATTGGCTCGCGGACCTTCGGTCCTGATCAGATTTTGCCCACGCATCCCGTGTTGTCAGATCGTACCGATCTCCCGACAGGAGTATATGCAGGTTGACGCCGATTAGGCCAACCGGTTTTCCGTTGCGGACCGCAGCCAGCATCGATTGTGTCATGTTCGCCGTGTCAACCACCGTGAGGCCGCCGCTGCCGACCACCTCGATCCGGTTGTCCGGATCAATGAAGGCGGCGGTGTCTTCATCAACACCGAGGCCCGTTGCAGACGGATTGCGCGACAGGGCTGTCAGCAGCCGGCCCAGCCGGTCGCGTTCGCGGAAATGCTGGTCGATTATGACGGCGTCGCTCAGGCCGAGCCCGTCGGTCAGTGAAACCATGCCGCCCCTTGGCGTGGTGCCGGTTTTGCCGACCCGGATCATTTGCCGGCACAGGAACGCAGCGCCGGCCGAGGTGCCGGCCACGTGCACACCCCGCAAGTTGCCATCGCGGATTTGCTGTGCCGATGAGGTGCCCCCGATGATGTCCGCCAGGCGTTGCTGGTTTCCGCCGGTGAAGAAAATGCCAGTCGCCTGCTGCAGCAGGTTCAGGTGGCCGGGGTCTTCACAATCGCTGCGGGTGGCAAAGTTTATGACATCAAGTTTGCCTGCTCCCATTCTGCCGAACACCTTGACATAGCGTTCGCCGGTGTCGTGCAGCTGCGAGGCAGTCGGGATGATGACGATGCGGGCAGCGCCTGCGCCGCACAGTTCGACGAACCGGGACAGGATTGCAGATGATCTGATTTTTTTCTCGGCCCCACCGATCGGAATGATCCAGCCACGCCGGTCATCCCCGGCCAATCTTGCAGAACACAATTCGATCATTTCCTCAGATCAGCATGATTTTTGACTGGTTCAATCAAAAACGATAAAGCTCATCATTTCAAAATGTTAGAGCAACCTTTGGTTGCCTGAAAACCATATCACCACAGACGGTAAATCGGCGGCCAACATCGTGGATCACCAATGCAGCGTCAAGCCCTGATTTGGAGGATCGCAAGCGATGTGCATGGCAACTTGTCGCGGGATCCGGTGGTGCGGGCCCGTCGGTCCGCTGGGTACGGCGAAGCATGCCGGTTGATTGGCAGATCGCACAAAAGGGGTCGAAGGCGGTGCAGCTTGTTTTCTTTCCGCCTGTGGACAACTAACTTGGGAGCAGCACCTGCGTGAATGAGTTTTGATGGCGTGATACGCAAGGTCGTGGTGTGGCAGGGCAAGTGGACACCGGATCACACCCGGCGTCCGCCGGGCCGCAGATAATGCTGACGTTTCTTTTCCATAGTTGTTGGTGTATCAGGACTGAGGTTTGTTCTCTTTGGAGCCTGACTTGATCGCTGCACAAAGCTGATCTTGACCTAAACTGCCGCAAGGAATGTGAAAGAAGAATACCTGTTGGTGAGAGTGTATGGGGCTGATGGCAGTAGACGGTGACAAGGAAAATGGCGACTTGAGGACTGTTGTCGAGTTCGCCGGACAATCAGTGTGTATCTGTCATCCAGCTTCCCTGGACCATCTGGCAGCCCTGCTTTTTGGAGAACACAGGCAAAATACGGCTGCCGGTCTGACGGCTGAGATCAGGGTTGTGCAAGCGGGCAATGGAAAGTTCGAGTTGATCGATGCTGACGGTGCAGTGAGCAGGGGAATCGAGGCGGCCCGGCTCCCCAAACAGCTCAAAAAGGCGGCCATGCGCGCCCTGACTGCCCGATTGTCTGAAAAAGTGATTTTGAGGGGCGGACTGGTTTGCCGCAACGGCGCGTCCATCCTGCTGGCTGGCAGGCCCGGGTTCGGCGGGCCATTTCTATCGGCGTGGATGGCTGGTCATGGTTACACTGTTCACACTGGCGATATGGTCTCGCTGGCCGATTCTGCGGGCGAACCAACCGCCTTTTCCAGTCCGCTGGTCTTTCACACTGGCGAGGTGGCATCTGTCAACGCCGGAGTAAATCTCCACCAATCGCCGGAGTAAAAGTACACCAGTGAGGCGTCTCGTAGGCTTGTCCACGTAGTCCACGGGAGGGGCCCGTGCGCACTGCGGAGCTTGCCTTTAACGCGGACGCAGCAGGGCGCGTGGGAGGGACCGGTGGA
>JAHEFB010000103.1 GCA_024640405.1 Alphaproteobacteria bacterium | reverse complement strand
CCAGGTCGGCCGTTTCACCAGGCCTTCTGCACATCGTTCGACGTACTGCCACATCCGGCGGTTTCGTGCTCAAATGCGTTACCTCAAGTTCTCCGGAATTCCTGTTCTGAAAATGTCTGATGCTTTTGCTGTTCTCTTCGGGGACAAGCCGTTTCGTGGGCATGGCGTCGTGTTGACCTTTGACGATGGTTGCCGGGACTTTCAGGACCACGCCTACCCGGTTCTGAAGAGATATGGCTTTCCGGCGGCCGTATTTGTCGTCAGCGCTCTGATTGGCAAACCAGCCGAGTGGTTTGCCAGGGAAGGCCGGGCCGCTCCGCCCATCATGGATGCGAACACCATTCGTGAATTGAGCCGGCAAGGTGTCACTTTCGGCCCACATACCCTGTCTCATCCAAGACTGAGTCAACTGGGACAGGATGAGATCTCCCGTGAAGTTGTGCAGAGCAAACAGCAGATGGACGTCATTCTGGACCGGCCCACAGAATTTTTCTGCTATCCGTATGGCGATTATGATGACCGGGTCATGGAGATTGTCAAAAATGCCGGATTCAAGGGGGCGTTAAGTTGTCTCAGGGGGAGTGCCTATCCGGGGCAAGAAGATCCGTACCAGATTCCTCGCAAAGCCATTTCTTACGGTGACAGCCTGGCTGGTTTCTGGTGGAAGTTGCATATGAAGAACCGCAAGAAAACACCGTTAGGTGACTACTGAGGGGATGATGCTGCGTTCGCTTCACATCATCGGCAGCCGTCAGATGGGCGGTGCGGAAAGTTTTTTTCTGCGCCTGGTCAACGCCTTGAATGGTGCGGATCACAGTGCCTCTGCCATCGTGAGACCGCAGAGCCCATTGCTCAAGGAATTCGACGAGGCGACTTCCGTCTATCAGGTTGCCATGCGCAATGGCTGGGACCTGTTTTCAGTGTGCGGCATCCGTCGGTTGGTCAGTTCTACCAGGGTGGATATCGTCCAGACGTATATGGGGCGAGCTTCACGCCTGACTCGGCTTCCCAAAGACGTCGGGGCCGTCCATGTCGCCCGACTCGGTGGTTTTTACAAAATCGATGGCTATTACCGGCATGCTGACGCCTGGGTCGGCAATACCAGGGCCTTGTGCGATTACCTGGTCAGGCAAGGTCTTCCTGCCAGCAGGGTCTACCACATCAGCAACTTTGTTGAGCCGCCCAGGAGTGTCAGCGAGTCCAGGGTCCTCGATCTGCGTCATCAGCTTGGCGTTCCCGATGATGCACAGGTTGTGTTCTCTTTGGGGCGATTCATCGATATCAAAGGATTTGATGACCTGATCAAGGCTTTTTCCAGGCTGGAATCGACCGTGGCCGGACGGCCGCTGCACCTTGTGTTGGCCGGGGATGGCCCTTTGCGTGCAGATCTGCTGGCCCTGGCGGAAGCCCTGAACCTGGCCGAGCGGTTCCATTGGGCCGGCTGGGTGAGGGACCCGTCGCCATACATGCACATGGCCGATCTGTTTGTCGTCCCTTCAAGTCATGAGACCCTGGGCAATGTTATCCTCGAGGCGTGGTCATATGCACTGCCAGTCATTTCCACACGCACGCCTGGAGCCCTTGAGTTGATTGAAGACGGACGGAATGGTCTGCTGGTGCCCTGCAAAGACGATCGGGCCCTGGCGGCGTCAATCAGGGAGTGCCTCAACGATCAGTCCGGTCAGCTTGTCCGTCTCGGTGTTGCCGGCAAAGCGTCTTTGGCAAGCGACCACTCTTCGGAGGCGATCGTCAGGGCTTATCTGGATATGTACGCGTCGCTCTGCAGGCCGGTTGGGTAGTCATGGCTCAGGCTCCGAAAAATATCTTGATTGTCCGCCCGAGCGCCATTGGCGACATTGCCATGGCTTCAGCGATACTGCCGCCCCTCGCCCAAGGGTTTCCCGGGGCCAGAATCACGTGGTTGCTCGAGCCTTCGATGCGGGACATCCTGGCGGAAAATGATTGTATCGACCAGTTGTTGATCTGGCCAAAGGCGGAGTGGCGCAAGTTGTCCAAAGAGGGGCACTGGGTTGAGCTGATCAGGCAGGTTTATGCTTTCAGGCGCACCTTGAGGGGAGAAAAGTTCGATCTGGTCCTGGATGCCCAGGGCCTGTTCCGCAGCCGTTTTCTGAGCTGGCTGACGGGGGCTCCAACCCGGATTGGCTTCGAGTCGAAAGAGCCCGGCCGCTTCCTGATGACCCGGGTGATTTCACGCGGCGGGGACAGCGATCGGATGGGCTCAGAATACTTGCACATGATGCAGGAAACCGGTTTGGAAACAGGCTCTTTTCATCAGTGCCTGAATATTGGCAATGAAGATGAAATACAGGCAGCGAAAGCGCTTGAAACCCTGCTGGTCAAGGGCCCGTTCATCGCTGCCGCGCCCTTTACTACCCGGCCGCAGAAGCACTGGTTCAAAGAGCGCTGGTCCGATTTAGGCAAACAACTGAAAAGTGAATTCGGCTGGCCCGTCATCCTGCTCGGTGGCCCTGCAGATCAGCCGGCGGCTAATGAGATCTGCACTGCGGCGCCAGATGCCATTTTCAGCCTTGCAGGTGAGCTGTCACTGTCTGCTTCGATGGCCGTGCTGAAGCGTGCAGCGTTGGTAATCGGAGTGGACACCGGTTTGACCCACATGGGGCCGGCCTTCGCAAGGCCGACCATTGCCCTGTTCGGAGCGACCTGTCCTTACCTCCGTACTTCGCGCAGCAATACCTGTGTTATCTATCACAAACTCGCCTGCTCCCCCTGCAGACGCAAGCCGACCTGTGATGGCGCCTATTATTGCATGCAGGACATCACTGTGGATGAGGTTGTGGGCGCAGCTCATAATGTTTTGCAAGGTGTGGAGTCGCCGGCATGAAAATCATGCATGTCGAAACTGGCCGTCACCTTTACGGCGGTGCCCTGCAGGTCTTCTACCTATTGCGGGGATTACATGAGAGAGGTGTCGAGAACCTGCTGGTGTGTCCGGTCGGCAGTGCCATTGCCACTGAGGCTGCGCCCTTTGCGCAAATCCGCGAAGT
>JAHEFB010000102.1 GCA_024640405.1 Alphaproteobacteria bacterium | reverse complement strand
TTTGTTTCAGCATAGCGTCAAAGGTGGCTCTACGAGCGGACCACGTAAACCGAACATTTTGCATGTGCGACGACGTGGCTTGCAGTGGTTCCCAAGATGTAATCCTTGATTTTAGGATTGGCCGATCCCATCACGATAACATCGACATTTCGTTCTTCGGCAAATTTGACTATCTGGCGGTGCACTGCCCCCAGGAGAACGACTGTTTCAACTTCCAGTCCCTCGGCTGGATACGCCGCGAGGAACTTCTTCAGTGCCTTGCCCCAATACTCTTTTGAGTCGAGGATGTTCAGATTGCGTTCCATTTCTGGCGCGACCGTAACCACCAAAAGCTTGGCGCCACGACGGCGTGCCATCGCCACGGCTTCTTCGTATCCACTGAAATCCAGGTTCGCGTGGCGGAGGTTTATGGGGCTGAGGATCAGGTTTGTATCGCGAGGCATTGAGGGTGGTTCCTGTGTTTGGAGACACGGGGAAAAAGCGACGAGCCACCATTGGCCGTGGGAGTTGAAGATCTCGGGTCCCTACAGTTGTAGGTGGGCGCCGTGTGTCGCAGACCAGGGTCCGAAACAGGGACAGCTCCCTTGGAAGATCTTATAGGCCCCAGAGCATAGTAACGCCATCACGCACCGGGCAGCCCGTCTGTTGACATATGTACGCTCAGCCAAGTCACTTTTAAAGAGGCAACTTCGCGTCCCTATAGAAGGGTGACAATGCGTTGATGAAGCTGTAATACCAGATATCAGTAACAGCGGCTCATTTCATGGGATCATAGCGGTTCACTCGGGCAGGCGCGGTGCGCAGCGCGATGCTGGCCGCATCGGGCAAGCAATGCAACGCACCCGATGGGCCGCAATGACCCACCCGAAGGGCCGGGCGCTTTTTCCCGCCAGCCACGTTGCGCGCCGCTTGTGGTACATGTACCAGAGCGCGACACGCGCCTTGCCGGCGGAAAAAATCGCTCCGGTGAAATGGGTCGCTGTTACTGATATCTGGTATGAGAGCCACGCATCATGAGCGAAAACCTGTCAATCGCAGAGAAAAAGAAACGCGACCGCAAGATTGCCGGCGAGGTCCGCAAGACAGCGCATGACGGGCTCAAGGAAAGCGCTGCCCGGGCCCTGGTCGCTCAGGGACTGGGCTTTGCCGGTGAGCTGACCGGAAAAATCGTGTCCGGTTTCATTCCCTATCTGAGCGAAATCGATACTCGCCCGTTGTTGAGTTCAGTTGCCGCAAGCGGGTTGACAACCTGTGTTCCCGTGGTGATCGAGAACGGCATGCCGCTGGAGTTTCGGACATGGGCACCGGGTGAGCCGACCATTGCGGGGCGATGGGGGATTCCCGTCCCGCCGGACGGCTCGCCGGTTGTCGATCCGGACATTCTGCTGGTTCCGATGCTGGCTTATGACGCTGCCGGATACCGGCTTGGATATGGCGGCGGATTTTATGACCGCACGCTGGAAAAATTACGGGCCATGAAACCTGTAACGGCCATCGGCGTTGCCTATTCAGCGCAGCAGGTGGACACGGTGCAACGCGGTGATCATGACCAGCCACTGGATTGGGTCCTGACCGAGAAAGGTCCGTTCAGACCCGGGGAGACGGCATGAGATTGTTGTTCGTCGGAGATGTGGTGGGCCGGGCCGGCCGTGACGCCATTGCATCCCATCTGCCCGGTCTGCGGGAACGCCTGAAAGCTGACTTTGTGGTGGTCAACGGTGAGAATTCCGCTGGCGGCTTTGGTATAACCGAAGCGATTTTCGATGAATTCCGCAATCAGGGTGCTGATGTCGTGACACTGGGCAATCATGCCTGGGACCAGCGTGAGGCACTTGTCTTCATTGAACGTTCGCCGGAACTGATCAGGCCGATCAACTATCCGCCCGGGACGCCGGGAAAGGGTGCGGGGATTTTTGAAACCGCGTCGGGCAAACGCATTCTGGTGATGAATGTTCTGGGCGTTGCAAAGATGGAACCGTTGAGTGATCCGTTTGCAGCCGTCGACAGGGAGCTTGACGCCTGTCCGCTTGGCGAGGTCGCCGATGCTGTCATTGTTGACGTGCACGCGGAACTGACTTCGGAAAAAATGGCGATGGGTCATTTCTGTGACGGCCGGGCCTCTCTGGTGGTCGGCACGCATACCCATGTGCCTACCGCTGATACCCATATACTTTCCGGCGGGACCGGTTATCAGACGGACGCCGGCATGACCGGCGACTATGACAGCGTCATCGGAATGGACAAGGATGAGCCGCTGAACAGGTTTACCCGGCGAATTCCGTCAGGCAGGTTTTCTCCCGCGCTGGGATCTGCAACTTTGTGCGGTGTCCTGGTGGAAACCGACGACAAGACCGGGCTTGCAATTGCAGTGGGAGGTGTTCGTGTCGGCGGTCAACTCAGCGAAGCACTGCCAGGCTGGGCGCTATGATGATAGTGGAGCGCCTTTCACCTGAACAGACGGGACTATTTGAGCGACAGGTTCTCAGAATGATCGCAGTCTTCGGTTTCAGCCTCGATTTGCGCCGCGATTGCGCGCAGGCGGGCAATTCGGGTGGCATAATCTGAAAGCGCCATGACCCTGGCGCAATCAACACTGGCAGAGGCATCGTCCCCGTCGTCGATCAAATGACGAGCCGAAGACATGGCTTCTTCCATGCGATGCACGGTCGCCTGCATGGCTCCGGCCGTTTTCATGGCGTCGCCCGGTAGCGAATCGCGAGCCACGTCATGAAGCGATGAAAGCATCGATGCCATCGCAGAACGTGCCATGTCCGCCGTTTCAGATATGTGGCGGTCGAGTTTGTCAGCTGTTTTCAATTTGTGCCGTCCATTGCCGTCGTTAATTATAAACAAGACTGTGACGCGACAATCTCTAACAGCCGGTAAACGATTTTGATCCGATTCTCGCTAAATCAGAAATGCTTGAGGGACCGGGTGTCTGCATCTGGACAGAACAGGGTTTGCTGGTCTAGACGAAGGCGACAAATTTCAGCTGACTTGTATTTCTGGAAGGGATGAAGGCCATGGCCGGACATTCACAATTTAAAAACATCATGCACCGCAAGGGCCGTCAGGATGCCGTGCGCGCCAAGATGTTCTCGAAATTGTCGAAGGAAATT
>JAHEFB010000009.1 GCA_024640405.1 Alphaproteobacteria bacterium | reverse complement strand
AATTTATGCCTTACTGGGGCGGTCTGACTTGGGGGGGGCTGGGCCGGAAGGCTTATTCAATCACCATCAACGGTTCGTCGTATTCAACTGGATCGCCATTACCGACAAGAATGGCGGTGACTTTTCCGCCGTGCGGGGCCGGAATCTGGTTCATGGTTTTCATGGCTTCGATTATCATGATGGCCTGACCTGCCTTGACTTCGCTGCCGATCTGCACAAATGGTGCCGCCTCCGGTGAAGCAGACATGTACGCCGTGCCGACCATCGGTGAATACACGGTGCCGGCAGATTTTCCAGCCGATGGCTCGGGTACAGGTTTGCTAGGCGCGTTAGTAACGGCAGGCCCGGGTGCCTGGACCGCCGGCGCCGGCGCTGAATAGGATGCGGTGATTTCGCGCGCCACGCGAATTTTCAACCCGTCCTGCTCAACTTCGATTTCGCTCAAACCCGTTTCTGTCAGTATTTCGGCAAGTTGGCGTATTTGCGCATTATCGAATGTCTTGTTGTCCTTGGCCATATTAGATCCCGATATCCTGTCGTTCAGGTTGTGCTTGCCCTGGCGGCGGCGAATTGTTTTGCAGCATCGATTGCCATTACATAGCCATGAGCGCCGAACCCGCACATGACCCCGTCTGCAACGCTGGAGATGAAACTCTTATGCCGGAAGCTCTCGCGCTTGTATACATTCGAAAGATGCAACTCCACGACCGGCAAACCGGTAGCTTTGAGCGCGTCGTGCAAAGCTACAGAGGTATGTGTGTAGGCAGCTGCATTGATAACAATGGCGACAGCAGTGTTTTGGGCCTGCTGAACCCAGGTCACCAATTCGCCTTCAACATTGGATTGCCGAAAGTCTACGTCGACGCCAACCTTTGCAGCGTGAGCGCGGCAACTGGCTTCGATATCCGCCAAAGTCGCTGCGCCGTAAACGTCCGGTTCGCGCGTACCCAGCAAATTCAGATTGGGACCATTTAGTATCAGGATAGTGTCGGGCAAGAAACCTTATCTCCATCAAGTCAGCAGCGCGATTATGCTGTGAATCGTGTGTCTTATACACCGGTCTTGCCACAAAAATATCCTCCGGCCAAGCGCATGGGCCAGCCAGGCTGTGGATGAGTTTGCATGGCCGCAACCAGGTGAGGTCTCAAAAGGGCGTGATGGTTTCAAGTTGCCGGCGGGCGGTCAGCAGTATTGGCAGCCGCCATTCTCGCGAACCATTTTGACACTGGCCTCCAGTTGCTCATAAGGCAACGCACCGGGAACCAGGGTGCCGTCGATCACAAATGCCGGTGTGCCGTTGATTCCAATCGATTGCGCAAGGGCACGATTGGCATTGATGCTTTTTTCGATTGCGCCGGCGTGAATAGTCATGTCGGCTTTGAGTTTCGCAACATCCAGCCCGGTCTCTGAGGCTATCGACATAATCTTTGCTTCGCTGTCAATTGCGCCCGAGGCTGCCATCATGGCCAGATGGAACTCCCAGTATTTCCCTTGTTTTCTGGATGCCAGTGCGGCACGTGAAGCAATCATTGAACCTTCTGACAGGATGGGGAACTCCTTCATGACCACCCGCAGGTTCTTGTCTTCCTCGGTAAGGCGAAGCAGGTCTGCCACAGAACGTTTGCAGTAACCACAATTGTAGTCGAAAAACTCGACCATGGTCACATTGCCGTCTGGATTGCCAACGACCACATCATCGGCGTTGTGAAACAGTTGTTTGGCATTGCTGGCGATCGCTTCACGGGCTCGTTCGTTCTGCTCATCGCGTTCGGCTGCCTGGAGCTTTGCTATCATTTCGTTGAGAAGGGCAGGGTTTTCCAGCAAATACTCGCGGATAATATTGTGCAACTCATTGGTTTGCGCCTTGGAGAAAGAGTCCTGCGCAGATACCTGCAGGGGCAGCAGAACACTGCCGGCCGCAAATGCGAGCGCTACTAGCCCGGCTGTGAATTTGGTGCGCATGAGCTGAGACTCCTTGTTGTGCCCTGGGGCAAAGCTGTTTGAAGATCCGGTTATACCGGGTCCTGTGAGAATTACATCGTTAACTTTTCTTTTTTTTCAACGCATTGAGGATGTCACTTGCCCTTATCCAGACCGTGGAACCGGATTTGGCGCGTCGTTTGGCACCCTCGGCCTTTTCCTTCGCGAGCTTCTTGTCGCCACGCAACATTGCGCTTTCGGCCGTGGACAACTCGGCACGGGCATAATCGCCCAGAATGCCGTGTGCTCGTGCCTTGAGTAAATGAAGAGAGCCTGACTCGCCTTCAAACCTCTGGGCTTTGGAAAGAATTGACAGTGATTGTCGGGCCGCGGCCTTCGTATCCGAGGCCAGCAGTGCCTGTGCCAGCAGAATGCCAATCAACCCGCTCTCGGGGTAAAGTTTCAGCGCTTGGCGAAGCGGTGCAACCGCGTCTTCCGGGTTGCCCTTTTCAAGCAGCGCCTGTCCTTTGAGTTCCCAAAAATACGGATTCTTGGGTATTCGCTCAATCAATCTGTCGATTGCTGGAATGGCCGTCTGCAGATCCGCCACACGATAGGCTGCAATTGCGCGGGCATACTGCGCTGGAATGGAATTGTTCGAGATCGGATAGGCGGCGTATACCGATTGCGCCGAACGGGTGAAACCCGCCAGTTTGGCCTTCGCCATCTTGTGGCGGAAAACCAGATAATCCTTGTCTTTCTTGTTGAAGTGCTTAGATGCCCTGACACGGTTTTCCAATACACGGATCCGCTGCAATGGCAGCGGATGGGAAACGGCATAGGGGTTCACAAACTGAAGCGACGCAATGGATTGATTGTACAGTCGCTGAAACAGTTCCAGCATTCCCCGGCCAGACTGACCTGAGGCATTGAGGTATCGCAATGCACCTTCATCGGCGGACGCTTCCTGTGCACGCACATAGGACAGCAGATTTTGTTTTGCAAACTCCGAGCCGCCCAGAACAAGTGCTCCAGCGGCCCCGGCGTTGCTCGCGGCACCAGACTGTGCCACGCCGACTGCCGCTGCAGCTCCCAGCAATGTTCCAATGATGGCCTGGGTCGATGCGCGTTCAATCTGAACGCCCAATCGCGCCAGATGACCCCCTGCCACATGTGCGGTTTCGTGAGCCAGCACACCGATGACCTCGTTTGGTGTTTGGGCCTGTTCGATCAGGCCGGTATGGATGAAGATGCGCTGGCCGCCCGCAACGAACGCGTTGATGCGGCTGTCATCAATCAGGTAGATGTGGACCGCTTTCGGAGGGATTTTGGCTGCCTTGAATATAGGTTTGAGATAGCGGCGCATCAATTCTTCGATCTCTGCATCGCGAATCAGTTTCGGGTTGTTGCCGCGCTTTTGTGCAAACGACGGCAAACTGGCCTGCGCCAACATGGCAGCAGACAGAAAAAGTATCCCGCTTAGGCGCAAAAATTTCTGCATCAGCTTGTAGAACCGGTCCTTCTTTTTTTGTGGGTTCAATGTGGTCGCTGCCACATTGCAACGCATGTCCATGCCAACTGGATTTGTATCGAACATTAAGGCAAAAGCATGAGTGATGCGATGAGGTAGGGGGTCACAGAGGCGTGATTGGTCATGCCAACGGCCGGTTTGCACGAACAGCGGCATCTGATAGGTAGGGCAGCATTCTCACGTCAACTACAAAACCATCGATTCCAGGTCCAATGTCCCCATTACCCTCCAGCCGTGCTGCCCTTGTCCAACCGTTCATCGTCATGGACATGTTTCGTGAGGCAAACGCACTAGCAGATGTTGGCCACGATGTTGTGCACATGTCAGCCGGTCAGCCCGCCGGAGGACCTCCTCAAAAAGTGGTCGAGGCCGCTCGCGGAGCTTTGAAAGGCTCCTATATGGGGTACACCAACTCCATGGGCTTGCCTGTCCTGCGCGAGACCATTGCCCAGCATTATCAGCGGGCTTACGGTGTCGAACTTGATCCCGGCAGGGTGGTTGTGACAACCGGTTCTTCCGGCGCCTTTGTGCTTGGGTTTCTCGCTTGTTTTGATTCCGGTGACAAGGTCGGCCTTACCGTGCCGGGTTATCCCGCGTATGCCAACATTCTATCGGCGCTTGGTATCGAGATTGCCGGCATAGAAGTAAATAGTCGAAATCGCTGGGCCCCAACCGCCGAACAGATTTCATCAGCTTGTGAAAACGGTGTATCCGGCTTGCTGCTGGCAAGTCCGGCCAACCCTACCGGTACTATGGTCACGCCGGACAATCTGGCTGCAATTGCCCGGGCATGCGCAGACAAGAAAATCTGGTTTATTTCCGACGAGATCTATCATGGCCTCAACTATGAAATGCCCCAGGCATCTGCGCTCAGCACCAATGCCGATGCCATCATCATTAATTCGTTCTCGAAATATTACTGCATGACCGGTTGGCGCATCGGCTGGATGATCGTGCCGGAACACCTGGTTCGTCCTGTGGAGTGCCTGGCACAAAGTCTTTTCATCTCACCTCCAACACTGTCCCAATATGCAGCGGTTGCTGCTTTTGACGCGACCGAAGAACTTGAACAGCGCAAAGCGGAGTATCGCGAGAACCGGGACTATCTGCTGCGGGAATTGCCGGGATTGGGTCTCGGCAATCTTTCTCCAGCAGACGGTGCGTTTTACCTCTACGCCGATGTCGCCAGTTTGACCAACGACAGCTTTGTTTTTGCTCAAACCATGTTAAGGGAAGCCCACGTTGCCGTATCACCCGGGGCTGACTTTGATAAAGACCGCGGCAGCCGCTACTTGCGCCTGTCGTTTGCCGGTTCCATGGAGCACATGGAAAAAGCAGTCGAGCGACTTGCGCGCTGGCTTCCGAAAGCCGGGTAGGGTGCATTGGTGAACACAGCTGCGTTAGCCGGGTTTTTGCTTGGCGCATCTCTCATTATTGCCATTGGCGCGCAGAATGCCTTTGTTCTGAGGCAGGGGCTGAAACGCGAGCATGTTTTTGTCCTGTGCTTCCTGTGCGCGCTGGCCGACGCTGTCCTGATCATTGCCGGTGTCGCCGGCCTTGGAACACTCGTCAAGCAGTTTCCCCTCCTGTTGAAAGTTGTAACAGCGGGAGGCGCTCTGTTTCTGCTTATTTATGGCGCTTTGGCCTTCAAAAGAGCAGTTTCGCCCGGTGTCCTTGCGGCTGGCAACACTGGGCCGCTACCTCTGAAAGCTGCAATCGTCACGGTACTTGGCTTCACTCTTCTCAATCCGCATGTCTACCTTGACACGGTCGTACTGCTTGGAGGCTTGTCGGCACAATATGAAGGAACTGATCGATTTGCCTATGCAGCAGGTGCGTGTCTGGCATCGTTTGTATGGTTTTTCTCGCTGGGGTATGGCGCGCGAATACTGTCGCCGTTGTTCGCCCGGCCATCCAGCTGGCGCGCGCTGGATACTGTTATCGGTGCCATTATGTGGGTGTTGGCGGCTCGGCTCTTGTGGCAATTGCCTTGGAACTGATCACGCTTCCATCTAAGCGTGAACAGCTCCAGTGGCTTGATCCAAAGGCCTATTTGAGGTCGGTAACAATGTTTGATCGTTCCTCAACCAATTGCTTGCCCGATTTGAATATGTCTTTGCCCACCCAGCTCTTTTCCAGTTGGACACGCCATGCCGCGTTCATCGGTGAGTTGACAAAGTATTTGTCAAAAAATCGTCGCGAAAGAGCTTCGCGCTCAAAGGCAAACCCCTTTGCTTCACTGCCGTCGTCATAATAGCGCTTAGGCTCATGAAACATGAAGCGCGCACTCGATGCTGCAATACGCCGGCTGCCCTGCAGGAACATCGGTACGCACATGGACATGCATATTTCTCCAGGGCCCACATAGGTATCCAGCTTGTGGGTCTGCCTGATACGTTTCAGCAACTCGATAACTTCGCGGCCCTCGCGCAATGATCCGCCCTGGGAATTCAGTCGCAACACAAACCGGTCTGATTTTCCACTCCACCTGCCAAATGCACGATCCAGCGATGTGTGCATTGGCAAATCAACCCTGCCCACCCATGCAAGGACCACCGTACCATCAAGCTCTCGAACCGAAAGCTGCCCGGTGTCGGCATGCTTTTGTACGTACAGGCGCCAACCCATGCCAACCGAGACGATCAACATTCCCAACAGCAGCAGGCGGTTGAATCTCATCCAGACTGCCCTTCAGCTTCAGCTGTGACCGTCAGCGCTTTCCCCACCAGCCTGCCTTTTTAGGCGCGGTTGCAGGATCGACTGTTGGAGCAGGCGGTGTCCATTTCGGCGGTGATGCTTCGGTTTCTGCGGGCTCTTCAGGTGCAGTATTCCCGTTTGCCGTGACCGTTTCTTCTGCAGCCACCACTTCTTCCGGTTGCGCTTTCTTGGCCACACGTTTGCGTGGTTTTTTTACAGGCTTTTCGTCAACAGTCGCATCCGCCGCGGGTTGCTCGGAAGTGTCAGCTGAGGTTCCGTCGCCGTCCTGAACCTCGACAGCCTCGGCCTTCTTGGCTGATTTTCGCGGCTTGCGTTTTCTGGGCTTTGGTTTTTGATCAGCTTCATCACCTGCTTCTGCAACAACAGCCGCTTCGGTCTCGGCGGGAGCAACGAGGTCTTCACCTTGTGAATCTTCGGTCACAGCGCTGGTGGCGCTGTCTGTGGTTTCAGCTTCAGCGGCAGCCTTGTTGCGTCCTCCGCGGGACCGTCGGCGTCGCTTCTTTGGTTTTTCTTCTTCGTCGCCCGTTTCGATATTGGCAACACTTTCGGCTTTGGAACTCTCGCTCGCTACTGCAGCACTCTCATCACCACCTGTTTCTGACGGTGCGTCTGCTGCTGCCGGTTCGTTCTGTTGCGCGGTAGCGGTGGCCTCTTCACCACTGCCAGACTCCGCATCGCGTTGTTTACGACCACCTCTGCGGCCACGACGGCGCCGGCGTTTTTTGCGTGGTTCGCCATTTTCATCCAGTTGGATATCATCATCTCGTGTACCGGAATCCGCAGTATCACCATCGGCCTCTGCGGATGCCGTCGGTTCTTCATTGGCCTCCATCCCGTCGCCCATGGCGACAGCTTGGTCTGAAGCGACGGGGCGGGCCGCAGGACCTTTACGCTCCGGTTTGCGTTCGATAATGCTGTCCGCCAGTGCGCGCGCGGCGTCCGGCAGGATGTAAATGGAAATGCCGTAGTTTTCCTCAAGCGAAAGCAGATGATCTCGCTTTTCATTGAAAACATAGAAGGCCACGTCCGGATGCACCCGGACATCCAGACTTTCAGGCTTTCGGGACAGAAGATGTTCTTCAATGCCACGCAGTACCGACAAAGCGCAGCTGGATATACCGCGAATGACCCCGGTGCCTTCGCAGTGCGTACACTGCATGGTTGAACTTTCCATCATGCCTTGTCGCAACCGCTGGCGGGACATTTCCAGCAGACCAAAGTGCGAAATACGGCCAACCTGGATGCGGGCACGGTCATTCTTCAATGCATCTTTCAGCTTGCGCTCGACGGCCCGGTTGTTGCGATTTTCCTCCATATCGATGAAATCGATAACGATCAAACCGGCAAGGTCGCGCAGGCGCAGTTGCCTGGATATTTCAACGGCTGCCTCGAGGTTGGTCTTCAATGCAGTATCTTCAATGCTGTGTTCGCGGGTCGCCTTCCCGGAGTTGATGTCAATCGACACCAGCGCTTCCGTCTGGTTCATGACGACATATCCGCCTGACGGCAGTGTAACAGTCGGCGTGAACAGCCCGTCAAGCTGGCTTTCGACCTGATGTCGGGTGAACAACTGGCGGGTGTCTTTGTAAAGCTTCACGTTTCGCGCATGGCTGGGCATGAGCATCTTCATGAAGTCCTTTGCTTCGCGGAAGCCCTGCTCGCCTTCCACGACAACTTCATCGATGTCTTTCGAATACAGATCGCGGATCGACCGCTTTATGAGATTGCCTTCTTCGTAAACCAGTGTTGGTGCCGCTGATTTCAAGGTCAGTTCTCGCACCGATTCCCACATCCGCAACAGATAGTCATAGTCGCGTCGAATTTCGGTTTTTGTGCGCTGGGCACCGGCCGTGCGCACAATCAGCCCCATGCCTTCTGGTACCTCAACCTCGCGAATGACATCCTTGAGCCGGCGGCGATCACTGGCGTCAGTGATTTTTCGCGAAATACCACCGCCGCGGGCAGTGTTCGGCATCAGTACACAATAGCGTCCGGCCAGGGACATGTAGGTTGTCAGGGCAGCGCCCTTGTTGCCGCGCTCTTCCTTGACGACCTGGATCAGCAAGACCTGGCGGCGCTTGATAACTTCCTGGATCTTGTAGTTTTTCCGCGGTGCCCGTTTCCGTGGCTTCCGCGTTGTTTCATCCGTATCGTTGTCATCGTGAGGCAGGTCGCCATCGTCATCTGCAGCAGTTGCATCGGCCACAACGTCTGCATCCGTATCGTCGGCATCGGCGTCATTATCGGCACTGCTGTCCTCGTCTGTCGCTGCCGAAGGTTCCTGCGGTTCGCCTGCATTCACATCCGCTTCGCCGGAATCTGCTGCCTGCGGTGACGGTGTATCCGTTTCAGTCGCTTCGCTGACATCCGCATCGGTGTCCGGCGCTGTCACGTCCGCTTCGGTTATATCTGCTTCGGCCGGGACACTATCCTCGTCTACCAGCCTGGCATCAGGCGAATCTGTACTGTCGTCAGCCGTTTCACCGTTCTGTGTATCTTCATCCGGCCCATCGTCAACCGGCTCGCTGACGACTTTGTCATCCTTGGCACGTGCAGAGCGTGACCGCCGGCGGCGTGGCTTCGTCTTTTCCGGTTCGGCGTCTTCTTCCTCACGTGCCAGACGGGCGTCTTCAGCGTCTGCCTCAAGTAAAGCCTGACGATCTGCGACCGGGATTTGATAGTAGTCGGGGTGTATTTCACTGAATGCCAGAAATCCATGCCGATTGCCGCCGTATTCGACAAATGCGGCTTGCAATGACGGCTCAACCCTGGTGACTTTGGCGAGATAGATGTTGCCCTTTAAAGGGCGGCGGGATGCGGATTCGTAATCGAATTCCTCGATACGGTTGCCGCGGACAACGCAAACCCTGGTTTCTTCCGGGTGCGCTGCATCGATAAGCATTTTGCTGGCCATAATGGCAAATCCTTGCCGTACAGTTGGCAGCCTTGTCGGACAGGTGGCGCTCCGGGTGGCGCCCCTATGCGATTGCGATCAATTGTACGGGAGTAATCAGGACGGGCGCGGCTGGTGCCGACTGGGCACAATGCAACCGGGGCCTCACTGCCGGAAAGCAGGAGCCGAGTGGTTTTTCTGTTTGCCACGCTCATTCTTTGTTTTCCACATGTGTCCGCGCCTCAATCAGGCGCTGAACGGTTCACTAAACCGCTTCAGGGCTTGGGCTACGCGCTGGTCAATTGGCCATCGAGCCCGGCACCTTGTGCGGTGACACTCGCAGTTCTACAAAGTGGCTTTCTCCAGCCCGGACTCTGTGAACGCTAAGAAATTAACGTCCTTTCGGCGTGACATGCCGATCTCCGGCAACAAATATCACGCCTCGGGATCACCATCGCTTTTATCACGTCTCAGGGGTTACGCAATAGCAGGTTGCAAATATTCCGCCGGGCCGGAGTCTGGCATGCAAACCTGCCTGCCGATGGTATCGCGCTCAGCTCTGCTTGCCCGCAGATCGGCGATGCCTGTATTCTGGCGCAAAAGGAGCGCTTTTTCCCGGATCCGGCGCGGCAAATGCAAACCTTAAAGGAATGGTTAACCACACTATTGATAGACTTCCGGCCAAATGTATTCCGTGATGTGGAAGTGCACCGCTGTGGTCTGGCTAACGCCAAATTTGAACAACATCATACAGAGAATGTGCATGGCAATTGCCCTTGCCTGCGCAGCTGTCTCGGTGATTTTTGTTTTGGTTTATCCGTCGACGGCCTACGCAACGCCGCCGTTGGCCAGCGTAAGCGCAGCACGAATCGCAGGTGATGGGGAGCGAACCCGCTTCGTGGCGGATCTGAACAGGGCTGTGAGCTACTCGGTCTACGTGATCGACGATCCTTACCGGGTGGTGGTTGATTTGCCTGATGTGCAGTTCGCGATGCCTCCGGAAGTTGGCGATGAGGGCGGAGGGCTGATCAGGGCGTTCAGGTTTGGTCAGCTTGCGCCAGGAAAATCCCGCATCGTAATCGACACCAACGGCCCCGTCCTGATCGAGAAATCTTTCGTTCTCAATCCCGAGAATGGTCAGCCGGCGCGCATCATCATCGACATCATTCAAACCAACCGCCGTACGTTCGCGCGGGTCAAGGCAACTGAAAAACCGACCAGATCGGTTGTCGAGACACCAGCACCTGACACATTGGCCGAACTGCTCAAACGTGAGGGCGTTGCGCGTATTGATGAGGAAGCTGAAAAGGCGGAATACGCCAGGATTGCAGCCGGTCTGGTGCCCAGGCCGCGTCCCAAGCCATCCCGCGTGGACGCAACGTCGAGACGGTCAAGTGAGTCGGCACTTCCGCCGAATTCCCAAACAGTGAAACCCGTGGTGGTTATTGATCCCGGGCATGGTGGAATTGATGGCGGCACGGTTTCACGCAGAGGTACCCTGGAAAAGCAGGTTGTGCTGTCGTTTGCGCGGGAGCTTCGTAGGAAACTGCGGGCAACGGGTCGATTTGACGTCTACATGACCCGGAACGAAGACAAGTTCATTTCGTTGGGCACGCGAGTGAAATTTGCCAGGGCCAGAAAGGCGGATTTGTTCATTGCTGTACATGCTGACAGCCTACGCAAACGCGGAGTGCGAGGCGCAACTGTCTACACATTGTCAGAAAAGGCATCTGATGCAGAGGCCGCCGCGTTGGCTGAAAAAGAGAACAATGCAGATTTCATAGGTGGGGTTGATCTCGGCGATGATGCGGGAGAGGTGGCAGACATCCTGCTTGATCTGGCATTGCGGGAAACCAAGAACCACTCAATCTATTTCGCACGGCGGCTTGTCAAAAACCTGAAACCGGTGGCGCCGTTGAACAGGCGACCGATGCGGTCGGCGGGGTTCAAGGTGCTTCGTGCTCCGGATATCCCTTCGGTGTTGCTGGAACTGGGGTACTTATCGAACCGTCACGACGAGGGTAACCTGATTTCTTCGAAGTGGCGACGCCGGGCTGCGACTGCCGTCACAGCCGCAATCGAAGGATTTTTCTCGCCCGAAGTTGCCGCGCGGCAACAGCAACTGGCACAGTAATTTCGGTCAATCGCAAACCAGCCATTTATTCGCTGCAGTGCCGTTTGGATGCCACAATAATTGGCTTTGTACATGCAGACGATCCATGTATGTCATGGTATCGTAGTTGAAACACCGGGATATCAGTTTGAATGCTGCGTTTATTGAAATATCTGTTCAGTTTTGGACTGGCGGTGAGTTTCGCCGTGGCGATGGCTGTGGGATACATCATATACGATACATCCAAGACACTGCCGTCTCACGAAAGCCTGGCAAAATACGAACCACCGGTTATGACGCGTATCCATGCTGCAGATGGTTCGCTGCTGGCTGAGTATGCAAAGGAACGCCGGCTCTTCGTCCCCATTGATGCAATTCCGAAACAGCTAATTGAAGCGGTCGTTTCTGCTGAAGACAAAAACTTTTTCAGTCACATGGGAGTTGATCCGGAAGCGCTGGCAAGGGCGTTGCTGGTCAATGTAAGGGCACGGATCGCCGGTTCGAACCGCCGCCTGATCGGGGCTTCCACAATAACTCAACAGGTCGCGAAGAACTTCTTGCTGACCAACGAGCGCACACTGACCCGCAAGTTACGTGAAGCGCTGATTGCCATTCGCATGGAAAGCTCGTTCAGCAAGGAACAGATCCTGGAATTGTATCTCAATGAAATTTTCCTCGGTCAGGGATCATATGGCGTAGCAGCGGCATCGCTGAACTACTTCGGCAAATCGCTGATCGAGCTGGATTTGGCGCAAATCGCTTACCTGGCAGCATTACCCAAGGGCCCATCCAACTATCATCCCGTTCGTCACCGCGAGCGCGCCATCGAGCGGCGCAACTGGGTGCTGTCGCGAATGTACGACAACGGGTTTATAACAGAAACTGAAATGCTGGATGCACAGGCCAAGGACATTGAAGTAACGCTTCGTCCGTTCGGTGCCAAATTGTTTGCTGCCGAGTATTTTACCGAGGAAGCCCGGCAGGCCGTACAGCAGATTTACGGCAAGGAAGTTTTACGGACCGGCGGCTTGTCCGTTCGCACCACAATTGATCCCAAGATGCAGATATTCGCACGCCAGGCGCTGGCGGGAGGGCTCATAAAGTTTGATCGCAACCATGGCTGGCGCGGCCCTGTATCGAGGATCGAAACGACACCCGAGTGGCCTTCGGTACTGGCCAAGATGAAGCAGCTGGGCGATGTTTATCCCTGGCAGTTGGCGGTTGTGCTGGAAGTCGGTGCCGAACAGGCCCGCATAGGACTGCGGCCGGCCCGTGTGATCAAGGGAAAGCCGGTAGAGGCAAAACAAGGAGTAATCCCGCTGCAGTATCTGCAATGGGCGAGACAGCACAAAGGCATCAACAAGGATGGAGTTGTACTCGGCCCCAAGATTGAATCGGCTGCTGACGTGCTGAAACCGGGAGATGTCGTTTATGCAACTGCTGCAGGTTCAAGCGGTAACTACCATCTCGTGCAGATTCCCGAGATCGAAGGAGGCATGGTCGCCATGGACCCGCACACTGGACGGGTTTTGGCTCTGACCGGTGGTTTCTCCTACAGCCGCAGCCAGTTTGACAGGGTTACCCAGGCAAAACGTCAACCCGGGTCTTCCATCAAGCCGTTCGTGTATGCCGCTGCGCTCGACAACGGCTATACGCCTTCATCTGTGGTGCTGGACGCGCCCGTCGAAATCAAGCTGCGTAACGGCGAAACGTGGAAACCTTCTAACTACTCGAAGAAATTCTATGGTCCTTCAACGCTGCGCCGCGGCATAGAATTTTCGCGTAATGTGATGACCGTGCGTCTGGCACAGGACATGGGGATTAAAAAGTTCAAGAGCCTTACCGAGCGGTTGGGCATTTATGAGGATCTCCCGGCGGTACTCGCCACTTCACTCGGCTCCGGCGAGACATCTTTGTTACGCATGACGGCGGCATACTCGGTCCTGGCGAACGGTGGCAAGAAAATAGAGCCAACCATGCTTGATCGTATTCAGGACCGCTATGGGCGCACCGTTTGGCGCCATGACAAGCGCGAGTGCACCCAGTGCAACGCGCCGGAATGGAGCAATCAGCCGGAACCGGAGTTCATCGAAAACCGGGAAGTCGTCATGAACCCCTATACGGCCTACCAGATAACGTCGATGCTGGAAGGTGTGGTGCAGCGCGGGACTGCGAAAAAACTGCAGGAAGTTGGCAAACCGATTGCCGGGAAAACCGGTACCACAAACGATGAACGGGATGCATGGTTTGTCGGCTACACGCCTGACCTCGTCGTCGGAGTATATGTCGGCTACGACAGGCCGCGCCCAATGGGAAAGGGAGAAACCGGCGGTTCGCTGGCCGCCCCGATTGTTTCAACTTTCATGAAACTGGCTCTGAAAGATGTATCAGCGACGCCGTTTCGTGTTCCGTCCGGTGTAAGATTGATCCCGATTGATCCCAAGAGCGGCAAGCGAGGCACATTTGGAGAGGACAATGTTATTCTTGAAGCCTTTAAGCCCGGAGAGCAGCCGCCGCAACGTTCGCGCCTTGTGACCGGCGGCGATGCCATTGCCAGTTCAGGTATTAATGTCGGCAGTTACAACAATATTGGCGGTATCATTGTCGATGGAAACGAAACCGGCACATCTGCGGTGTCGGAGGGCGGGTTGACGACAGGCACTGGCGGCCTGTACTGACCGGACCGGACAATTTTACAAACTGGCACGGATAGAGTCGCATGCGCGCAGAAATCGAGACACTGGTCGACGAATTCAAGCAGTCTATTGGACTGCTGAGGAGGCATCTTTGACTGGGATCAGGCACTCCGGGACCTGGATTTGCTGAATGCCCAGGCAGAAGATCCAAATCTATGGAACGACCCCGAAGAAGCCCAGCGTGTTATGCGCAAGCGGCAGGACCTCGACAGCCGCATAGGAACCGTTCAGCGACTTGAGCAAACCATTTCCGACAGTATCGAACTGATCGAATTGGGCGAGCTTGAGGGGGATCAGTCTGTAGTCGATGAGGCGGAGTCACAAATACAGGGATTGCAACCCGAAATTGCCAAGTTGGAAATCGAAACATTGCTGTCAGGCGAAGCAGACGGCAATGATAGTTTTCTGGAAGTTCATGCAGGAGCAGGAGGCACCGAAAGCCAGGACTGGGCTTCCATGCTGATGCGGATGTACACGCGATGGGCCGAAAAGCAGGGATACAAGGTCGAGTTGATCGAAATGCATGATGGCGAAGAAGCGGGCATCAAGTCAGCCACTCTGCGGATTGGTGGTCATAACGCTTACGGACGTCTCAAGACCGAAAGCGGCGTACATCGTCTGGTGCGCATATCCCCCTACGACTCCAATGCCCGCCGGCACACTTCGTTTGCGTCAGTGTGGTCTTACCCGGAAGTGGATGACAACATAGAAATCGAAATCAATGAAAGTGAGTGTCGCATTGACACCTACCGTGCATCAGGCGCTGGTGGTCAACACGTCAACACCACCGACTCCGCTGTGCGAATTACTCACATCCCGACAAACATTGTCGTGCAGTGTCAGAACGAAAGATCGCAACACAAAAACCGGGCGACTGCCTGGAACATGCTGCGTGCCAGGCTGTACGAGCGGGAACTGCAAATTCGCGAAGAAGCCGCCAATGCGGAAGAAGCCACCAAGACCGATATCGGTTGGGGTCATCAGATCAGGTCCTATGTTCTCCAGCCTTATCAGCTGGTGAAAGATTTGCGAACAGGCCACGAAAGTACCAATCCGGTGGCAGTCCTTGACGGAGACCTGAACGAGTTCATCGAGGCGTCGCTGGCGCAACGCGTGCATGGCGGCGGACCTGACGAGATTTCAGATATTGACTAGGAAATTGCAAACCGGGGATTGCGTTCGATCCAGTCGGGGTTGGTTTTACTCTGCTGCTTTCGGCTTGCGGGCAGGGGGCTCCGGGTAAACAGGATCGTCGTCAATATCGTCGGTGCCGGGCAGTGAATACACATTTTCCTGTGGATAGTGGTCATAAGTCGGAGCGTAACCCTGTCCCCATCCGCTGCTGGCGTAGCCCTGTTCCTGATCAATCGGTTCTGAAAGGGGGTCTTCAACCCTGCGGATCTTGCCATCCACATGCGCACCATTTTCAATTGAAAGGGTCTGGTTGATGACATCGCCTTCAATGTGGGCACCGGCATATATGTGGATGTGAAGTGCGCGTATCGGGCCGATAACACGGCCACGGACAATCACTTCCTCAGCGGTTATGTCGCCATAAACAACGCCATTACCATCAACAACGACTGCACGTGCCCGAACAGTACCATTTATTGTACCGTCCACCTGCAACTCGCCGCCGGTCGAAACCGAGCCATCAATTACAAGGTCTAGAGACAATAACGACGGGCCTGACCGGTGACGTTGACGTCCTCCGCCAGTATTGCCGCTCTTCGGTGCTTTATTAGCGCGTGATTTCTTGAAAAACATCGCGGGCCTTCCAAAATCTTACAGGGTCTATTGCGCGGCCGCCCACGCGTGTTTCGTAATGAAGATGAGGGCCGGTACTGCGGCCTGTACTTCCAACCTTGCCTATTCTATCACCCGACTTGACCTTTTGGCCAGTGCGAACCGAAATTATGCTTAAATGTGCATACCGGCTGATGATACCGCCGTCGTGGAGCACTTCCACCATTTTGCCGTAACCACCCGCCCAACCGGCCTTGATGACTTTGCCCGGTGCAGTCACTTGGACGGCCGAACCCGTGCGTCCTCTGAAATCGATGCCGGAGTGCATGGCGGGGCGGTTGCGGATTGGGTCGTTGCGCAGGCCAAACCCGCTTGAAGTCGCGTGACCCGGTCCCATTGGTTTGATCAACGGCAATCGAGTTGCCTGGAATTTCAATGTCTCCCATTTGTCCAGTTCCAGAGACAGGTCCGACACTCGCTGCGCCAGTACTTTCGATCCCAAATCGGCCGCTGTAGCTGCGATGAAAGGCCCGCCGACGGCTTCCGGTTTGTATGTTGATGATTTCGCGATCTTGTCTGCATTTACGCCAACAGATCGATATACCTTGCCAAGACGAGTTGTCTGCGCGGCGACGTAGCCGGTCACCGAATGCAACAACGCGGCCTCACGTGCTTCCATCCGGCTCATGTAGTTACGCAAATCCTGCAGGGGCTCAACGGCCTCTTCTGCGGATGTGAATTCGGTTACATACCGGTCAACCGCACGTGGTGATTTGGTTTTTTCATTGGACGCGTGTCTTGCAGGTGCATCTTTCGGTGTCAGGCTGCTCTTTTGTTGCCTGGTGCTTGCTGTCGGAGCAGGCAGCCACCCCTGCCTGAAGAAATCCGTCAATTGTTCATGACGATCAACAAGCTGGTCGTGTTCCACACGCACTTCATCCACTTTTGCAAGATAGGCTTTCTGGTCCAGCAGCAATCTGCGATTGAGTTTATCAATAACGCCGCGCATTTCTCCGATGCGGTCTTCATACTGCAGCCGGGCGCGGTACTGACTGCGCTCTTTCAACGCCTGAACCTGATCTTTGAATGCGACATTTACCGTTGCGTAGGCAACCCAGAACAGTCCTGCGGCAAATGCAAAAATGGTTGCCACCTGTACGCCGGGCCTCAAGGTTATGAATTGTACCTCACCTTCCGAACGCAGATATATCTGCCTTTCCCGAAACGCGTACGCCAGACGAGAGAAAAATCCGCGCGGATAACGCCCACCCATATTCCGTCGTCTATTGCGCATAAGCCCTCCCTGTACTGGGCCAATGTTCGAATAAGACCGCGCGACGGGCCGTTCCTGACCCGTTCGCGATCTGCACAATAACACTGATGTGCCGCTTCTTCAGGTTTCGATTATCAACATAGCGCAGCAAAGTTCAACTCGTCTGATACTCAAACTTCCCTGATTGGCTGCATGTGCCGTCTCAATCGAGCGCTTCGGCGGCCTTCAAGACATCTTCCACATGACCGGATACTTTGACCTTGCGCCAAACTCGGGCAATTTTGCCGTCCGCTCCCACCAGGAAGGTTGAGCGTTCTATGCCGAAATATTTGCGCCCGTACATGGCTTTTTGTACCCACACTCCGAAAGCTTTGAGCGTATCCAGCTCCGGGTCGGATCCCAATGTGATATCCAGACCATGCTTGGCGATGAATTTATCATGTTTTTGGGCGGGATCAGCAGATATCCCGACGATTCTGGTGCCGGCCGCTTCAAACTCCGGTTTGAATTTGGTGAATGCAATCGCTTCTTTTGTGCAGCCTGGCGTGTCGTCCTTGGGGTAAAAATAGATGACTGCCTTTTGACCTTTCAGGTCGTCACTTGTAATTCGCGACGCACTGTCAGCATCTAGATTAAACTGAGGCATTGCGTCGCCTGATTCGAGTGGACTGTTCATCGCGGGGAGAATTTCCTTGATGGGTAGTTGATAAGGAGCTGTTTGTTATACTATTTGAAGGCGAAATTGGGTTTTTTGGAGATGGTCTGGTGATTTTTGCAAGAGGCTGTATAAGCACAAGATAATGGGTCACAATTGGGCCCTAACCGAATGTAAAGTGAAACATGTGCCTTCCACCTTTGTACGGAGGCAGTAGACCATCGCTGGGACTAGCGGTTTCGTGGTACTGCCACAGAAACAGAAAAGAGCGGAAACTTGGCCAGCCGGGCATTAAAAGGCGTAGCCTGGATAACAGCAATACTCGTGGCGATGGGCATCGCGACGATAGCGGTTGCGACTTTGGTTTTCTCGCTGTCGTCAGGTCCGATCAGCGTCGGTTTCATGAAGGACATGGTGCAGGAGCGCGTAAGTGGTTCCATTCCTGGACTGAAGGTCGAACTTGACGATGTTGTGATAGAACGCGGCAGCGACGGCGGGCATCCGACATTACGGTTGGCCAATGTTCGGTTGTCAGACACAAACGGTAATCTCATTGCTCGCGCGCCGCGTGCCGCAATTGCCGTTGATATCGGTGAAATACTTACTGGAAATGTGAAGCCCAAACGGCTTGAGCTAATCGGTGCGCGCATTTTGGCCAGTCGCAATGCAGATGGCGAAATTGCCATGGGGTTTTCTGGTTACAATGACACGACAGGAAAGTCGGATGTTAATTCGGGGCAAAACGGCATTGTTGTGCAATCCGAAAAGCAGCAGGCAGGCAGTTCCACCGGATCCATTGCTGCGACAATCAACAATCTGTTGCAAAGCAAAGGCGGCGGTGACGCGGATTCGCTGGAAGCAATCGAGGTTTCCGAAGCGCAGATTTCGTTCAAGGATGAAATCCAGGGCCAGCTTTGGATTTCTCCGCGCGCCAACCTGAAATTCAAACGTGCTGACGGCGGCTTCGCATTGTTCATGGATGCTGACATTTCGGCGGATGGCCCAACATGGCGTACAGAGGTGCTGACCACGTATCGCATTGATTCCAGCGTGTTCAAGGTTATCGCCAAGGTCGACGGAGTGACCCCGGCAGACGTTGCCCGAAAGTTGTTTGCCTTCAATCAACTTGCCAATTTCGACCTTCCCATGTCCGGCGAAATGGAGTTCGAGGTATCCAACAAGGGTGAGATGCTGGCCGGTGCGGGCGTGTTGGCTGTAAAGGCTGGCAAGGTTTCGTTTCCGGGGTATATTTCAGACCCTGTATTGATCGATGAGGGTTTGCTGCGCCTGAAATTTGAGCCGCAGGAAGGGCACCTGGTCATCAATGATTCCACGCTGGTGATCCGCGGAACAGAAGCCCGTTTCAACGGTCGTTTTGCGCCTGTTCGCAACCAGCAGCAGGAGGTTATCGCCGCACGAATTGAACTGAATGCTCAAAACCTCAACATAGACACTCCAAGCGCCGGGTCTGACGGCAGTGTCATTGACGAGTTTAAGTTGACCGGGCAAGCGCTGTTTGAAGAACGGCGCTTTCTGGTTGATGATCTGATTGTGCTGTCAGGTGATGGTGGCGTAAGGGTTCGCGGACAATTTGTAGCAGACGGCGACGCGGTGGGCGTCTATATGGCGGGGCGCGGACGATCGCTCGGGCATGATATAATCCGGAAATTGTGGCCGCCGGTCATTGCTGCACAATCGCGCAAATGGTATCGGGAAAATCTCCGTACCGGGGTGGTCAGCGACGCGGAATTCAGGGTCAGGCTTTCCGGCCCTGAAATTGAGCAGGCGCTCAAGGGAAAGCCCTTACCGTCCGATGCCGTCGATTTGAAGTTCAAGGCAGCCGGCGTAGCATTTACCTACGCCGATGGTTTGCCTCCCGTAACCGATGCCAACGGCAATTTTCATCTCACCGGTCGAGTGTTTGACATCAATGTGGACCAGGGAACGATTGCTCTGCCGTCCGGCAAGGATATCAAAATTGCCGGTGGCAATATGCAGATTACCAAGCTGGCATTGCCGATCTCACCCGCGACGTTGAATCTGAACCTGGAAAGCAATGTTGCCGGGTTTCACGAGTATGCTGACTTGCCGCCCCTTGGTCTGGTGAGTGATTCAACCTTCGACCTGAATGCGGTACGGGGTCGAGGTGTGGTCGAGTTGACATTGGCCATGCCGCTAAAACCCGGCATTACATCTTCCGAAATCACGGTATCTGCCAACGCAAGGCTGATTGATGGCCAGATAGACAATGCCATTGAAGGTATCGACATTAAAAATGCAGATATCGGACTGGTCCTGGAAGATACCGTCATAACAGGTAAGGGCACCGTGACCCTGGGAGAGAAAAAAGCGCAACTGACCTGGCGCAGACCTTTGAGCAAGAGCGCGAATGCTGATGAGGACATGACAATTTCAGCAGTTCTCACTGACAGGGACAGGCAGAAGCTGGGAGTTGAACTGGCACCATATCTGCTGGGGCCCACGCCGCTGAAAATTTCCATGGTCCGGCGCGGTTCCCAGATCGTTTCTGCAAAGGTGGACGCTGATCTGTCAAAAACGTCCCTGGCGGTTGACGCAATTGGTTGGACGCGAAACCCCACGAAGGATACGAAGGCCAGTTTCAAGGTGAATTTGAACGATGGCAAGGTGATTGTTCTTGATGACATGGCCATTACCGGTGGGCAACTCAAGATACTTGGAAAGGTGCGCATAAGCCGCGAGACGAACGGTTTGCTGGACGCCTCATTCCCAAGATTCATCCTGAGCAACACCAACCAGCTTGCTTTGGAAATCGATAATTCTTCTGGTTCATTGCAGTTGGGCGTCGGGGGAGCCAGCCTTGATGCCAGACCGCTGATATCACGCATGATGTCCAGTAAAGTTGGCGGGAGCCGTAGCTCGGAGGAGCACCCGGTTTCAATAAACACCAACATCAGTCGCATTTATGTTCACCGCGGCGAGGTGGTCAACAATCTGCAAGGCCGGCTGGTTACGAAAGATGGTGCGGTTCAAGGTGCAGAAATTACCGGTAAGTACCAAAACGGTGCGCCGATAACCATGCGAATTGCCCGCGACAGCAATGGCCAGCGGCGTATGCGTGTAACCGGCAGAGATGCCGGAGCAACTCTGCGCGCAACCAATCTGTATTCAAAAATTTCCGGTGGAACAATCGACTTTGGTGCCATTCTGGGAAATCCGGGGCAGGGTGCAATACAACGCGGCCTTCTTGAGGTGCGCAATTTTGCTGTCCACAATGAAGCTGCGTTGTCGCAAATTGACAATTCGGCCAGGCAGGCAGGGCGCAGTGCCGGACCAAGAAGAAATGGCTTGCGGCTTTCCCGGCTTTCCCTGCCGTTCTCGGTCGACAACAATTTTGTCCGCATTGGAGATGCGCTGGTTCAGGGCCCGGATATTGGAGCATCGGCGCAGGGAATTATTCGCAAGAATGACCTGGCAATGGACATCGGGGGCACCATAATACCGGCCTACGCCTTGAATTCCGCAATTTCGAATGTCCCTGTTCTTGGCGATGTTCTAACGGGCGGCAAGGGGCAGGGTGTTTTCGGTTTGAATTTCGCGTTGAAGGGATCGATGGACAGGCCACGTTTTCTGGTCAATCCGGTGTCCGCAATTGCACCTGGAATTTTTCGCAATCTGTTCAATATCGGAGGAGGACAGACAAACTCGGATGGCACGGCTCGCGGCAGCAGGCAACCGGGTGGAACGGGTCTGCAACCCTCACAGAACAGAAACCAGAGGGTGCGCCAGCAGCAACTGAATTCCACCAAATAGCATCGGGACCAGATGGTGCGACCTCAGGGCTGCACAACCGGTTCGATTAATCGTCCTCCGTTTCCGCCTATCTGCATTTGACCAGAGCGTGGCGTTTCTTGCCCAGCGATATTTTCATCAAGCCATCTTTGTTGAAATCTGCATCACTTGCCACGTAGGCAGGGTCAGTGATTTTTGTATCGTTCACGCTTACCGAATTGCCGGTGATGGCGCGCCGCACTTCGCCATTGCTGGATGCAAGACCTGCGGTGACAAACAATGACAACAGGCCATCACCGGGTTTGCCCAAAATTGTTGGAAGATCCTGCGCCAGCCCACCTTCTTCAAATGTTTTCTGAGCAGTTGCTGCTGCCGCGTCTGCCGCGTCCCTGCCGTGCAGCAGCGCGGTCGCCTGATTGGCCAGCACCTTCTTGGCTTCGTTGATTTCAGCCCCGCCCAGCTTTTCCAGTTTGGCGATTTCAGCCATAGGCAGGGTGGTGAACAGTTTCAGGAAACGCACCACGTCACCGTCTTCGGTGTTACGCCAGTACTGCCAGAAGTCCCACGCACTGAATTGTTCTTCATTCAGCCACACGGCGCCCTGAGCTGTTTTGCCCATTTTTGCACCTGACGCAGTGGTCAGGAGCGGCGTTGTCAGTGCATAAAGCTGGTGGGTCCCCATGCGCCGGCCAAGGTCTACTCCGTTGACAATATTGCCCCATTGATCGGACCCGCCCATTTGCAGATTACAACCATACCGCCGGGCGAGTTCTACATAGTCATACGACTGGCAGACCATGTAGTTGAATTCGATAAAGCTCATCTCCTGCTCGCGCTCCAGCCGAAGCCGCACGGAATCCATCGTCAGCATCCGGTTGACAGAGAAATGCCGGCCAACGTTGCGCAACATGTCGATGTAACTAAGCTTCAGCAGCCAGTCGGCGTTGTCGACCATGATTGCATCTTTATTGCCGTCGCCAAATGACAGAACCTGTTTGAAAACGCCCTTGATCGACGCCTTGTTGGCGTCAATTTCTTCCGGCGTTCGCAAGGCACGGGTTTCATCCTTGCCGGACGGATCACCGACCATTGTGGTGCCGCCGCCCATCAGTGTGATGGGTTTGTTACCGGTTTGCTGCAGCCAATGCAGCATCATCATGCTCAAGAAATTGCCGATGTGCAGTGAAGGTGCTGTACAGTCATAACCGACATAGCCGACAACTTCACGCTTTGCAGCCAGGTTGTCCAGGCCTTCGAAGTCGGAGCATTGGTGGATGAAGCCACGCTCATCAAGCACGTTGAGAAAGTCTGATTTATAGGTCATGTAAACACTCTTGTGATAATGTGAGTGCCTCATAGCATGACGAGGAAAAATGGCAAATCCAATCACGGCAATCGGGTTGATGAGCGGCACCTCAATGGACGGCATTGATATCGCCCTGATCCGCACCGACGGCGAAGCGATGGTGGAAGCTCTGGCATTCGACGCCGTCGACTATGATGCCGATCAACGCGCTTTGCTGGCTGAGGCTATGGCACTGTCAGCCGGTTTGCAGTCGCGAGATGCCCGGCCAGGAAAATTGTCACAAATCGAGGCAGACATCACGCGCTGGCACGCAGAGGCAATTGACTGGTTTTGTAACAAGCACGCCGTCGACAAGGCGAGTGAGATCATCGTCGGGTTTCATGGACAGACGGTCCTCCACAGGCCTGAGATTGGCATGACGGTCCAGTTGGGCGACGGACAGGCCCTCGCCAACGCCACAGGGCTTCGCGTCATCGCAGATATGCGGGCCAACGACATGTTGCATGGTGGGCAAGGGGCTCCGCTGGCACCGGCTTATCACGCTGCACTGGCAGCCTCAGTGCCTGGCAGACCGGTGGCATTTGTGAACATCGGTGGGGTGGGGAATGTCACTTTTGTTGATGATACGGGAAGTGTGCTGGCATTTGACAGCGGTCCGGGTAACGCCTTGATGGACGACTGGTGTTTGCGACACACCGGCAAACCGGTCGATATAGACGGTGCTCTGGCACGATCTGGCACTGTAGATGAACTTGCCCTGGCAGAGCTTCGCCGCCATCCGTATTTTCATGAGGCGCCGCCCAAGTCACTGGACAGGGCAAGCTTCAGTCTGAATCCGGTGAAACACCTGGCCGCGGCCGATGGTGCTGCCACCCTGATGATGTTCAGTGCGCACTCCATTGCTGATGCGGCTGGCTGGTGCACCACACCACCGGCATACTGGGTCATTTGCGGTGGTGGGCGTAAGAACCGTTTTCTGATGGAATGCCTCGCCGGCCTCATTGATGCGCCGGTCGTGCCCGCAGAAGCAATTCACGCGGACGGAGATGCCATTGAGGCTGAGGCGTGGGCTTATTTGGCGGTGCGCTCTATCAACGGGTTGCCCCTCACATGGCCCGGTACCACCGGTACGCGGGAGCCGGTGTCCGGCGGCGCGTGGTTTGAACCCGAAGAGCTTTAATCTTCCTTCAGTTCCACCGCGAGGCGTTTGTCCAGATACTCTGCGCAGATCTCGGTCAGTTCCGGAATTTTGCCTTCAAAAAAGTGGTTGGTTTCCGGCATCACAGTATGGTCGATCTTGATGCCTTTCTGAGTCTTCAGCTTGGCTACCAGTGCATTGATGGAATCTGCCGGTGTGACGGTGTCATACTGGCCATTGACGAACAGGCCGGATGCCGGACACGGCGCCAGGAATGAAAAGTCATAATGCTTGGCCAGCGGGGCTATCGAGATGAATCCGGCAATTTCTGGACGCCGCATCAACAGCTGCATGGAAATCCATGCGCCGAATGAAATCCCGACGATCCAGCAGGTTGCCGCTTCCTTGTTGTAGGTCTGCATCCAGTCGAGGGCAGCAGCGGCGTCGGACAGTTCGCCGGCTCCATTGTCGAACAGTCCCTGTGAACGTCCGACACCGCGAAAGTTGAAGCGAAGCACCGAGAAGCCGCGATCACGGAACATGTAATACTGATCGTGCACGATCGGGTTGTTCATCGTTCCACCAAACTGCGGGTGCGGATGCAGAATCAGTGCGATAGGTGAGCCGTGTTCCGGGTTGTGGTGATAGCGGCCTTCAATTCGACCGGCGGGTCCGTTAAAAATGACCTCAGGCATGCGTTTGACGTCCTGTCTTAAATTGGTTGCCGGGGCGCTATGACGAGGCAACGAGGTTTTGGCCGCCTTGATCAGCTTTTGAAGTGAAATATGCTGAATTCGGCAGGATTGTATTGTTGACTCTATTTGTCGGGTATTCTATATCCAGTTTAGAATTATTCAAGAAACCGTTGTGAGCCGGAAACCGGCGCTTAGGCGGGGTCTTACACAATTTGACAGCCGGAATGCAAGCGTTACGGGCATCGGGCATGTTGCCTGAAGACAGTCGTGCGCCGACGGGATGGGTTAAAGACATGAAGCTCTCTACAAAAGGCAGATATGCTGTCATGGCCATGGCGGATATAGCGTCACAGCCCGAAGGTACATTGGTGCCTCTGGGAGAGGTCTCAGAGCGTCAGGACATCAGCCAGGAATACCTGGAGCAGCTATTCGCCAAACTTCGTCGTGCCGGTCTGGTGGAAAGTCAGCGTGGCCCCGGCGGCGGATACCGGCTTTCGCGCCCGGCAGATCGCATAAACATCGCAGACATCGTGAGCGCGTCGGATGAACCAATGCAGGTAACCCGCTGTCAGGGCGATGCCATTGATGGTTGCGTGAAGGGCGAAAAATGCGTGACCCATGAGCTGTGGGCGGCGCTTGGCCGCCAGGTTTTCGGGTTTTTGTCAGCGGTAACGCTGGGGGATGTCGTCAACCGGCGCAACCTGGCGCTGGAAGCCTCAATTCGCCGTGCCAAGACACACCCGGTCAGCAATATGGCGCAAGGTTGAGTATCCGGTGTCATGCGTACCTATCTTGATCATAACGCAACCAGCCCATTGAGGCCCGAAGCAGGCAAGGCGATGATGGCCGCGCTTGAACTGCACGGAAACGCATCCTCCGTACATGAAGAAGGACGCAAGGCCCGCGCGGTGATTGAAACTGCGCGTGACGTGATTGCGCGGGAACTGGGCACAATTGCACCGACCATTGTGTTCACCAGTGGCGGTTCTGAAAGCTGTAATCAGGCGCTGTGCGGTGTCAGCGCAAGCCGCATTATTGTATCTTCTGTTGAGCACCCGTGCGTGCTGGAAGCGGCCCGTGCCGCAGGTTGCCAGGTTGATGTTGCCGACGTCGACGAAGCCGGTGTGGTTGACTTGCAGGCACTTGAACAACTTCTCGACGATGGCGAAGGACGCGTGCTGGTTTCCGTCATGCTGGCCAACAATGAAACCGGCGCAATTCAGCCGGTTCGAGATGTTGTAGCGATCGCTCAGAAACACAATGCGCTGGTGCATTGTGATGCGGTGCAGGCGTTTGGAAAAATACCGGTGAATTTCGGTTTGCTTGGCGTGGATATGTTGAGCGTATCAGCCCACAAGCTGGGTGGGCCGCAAGGCGTCGGTGCCCTGGTGGTGCGTGATGGTTTGCCGGTTGCTCCATTGATTGCCGGTGGCGGGCAGGAACTTCGGCGCCGGGCAGGCACTGAAAACACTGCCGGCATTGCAGGCTTTGCTGCAGCTGCCCGCGCTGCCAGCCAAACCGAATCCGATATCAAGGGGTTGCGGTTGCAGATTGAATCAGTTCTTGAAGACGGTCCGGGTGAGGTGGTTGTGTTCTCGGCAGATGTCGATCGGTTACCCAACACCGTTTGTTTCGCGCTCAATGGTCTTGAGGCTGATACAGCGTTGATGGCTTTCGATCTGGACGGAATTGCAGTGTCTTCAGGTTCTGCATGTTCGTCCGGCAAGGTTCAGTCAAGTCATGTGCTTGAGGCCATGGGAGCAGGTGAAATAGCAACAAAGTCGGCAATCCGGGTGAGCCTGGGATGGTCGTCCACCGTAGAAGATGTGAGCAGATTTTCAGACAGCTGGCAGAAGATCGCGGGACGCCATGTGGCGCGCGCGGCGGCTGCCTGAGTGAATTGCAGGTAAGGAGAGGCGAGAAATGCCCGATATCGAAACAATCGAACGCGTCAGGGAAATTGACGTCGACAAGTACAAGTACGGCTTTGAGACGGTAATTGAATCCGATACGGCACCCAAGGGCCTGTCGGAAGATGTGATCAAGTTCATTTCCGCCAAGAAGGAAGAGCCGGAATGGATGCTGGAACAGCGTCTTGATGCCTATGCCAGATGGCTGAAGATGGATGAACCGGACTGGGCCAAGGTCAGTTATCCGAAGATCGATTTCCAGGATATCTATTTTTACTCGGCGCCCAAAGGACAGACCGGGCCCAAGAGCCTCGATGAGGTTGATCCTGAACTGCTGCGCACTTACGAAAAACTCGGTATCCCCCTGAAGGAACAGGAACTTCTCGCAGGCGTTCGCAAGCATGATGAGCCGAGCACCCTGGACGAAGATGCAGGGCCATCCTACGCTTCCGGCAAGGTGGCGGTGGATGCGGTATTCGACAGTGTATCGGTGGTGACGACCTTCAAGAAGGAATTGGCCAAGGCCGGCGTTATCTTCTGTTCCATTTCGGAAGCCATTCGCGAGCACCCGGAACTGGTGAAGAAATATCTGTTTTCGGTGGTGCCGCAGGGTGACAACTATTATGCGGCACTGAATTCAGCTGTGTTTACCGACGGATCGTTTGTGTTCATTCCCGAAGGTGTTCGCTGCCCGATGGAGCTGTCGACCTACTTCCGTATCAATGCGGAAAACACAGGTCAGTTCGAGCGCACGCTGATCATTGCGGAAAAGGGCTCTTACGTTTCCTATCTGGAAGGCTGCACGGCACCCATGCGCGATGAAAACCAGCTGCATGCCGCTGTGGTTGAACTGGTCGCCATGGAAGATGCCGAGATCAAGTATTCGACGGTTCAGAACTGGTATCCCGGTGACAAGGACGGCAAAGGCGGAATTTACAACTTCGTGACCAAGCGGGCCGACTGCCGTGGTGACAATTCCAAGGTGTCATGGACCCAGGTCGAGACAGGCTCTGCAGTCACCTGGAAGTACCCCAGTTGCATTCTGCGTGGTGACAATTCGGTAGGCGAGTTCTACTCCATCGCCATTTCCAACGGCCACCAGCAGGTCGACTCAGGCACCAAGATGATCCATCTCGGCAAGAATACGTCGAGCCGCATCATCTCCAAGGGTATTGCCGCAGGTTACTCCGACAACACCTATCGTGGCCTGGTGACAACCCACAAAAAGGCAAAGGGCGCGCGCAACTTCACCCAGTGCGACTCGTTGCTGATTGGTGACAAGTGTGGTGCCCACACCGTGCCGTATATTGAATCAAAGACCAGAACGGCGACATTCGAACATGAAGCGACCACGTCGAAAATATCCGACGACATGATGTTCTACTGCCAGTCACGTGGACTCGATGAAGAAGAAGCTGTCGCGCTGGTCGTCAACGGATTTGTGCGTGATGTGCTGCAGCAGTTGCCGATGGAATTCATGGCCGAAACGCAGAAGCTGATCGGCATTTCGCTGGAAGGCAGTGTGGGATAACCGGAGCCATGTTCGACCGTCTGTTTCAGCCCCGGTTTGGCAGCCTGGAAGAGTTCACCGCAAAGGCGCGCAAGATATTTCTGGTAGCGTTGCCATTCGGGCTCCTGTTCTGGGTGTTTGATATTGGTATCGGCGGTACATCCGAAGGAGGCCGCGCCTGGCTGAACGTCCCGATGGTCATCGGGGCAGTGGGATTTGTCGCCTGGGCCGCAGGCGGATTGATGATGATGATTAGAAAAGTTTGAAAGAACAGGGAATACGAGAATGCTTGAAATCAAGAACCTGCATGTCAGCCTCGAGGAAGAGGACAAGCAGATTATCAAGGGCCTGGACCTGACCATCAATGCGGGCGAAGTGAACGCCATCATGGGCCCGAACGGCTCAGGCAAGTCCACCTTGTCCTATGTGCTGGCAGGCCGGCCGGGTTATGAAGTCACCGATGGCTCGATAACCTACAAGGGTCAGGACTTGCTGGAAATGGAGATCGATGAACGCGCGGCTGCCGGCGTGTTCCTGGCGTTCCAGTACCCGATTGAAATTCCCGGTGTTGCCACCATGCAGTTTCTGAAAGTGGCACTGAATGCACAGCGCAAGGCGCGCGGCGAAGACGAAATGACAACACCTGACTTCATGCGGCTTGTACGTGGCAAGGCGGAACAACTGAACGTGACAACGGATATGTTGAAGCGTCCGGTCAATGTCGGCTTTTCCGGCGGTGAAAAGAAACGCGCCGAAATCCTGCAGATGGCAGTGCTTGAGCCTGCCTTGTGTGTTCTGGACGAAACCGACTCCGGTCTTGATATCGACGCGCTGCGTGTGGTTGCAGAAGGTGTGAACGCACTGCGTTCGCCTGAGCGTGCCATGCTTGTGATTACCCACTATCAGCGTCTGCTTGATTACATCGTGCCGGACAGGGTGCACGTGATGTCGGACGGCAGGATCGTGAAGTCTGGCGGCAAGGAACTGGCGCTTGAACTGGAAAAGGACGGTTACGCGGCATTTGCAGCGTAAGGCGGGAATGAAGTCATGACAGTTAGCTTGATGAAAACACCTGCTGAGACCGCCTACGCGGATGCATTCGACCCGCAAGGTGCGTTGGCGGATGTGCGCAAGTCGGCATTTGCACAGTTTGCCGAAACAGGCTTGCCGCACAGGCGCATGGAAGACTGGAAGTGGACGGATCTGCGGCAGTTGATCTCGAAAGCACTGCCGCCTGCGTCCGGCACATCTGCATCCGCTGAGGCAATTGACGATCTGATTGCCGCTTCGCCGTTTGGCGATGTGGCGCGCGCGCGGCTGGTGTTTGTGGATGGTTCCTATGATCCCGGGCGTTCATCGCTGCCGGCGACCGGCGACGTTGAATTTGCCAGCCTTGGATCGGATGATTTGCCAGCATGGGTGTCGGACAAACTGGTCGCCGGGTCAACTGACCCGATTGCGGCACTCAACCTCGCCTATATGAGCGATGGAGCAGCATTGCGTTTCAAGGCCGGCTCCGGCATGGACGCTCCGATCGAATTGTTGTTTGTCACCACCGCCGAACAGGCGGCCACCTACACTACCCGCAATGTCGTGGTGCTGGACGAAGGCGCATCGGCGACCCTGATCGAAACCCACGTGGGCGGGACCGGCGAGTACCTGCACAATGCCGTCACACAACTGCATGTTGGTGACAATGCCCGCCTGGATCGTGTGAAGGTTCAGGAAGAAGGTCTTGAAGCGATTCATCTTTCCAATCTGGAAGTTCACCTGGCACAAAGCGCCTGTCTGAAGGATTTCACACTGACCATTGGCGGTCGCGCCACCCGTCAGCAGGGGTTCATCACATTTGACGGTGAACATTCAGAAAGCTACGTCTCGGGTGCCTTCCTGCTGACCGGCAAGCAGCACAATGACACCAGGTTGGTGATCGACCATGCGGTACCGAATTGTACGTCGCGCGAGCTGTTCAAGTGCGTGATGGACCAGGCGGCCCGCGGGGTGTTTCAGGGCAAGGCGATTGTGCGCCGAGATGCCCAGAAAACCGACGGCAACCAGTCATCCCATGCCTTGCTGCTGTCGGTTGATGCCGAGTTTGACGCCAAGCCGGAACTGGAAATCTATGCCGACGACGTGATTTGCGGACATGGCGCAACTTCGGGCGACCTGGACGAAGACCAGATGTTCTACCTGCGTGCACGCGGCATAACTGAAACAGAAGCCAAGTCCATGCTGATCGGAGCCTTTGCGGCTGAAGCTTTCGATGATGTGGAAAGCGGTGCGATCCGTGAAGTATTGGGCGGCCTGGCAGAAGGCTGGCTGGCACGCCGCAAGGCGGGGTAGGCAAGGTAACATGACACGCATCACCTTCGACCATTGTGTGATCCACGTCTCCGACTGGGACAAGGCGAAGGCGTTTTATGTCGATGTGATGGGAGCCGAGGCCATTGCGTTCGGCAATGGTTTTCAGTTCCGCTGGGGTGAGCAGCAACTGAACATTCATGGGCCGGATCAGCACGGTTCGCCTGTGGCCAGGCTGCCGGTGATGCCCGGCAACAGCGATTTGTGTTTTCGCTGGCGCGGACCGATTTCCGGCGCCATCGAGCATTTGCAGGCCCATGCCGTCACCATTGAGGAAGGCCCCTGCGAGCGTCATGGCGCCATGGGGCGGGGCACAAGTGTTTATTTCCGCGATCCCGATGGCTCGCTGATGGAGTTCATGTCGTATGAATGAAATAGCCAAAAAAATCATTCCGGCATCCGGATATGACGTCGAAAAAATCAGGGCGGATTTTCCGATCCTGGCCAGGCCTGTCTATGGCGACAAGCCGCTGACCTATCTCGACAATGGAGCATCGGCTCAGAAGCCGCAGGTAGTGCTGGACCGGATCCAGAAAGCCTATTCTGAAGAATATGCCAATGTGCATCGCGGCCTGCACTATCTGTCGAACACCTCGACCCAGGCATTTGAAGATGCACGCGAAAGTGCACGCCGGTTCCTGAATGCGCCGTCGACCGATCAGGTGATCTTTACCCGCAATGCAACTGACGCGATCAATCTTGTTGCGCAGAGTTTTGGCGGCATGGTGATCGGGGAGGGCGATGACATCGTCATTTCCATCCTTGAGCACCACTCCAATATCGTGCCGTGGCATTTCCACCGCGAACGCCGGGGCGCCAACCTTCGCTGGGTGCCGGTGGACGAAGAAGGCTCACTGCATGTGGAAGATTTCGTCAACACACTGACGCCGCGCACCAAAATGGTGGCGATCACCCACATGTCCAACGCGTTTGGCACAGTTGTTCCGATCAAGGAAATCATCAAGATCGCCCATGAGCGCGGTATTCCGGTTCTGGTCGATGGGTCGCAGGGCGCGGTTCACATGCCGGTGGACGTGCAGGACCTCGATGCTGATTTCTATGTTTTTACCGGTCACAAGACCTATGGGCCGTCCGGTATAGGCGTGCTGTACGGAAAAAAGGAATTGCTGGCCAAAATGCCGCCTTACCAGGGCGGCGGCGAGATGATCATCGAAGTGACCCAGGAAGACATCACCTATAATGATCCGCCGCACCGGTTTGAGGCGGGTACCCCCGCCATAGTCCAGGCTATTGGACTGGGCGCGGCGCTTGATTACATGGACAGTGTAGGCCGCGAGGCGATCGCTGCGCATGAAGCATCCTTGCTCGAGTACGCCAATGAACGGTTGGCTCATATCAACTCGCTCAAGATATTCGGTACCTCACCGACCAAGGGAGCCATTATCTCGTTTGCGATGGAGGGCGCACATGCGCACGACATATCAACCGTGATAGATCGGCACGGCGTCGCCGTTCGCGCCGGCACTCATTGCGCCATGCCGCTGTTGCAGAAATTCGGCGTCACAGCAACCTGCCGGGCGTCGTTCGGCATGTATAACAACACCGCAGATGTTGATCGGCTGGCGGCAGCGCTTACATCTGCACAGAAGATGTTTATGTGATAGGTTGAAAGACATGGAAGATTCAAACACATCGTGCGCACCCGCACCGGTTCCTGAAACGATTGAGTCGGAGCATCAGAATCCATCGTTATCGTCTTCAATTCCCAAAGAGGAATTGACGCGAATGACCGATGACATGATTGCCGCGATCAAGACCGTCTATGATCCGGAAATCCCGGTCGACGTTTTTGAACTGGGGTTGATCTACAAAATTGATGTGGGCGACGATCGGTCGGTCAAGGTCGATATGACATTGACGGCTCCGGGATGTCCCGTTGCCGGTGACATGCCGGGTTGGGTGGCCGACGCTGTCCGAACCGTTGAAGGCGTTATGGATGTCGATGTGGAACTGGTGTTTGATCCGCCATGGGATCCGTCGCGCATGTCGGATGAAGCGCGTGTCGCGCTGAATATGTGGTGATTTGAGATGACTGCCATTGATGTAAATGCTTCAAACAGCCGGCCCCGGCCAACCGTCATGACATTGACGGATGCCGCGGTGGATCGCATCAAACAGCTGATGTCCCGATCGGAATCAGACACGGGAGGGCTTCGCATCGGCGTGAAAAACGGCGGTTGCGCGGGCATGGAATACACCATGGAATTCGTCGATGAACCCGACAAGTTCGACGAAGTGATCGAGGACAGGGGCGCTCGTGTCCTCATTGAGGCAAAAGCCGTCCTGTTCCTGTTCGGTACCAACATGGATTACGAAGTCACAAAATTGCGTGCAGGTTTTGTATTCAACAATCCGAACCAGACAAGCGCCTGCGGTTGTGGCGAATCAATTGAATTGACGCCGGTATCAGCCGACGTCCTGCAAGGCGGCTGAAGCTCTAACCGCTACATGCTTTAGATTGCCGGACGTGCCAGGAATGCCGGCATGTTTTCCTCGGTAAACATTGACGGGGTGTCGTCGTGATCACTGTCGCGGCCTCTGCCGCCGCGCCCGTGCCCTCTGCCACCGCGTTCACGCTGCGGTTTTTCTTCCGGGTGGCGTTTTTCCAGCTTCGCCTCCACAGGTGCCTGTTCCTGCTTCTCAACCACTTGTGGCTTTTCTTCAGTCTTTCTGGATCGGGCTTTTTTCGCAGCCGGCTTGGGTTTTGGTCCTGTAGATCTGCTGCCGCGGCGGCGTCTTCCCTTTGACGAAATCGACTCGGCAATTTCTTCGTCGCTCGGCGCTTCGCCGTCCCAATCAATAGCTTTCTTGATCAGGTCCTCAATGTCCTTGAGCGCGCGGAACTCTTCCCACTTCACCAGCGTATAGGCATTGCCCAGACGCCCGGCCCGGCCGGTACGCCCGATGCGGTGCACATAGTCTTCAGAATGGGTGGGCACATCATAGTTGTAGACATGACTGACATCAGGAATATCGAGCCCGCGGGCGGCGACGTCAGATGCGATCAGATATGTGATGTCGTTGTTGCGGAAGGCGTCAAGCGTTTTCAGGCGTGAACGCTGATCCATGTCGCCATGCAGCGCACCACAGGAAAATCCGTGCTTTTGCAGCGATTTTTCCAGAACGGCCACGGTCGTCTTGCGGTTGGCGAAGATGATTGCGTTCTTCACGTCGTTGGTATGCCCGCGCATCAGGTCGCGCAATGCATCCCGCTTGGATGCTTCATCGGACGGTGCATAGACCGCCCGCTGGGTAATGGTCTCTGCGGTAGACGAAAGTGCCTGCGCCTTGATTTCTACCGGGTTGTGCAGGAACTGGTTGGTGAGGCGCTGGATTTCAGGCGGCATGGTGGCCGAGAAAAACAAAGTCTGCCGGGTGATGGGCAATAGTTTTGCGACGCGCTCGATATCGGGAATAAAGCCCATGTCGAGCATCCGGTCTGCTTCATCTACAACAAAAATCTCGATGTGGGTAAGCATCAGTTTGCCGCGCTCGACATGATCAAGCAGCCGGCCCGGCGTTGCGATCACCACATCCGCGCCACGGTCGATCTTGCGGTTTTGTTCCTCAAAGGAAACTCCGCCCATCAGCAGCGCAATATTCAGTTTGTGGTTCTTGCCGAGCAGTTCGAACGCTTCATGCACCTGGGCAGCCAGTTCCCTGGTCGGTTCCAGAATAAGGGTGCGCGGCATCCGTGCCCGGGCGCGGCCCTTTTCCAGAATGTTCAGCATCGGCAGTGTAAAGGCGGCAGTCTTGCCGGAGCCTGTCTGGGCAAGCCCCAAAACGTCCTTGCGCTCAAGCGCGGGGGGTATTGCTTCTGCCTGGATCTTTGTTGGTTCAGAAAAACCGGCGTCCGTGACGGCGGTGAGGACCTTTTCGCTAAGGCCGAGTGTATCGAATGACATAAAGTTCTAGAGACCGTTCTATAAGCGCCGCACTGGCTGGCGTATAATGTCGCCGTGCCCATTGCAGCAGGTTGATGTGCCGGGATCAGACCGGATGTCTGCATCCTCTTTTACGGCACCTCACGCCTGGCGCCGAAACGTACAGCCGCTTATATGCGGATTCGCGAGGGAAAAGTCAATTTGCCGACATTGCGTCATTTTGAACGGGGTTAATCGGAACTCAACAGGGAATCCGCTGCCTGTTGCCAGGGCGTGAATGCATCAGCCGCACGCAGGACCTCAAGTCCCTTCAAAGTGAAGGATCTCGGCGTGGCCAGTTCAGCGACAAGTTCGTCGATTGGAGATTGCGGGCGTTCTCTCACTGTCGTCGCGGCCGCGCGCGTCATCTGGGCAGTCAGCAGCCGTGCCGTTTCTGGATCAACACCGTGCTCCGACACCCAGTCCGACATCTGCGATATCAGTTCCTGCACCCAGCCGTAGTAACACGCAATTGTTGCTGCCGGTGCAAAGCTGTCTTCTGCCTTCAGGGCCAATACGGGACCACAGAATTCCAGTAGCGCTCGACATTCCGGGTCATCCGGAAAAATCAGTGTCGGACTTTCGCCGAACTGGGCAGCGACCACCGGCATCGCCATGACCAGGCTTGCTGGCAAAACGGCTGGCGCAAGATCTGATGAAGCAATGCCTGCGCACAGGCTCAACACCGTCTGGCCATCCGGAAATGACAGCCCGTCACATACCGTCAATGCATCGAAAGGACGGACTGCGAGTATCAGGATATCGGAGTGATCGACGATGTACTGGTTGTCTTTGCATATTTCGACATCATAGAGGTCGGCCAGTTCAGCAGATGTTTCGCGACCGCGTTCTGAAATCAGGAAGCGAGCGCCGGTTTTGATCATGGCGGGCATCATGTGCTTGATGAGATGGCCTGTCCCGATAACCCCTATTGTCTTGATCATGTTGTTTCCTTCAAAGCGTTTAGCAGGGCTGGAACGGCATCTTCTATCTCGCGGCAGACAATGGCACCTGCGCCTGCGAGTTGATCTGCAACATCCACGGGCAGTGACGTGTTGGAACTGTCCGGCACCTGGTTGAGTCTGCCGCCGATCAGAACCGGAATCTGATTGCCAAGATGTTCGCGCAATGCGTTGTAATAGTTCAATGCCACACCGTTGTAGGTAGACAAGGCGATGGCGTCGGCCCGCTCGCTTCGTGCCCTGGATGCCAGTTCCTGTGGCTCGACAGAAGTACCGCCGTCAATCAAACGAACACCAGCACCGGACAACACCTTGTCCAGCACCAGCTTGCCGTGTTCATGCACGTCTGTGGTGGCGGTCAGAACGCGCGGCTCCAGTCTGGAAAGTGATCGGCGGTCTTCCCCGGCTACCCGAGCCAGATGACTGTGAGCCATCTCTTCAACTTCCTCGGCAATGTCAGAGGCAATCGGGTCGCCTTTCGCGGCGAACATCAGTTCCATGCGCCTGCCGCCCAGCCTGCGGATTGCCAGCAGCATCTCAAACGCGTTGTTTGTGTCAATGCCTGCTTCGGTAAGGCCGCTTATGGCATTGTCGAAGAATTGCCGTCCGCCGGAAACCAGACGTTTAGCCAGAGATCGGGCAGGGGCAGGGTTCAGCAGCGGCATTTGCCTGGTTTGATGTTCGATGAGGCGGGCTGCAAACCTTTGCGCTTCGACGACCTCCGATACGTCGGGAATGCGTTCGTTTTCGGTTACCGGCACCGGATTGATGGCGTGTCCGGTCGGTGACAGCAGTTGGCCGGCAATATCCACCGACAGGTAGCTGGACAAGCTGGCAAAGTTTTCCTCCCGTGGTCCGCGATAACTGGTGGTGTTGCCGTAAATCATTGTGCCCGCCGTATCCGAAACCTCGGCAAGGGCAATGTGAAAGGCCAGCCGCCGAACCGGATCAGAAAAATGATGGCCCCAGCAATGGCTGACCTTGACGCCGACAAGCCGGCCGATGTGGCGCTCCAGCAATACCGCCCCAAGCGTGCTCGATAGATCGCCAAACAGGGCTGCAAACCCATCGTCCAGATTTGAATGAACCAGTATCTCAACCGGTTGTGCGCCAATCAATGCAAGTGAGGTCAGCGTGGCTGTCGTGCAGACCACGTCGTCGGAGTGGTTTTGCAATCGAAAGGTAAAGTATTGCCCGAGATTGCCAATGCTGGTGGAACCTGCGTTCAGGGCCGCACAGGTGTTTTCAACCGAGGCCGGAAACCCCAGGACAAAATCTCCAAAGTGCGGTGCAACCGGAGCGCCCCTGGTCAGGTCCGCAAACTGCTCGGGGGTATCAAGGATCAGGCCGGTGCCGCGCATGGCGTCTCCGCGCTGATCCCGCGGAACACCCATCGACCAGTCGAGGCAGATGCCGTAGCGGTCGATGGTGACATCGCCTGCTGCGCAACGCTCGTGGATGTCCGTCCAGGCCCGGCGGGACTTTTCCGGATCACGCCAACCGATCTGGGCATGCTGCATCAGTTTTGCTTCATCTGTGTGCCGGCGTTTGTAGTCCGCTTCGCAGGATACGCCGTGATGTTGCAGAAATGCACCAGGCTGAACTTGCCAGTCCATTGCCATGGCATTGCCCTGGGCAATAACCTGCGCAGCATCAGGCAGGTCGGGGTCAGGAAATATGTCTGTTCGGGTCAGCATCGAGGGGGCAGGGGCCTGGTAGCCTGTTCAACAAGGTCATCTGTCTAACCTGGTGGGCCATACTAGGTGACGGATTTGCGCGGACGCAAGCACCGGCGTTACCGGATTGTGAACGTGATGCTATTTCTCCAGGGCACAAACAAATGGACGCCTTGTCGAGTTTCATATTTACTTTCAAAGAAAACTTCGCGGGAGGAAGCAATGAGTTACCCGGCATATTTGACCAATGTTCAGCGTTGTGCAGGCTTTGCCGCAACAGCGCTCTGTTTTGCTGTGGCGTCGCCTGTGCCATCGCTCGCAGCATCTGATCAACACAAGGCACTGGTAGAACAGTCGAAATCACTGGTCCCGACAGGGCCGTGGCCTGCTGGAGACCAGAAAGGCATGGCAAATACGCTGGGAGCAGGGACCTGGCTGAGATGTTCTGCGCACATGGCAAATACCAGTTCCAGGGTTTACGAACTCAATCACCTGAGGTCCAATTCCATGCCTGCCTCACCGTTCGGCCGCCCGTTGTCGTTTACCTATACTCCTTCGGTTTCGATACCCGGTACCCGGCATGTGTTTAACGGCGAGCAGGTAAACGGTGGAGAACCCGGTGCCCAGGGTACCCAGATGGATGCCCTTGGGCACTTTGCCTATTACGACAAGCCGTGGGACGGAGAAGGAAATGCCCCGGTCGGGTCGGCCCGGTATTATGGCAATTACAGTCAGTCGGACGTGAAACCTTCACCGGATTCTCCACTGCTCAAGCTGGGCATCGAGAATGTACCGCCGATCGTGACGTCGGCTGTGTTGCTTGATGCAAAGACACATGTCGGTGGCGGAAAAACTCTTGAACCCGGTACCCTTGTCACCAAAGCGGACATAGAAGCCATGCTGAAGGTGCAAGGCCTCGACTGGCGCGGAATACTGCCGGGCGACGTTGTTTATATCTATACCGGTTGGGGAGATAACTGGTCTGATCCGGATGAGGACAAGACTTACTACACCAAGGGACCCGGCCTGGCGATTGACGCCGCAGAATATCTGGCTGAGCGCAAGATCGTTCTACTGGCGCTGGACAATCCCTTCACCGATCCGGTCGCTGACGGCCAGTTGGCCCGCAAATCACCACCACCACAGGGCATGGATCAAGGCTTGCCCTTCTATATTCATCACTACAATCTGGCAGTGGCCGGGATACACCAGATACAAAACGCCAATCTGGGAGCACTGGCCAAAGACAAGGTTTGGACCTCGTGCACAATGATACTGCCGCTGCGCGAGAAGGGTCACGCTGGGTCACCCGTCAGGCCCGTGGCGATTGGTGTGCCGGATCAGTAGTTTAACAGGACATGCAACAACAACATCTGGAGGAAGTCATGAAACGTCTAATTGCAGGAGTAGCACTTGCCGGGCTCTTGTCGTGGCCTGCGGCCGCCGAGGAAGCCATGCTGTCGGCAGTCAGCGCATTTGCCGAGGGAACAACGTTTTCCAAGAATTTCGAACGCTTTATCGACAAGGCCAACGAGCTTGGCAAGGGCAAGCTGCGCATTGACTACAAGGGCGGTGGCGGCAAGGTCATGAATCCGTTCCAGCTCGGAGATGCGGTTCGCACCGGGGTGGTCCACATAGGTAACCTGCCGGGTGCGTTTTACACAAAGCTGATGCCGGAAGCCGATGTATTCAAGCTCAGCGCCTTTACAATTTCAGAAGAGCGCGAAAACGGAGCATGGGCATTTACCAACGACCTGCACAAGAAACGCATGAACGCTTATCATCTGGCCCGGCAGAAAGACTGTGTGCCGTTCCACTTGTATCTCAACAAGAAAATCGACAAACGCGACCTCAGCGGCCTCAAGATCCGGACCACGCCGATTTACCGCGCCTTTTTTGCCGCTATGGGTGCAAGCCTGATCCGGACCAAGCCGGGCGACGTCTACACTGCCCTCGAACGAGGTACCGTTGATGGCTATGGATGGCCGACACAAGGCGTTCTCGATCTGGGATGGCATGAGGTGACGAAGTATCGTGTCGACCCGCCGTTTTACCGCGCTTCCGTGGAAGTGATCCTGAATGACGATGCCTGGACCAAGCTCGATGCCGAACAGCAGAAAATACTCCAGGATGCTGCTGGATTCATGGAAGGGCTGTGCAGTGAAGACCGGGAGATCAATGCGGCGGAAATGAAAAAACAGGCCGACAAAGGCATTGAGACCATCACCTTCAGCGATGCAGAGGGCGATGCCTATATCAAGCAGGCTTACGAAACTGGATGGGCCGAGTTCATCAAGGCAAATCCGGAGACGGGACCGAAACTGAAAGAACTCCTGAGCAAGTAATTTACGCTGGTAAGTGAGCCGCGACGGCGGCTCGCTTTCAATTCAGGAGCCGCTGTACGATGCAGGCAATTACTAGAATTCATGCCGCACTCGTCGGCATGCTCGGGTTTTCCGCCGGGGTTGCGCTGGCTTGCCTGGCAGTCCTGATATCCATCGACGTAGCCATCCGAAACCTTGGCGTCGGAAATTTCACCTGGCTTCTGGAAGTATCCGAATACGTGCTGTTTGCCGCGACCTTTCTGGCGGCACCCTGGGTATTGCGTGAAAACGCCCATGTACGGGTTGATCTCTTGTTGAGCTCATTGCCGCCAGCCGCAAGCAGACTGCTTGCCATATCTGCCGACTGTCTGGGCATGCTGATTTCTGCAGTTCTGACCTGGTACGCACTACGGGTAACGGCAGACGCGGTGCACAGGGGTGACTTGATATACAAGGAACTGGTCGTGCCGGAATGGCCGTTCTTTCTGATCGTTGTGATTTCGGGAGGCCTGTTGATTATCGAGTTCGCTTTACGTTTGATCAGGCCGGCGAGTTAAGGAGCAACGATTTGGACTGGTCTTCTGCCCTGTTTTTGCTGCTTGGCACATTGTTGGTGTTGATGCTGACTGGCCTGCCGGTTGCGTTCGCATTTTTGGGTGTGAACCTTGTCGGCGCTTTCGTATTTCTGGGCGGCGAAATCGGACTTGACCAGGTTGTCCGCAATACAATTGCGTCTGTCAGCAATTTTTCGCTGGCCCCGATCCCCCTGTTTCTCCTGATGGGTGAAATTCTCTTCCAGACCGGGGTCGCGTTTTCTGCCATCAATGCAATTGACAGGCTGATCACGCGAGTGCCGGGCAGGCTGTCCATCGTTTCGGTCCTGGGAGGAACTGTTTTCTCATCCCTGTCCGGTTCAACCATTGCAAACACTGCGGTGCTGGGCAGTGCACTCCTGCCGGATATGCTGAAACGCGGGTATCATCCCACCCTTGCGATGGGCCCGATTATGGCAACCGGCAGTATTGCCATGCTGATACCGCCCTCTGCGCTGGCGGTGTTGCTGGGAAGTCTCGCCGGAATATCGATAGCCAAACTGCTGATTGCAGGCATCATTCCGGGCCTGATGATGGCCGCAAGTTTTCTGATCTACATTATTGCACGCTGCCGTGTTACTCCGGCACTGGCACCGGCCTATGATGTTGAACCGACCACCGCGTGGCAAAGATGGCGGCCTTTGCTCACCCATGTAGTGCCACTTATGGGCATATTCGTAGTTGTTGTGGGCAGCATTCTGGGCGGTTGGGCAACGCCGACAGAATCGGCTGCCCTGGGTAGCGTCGCCTCGGTTGTTGCTGCTGTCGGCTATGGCAGGTTCAGTCTTGCGGCCATGAAAAAAGCCATTGCCGAGACCGCCAAGATTTCCGTGATGATCCTCTTCATCATTGCCGCCTCTGTGACCTTCTCGCAAATACTGGCTTTTTCAGGGGCAGCCAACGGTTTGTTGAAAGTGATTACGGAGCTGAACTCGGGCACCATGACATTGCTGCTGGCGATGTTGATTGTGCTGCTTCTCCTCGGTGCTTTCATGGATCAGGTCAGCATGATCATGATCACGCTGCCGTTTTTCATTCCACTGGCCCAGAGTGCCGGGATCGATCTCCTGTGGTTTGGAGTGTTGATGCTGGTGGTCATGGAGATAAGTTTTACAACCCCGCCATTCGGATTGCTGATATTTGTGATGAAAGGCGTAGCACCGCCCGAGATCACGCTCGGCCAGGTCTACTGGGCTGCGATACCGTTTATTTTCTTGGCATTGGCGGTTTTGTCGCTGTTGGTCATGTTTCCGGAGTTGGCAACCTGGCTACCCGATCTCATCCGGCGATGAGTGTTGATTGAGATAATTAGAATTGGAGACCCATAATGGTGCTACTGCCCGATGACTTTGTACCGGAAACGGCGGCGGAGGCCATTCTCGTCCGATTGAAGCAACACCACATCGACTATCTGTTTGCCAATGCCGGGACGGATTTCGCTCCAGTGATCGAGATTTACTCGAAGAACCAGAAAACTGATTTGCCAATCCCGACACCTGTCATTGCACCACATGAAAATGCTGCGGTTGCCATGGCCCATGGCTACTATCTGGCGACCGGCAAGCCTCAGGCGGTGATGGTTCATGTCAACGTTGGGCTCGCAAATGCACTGATGGGCACCATCAATGCGGCGAGTGACAATATCCCGATTTTCCTGATGGCAGGGCGCACTCCTGCAACTGAGGGCGCTCGCCATGGTGCTCGCAGCCTGCCGATACACTGGGGTCAGGATATGCGCGATCAATCTGCAATCGTGAGGGAGTTCGTCAAATGGGAATATGAGTTGAAACTGCCGGAGCAGGCGGCGGATCTGGTGGACCGGGGCTACGCAATTGCCATGAGCGAGCCGCGCGGTCCGGTCTATCTGGGCTTGCCTCGAGAAGCTCTGGGTGGGGAATGGCCGCAAGATGTGCCCATTGGCCCGACGCGCCATGCGGTGGCCTCGCCGCCCGCGCCCGATCCCGAAACAGTCGCTGTTATTGTGGAGAAGTTGAAATCAGCAAAAAAACCACTCCTGATTGCGCAACGCGGCGACCCGGAAGGCCGGTTGTCTGATGCAGTTGACTCTTTCTGTGATGCATTCGCGATACCGGTTTGTGAGTTCTGGCCATCTGCAAATGTGCTGTCGACTGACCATGCGATGCACATGGGGTTTGACCCGGCGGTGATGCTGGAGGACGCCGATCTGGTCATCGTGCTGGATGCCCTGGTTCCCTGGCTCGATACCTGGGTCAAACCCAACCCTGCGGCAACCGTCATCCAGATTGGAGCAGACCCGTTATTCTCCCGTGTGCCGGTCAGGGGCTTTCGTTCGACAGTCAACCTGACCGCAAACCCGGCGGCCGCCCTGATCTCGTTGGAAAACGCGCTATTGGGGCAGAAGGATACCTTTGTCAACGATCTGAAAAAGTGTCACGCCAGCATGGCGAAGCGGTCAAAAGCACGGCGAAAAACGTCAGTTGAAGAGGCGGTCCTTGAAGAAGGCAGTGTCATGACTGCAGCCTTCGTCAGCAAGACGCTGTCGGATTGCCTGCCCGATGATGCACGCGTCTTTTCTGAACTCGGGTGTGAACCGCAATTCATGCGGTTTTCCGATGGCAATCGGTATCATTCGCACGCTTTGGCAGGTGGGTTGGGGTGGGGAATGCCTGCCGCCCTTGGCGCGTCACTGGCCATTCGCGACCAGGTCGCCGTTGCCTGCGTTGGCGATGGTTCCTACATGTTCGCCAATCCGGTCGCCTGCCATCAGATAGCCGAAGCCCACGATCTCCCGCTCCTGACCGTGGTATTCAACAATGGCGTCTGGAACGCCGTACGCAAATCCACATTGATGATGTATCCGGAAGGTGATGCCTCTCGCGCAAACACCATTCCCTTGTCATCGCTGGCGCCGGTTCCTGACTTCACCATGATTGCAGCGGCCAGCAGAGGATGGAGCCGCCGTGTCGAAGACGGTTCTGATCTGTCCGGCGCAATCATGGATGCGATAGATGTTGTCACCCGTGAAAAACGTCAGGCGTTGCTGGAGGTAATCGTTTCCCCGAACTGAGGAGACAACGACGACGCGCTTGAACGCCTCATCGCGCCAATTTCAAGAATAACCTCAAACAAAATTGTGCTACCCAAGCGATAAGTTGTTATTATCTGAACCATGACAACCCTGCGCCAGCTCAGATATCTTGAGGCGATCGCCCGCCACAGTCATTTTGGCAAAGCTGCCGCGGAGTGTTCGGTTACCCAGCCGGCTCTGTCTCAGCAAATCAAGGAACTTGAGCAAAGATGGGGTGTGGCGTTGCTGGAAAGGTCGCCCAAACAGGTGTCGTTGACATCGGAAGGCGTCGAGGCGGTGCGGCGCGCCAGAGTGATCTTGTCAGAGGTGTCTGACCTCGAAGATTTCGCCCGCCAGCGAACCGGCACGCTAAGTGGAGTATTGCGCCTGGGAGCCATCCCCTCTATCGCGCCTTACTTGCTTCCCGTCATGCTCACCGGGTTGTCGGTCCGTTACCCGGACGTTGATCTGCGGTTGCGCGAAACGGTTACCGAAAGCCTGGTTGATGAACTGAAAGCGGGAAAACTTGATGTGATCGTTGCGGCGTTACCGTTGAAATCACCGGAGATCGAGGTACAGGAGCTGTTCGTTGACAACTTCCTGCTGGCAATCAGGGACAGCGAACAACTGACACCGAACATGCTGGCAACGCCGGCCCTGATTGGCGAAGACCGGCTGTTGCTGATGGGTGAGGGGCATTGCCTGCGTGAACAGGTTCTGAGCTATTGCAATATTGGCGCTTCGAAACTGTCGCGCGCGATGGGCGCATCTTCGCTTAGTACAATTGTGCAAATGGTTGCCAATGGGCATGGTGTTACATTGTTGCCTGAGATGTGTATTCGCGAGCAGGTACCCGATAACCGCATCCGCTTGTTACGGTTCGCCGGCGAACAACCCTCAAGAACGGTTGCCATGGCCTGGCGCAGGTCAACGCCGCTGCGTGATGACTATATGGCGTTGGCTCATTTGATGCTGGATGGCTGGAATGACTGAACCGCTGCTTCTGATCCCCGGTCTCATGTGTACCGGCGCCTTGTTCAAATCACAGACAGACACTTTTGCAGGCAGCCGCGAGGTTATAGTGGCCGATCATACTTGCGCCGGTGACATGCGCGAAATTGCCCTTCAGCTACTGGCCGATGCGCCGGATAGTTTCGCACTGGCCGGGTTGTCGATGGGTGTGTATTTGTCCCTCGAAATAATGTCCCTCGCGCCCGGTCGCGTCACGCGGTTGGCTTTGCTGGACGGCAAAGCCAGGCTGGATATTGCCCAACAGACTGCCGCCCGGCATCAGCTGATCGCGATGGCAGATGAAGGAAACTTTCTTGCGATCACAACGGACATACTGTTGCATCGCTTGATTGCTCCCGGCAATGCGGCTGATCCGGAATTGCGTGACACTATCATTCAAATGGCAACTGACACCGGCGAAATGAAATTCCGACGCCAGATGGCAGCCATTCTGGGCCGGCCCGACTACCTGCCGGGACTGTCGGATATTACCTGCCCGACATTGATTTTGACTGGTGAGCTGGATGTGATTACCCCGCCTGAATGCGCAGTCGAAATGGCAGCACAAGTTCCGAACTCAGTGCTGGATATAGTGCCGGGTTGCGGACATCTTTCTACGCTGGAAGAGCCGGAGGTGGTGAATGCGGCCATGCGCGACTGGCTGGATAAAACGTAAGCATTACTGACATTATTCGTGATTTGACGACAGCCGGCGGTAAGGGGCATCATTTGCCTATCCGCTAAGCAAGGAGGTCTACAAAAATGACTCCGCCTAAGCAAGTTTCGCTGTAGTCAACCAGTCGGAAAAGCGTTATCGCCTGGACCTGGGTGTCTGATTGCAGCCAATCAAACATAAAAAGATATGAAATTCCGGACAGCAATGTCCGCATTATGACAGGCCTGGTTTTCTAACCGGGTAAAGGCAAAAAAGCCAATGGTCCCGTGCGGTTAAAACATCCGCCGGGACCTGCTTTCTTGGGTGGAATTCTATCCGGATTGTTCTGCCTACAAATAGGGCAGGTACCCTCACGTAAATCGTGATTTGACCAATGGTTAACAAATTGCTACTTCTAAAAGCTTAATAGCGAAGTTCGCTCACATAAAGCGATCACGCTGTGGACGCGTATAGAACGCAGAGATTCAGATTGAGCGTTTGTGACGTGTATTGGAGAATGGTCGATCAGGAGCTGGCGGGCCCCAAATCCCCTGCTATACCCGTCAACCTGATTGATTTGAGCCTGGCCACAAAGAAGCTCCCCCCTCGCTTCGAGCTCAGGTTTTCTCTAGAGTCTGCAACCCCGCGCATTGCCCCAATGCGCGGGGTTGTTTTGTTTATGACATGTTGCTGCGGCATGAACGGCGCTTGGAGCAGTGCGGTTTTTGACGGAATCAGTCAACAAACCATAAATTTGATTACCTCCAATGCGCTGGACCTAAGGAATTCACATAAATTCGTAGTGCTCTGCTGAAAGTTTGCAGTCAATGAACGTTCGCCTCATACCGCCCGATAGTTCTTCAACCTTCCCGGTTATGTCGCGTGCGCGCAGTCCTGCGCGTATCAGACTTGATCCGGCCATGACAGGAGCAATCTCGTTTCGTGTGATTGCAGCAAAAAACATTTCGGATCTAACGCATAATTTGCGGGTTTTCGCAGCCACTGGAAATGCAGTTTCGGCTCACAAATCGAGAGTGTCTGCGCGTCGTCTGCGTGTGCTGCTACGTGGTATGAAACCATGGTCGGTGCAGCGCGAATGCCGGCCGGTCGCGGCAAACCTGAAAAGCATCATGGCGATGTTGCATCCGGTTCGGCAGCAGGACGTGGTTATCGAGTGGCTTGAAACAGCAGGCATTGACACGACTGAGATGCAGGATAATCGGTCCGAGATCTCCAGCGATGCACGTTCCCGAATTGCAAATTTGGGTGTGTTGAATCTGGTTGGCGAGTTTTCCCGGCTGATGGAAAATGAAAGGTGGCGCCGGTCCGACGCCGGAGTTCTCGACCAATCATGCCTGGTTATTGTTCCCGGAATCATGGACGATACCCTGAAGACGCTTTACCGGTTTGGAACCCTGTCCCGGGTGCTTGAAACGGATGGCGATTACCACACCTTCCGCAAAGACCTGAAACGATTGCGATACTGGCTCGAGTTTCATCGCTCGCTGTTTGTAAAAGACGATCTGGCGCCCTGGAGGAAAACCTGCAAACTGCTGCAAACAACCCTGGGTACGCTCAACGACCTCGATGAAGCGCGCATGACCGGCTATGACAGACTTCTTGGTGCCGGAAAATGGGGGCTTCAGCGCAGCAATGCTGTTGACCGTTCTACCAGCCATTCATCAACGCTGAACGTGCTTCCGAAGTTTTGGCGCGACATTTGAATGCTCTTCGAATTGAATAGATGGTGGTCCGGTTTGCCTTTTCACCCGACGATTTCCGTCCCGGCGCGCCTGCCTGTCAAATTGCAGCCTCTAAATTGTGGCCTTTTTGTCGGGCAATGTCGCATTTTGTGATCTACGCGTGCCATACTGCGGATTGATGATTCGCCGCGATAACCGTTTGCGGCTTGACGCTAGCTACGGAATACGAATGTCCAAGTCTCTAGACCTGTTTGGCAATGCCGAAACCACACCTGCAGTTGGCAAACCAGGACGTACTGGCGCGTCTTCGTCAGACAAAGCACGCAAGCATCCCGCCGCTGAAGCAGGTTACACGGCTGCCGATATTGAGGTGCTGGAAGGCCTGGAGCCCGTTCGCCGCCGTCCCGGCATGTATATCGGCGGCACCGATGAAAAGGCACTGCATCACCTGTTTGCCGAAGTCATTGACAATTCCATGGACGAGGCGGTGGCCGGTCACGCCACTTTCATCGAAGTTGACTATGACGCGGACGGTTTTTTGAGTGTGTCGGACAATGGCCGCGGCATTCCCATTGACCCGCACCCCAAGTTCAAGGACAAGTCCGCTCTCGAAATTATCCTGACCACCTTGCACGCCGGCGGGAAGTTCGATTCAAAAGTCTATGAAACATCCGGCGGTTTGCATGGTGTCGGTGTGTCGGTGGTGAATGCACTTGCTGAAACTCTTGAAGTGGAGGTTGCCCGCAATCAGACCTTGTATCGGCAGGTCTATTCTCGCGGCGCCGCACAGGGACCTATTGTCAACGAAGGCAAGGTGCACAACCGGCGGGGCACAAAAGTCCGCTTCAGGCCTGACGAGCAGATTTTCGGGAAGGGTGCAAAATTCAAACCGGCGCGATTGTTCAAGATGGCCAGGTCCAAGGCCTACTTGTTTGGCGGCGTCGAAATTCGCTGGTCCGTCGACCCCGTTCATCTGGTGGACAAGGATGAAACTCCGCAAAAGACGATCCTGCATTTTCCCGGTGGTCTGAAAGATTACCTGGAGGAGGCAATCCATGGCCGCCCCAGGGTGGCGGATGAAATTTTCGCCGGAAAACTCAAGAAGGAAGGTGGCCACGGATCGGTAGAGTGGGCAGTTGCCTGGTTCGGCGGTGCAGACGGGTTTGTATCATCTTACTGCAATACGGTACCGACAGCTGAAGGTGGCACTCATGAACAGGGCTTGCGCTTTGCCTTGAGCCGTTCCCTGAAAAACTATGCTGAGCTTTCCGGCAACAAGCGCGGATCAGTAATCACTACCGAAGACGTGATGTCATCTGCCGGCATCATGTTGTCGGTGTTCATCCGCGAGCCCGAATTTCAGGGACAGACCAAGGAGAAGCTGGCCACGGCCGAAGCGTCTCGCATTGTTGACAAGGCGATATCCGACCACTTTGACCACTGGCTGACCGGTCATCCTGCCCAGGCCGACAAATTGCTGGACTGGGTAGTTGAACGCGCCGAGGAACGTCTCCGGCGCCGCGCGGAACGCGACGTCGGCCGCAAGACCGCTGTTCGCAAATTGCGCCTGCCGGGCAAGCTGGCAGATTGCTCGTCGTCCGGGCGGGAAGGGTCTGAACTGTTTATAGTGGAAGGCGATTCTGCCGGCGGTTCCGCCAAGCAGGCGCGGGATCGCAAGAACCAGGCCATTTTGCCGTTGCGCGGGAAAATTCTCAACGTCGCTTCAGCCACCCGGGACAAGCTGAATGCCAACCAGCAATTGGGTGATCTGTTGCAGGCCCTGGGATGTGGTACGGGTGACAAGTATCGCGAAGATGATTTGCGATACGAGAAGGTCATCATCATGACCGATGCGGACGTTGACGGCGCGCATATTGCGTCTTTGCTGATTACGTTTTTCTACCGGCTAATGCCCGCACTCATCGAGCAGGGGCATCTTTATATGGCTGTGCCGCCGCTGTACCGGCTGGTCCAGGGTACCAAATCTGCCTACGCACGCGACGATGCCCACAAGGACGAATTGCTGGCCGGTGACTTCTCGGGCCGGGGTAAGGTCGAGATTTCGCGATTCAAGGGTCTGGGTGAAATGTTGCCGGCGCAACTCAAGGAAACAACCATGAAACCTGACAATCGTACGTTGTTGCAGGTGCAAATGGCTCCAAGTGATTCCGAGATCACGGCTCGCGTAGTCAAGGAACTGATGGGCAACAAGCCCGAGGACCGGTTCAATTTTATTACCGAACGCGCCCAGTTCGTAGACGATGTCGAACTGGATATCTGAGTCTTCGGTATTGCTGACATTGTGGTGACAATCACGAGAATGTGAGGTAAGATTCTGACACGCACGAGCAGCCGGGTTCACGGCGGTGCGGTTTCGGATTGTCATGGGGATGTGGGTGCCGGGGACCGCCAGGGCAGCACGCGAATGGCCCACCTGGGTTGCGTTGATTGCCTGTTACACCATCTGGGTTTTTGCCATCGTCTGGCATGAGATGCTGGGTTGGGTATGGATTGTGCCAGCCGCTTTAATGATTGCCTTTCATTCATCGCTGCAGCACGAGGCATTACACGGGCATCCGACCCGGTCTGGTATATTGAACGAGGCGCTGGTGTTTGCCGCACCGGGCTTGTTTGTGCCGTACAGACGTTTTCGCGAAACCCACCTGAGGCACCACAACAACGTTCTGTTGACGGATCCCTATGATGATCCTGAAAGCTGGTATCTAAGCCGACATGACTGGCATCGTACCAGTCCTGTGATGCAGGGCCTGCTGCAACTCAATGCGACGTTGGCAGGGCGAATTGTGATCGGCCCTGCGCTGGCATTGTATGTTTTCTGGCGTAATGACCTGAGATTGATGCGGGCGGGGGACCGGGAAATCATCCGGGCCTATGTCCTGCATCTGGCTGGAGCAGCGCCTGCCATCGCATTGTTGGTCTGGGTGGATATTCCGCTGTGGATTTATGGACTTTGCGTGGCCTATCCGGGAATGTCTCTCCTGATGATCCGGACCTACATAGAGCATCGGGCCGAAGAAACAGTTTCCGAACGTACGGCCGTGGTCGAGGCTGGGTTGCTGATGCGTTTGTTGTTTCTCAACAACAATTTCCATGCGGTTCATCATGACCATCCAAACATATCCTGGTTTGAGTTACCCACCGCCTGGAGGCAGCAAAAGCCCGATACGCTGCGCGCCAATGCGGGATACTACTATCCCGGTGGATATCTTCAGGTCGCCTGGCACTGGTTGTTGCGACGACGCGAACCGATCGAACATCCGTTCATGCGGCGTAACATCAATGATGCATACGAAAGAACCTTTCAGCCTGATAATCCTGATTTTGGCGTTGCGCAGCCTCCCGGTGAAAGTCAGGCTGAAACAATCCGGCAGAGGATCGACCCGTGACCAGCTCAGGAATCCTGATATCTCCCCTTACCACGGCCATAGGTGCGGAGGTTTCCGGCGTTGATATTGGCGGGCAACTGGATGAAGCAACGCTGGATGTGCTCTACAGGGCATTAATCGAGCACCTGGTGATCTTTTTCAGGGATCAGGAAATTTCGCCGGAACGGCATCTGGCGTTTGCACAGTCATTTGGGGAACTGGATGAACCGCACCCGGTTTATGCCCATGTGCCTGGTTTTGAACGCATCGTCATGTTGGCCAATGATGCAAAGAACCCGCCTGATACAGACGGATGGCACACCGATCTGACATTCAGGCCAAATCCGCTTTTGCATCCATTCTGGTGGCGCGCGAGGTGCCGCCGACCGGGGGTGATACAATCTGGGCAAGCATGTATGCAGCCTATGATGCACTGCCGGACGATATGAAGGATCATCTCGCGGACAAGGTGGCGGTTCACGACATGGGCGACTTCCGCAACAGCTTTACCGTCGGTGAAGTTGATGCAACGAGCCTCAATGCGGCTATGCAGAGATTTGGCAGCGCACTGCACAATGTAGTTCAGGTTCACCCGGTTTCCGGCCGCAAGTTTCTTTATCTGAACGAAGGGTTCACCCAACAGGTAGTCGGGATGACGAGACGGGCCAGCAATCGGCTGCTGACCTACCTCCTCGATCATATCGACCGGCCAGAGCATCAGGTCCGTTTCAAATGGCGGGAAGGGTCTATGGCCATGTGGGACAATCGTTGCACCCAGCATTACGCGGTTTCCGATTATCTGCCGCACTATCGCTGCATGAATCGAATTACGATTGTGAATGACCGTCGTACAAACACCGGAAAAAAATCTGGTGCGGCTTGATATCCCGGGCAAACCGGTACCATGTCCTTGTCAATGAAAATTGCGCACAAACTCGAACGTCTGATGGCAATGGACGACGCCGCGTGGGCCCGGCATGCAAATCCCTGGTCCGGCTGGACACGGATGCCGATATTGCCGTTGTTTGCATTGAGTGTCTGGTCCAGGGTCTGGATCGGGTGGTGGTGCGTCGTGCCGATCATCGCTCTGATATTGTGGACATACTGGAACCCGCGTGCATTTGCTGAACCTGTGTCGACCGACAACTGGATGTCAAAGGTGACATTCGGTGAACGTGTGTGGCTTAACACCGCCGCCCACCCAATACCGGTTCACCACCAGCGCATGGCCTCCCGTCTCGGTATACTGGCCGGGTTGGGTTTGCTGCCACTGGCCTGGGGCTTGTGGGTGTTGCATCCCTGGGCCGTGTTACTCGGCATGTTCATGACAGTGGTCGCAAAGTTATGGCAGATGGATCGAATGGTCTGGATCTATGATGACATGAAAACCCGGGTGCCGGAGTACGCAGCTTGGCTGCGTTAGACTGTAGAGTATGCGGGTGTGACGACACCCGTGTTCTGCTTGTCGACCGTGACGGCAGAACATACCATCGCTGTGAAGTCTGTAAGGCCAGCTTTCTTCATCCGGCTGGATTTCTCACAGTCGAAGCCGAACTCGCTCATTATCTTACCCATGAAAATGACGTGAATGATCACGGTTATCGCGCTTATCTGGCGAAACTGGCAGACCCGTTGCTGGCACGAATCCAGCCTGGGTCAGCGGGATTGGATTTTGGCTGTGGACCGGCGCCCGCGCTTGCTGTGATGTTGCGGGCGAAGGGTCACAAAATGTCGACCTATGATCCGTTTTTTGCGGCTGACGCTTCTGCGTTGAGTGAAACATATGACTTCGTAACATGCACCGAGACCGTCGAGCATTTTCACAACCCGTATGAGGAGTTCGATCGATTGAGCAGGTTGTTGAGGCCAGGTGGTCTGCTGGCTGTAATGACCATATTCCAGACTGACGACACACTGTTTGAGAACTGGCGCTATCGGCATGACCCAACACACGTAGTCTTCTACCGGGAGCACACATTCAGGCTGCTGGCGGCAAGGCTCGGCATGACCTGCGAAATTATCGCCAGGGACGTGGTTTTCCTGAGCAGGCCCGACTGAAGGATGTTCAGGTTACGATCTGCCAGAAGATACAGACCATGGCGAGCCACCCCGCGAGAAATGCAACTGTTCGCCCGAATGGCACATTGGCCACATACAGGATGTAGGGCCCGGCGCGAGCCCAAAAATAACCAATTGTTGCTGCAGCGGCGGCTTTTTTGGCTCTGGCGTCTCAGTCATCCAGTGGTTTGCCATCTGCGCGATAGGTAAGCGCGTCAATCACACCGTATTGCTGAATTGTCGCCAGTACATACGGGAACGCGAGATACAGTGTCAGCTCGCCTGTCCAGGCCGGCATTGTAAGGTCAGTTGTCATGCCAAAACCGCTCCGGTAGTTGTTGCGGCCTGTTAGAAAATGTGAGTCTTTGCCCGCAACCAAGCCGGTCGCGAACTTTTCGAACACGCACATGACACATTCTTTAATTGTAATGTTTAATCAGCCGGGGCATGGTCCGCGCCAAATTCAGCTTTATGAGAACAAAGGAACCCTTGATGTCTTTATCCGTACTCCTGCGCGCAGGATTTTCTGCCGCTGCCATGCTGGCTATCGCGACCACCACATCGCTTCATGCAGAAGAAGCAAAAACCCTGGCTACTGTGGACGGCCATGTCATCACCGGCAAGGATGTGGAGTTTGCCAGGAATACCCTTGGTGATGCCCTGAACCAGGTGGCGCCGGACAAGCAGCAGGAGTTTATCGTCAATATCCTGCTTGAGTCCCATCTTCTGGCCGACGCCGCACGCAAGGAAGGGGTTGCTGATACAGAAGCCCACAAACGCCGCATGGACTGGCTCGAGGTACAGGCTCTGCGCGAGGCCTTCGTTCGAAAAAGATCTGCCGAACTGGTTACTGAGGCTGAAGTCAAGGCTCGATATGATGAAGCAAGGTCGCAAGTTGCCGGCAAGAAGGAAGTTCAGGCCAGCCACATCCTGTTGAAAACCAAGGCGGAAGCAGAGGCGGTGATTGCAGAACTTGACAAGGGTGCCGATTTTGCGGAACTGGCCAAGACCAAGTCGACAGGTCCATCGGGCCCGCGTGGCGGTGATCTGGGATTTTTCGGCTCGGGCCGCATGGTCCCGGCATTCGAAGCGGCTGTGTTCCCGCTCGAGAAGGGAACCTACACAAAGCAACCGGTCCAGACGCAGTTCGGTTACCACGTCATCAAGAAAGTTGATGAGCGCGAACAGGCATTCCCCGAACTCAAGGATGTTGCTGATCGGATCCGGGTCAGTTTGCAAGCTGACAAACTACAGGGCATTATCAAGGATCTTCGCTCCAAGGCGAAGATTGAGTTAACCAAGCCGTAATCCGGTACCGCCTGCCGGACCAGCGGTAAATGCTGGAGGGTCTGTTCGGTGAGAAATCTATACCGGCTTTGCTGGGTCGTCGGCATTCTTGTGGCGTTGCTGGTTGTGCCGGCGACGCCGGCATCTCCTGGAATTTACCCCGTTCAGACGACGAAAATTGAGCGGACACCCAGCAATTGTCTTGCTGTTGCGCAAAACCTTCCCGGCGCCCGCTATGCCAGTTTGGAGCTGGTTGCCGATCAAGTGCCGTCCGGCACGGTGCGTATCAGTTATATCAGCCACTCTACATTCTGGATTGAAAGTCCCGGCGGCGTCACAATCGCAACCGACTATGCCGGCTGGACGGGGAAGTGGGGTACCCCACGGGTTGTGACAATGAACAAGGCCCATGAAACGCATTACACCAACTCACCCGACCCGGCTATCCAGCATGTTCTGCGCGGATGGAACCCGGAAGGCGGTCGCAGCAGTCACAATCTCGAAATAGACGATGTACTGATCCGCAATGTCACCACCGATATTCGCGGGTGGGGCTCGCCGGAAAAAGACGGCAATTCGATATTCATATTCGAGATATCCGGGCTGTGCATTGGCCATCTCGGTCATTTGCACCACGAACTGGGTGCAGGCCACCTCGGTTGGATAGGCCGGCTGGATGTGGTGATGGTGCCGGTGGACGGAAGCTCGACCTTGCCCATCGACAAAATGGCCGGCGTCATCAAGGCGCTCAGATCCCGCGTGATTCTTCCAATGCACGCTTTCGGTGATTATTCGCTGTCACAGTTCGTTGCACATCTGAGCAAGAGTTTCGCAATTCGCCGGGATCAGGCCCGATCCATAACATTATCGCTCGACAATCTGCCCTCAAAACCAACAGTTATCGTACTGGAATCCCAGTTTTAGTTTGTTAACGAGCCAGGCATGCGCCGTGAACATTGCTGCGTTGCAGCATTTTACATTGCAATGCAACAAAGCCGTCACGATCTTCCTTCACAAGAATTGCACAAAGACACCTGGTTGTGGGTGTCATTGCAAAAAGGGAATAGATCATGGCTGTTACAGCTCAACTCCACGAATTTCATTCATCGGTTGATACCGACAACGCGCGAGGTTTTTTTGCGCGCCTGATGACTCGCATTTGTCTGGTCAGCGAAGCACGTGCGATCCACAGGCTTGAAACCGAGGCCGGCCATCTCCTGGGTGCCGACCATCTGTTGCAGATCAAGGCTGATTTTGCCGCCCGCAAGGCGAAAGCCGGGCTTTAGGGTTAATTTCTGCGGCATCCGCAAGTTATGATGCTGTGTGCCGTACACCAACAAACTAACTGGATTTGAGGCCGGACCCCGGGAGTCCGGCCTTTTTTCTTGCAACGCAGGTCTATTGCATGACAATTGTATCCATTGCCCAAGTTTCTCCGCAAACAATCCGCATTAGAACTGGGCATGTGATGAGTACCCGGCCGTTTGCAACCGTGTTGTTGGCTGGTAAGTTCGCGATGGCGTAGAGGATAGCGTATTGTTTGGAAAAGCATCGGTGATATCCGGCTTCGTTGCCGGATTGGTTGTTTCTGGATCACTGTTTGTCACGCCCGTGAAGGCGGCCAGTGAACTTGAGGAATGTCTGGGCAGACTGCCCGCCCTCGATCGGATTGGAGCTTGTACACGTGCAATCGAAGGTGGTTTGTCAGGAAAACAGCTGGTTGATGCCCATACGGCACGGGGAGTAACATATGGCCGGTTGGGTCAGTTGGACAACGCAGTTAGCGATCTGAGCACGGCACTGGATACTGAAAAAGGTGACGCCAACATTTGGGTGGCGCGGGCCCGCGCATACTTCAACAAACGCGATTATGACAGTGCAATGCTGGATTTGGCCGAGGCCATGAAACTGGATCCGAAAAATTCCACTCCTGTAAACCTGATGGGCAAGAATCATTTCATGCTCGCCAACTACGATATAGCGTTAAAATTTTTTGGCGACGCCATTAAACTGAACCCCAACCACTACAATGCATTTGTCAATCGGGCGACGACATATTACCGGACCAACAAGTTGCCCGAAGCCATGAAGGATGTGAATGCTGCCTATCTCATGCTGCCGCCCGGCGACAGTCGGCGCAGGGGGCTGGTACAGTTGAGAGCTGCAATCGAACGGGCATTTGCATCACAGCAGCGAGCCGCCCCGGCTTCAAATTGACCGTTTGTACTTCCAACAGACAGGTTTGCCGGCAGGATTGATTTTCAATCTTGCCAGAGCCTCCGACTGTCATCCGCCTATCCGGCCGCCGCTTTTTTTGCGCACGGCAACTACTGAGGGACGCGGTGGCATACCATCCTTGAAGTCGGGCCATCTGGTCGCTGGATCTTCAAAGGTAGATTTTCTTTCGAAACCGGCAAATTCCTCGGTTCCATCAGTGCCGGGATGCTGTACTGCCAGAAAAACTGTTTCGGTGTCCGGTGTGAAACAGGGCCCGCACATTTCTGCACCTATCGGAACCCTGAAGAACAGCGTGGACGTGCCGCGGGCGTCGCCCTCGGTATCAACCGCGTAAAACCCGTCCGATTTTCCGGTCTTGTTCCATTTTTTGCCCTGGTCGGTGGTAACCCAAAGCCGTCCTTGAGGATCGACGGCGCAATTGTCGGGTGAACCGAACCAGCCATTGGTTGACGTTGCCGGGTTCCAAAGCGATCCAACTTCCGCAATCGACGGGTCCCCGCACTTGATCAGAAGTTGCCAGGTAAACTGATCGGCAGCATGGTTGCGACCCGGAGCCATCATTTCGATGATGTGACCAAAATGGTTTTCCGCACGCGGATTGGCGGCATCAGTCTGGTCTTTCTTGCGTTTGTGGTTGTTGGTCAGCATCACATAGATTTTGCCCGACTTGGCGTCAGGCTGAACGTCTTCCGGCCGGTCCATCGGTGTGGCCCCCAGAGCTTCGGCGGCAAGCCGGGCGTCAATCAGGACCTGAGCCTGACTTTCCCATCCGTTTTCCGGTGTCAGCGGTCCTTCGCCATATACCAGTGGCAGCCAGTCGACGGTGCCGTTCGGATTGAACCGTGCAACCGCCAGGACACCGTCAGAGAGCAATGTCCTGTTGGCCTTGTTGTCATCGGAGATTTTTCCAGCCGAAACGAACCGGTATACATATTCAAAACGCTTGTCGTCGCCTGAATAGACCACCACCCGGCCGTCATTGTTCACGATGCACTCGCAGCCTTCATGAGAAAAACGGCCGAGTGCGGTGTGCTTGACCGGCGTGGACGACGTATCGAAAGGGTCGATTTCGGTTATCCAGCCGAAGCGATTTGGTTCGTTGGGTTCCTTGTCGACGTTGAAGCGGCGATGGTACGCGCCCCAGTTGTACCAGTTCGACGGTACCGCATAGCGTTTGTAGCTGGCGGCCTGCTCGCCTCCCAACCCGGTTTTCCTGCGCTTTTTCTTGCCGTCCTTTCCTTCCATTTCATCTGTCCAGAAATAGCCGTGGAAGTTTTCTTCGGCCGTCAGATAGGTTCCCCACGGGGTGACGCCGCCGGCACAATTATTGAAGGTGCCGGTGATGCGTCTGCCTGACGGGTCTGCTGTTGTCTGAAGCCGCGGATGACCGGCAGCGGGACCATCAACCATCATCTCGGTGTTGACCGCGGAAATCCGCCGGTTGAAGGGCGATGTAACCAGCGGGATCCATTTTCCGTCGCGTTTTTCCAGTTCAATGATGCTGACGCCGTGCGCAGCCATTTCGATATCCGCCAGATCGGAAGTTATCTCGGCAAAATCGTTGTCTTCTGGTGATGCGGTGAGGCCGGGAAACATCACCTCCGGGCTGCAGAATTCGTGATTTATGCACATCAGCAGGTTGTCCGGCCGCTCGGCAATATTGAAAATGCCGATATAATCATTGTTGTAACCGAACTGCCGATGTTGTTTGTCTGCCGACTGTGAAGCGGGATTGAATGCCGGCACATCGCTGAACACGGCATCGCCCCATCGCAACATGACATATGCCTCATATCCGTCGGCCACATGATGGGTGACGTCATTGCCGGCGTCCAGTTCGTCAAAGTCAAAAGCTGATGCGCCTTTGCCCGCACGGGCGGGCAGTGCTTTTCCCATCAGCAGGGCAACTGTCGTGACAGCGAGTGCACCTTTGAGGGCGTCGCGGCGCCCAAAGCGCTGTTGAATGACGTCACCTATCGTGGGTGCTTCGACATCATGTGCGGGGGTGTCGTCAGAAGCTTCAAAAGCTTCAGCCTTGTTACTGAACAACTGCAGATTTTCCTTATGCAACATCGATTTTGATGTTTTTGTGAAACCATGCTTGCGACAACGATCGTGCCTAATTTGCTACCGCCTTGATGCGACAGAAAGATGAAGTCGATTGTTGTCTCGACCGGGCGCAAAGAAGCGGTTAGAGTCAGGCGAACATCTTGTTGGATCGTATTATTCCACGTAAGGACAATGTCGTGTCAACTGAACTGTTGTTGCCACAAGTGACCATGCCAGGCCTCGGTTTCCGCGAGTGGAAAACAGGCGACGCGGCGGCCCTTGCGCGCTTTATGACCAGGCCGGAATACAATCGGTGGCTGGCCATTAAGTTACAGTCAGTTGCCGAAATCGAGGTGATGCTCAAACGCCATCTGGCCCGGCAGAAAACAAGGGGCCGCCGGCATTTCAGATTGTGTGCGGTTGATGCCGGCACGGGAGAACTGGTTGCAGATGGTTTCATATGGTTGCTTGGTGGCGGGGCCGCGGAAATCGGCTGGGGAGTGGATCCGACGGTGTGGAATACCGGCTGCGGCACGATGATGGGCGAGGTGTTGTGCGCGATGGCAGTCGAACGCCTCGACGCCACCGAGGTCTGGTGCAAGGTCATGTCGCCGAACCTGGCATCTGCCCGCATCGCCAGAAAGTTGGGTTTTTCGATGCAGCGCACCGTGATGCCGGGGTCCACCGGTCTCGACCGCAGCCACGACGTTGAAATTTTCAGACTGCTCGGCGAAGAGTACTTTGAGCGCGGTTATGCCGCCTGACGCCATGCGTCCCCTGAGCGGTGTTGTGATTGGCGCAGGCCCTGCCGGGCTCATGGCTGCTGACACAATGGCCAGGCAGGGCTTCCACGTAACCGTCTTCGAACGCATGCCGTCTGCCGGCCGCAAGTTCCTTATGGCGGGCAGGGGTGGTTTGAATCTGACACACTCCGATCCCATTGGCTTGTTCGAGCAACGTTATGCGGATGCAGCACCGTGGCTGGGCCGGTTTATCCGGCAGTTTCCCCCGGAGGAACTGCGCGCCTGGGCGGACCGCCATGACGGGGAATCCTTTGTCGGCTCATCTGGCCGGGTATTTCCAAAGAGTTTCAAGGCATCGCCCCTGCTGCGGGCCTGGTTGCGCGAGCTGGGTGATCTGGGCGTGGTGCTGAAAACCCGAATGCACTGGACCGGCTGGACCAATGACGGAAGCCTTGAATTTGCAGATGGCTCGGCAATAGACGCAGACGTCTGTGTACTGGCGCTGGGCGGTGCCAGTTGGCCAAGGCTGGGAGCCGGCGGCAACTGGGTGTCCGTGCTTGCGGGGAAGGGCATTGAGATAACACCGCTGGTTGCGTCCAATGCCGGTGTGACATGCGACTGGTCGGATGTTACCAGCAGTCGTCATGCAGGTGCCCCGCTGAAGCGTGTCGCGGCCACGGTTTCCGGTCGATGCGTGCGCGGGGAGGCCCTGATCAGCAAGACCGGGCTGGAGGGCGGCGTGATTTACGCCCTGTCACGCGAACTGCGCCGGGAATTGCAGACGGCAGGCAGTTGCACGGTGTTGCTTGATCTGCGCCCGGACCTTGATGTTGAGCGGTTGGCTGCAAACCTGGCAAAAGTTCCCCGCAAGCAGTCGCTTGCCAACAAGCTGCGCAAGGGCGCAGGACTGTCACCGCAGGCCATTTCGGTCTGGCGTGATTGTGTGCAACACCATCAATTTGAACCCGATGCCGCACTCGCCGGCTCCATCAAGGCAGCCGCGTTGAGAGTTACCGGCATGCAGCCGATTGACAGGGCGATTTCCACCGCCGGCGGGATTGCCGCCCATGAAGTTGACGAGACCCTGATGCTCAGGCAGTTGCCGGGTGTGTTTGTATGCGGCGAGATGCTGGACTGGGATGCGCCAACCGGCGGCTACCTGTTGCAGGCATGTTTTTCCACCGGTCGCGCTGCAGGTGAAAATGCGGCGCGGTTCGCCCGCGAACTGGCCGGTCATTGACCCTGCGGCCGGGGCCAGGAGTGTTCCTGGCAGCGATTGTCGTGTTTTTGATTGCAGGACGGAAAAAATTCCAACATTCTCCGGCCACCGGGTATCTTTGAGGAGACAAGTCGATGACCACTGCAGCCACACCATTGCGCCCCAACCGTCTTGACCATTTTGAAGACCGCGCCGACCTGGCCGCCGCCTTCCGGTGGACGGCGCGTCTGAATCTGCACGAAGGTGTCGCCAACCATTTTTCCGTGGCGGTGAACGACGATGGTACCCAGTTCCTCATGAACCCCAACCAGATGCATTTTTCCCGCATCAAGGCGTCGGACCTGTTGTTGCTGGATGCCAATGATTCCGAAACCATGAAGCGGCCCGATGCGCCGGACCCGACGGCATGGGGCCTGCACGGCGCCATCCACCGGTTGTGTCCGCACGCCCGCGTGGCGCTGCATGTGCACTCCATTCACGCAACCGTTCTGGCGACGCTGGACGACCCCAGCCTGCCGCCAATCGACCAGAACTGCGCGATCTTCTTCAACCGGTATGCAATCGATGACGAGTATGGAGGCCTTGCCTTCGAGGAAGAGGCTGAACGCGCCTGCCGGCATCTCTCGGATCCGGCTAAAAAGGTCCTGGTCATGGGCAACCACGGCATCATGGTCATTGGCGACACGGTGGCTGATGCATTCAACCGCATGTACTATTTTGAGCGTGCTGCGGAGACCTACATCAAGGCGTTGTGGACAGGCCGGAAACTCAAGGTCCTGTCAGACGAGGTGGCGGAAAAAACCGCCCGTGAAATTGAAGAATACCCCGGTCAGGCAGACTGTCATTTCAGCGAGCTGAAAATCATTCTGGACGACGAGGGCTCCGGTTATGCCAACTGACCAGGTTGGTGAACCTGGAAAGAAAGGCAGGTGGAACTACCATCCCGAACTGCCGCTGGCCGACAAATCCATTTTCGCGTGGCCGCCGGACCCGGGTTTTCTCGCACGCTGGTTCTGGCGCAACTGGCTGTCGCTGAGTGAGCGGGTGCTGTTGCTGTTGGTGTCTGTGGCGGCCTGGTACTGGCTGTATCCTGACCTCGATGACGCCAGGGTTCTGGCATTCGGCTGGGTGTTTCAGACCTGGATTGTAAACATGGGGCTGCTGCTGGCGGTCGCCGGATCGCTGCATTACTATTTCTATATCCGGTGCGCTCAGGGCTCGAAGCTGAAGTTCGATCACCGCGACATGGCTAGCGGCAGCCGCAGCTTCGCGTTCAGGAACCAGGTGCACGACAACATGTTCTGGTCGCTGGGCAGCGGTGTGTTTTTCTGGACGGCGTTCCAGGTGATCACTCTGTGGGCCATGGCAAACGGCTATCTGCCGACAACCAGTTTTGCAGACAACCCTATATGGTTCCTTGGGTTTTTCGTACTGGTGCCGATCTGGTCGGCATTTCATTTTTACTGGGTGCACCGGCTGTTGCATGTGCCGTTTTTCTACCGGCATGTCCACTCGCTGCATCATCGCAACGTGAATGTCGGACCCTGGTCCGGGGCATCCATGCACCCGGTAGAGCACCTGTTGTACTTCACGTCCGTGATGATCCATCTGGTTGCGGCATCGCACCCGCTGCATGTCATCTACAATCTGCACTATCAGGCGCTGGGCGCAGCCATGACCCACACCGGATATGAGGACTTGCTGATAAAGGACAGGCGCAGGCTGGCGCTGGGTACGTTTTATCACCAGTTGCACCACCGCTTCTTCGAGTGCAATTACGGCAATCAGGAAATGCCCTGGGATCGCTGGTTCGGCACGTTTCATGATGGTTCCGATGAAGCCACCCGCATGATACGCGAACGAAAACAGCGCATGCATGCAGGCTGATTTGAACGGATTGCTGCCCCTCGTGCCGTGATCCTGCATCGTGGTGTCGCAGACTGAATTGCGCCGGTCATGTATTAAGATACTGCTATCTCCATAGCTGGAGCACAGGTTGCCATGTTTCTTTCGGTTTTCGACATATTCAAGATCGGCGTCGGCCCGTCCTCGTCCCATACCATGGGGCCGATGACGGCGGCTGCAAGGTTTCTCGACGAGTTGCGCCACGGCAGGACGCCGATCCCGGGGGCAGGGCCGGCAGCGCACGTTCAGTGCTCACTGCACGGGTCGCTGGCGTTTACCGGCAAGGGCCATTCCACCGATCGCGCGGTCATGCTGGGGCTGTGCGGTTTCGAGCCTGCAACCATTGACCCGGATGAAGCGGAACTGGCCCTGGCCAGGCTTGCCGAAAGCCGCGTCGTGCAGCCCGACGGGCTCGGGCAGTTGAAGTTCGATCCGGACAACGATCTGGTATTCGACTACGGGCCGCCGCTTGAAGGCCATGCCAACGGCATGGTGCTGCGCGCGTTTGATGCCGCGGGCGCCTTGCGGTTCGAAGAGACCTATTACTCCATCGGCGGCGGGTTCGTGCTGACGGCCGATGAACTGGCCGACCTCGACCGCACACCGTCGGGCCTGAAAACCGCCAAGAAGGAAGCCGGATACACCTATCCGTTTTCAACCGCGAAGGAGATGCTGGCGCTGGGCGCCAAGCATGGCAAGACCATAGCCGAGATGAAGCGCGCCAACGAAACCGCACACATCGACATTTCACAGCTTGATGAACGGCTGGATGGTGTCTGGAAAGCCATGTCGGACTGCATCGACCGCGGCCTGCGCGAAGACGGTATCCTGCCCGGCGGACTCAGTGTTCGCCGGCGCGCCAGGAAGATACACCAACGCCTTGTCGAACAGCGCGGTTCCAACATGGCGCAGCCGCATGTCGCCAATGACTGGATGTCGGTCTATGCCATGGCGGTGAACGAGGAAAATGCGGCCGGCGGCAAGGTGGTCACATCTCCCACCAACGGCGCTGCCGGGGTTGTGCCGGCTGTCATGCGGTATTACCGCGACCACTGCATCGGCTCCAACGACGAGGGATTGCGGACCTTCCTGCTGACGGCAGCCGCAATCGGCGGCCTGATCAAGCACAATGCCTCGATTTCCGGCGCCGAGGTCGGCTGTCAGGGGGAAGTGGGCTCTGCGGCAGCGATGGCGGCGGCAGGGTTTTGCGCAGCCCTTGGCGGCACCAACGAGCAGATTGAAAATGCCGCAGAAATCGCACTGGAGCACCACCTCGGCATGAGTTGCGACCCGGTGGGCGGGCTGGTGCAGGTGCCCTGTATCGAGCGCAACGGCCTGGGCGCCATCAAGGCCGTCTCGGCTGCGTCTCTGGCCCTGCACGGCGATGGACAGCATTTCATGCCGCTGGACAACTGTATCGAAGCCATGCGCCAGACCGGCCATGACATGTCTGAAAAATACAAGGAAACCAGTCTCGGCGGTCTCGCGGTGAACCTGCCGGAGTGCTGAACCAGTCCCCCGAACTGGCCTGATGCTTGCTCATTCCTTAACAGGACATGGCAAAGTTGTATCAATAAGGCACAAAAAAGGGGAACCGGCATGCTCAGAAAAGTGTTCAAGGTAGGCAAATGGGTGGTAATTGCGGATTTGTCCACCGGAGTGGCCATAAACGCCGCCTGGGCCATGGGGCTGATCAACCCGCTGGGCTGGGGCGTGAGCGTCGCCGCAGCGCTTCAGACGACCTTGCAGTGAAAACCGCCGGCACCTTCCACAAATCCTTCCAGACGATCGCCTCGAACCACCGGACCGACGCCTGACGGGGTGCCCGACATGATCAGGTCACCGGCGGCCAGTTCAAACAGCCCGGACAGATAGCTGATCATTTCAGGCACCTTCCAGATCATCTGGTTCAGGTCGCCTTGCTGGCGCACCTCGCCATTGACCTTCAGCCATATGTCGCCTGCATCCGGATGGCCTGCCGCAGACGCCGCAACCAGCCCCGACATCGGCGCGGAATGATCAAACGCCTTGCCGATTTCCCAGGGCCGGCCGGCCTTCTTCATTTCGCCCTGCAGGTCACGGCGCGTCATGTCGAGACCGGCTCCGTAGCCGTAGACGTGCGACAGTGCGTCATCCGGGGCAATGTCGCTGCCGCCGGATTTCAGCGCCACCACCATTTCAATCTCGTGATGGACATCATTTGAAGCGGGCGGGTAGGGGAAGGCTATCTCGCCGCCTGCATCTGCCGTGACAATATTTTCCGGGCACTTGAGAAAGAAGAACGGGTCTTCCCGGTCCGGATCATGACCCATTTCGATTGTATGGGCGGCATAGTTGCGCCCGACACAGTAGACCCGGCGCACCGGAAACCTGTCTGATGTGCCGGCAACGGGCAGGGCGGTGCGGCTGGGCTCGGGTATCACGAACGGCATGGGCAAAAGGCTTTCGGTCGAAGGGCAGGCGGGGACGATGAATAGGGTCTGGACCCTAGCTTCTTAATCGCCCGTGGGAAAGCGGCATTTCATCTTGCGTTGGATGATGGAGGGGTTGCCGTGTCATGCCTGCCGGCCTGGCTCTGGCCAATACGGCCGCTTCAAAGGTTGGACCGTTCCCGTCCCGCAAGAAAACTACAACAGGCCACTTGCCCCGCTGGGTCACATGGTTCAGCTAGTCGGACACAACGATACGGGACAGGCGAGCCATAGGGTTTCGCATGCGCTAATAAGTGCATTTAGTAAACTGTCACCGTAATTCGTAATTCCGGCTTGCCGGCATAGGCAACTTGTTCGCCGGACACGCCATGCACCGTGACCGGGCCTTCAGGCGGAAAGGTCCACCAGCCGGTTGAATCAGATGACGCCATCAGCAGTCCCGCCGGTTTGCGGAGAACCATGAAGACAGGTTTGTTTGCTTGAAGTCGTGCAAGACTCACTCCCCGGTCAAGTGCTGTGGCTAGTGGTTAACGTTGCGCCCGGCTTCGTCAAGTGGAGAAAATCGGCGGTTCCCCCGAAGCCGGCAATCCGGATATTGAAAAGGCGCAGGGGCTGCAACCAGCTCCTGCGCCTTTCATATTCATCAACCGGTTGAGTCTGAAGGGCGCACCGGCAAATCCGTTTCACGGAAAAAGGGGTGAAACAGGGGTCTGCCAGATGTATGTGAAGACTCGCTCCCCCCAGTCAATGTGGCATGAAACTTACCTGAATGCTTCCGCGCGTCAAGTGGGAAAATCAGCATCGTGACTAAATGACGCCCCGCATTTCCTGATGAGCCGGCCTGCCGGGCCAGGGTTGCGACGTTTAAAATCCCGATATGACTCTACATAAACACAAAAGAACGTCTTGTTCTTTTTAACGAACAATTCTATATTTCAATCCTGTTGATCGGTTTAACGAACAGGCTGGAGTGATCTGACCATGCGCTATTATCCGGTATTTCTGGATCTCGAAGCAAAGACCGTCGTCATTGTCGGTGGCGGCGCTGAAGCTGCGCAAAAGCTGCGGCTGATGGCCAAAACACCAGCGCGGATTGTTGTCGTCACCCCGTTTGCCGGGCGCGAGCTATCAGCCGGAATCGACTCGGCAGGCGCATGCCTGATACCGCGGGAATTTGACGCAGACGACTTGTACGGTGCTTCTCTGGTGTTTGCCTGCGGGCTGAATGACGCCGACGAGCGGCAGGTTCATGCAGCGGCCACAGAGCGCAACATTCCGGTCAATGTGGTCGACAGGCAGGACAGGTGCTCTTTCCTGACGCCGTCCATTGTGGAACGCGGATCGCTGACCATCGCCATTGGCACCGAAGGCGCTGCGCCGGTACTGGGGCAGGGCATCAAGGCACAGCTCGAAGCCATGCTGCCGCCGTCCGTCGGGTCCCTGGTTGAAAAGGCATCCGGCCTGCGCCCGCGTGTTGCCCGCAGTCTGGCAAAGGGCAGTCCGCGCCGCGAATTCTGGCGGTCGTTCTTCTTTGGCCGGCTTCGTGCTTCCTTCGAACGCGATGCCGGTGCAGGTTTTGAACGCGCCGTCGACGAGGCATTGTCCGGTTCACAAGGCGTCGCGTCAGGCTCGGTTTCCCTGGTTGGCGCCGGTCCCGGTGATCCGGACCTGTTGACATTGAAAGCCCAGCGCCGCCTGCAGGACGCCGATGTCATTGTCTATGACCGGCTGGTCGGTCCAGGCATCCTGGATTATGCCCGCCGCGATGCAGAGCGCATAGATGTCGGCAAGACGCCCGGCCAACTCTCGGTCAGCCAGGCCCGCATCAACAAGATCCTGGAACATCATGCCCGCGCCGGCAGGAAAGTCGTGCGCCTCAAGGGCGGCGATCCATATGTATTCGGCCACGGAGGTGAAGAGCAGGCAGCGCTGGTCAAGGCCGGCATTCCGGTTGAGGTGGTGCCCGGCATAACCGCTGCTGTTGGCTGTGCCGCATCCATCAGGCTGCCGCTGACCTGGCGCGGTGAAAACCGCAGCATCACGATGCTGACCGGAACCGCAGGCGATGGCGCGGCAGACCACGACTGGACCGCGCTGGCAAAACCGGGTGCTGCATTTTCCATCTATATGGGCGTGCGTCAGGCAGGCCACATCCAGCGCCGGTTGCTGGCAGCCGGCATTGCCCGGGACACGCCCGTCGTGGTGGTGGAAAACGGTACCCGTGAAAATCAGAAAACCGCCACCGGCAGCATTGCCACCCTGACCAGGACACTGGCGCTTGGCGGCATCAGGGGCCCGGCTGTCATCTATGTCGGCCTCGATCCGGCGCGTTCCGACGTACTGGCCGCCCGCATCGAGGTGGAGGCTGAAACCGCAGACCTGGAAAGGATCGCATCATGAACGATAAAACCGAAGACTGCAGTGAATATGTCGTGACGGCAAACGAGGTTTTGTCCGGCGATACGGTGTTTCGCAACCTTCAAGACAAATGGGTACGCGGTATCGACGATGCGGCTGTTCTGAAATGCCAGGACTCAGGCTTCGTGGCGCTCGGCGACGCCCAGAAGGATGAGCACGCCAACATCGTCATGGGCGCCTACCTGGTGGAAGTGTCACGCGAGAGCGGCGCCATTCGCCCGGTTCACATTCGTGAACGCATCCGGGCGCTGGGACCGACCGTCAGGGCCGATCTGGCGCAGGTGGCGCAAGGATTTTCGACAAGCGAGGTTGTGGACCTATGAACATGCACGTGACCCCCGAACCCAACATGTACCGCTATGACGAATTTGACCGCAAATTCGTTGATGCCCGTGTCGAGCAGTTTCGCGACCAGGTAGCCCGCCGCCTTGACGGCACGATTACCGAGGACGAATTCAAGCCCATGCGCCTGATGAACGGACTGTATCATCAGCTGCATGCCTACATGCTGCGTGTGGCGGTGCCCTACGGCACCATGTCGGCCCGCCAGCTAAACGTGCTGGCCGACATCGCCGACAAGTATGACCGCGGCTACGGCCACTGGACCACGCGGCAGAACATTCAGTACAACTGGGTCAGGCTGGAGGAAACCGCGGACATACTGGACATGCTGGCCGGTGTGGAAATGCACGCCATCCAGACCTCCGGCAACTGTATCCGCAACACCACGACCGACCCCTATGCCGGTGCGGCCGCCGATGAGCTGGCTGACCCGCGCCCGGTGTGCGAACTGATCCGGCAATGGTCGAGCCTGCATCCGGAATTCACCTATCTGCCGCGCAAATTCAAGATCGCGGTAACCGGATCGCCTAACGACCGGGCAGCGGTGAAAGTGCATGATATCGGCTTGCGCATGCATTTGAACGAAGCCGGCGAACGCGGCTGGGAAGTACTGGTCGGCGGCGGGCAGGGGCGCACCCCCATGGTCGCGGTGACAGTGCGTGACTGGCTGCCGGAAGCAGACCTGCTGCCCTACCTGACCGCCATCATGCGGGTCTACAACCTGGTTGGCCGGCGCGACAACAAGTACAAGGCGCGCATCAAGATACTGGTCCACGAAATGGGCGCGGAAGCATTTTCCGCCGCGGTGGAAAGGGAATTTGCCGAAGCATCACGCGAGACACTTGAAGTCGATGCGCGCGAATTGGCCCGCATCTCGTCCTACTTTGCGGCCCCGGCCTTCGAAACCCTGCCGGCCTTTGTGCCGGAGATCGAGGAAAGGAAGCTGGCTGATCGCGGTTTCCGCCAGTGGCTCACCGCCAACACGGTGGCGCACAAGGTGCCGGGCTACACCATCGTCAATGCCTCGTTCAAACCGGCCGGCGGTATTCCCGGCGATGCCACGTCCGAGCAGATGCGTGGCGTTGCCCGGCTGGCGGAAAGGTATTCCTTCGGCGAAGTGCGCGTCACCCATGCGCAGAACCTGACCATGCCGCACGTACGCACCAGAGACCTGATCGAGGTTTGGCAACAGCTCAGGGATCAGGGTCTGGCGGAAGCCAATATCGGCCTCATCGGCGACATCATCTCCTGTCCCGGGCTGGATTACTGCGCCCTTGCGACAGCGCGCTCGATTCCGGTTGCGCAGGAGATTTCGGCCCGCTTTGCCGACATCAGGAAACAGCACGATGTCGGTCCCCTGAAGCTCAATATTTCAGGCTGCATCAATGCCTGCGGCCATCACCATGTCGGCCATATCGGCATTCTCGGTGTCGACAAGAAGGGTAAGGAATTTTACCAGATCACGCTGGGTGGCTCGTCCACCGAAAATTCCTCGATCGGCAAGATCCTCGGGCCGGGCTTCGGCGCCGATGAAATTGCCGGCGCGATTGAAACAGTCGTCGAAACCTATCTGAACGTGCGTGAGCAGGGTGAGGAATTCCTGCAAACCTATCGCCGCCTCGGTGCGGCTCCTTTCAAGGAGGCTCTTTATGCCGGTAATTGAAAACAACGCCTTTGTCGATGACGTCTGGTCCAACCTGCACGAAGGTGACAGCGCCAGGGACCGCAGCATGATCATCGTGCCGCTGGCGCGCCTGGAAGAGGTTCTGGCCGGCTGGCCGGAGGACCATCGCGGGCTCGGCGTCGACGTGCCGAATGATGCTGATATTGCTGTGCTCACACCGCATCTGGCGCGGCTCGATATTGTCACCCTCAACTTCCCCGGCTTTGCGGACGGCCGCGCTTTCTCGCAGGCCAGGAGCATTCGCCACACCGAACACTTCACCGGCACCATCCGGGCTCGCGGCGGTTTCCTGCCGGACCAGTATGGCTTTCTGCTGCAGTCCGGAGTTGACAGCTTCGAGGTGTCAGATCGCTTCAGTCTGGCAGAATGGGTCCGCCACGCCGGTTCGGTGCCGGCAACCTATCAGCGCGACTATGCAACCGGAGGCCTGGCCACGCGCCCTTTCGCTGAAGCGGGCTCCAGGCGGGAACAGCCCAGTTTCGGATAATCCAAAGCGGTGGTTCAATCATGAATAGTAATCCTGATCTTGCCCGTCATCACGGGCTGGAAGGCGAAGCCCTTGTCGCGTCGCTGCACAACCGGTTCGCTCACCGTCTGGCACTGGTGTCGTCGTTCGGCGCTGAATCGGTAGTGCTGTTGCACATGGTTGCCTGTGTCGACCAGGCTATCGCGGTGATCTTCCTCGATACCGGCAAGCACTTCTGGCAGACCGGTTATTACCGGTCGAAAATCATTGACCTGCTGGGCCTGAAGGATGTCCGCATCATCAGGCCTCACACCGGTGATGTCACGCTGCTCGATCCGCACGGCACCTTGTCCGGGTCTGATCCCGATGCATGTTGTGATCTTCGCAAGGTGCGCCCCCTTGAACGCGCGCTTGCAGGTTTTGATGCGGTATTGTCGGGCCGCAAACGCTATCACGGCGAGGGCCGGGATCAGCTTGCAGGCGTAAGTCTGGATGACAAGGGCAGGGTGAAGGGCGAACCCCTGGCCGGTTACGACGCTGCAGCCATTGCCGGCTACCTGAAACGCCATGGCCTGCCACCCCATCCCCTGATCGAGCAGGGCTATTTTTCGATCGGCTGTGCCGACTGCACCCAGCGCGGTGGCACTGCAGACAATCCGAGAGCCGGGCGCTGGGCCGGGCAGGACAAGACCGAATGCGGCATTCATCCGAGCGCCGACGGCCGGTTGGTGCGCAATCAGCAAAGCGGAGTTTGAACACCATGGGCGTGATCAATGTAATCGATCATGAAGGCCGGGCCCACGAGCTTGACGCGGTCGAAGGCTGGCGGGTGATGGAAATCATTCGGGAGCATGGATTGCCGATGGAGGGACTGTGCGGCGGTGCCTGCGCGTGCGCTACCTGCCACGTATACGTCGACGATGACTGGCAGGCAAAGCTGCATGAACCCCGCGATGATGAAGACGCGATGCTGGACGAAGTGCCGACAGTGGCGGATACATCAAGGCTCTCGTGTCAATTGATATATTCGCAAGATCTGGACGGTCTGACCGTGCAACTGGACAGCGAACTGGTGAAAGCATAAGCGGCTTAATCCAGGTCGATTTTGCCGCTGCGCTTTTGCTTGACCAGACCGCGTTTGGTTTTCGACTCCAGCCGGCGTCTCTTTGACCCCAGCGTCGGCCAGGTCGCGATGCGTTTGCGCGGCACGTGTGCAGCGTTCCTGATAATGTCTTTCAGACGTTCCAGCGCATCGCGCCGATTGGCTTCCTGCGTGCGGTGCCGGCCGGCTTCCAGCACCAGTTCGCCATCATTGGTCAGGCGGCTGTCACCGCTGTTGAGGATTTTCTCACGAACCCGGTCGGGCAACGACCGCGACAAACGGACATTGAATCTCAGTTGCACAGCCGATGAGACCTTGTTGACGTTCTGCCCGCCCGGCCCGCTGGCACGGACAAACTTCTCGTGCAACTCGTCATCGTACAGCCAGATGGTGTTGGTGATCTGAATTCGTGCCATTGCTGATCCGGCTCCAGTTGCTTGCAACCTTGTCACAAACCAGTACGCAGCCTGGTGCCACGTCACCGGATTGCCATTTCAAAGCGATTTTGACTGTTCCTTGAGTTTCAAGAAAGAGGGGCTGTCGTCAAGTCGAACGGCAGGCGCGCCAGATCTTTTCCGTTGTCATTGGTGCATCTATCTCGTCAGCACCCATGCGGGACAGGGCGTTATTGACGGCATTCAGGATGGCCGGCGTTGCCGCGATGGTTCCCATCTCACCGGCACCGTGCAACCGCGAGGAGGCAACATGTTCCATGAACAAGGTGGTGAAAACCGGGGTGTCGTCGGCACGAGGCAGCGCGTAATCCATCAGCGACCCTGTGAGAAGTTGTCCACTTTCACCATCATAGTGGCACGTCTCCAGTAGTGCCTGGCCCAGCCCCTGGACGACCCCGCCGCGTATCTGTCCGATCGCAAGTGCCGGAGCCGCTACGTCTCCGATATCATCAACAGACAGGTAGCTCACCAGTCTGGTTTGCCCGGTTGCGGTGTCAATCTCGACCTCGCAGATGTGCGTGCCGCAAGGGGCAGTGAACTCGCCCGGACTGAAGTTTGCTTCGGCAGCTATACTGGGTTCGTCCCCATCGTCGGTCAATCCGGCTTCTACCGCTGCGCTCACCAGATCACCCAGGGAAAACTCTGCCTGTGTAGCCGGGCTCATGAAAACTCCCGCATCGTAGGTAATCTCCTCCGGCTCCAGTTGGGTCAGCGCCGCCGCGATGCTCCGTCCGCGTTCCAGCAAGGCATGGGCAGCCTTGCGGCATGCCGGGACACCGGCTGGTATCGTGCGCGATCCCGCGGTCATCGTTTCGTTTGCAAATTTGCGTGTGTCACCCTGAATGAAACGAACCTGATCGGCGTGCAGGGACAGTTCGTCTGCCACGACGCCTTCAAAGACAGTGGCATGGCCCTGGCCACTTGACTGCGTACCCATGAAAATGGAAACCGTGCCGCGTGTATCGATGGTGAGCTTTACGTGCTCTTCACAGCCCATCGCCGTTACGGCGTAGCTCGCCATGCCCATACCTTTCCGGAAGCCATTTTGCCGGGCCTGCGGCTTGTCACTCGAACGTTGCAACCAGCGCGCTTCGGCGACCGCCCTTTCAAAACCCGCCCGGTAGTCCCGGTTCTCGATTTCGATACCGAAGCAGTTTTTGCGTAACGGCGCGTCTGCACTAGCGAAATTCCTCCGCCTTATTTCCGCGGGGTCCATCTCGAGTTCGCGGGCGGCAGCATCAATTATTCTTTCCAGCGGGAACACAAGCTCGGCCCTGCCGGCACCGCGATAACAATCGACCTGGACTGTATTTGTGAACACTGCCGTCACTTCGCAATAGCCCGCAGCAAAGTGGTAGGGACCCGGCAGCCTGTGAACCATGGTGGAGTTGATCGGCGCGTAGCCAGACAATTTGGCACCAAGATTTGCAACCGTCCGCATTCGAATTCCTGAAAAGTGACCGGTTTCCTCGACCGCCAGTTCAATATCGAAAAACTGGTCGCGCGCATGGTTGTCGCTCAGAAATCCTTCCGGTCCTCGTTCTCCAACCCATTTCACCGGGCGCCCCAGAACGCGTGCGGAATGGATGACCAGAACCTGTTCAGGATAAGGCAAGCCCCTGATCCCGAACGCACCCCCGACATCGGGTGTCACCACATGCAATTCATCTGCGGTACACCCTATGACATTGATGAGCAGACTGCGCAGGTACTGTGATCCCTGGCTCTGGGTATGCAGCGTTACCGACCGACCATCGGGAACTGCTATCGCTGCCCGTGTCTCCAGCGTGTTTGCCACGACGCGCGGAAAGTTCAGTCTGCGCCTCACAATCCGGTCGGCACGCCTAAACACCTGTTCAGTCTTTTCGCGATCCCCATTACTGAAATGGAAACATATGTTGCCCGGTGCTTCCGGCCACAGTTCAGGCGCGTCAGGCAGCATTGCATCGTGTGCTGCGCTGACTGATGGTAATATGTCATAGTCTGCGTCGATCAACTCGGCAGCGTATTTGGCGGCAGCCGGGGTTGTTGCAACTATGAAGGCGACAGCGTCACCGACGTGGCGCACCCGACCAGAAGCAAGCGCATTGTTCGGTGGCGACGCCATCGGCGAACCATCGGCCTGGTCGACTGGATAAATACAGGGTATGGGGCCAATACCTGCATGGTCCAGATCGGAAGCGGTGAAGACGGCCAGCACGTCGGCCTGCGACAGGGCGGCCTCAGTTTCGATTGATTTGACGGTCGCGTGAGCGTGTGGCGACCGCAATACATACCCGTACAGTTGACCGGGAAAGTTCAAATCCGCAGTATACTGGCCTGATCCTGTAATCAGACGAGAAAATTCATCTGTCACTACAACTCTCCCGAGTGTCTCCAGGCAACGATAATTCTACACAACTTCCTGCTTTGCCGGTACCACGGATGACATGCCGATGGGAGAATGTTTGTCGAAACTCAAACCGTTTGCAACCCCGAGCTACGACGCCGGCTCAAGTTTGTCTTGCGTCCTGGTTTCAAAATCACCGGCGTCGTGACGCTCACGAAGTTGCTGGTCGGGGCGTCCCGACACCCGATTGACAATCCTCCCGCGTCTGACGGCATCGCGCTGCATGATCTGTTCGTTCCACCGGTTTACATGGCTGTATTCATGGGTGCTCAAAAACGTTGCGGCCGAATAGACCCGGTTGGCCACCAGCGCGCCGTACCACGGCCAGATGGCAATGTCGGCAATGGTATACTCATCGCCGCACATGAACTGCTTGTCGGCGAGATGACGGTCGAGCACGTGAAGCTGGCGCTTGACCTCCATGGCATACCTGTCGATCGGGTACTCGAACTTTACCGGCGAATATGAATAGAAATGTCCAAACCCACCACCGAGATACGGCGCGCTGCCCATCTGCCAGAACAACCAGGAGAGGCACTCGGCCCGCTGTGCACCCTGTGTCGGTAGAAAGGCCTCGAATTTCTCGGCGAGGTACATGAGAATTGCACCGGACTCAAACACCCGGGTCGGGGTGTCTGTGCCATGATCCACCAGCGCCGGGATTTTCGAATTCGGATTGATTTCGACAAATCCGCTGCTGAACTGGTCGCCTTTGCGAATCCTGATCAGGTGCGCATCGTATTCAGCGCCTGAGTGGCCGAGCGCCAGCAACTCTTCCAGCATCACCGTGACCTTTACCCCGTTGGGGGTGGCCAGTGAATAAAGTTGCAAGGGATGCTTTCCGACCGGCAGTTCCTTTTCATGGGTCGCACCGGCAACCGGTCTGTTCAGGCTGCCCCAGGTGCCGCCCAGCTGCTTGTCCCACTTCCAGATTTTAGGTGGTGTATAGTCGGGTGAGTCAGACATTTTGCAGGCTCCGTCGGATGGAGGAATTTCTATTGCAGTGGACCTCTGGATAACACAGGTCAACGTGCTGATCACACCAATTTTCCGACATCGAAAATCAGTGTGGAACTCTCTGGAGTGCGGGTCGGAGAGGTTCTATGCCGCAGGCATCTGGCAACTCGGAGTGGAGTGTGACAGTGCAACCTCTTCTTCGGTCATATAGTCTGGAACAGCTTCGAACAACGGCGACGACAGATAGCGCTCACCGGTATCCGGCAACATGCACAGAATAACCGTCCCCTCCGACGCCTCTTCGGCGATCTGCATGGCGATGGCGAAAGTTGCGCCACCGGACACGCCGGTAAAAATACCTTCCTTTTGCGCCAGTTTGCGCGACCACTCCATGCCCACAGGCCCGGCTACCGGGATCAGGTCATCATAATATTTGTTGTCAATGGCCTCCTGCAGGACCAGCGGGATGAAATCCGGGGTCCAGCCCTGGACCGGATGTGGTTCAAATGCCGGATGGCTGTGAGCCGGTTGGCCTGCCTCATTGCGTCCCTGAGTTGTGCCGGAGCCGACGATTTGAGCGTTGGCGGGTTCCGACAGGATGATCTTCGTGTCCGGACGTTCCTTTCGCAGTACCCGGCCAATGCCGGAAACAGTACCGCCGGTACCGTAACCCGTGACGACGTAGTCCAACCTGTCGCCCTCAAAATCGGCCATGATTTCACGCGCAGTGGTGTTCTCGTGAATTTTCGCATTGGCATCCGTCTCAAATTGACTGGCCAGAAACCAGCCGTTTGCGTCGGCCAGTTCCACGGCCTTGTTGTACATGCCAAAGCCTTTTTTCTCCTTGGGTGTCAGAACAACCTTTGCTCCGAGAAACCGCATCAGTTTTCGCCGCTCGACTGAAAAACTCTCAGCCATGGTAAGGACCAGGGGATAGCCTTTTGCAGCGCACACCATCGCCAGTCCGATGCCGGTATTGCCGCTGGTCGCCTCCACAACAGTCTGACCGGGTTTCAGCGCGCCTGAACGCTCGGCTTCTTCAATGATGGAAACCGCGAGCCGGTCCTTGACCGATGCCGCCGGATTAAACGCTTCAGCTTTCACATAAAGCCGCACACCCTTTGGCGAGAGGCTGTTGATGCGGACACACGGTGTATCGCCAATGGTATCCAGAATGGTGTCGTACAGCTTTCCACGGCCCTTGGTGGTGCGGGATGATGTCATGGGTTTGGTCTTTCAAGGAAGGGGGGTTGTTGTTGTTTTTCCGGAGATACTATCAGCGTTGCACAAAGACGCAAATCGCAATCAGCGAAATGCAATCGTGGGATTTGCAACTCGCCAGCGCATTATCTAATGGTCTCGCCTCGCCATCGTAATCCTTGCATTGGGTAGAAGGCGGCCATCCCGGTAGCGAACATAATCTGTTTTGAAGACATTCTGCACTTTGCTTTGGACCCGACACTGCCCGTGATGTCCAGTGACAGGAAACGATCTGCAGCGACACTTGTTCTGGAAGTTTTCGGCAAGATGTTGATCCATCCGTTCAACGTGGCGATTGCGGCTTTCCTGTTTACGGCATCCGCGTTGCTCTACGCTGTTAGTGCCGGGTTGCTGCCGCCTGACTGGTGGCCGATTGACCAGTCTGACGGGCGAGCCGGCATCATTGGCTCGCCCCGGGGCTGGTATCGACCGGTCACATCATCAGGTGGTCTGCACGTTGGAACCGAAGTACATGAACTCCCGGTCCATGCCGGCGACATCGCTGGCTGCAAGTTTCATGGATGGTCCATCCAGCATTTTGAAGCTTTTTTGGCTCTTAACCCACTCATCAGCCGGTTGCAGTGTGGAAAGCGTGTAGGTCGTTGCCTCACCAAGGTAATGGGTCGGTATGACTATTTTCGGTTTGAGGCGTTCCACGATGGCATTGCCCTGATCATAGGACAGGATATGTTGTGAACCATCGATGGGTAACGTCAGGACGTCGATCTTGCCAATGGCATTCCAGAATTCCTCCGGCGGATTGTGCCGGTTGTCGCCCCAGATCAAGGTCCGGATCCCACCTGTTTCGATCACATAGGTGACCATGTCCATGTGTCCTGGATTGCTGGGTGGGCACGCATCCACGCCAAACTCCTTCAGCGCATCTGTCCAGGGATACCAGCCCGGTGCAACACAGGCGTGCTTGTCGGCAAAACCGGTAATCTTGAGATCGGCAAATTCAAAATTGCCTGCCATACGGTCCAGCACCATCGTTGACTGAGGACGGTCAATGGCGTCGTGGTCGAAATGCGTGTGCGTTGACATGGTTATGTCAACAAGGGTTTCGGGAAACTTGTTCTTGAACCACAAGCCCCAGGCGCCTGACGGGTCATCCCGCCATGGGTCAAGGAGAATTGACGCTCCTCCCGGTGACGTGATCTTGATGGCACAATGTCCATAGTAATCGATTGATACTTCCCCGGCCGGGAAATCGGTTTTCCCCTGAAGCTCCAGGATGTGGTTGTTGTTTCCGGGCTGGGTCCAGTCCGTTGATTGTGCAACGGCCTGCCTGGCGCCGCCGACAGCAGCCATTCCAACTCCGGCAGCGCCAGCAGCCATGAAGAATGATCTACGCGACAGACCTGGTGCCAGATGATCCTTGCGGCCGTTCAGGGTGGTGGGTCTTAAGTCCTTTTTGTGCATAATTGTTCCTCCTGTTAGCTGTTTTCCGCCTGCCGGTTCGCACGGCGGAGGGAAAGCCTAGCAGTGATGAAACAATTGGTTGGTATGGGTAAAATACGGGGCAAATATGGGGGAAGTCCCCATAGTTGAAAGCTTTACTGGAGACGGGAAGACAGGTAGTGGCGCAGATTGACAGGTTGGCGACCGAGGCCCAGTTTCTTGCGGATGTTGTTGCGATGGAAATCGATGGTACTGGTGCCGCGGGACATAATCCGCGCGATGTCTTTCGTGGTGCGACCCTGAACAATCATCTGGGCAATTTCAGCTTCGGTTGGCGTTAGTGGTTCCAGCGCATCAACCATCTGGTGTGCAACCGGCGACGTGATGGTGTTGAGGTTGTTTTCCAGCACAGTCAGGTAGGCGCTGGCTGCAGGATCGTCTGCGACCTTGGACTTTAGCCGGGAGATTTGGGGTTTTATAAGACTGTCGATCTTGCGCGATATGTCGGCATTTTGTTCGACACGTGCCGTTTCAACCCGCTCAAGCAGTACCCGCAGCGCTGTGTTGGCCTCACTGAGCTGGCGGGTACGTTTGTCAACCCGCGTTTCCAGTTGCTCCAGTGTGGCATGCAGTTCACGCTCCACCTCTTCGCGCCGGTCGATTTCGATCAGCAGCGACAGGTCGGTTTCCACGACACCCCTGAATTCACTGACAAGATTCCGGCAGGCGAGCGCATGGTCATTATCACGCCTGTCGAGCACACATATTGTGCCAAATACGCTTGCATCAGGCCAGTACAGCGGATAGCCGATGTAGAATGTCATGCCGAATTCAAGATCCTCATTGCTGCACCATCGGGCTTCGTTTGGCGCGTTCCTGACCACCAGTTCCTCTCCTAACTGCAATACGCCCTGGCAGTACAAATCGTCATTCAGAACAAATGTTTGGCCAACAGTATAGGGGTTGTCTTCTGCCCGGTTTGCCACCAGTACAGAGTGATCCGGTGCGCAGGTCTTCATGATCAGGCTGGCCGGAACTTCTGTAACACTTGATATGAGATCTACCACGCGTTGCCATTTGTTCAGCATGGCTATTGGAATGGCAGGTTTTTGCCGCATAACAGGTGCCTCCGTGAATGACAGTTCTTATACTAGGGTCAGGGCCGAATGGACAACCTGTTGAAAGCTCACATCTAGAAGGGCAGTTCGGCACAAAAATTCATATTCTCTCCGCCGGTTGGATGACGAACAACCAGTGTGTGGGCGTGCAGCAAAAGCCGCGGTGCTGACGATGCATCCCCGTAGAGCGGGTCGCCAAGTATCGGGTGACCGAGCTCCTTCAGGTGAACCCGCAACTGGTGCGACCGGCCGGTGTGGGGTGTAAGTTGCAGCCGGGTCGAAATCTCGCCGCGGGATATCACGCGCCAATGGGTAAGCGCTGGCTTGCCCCTGTCATGACAGACTTTCTGCATTGGCCGGTTGGGCCAGTCGGCGATCAACGGCAGATCAATTTCACCTTCACCCGGTTCAACGCAACCGGAGACGATGGCCTGATAGGTCTTGGTGAGGTGTCTACGTTCGAATTGCAGGCCCAGATGGCGTTGTGCCCCGGCATTCATGGCCATTATCATGACGCCCGAGGTATCGCGGTCAAGACGGTGAACCGTCAGGGCGTCGGGGAAATCCGACCGTACGCGCGCTTCAAGGCAGTCTGCGAGATCGGGTCCCTTGCCGGGTACCGAAAGCAGGCCGGAAGGCTTGTTCAACACCAGCAGGTCACTGTCGCGATAGATGATATCGAGACCGGCATCAACCGGCGGACTGTAGGCTACTCCCCTCACGGTTTGCGCAGTGCCAGCCAGGCACACCCGGACGCAAAAAGCACAACAGCGACATTAAGCAATCCGATGGCGGGAATGGTGATGCCGGCATCAAACATGGCGCCGTAGATCGCGGGAGACATGGCGCTGGCAAAAATCATCACCGCTGTTGCAACGGCCTTGATGGCGCCCAGATACTGCACGCCATAAACCTCCGCCCAAAATGGCGCCGTGACGGCACTTGTCATGCCCGAGGCCGCGCCAAAGCAAACAAGTACGCCGACAATCCAGGCGTCGTTGTTGCCGCCCATCAGGCTCAATCCGCCCATCACCATGGGCAGTGTGAACAGCGGCATCAATGCGCGTGATCCGTTGCGGTCGACTGCGATGCCGGCCAGCATGGAAAACGTTATTGATGAAACTGCATATGCCATCAGCAGCAGGTACCAGGTTTCCAGAGCCCAACCCTTTGACGTTACTATGTGCTGATGATGAAACATCAAACCGGTGTTGAGAAAAGACGGTGCCAGCACTACCGGCAGGACGCCGTAGAACCTGGGGTCGCGCAACATCTCCGCTCTGGTCCACTGACGTTGGGCAATGGGGCGGTTTTCCGCTGCAACATCTGTTTCGAGAATGGTTATCTGATCGAGGTATCGACCGTGCCGGCGCCGGTGATCTGCAATCAACGCCAGCAACAGCGGCAACACGATGCAGGCGGCAATCAGGCCCAGTACATACCAGGAATTGCGCCAGCCGATCGCCACAATCAGCGCTGAAATGGTGATCGGCAAAGTGGCTTCTGCAAGGGTGAAGCCCTGATTGACTATGGCGGATGCCTTGCCGCGAACGGTCTGATAATAGCGGTTCACCGATGTCACTGCGATGTGGTGCATCAAACCCTGGCCAAAATGGCGCAACAGAAACAGCGCCAGCAAAAGCGTCAGCCAGCCCGTACTGCTGCCTGCAACAAGACAGGCGAGGCAAAGGCCGAGAGTTGTAACGCCAAACACCACGCGCAGGTCGTAGCGGTCGATCAGTTTTCCCGACCACAAGATCACTGCTGCGCTTGCCAGTGTGGCAAACATGTAGGCGTTGCCGAAGTCGCCATGGCTGAGGTTGAATGCCGCTCGAATGTCGGCATTGAACAGGGAAATGACCAATGTCTGCCCGGGTGCAGATGCCAGGGACGCGAGCGTGCCAAACAACAGCAACCGCCAGTCGCTCAACAGTTCAGAGCGTTTCCCGCCGACATCTGCCATGGATTTGTTGTCCGGAACACTTCAGAAAAATGGAAACTGGCGCAGGACGCAGCCAATGGCAAGGGCGGATGCAATGATTGGCTCGCCCTGATTGCGCATACGGCTATGCAGTTCGCCAAATTCCTGAATTTGGTGATAACCTGAGACTGGAAACAACAGGCATGCTGTCGGGAAATCTACGAACCGTGGATACGAGCAGCATCGATTGTCAAAGCAAACGACCGATTGATATCGTTTTGCAGGTCACGCTGCATACCTGTCGGTGCAGGCGCGCTCGAAGAGCCAACTACATCATTCGACGTGGCCGTACCGGGGGTGACAGCGAGTAGAACCAGCGCCAGCATACAAATCAGGCAAATCCCGAATTTTGAATAAATGTTCATCGACGGCCCCACGTCCAGAATCAGTAACCCTATCCGGAATTAAGACCGTATTCTGGTTACTGAAAGGTTAACCGAGACGTGGTCTGAATGTCACAAAAACAGCGACTGGCTCCTGTCCGACAACAAGAGCCAGTCTTTGATGCATCCCGATCAGACTGCTCGGGCCACGAAGTGGTTTTAGACCGAGTAGTACATATCGTACTCAACCGGATGCGGTGTCATTTCATACCGCATGTTTTCTTCCATTTTGAGTTCGATATAGGCATCCAGCTGGTCGTCAGAGAACACTCCGCCAGCCTTGAGGTATTCGCGGTCACCATCCAGTGCCTCAAGTGCTTCGCGAAGCGATGCACAAACGGTCGGGATATCTTTCAGCTCTTCCGGCGGCAGGTCGTAGAGGTCCTTGTCCATCGGGTCGCCGGGGTGGATCTTGTTCATGATGCCGTCCATGCCGGCCATGACCATGGCGGAAAACGCCAGGTAGGGGTTGGCAGTCGGATCAGGGAAACGAACCTCAACACGCTTGCCGTTCGGTGATGCAGTCCATGGAATACGGCATGAGGCAGACCGGTTGCGCGATGAATATGCCAGCAGGACCGGCGCTTCATAACCGGGCACCAGGCGCTTGTAGGAGTTGGTGGACGGGTTGGTGAAGGCGTTCAGCGACTTGGCATGCTTGATGATGCCGCCGATGTAATACAGGCAGGTTTCAGACAGGTCCGCATACTGGTTGCCGGCAAACAATGGCTTGCCGCCTTTCCAGATGGACTGGTGAACATGCATGCCGGAACCGTTGTCGCCAAACACCGGTTTGGGCATGAAGGTTGCCGTCTTACCGTACTGATGAGCGACATTGTGGATAGCATATTTGTAAATCTGCAGATGGTCGGCACATTTGGTCAGCGTTTCAAACTTGATACCAAGCTCGTGCTGGCCTGCCGCAACTTCGTGGTGATGTTTTTCTACCGTGACGCCCATGGAGGCCATGGCGGCAAGCATCTCACCGCGAATGTCCTGACCGGAATCAACCGGGTTAACCGGGAAATATCCGCCCTTGGTCCGGGGCCGGTGACCCATGTTGCCCATTTCGTATTCGGCATCCATGTTGGACGGCAGTTCAGTGGAATCCACCTTGAACCCTGTATTGTAGGGATCTGCCGCAAAGCGCACATCGTCGAACATGAAGAATTCGGCTTCGGGTCCAACTGTAATCGAATCGCCAATTCCGGTGGATTTCACATAGGCCTCTGCCTTCTTGGCCGTTGTGCGAGGGTCGCGCTCGTAAGCTTCTCCGCTGCCGGGCTCCAGAATGTCGCAGAACACTGCGGCAGTCTTTTGTGCGTAGAACGGATCGACATGCAGGGTGTCGGGATCCAGCATCAGAACCATGTCTGACTCATTGATGGCTTTCCAGCCGGCGATGGAAGAACCGTCAAACATCAGGCCATCCGCCCATACATCCTCATCGATTGTGGAAATGTCTTGCGTCACGTGCTGCATCTTGCCGCGCGGATCGGTAAAGCGCAGATCGACATACTTGATATCGTTGTCTGTCAGGTACTTCATTGCGCCTGCGACGGGAGAAGGATTTTTGGCCATCTGTTTGCCCTCGTGTTCTTTCAGTTAAAATGGGTTGGGGGTCGTCTGTTTGTGGTGGGTCGTTGTTGATTACAGGGCTTCCACACCGGTTTCGCCGGTGCGGATGCGGATTGCTTCGTCAACTGTGGAAATGAAAATCTTGCCATCGCCGATGCGGCCGGTGCGTGCCGCCTGCATGATGGCTTCGACAGCCTGTTCTACCAGAGCGTCATCGAGCACGATCTCGATCCGTACCTTGGGCAGAAAATCAACGATGTATTCTGCACCACGATACAATTCCGTGTGACCTTTCTGACGGCCGAAGCCTTTAGCCTCGGTTACGGTGATCCCCTGAAGGCCAACTTCCTGCAGGGCTTCCTTCACTTCATCCAGCTTGAACGGTTTGACGATTGCCTCGATCTTTTTCATTCTTCCTCCAACGGCGGGTTGACGGGAAACATGTGCATTGCCGCGATTATATTTGTTTACCGCGAATTGCATGTGGCGTGCCAACTTGCCGGAGTAAATTTGATTGAGCTATATCAATGAGTTAGATGGAGTTTTTGATTCGGATCACATGTGCGGATATGTGAAAAAATAGGCGACTGCCTAATTATTATGCAAAATATGCAGGTTGTGGATGCTGTTTGCGCTTAACAATTGAGCAAATTGCCGAACGAATAGCTTTGCCGGAAAGGCCCGCTTTCCTGCCTCGGTTGACGCAGAGGCGAACAGGCATCACATAGCGTCTGTTCGCGGGAACTGCCCCAATCATCGAGAAGAAAATCACCATGTTTCGATCACGTCTGTCCGACCTCGTTACTCACCCTCGCTTTGAGCATTTCATTGTGGCGCTTATCGTGCTCAATGCCATTACCCTTGGACTGGAGACCAGTCCCTGGTGGATGGATCGGTTCGGGGCCGTGCTGACAGTCATCGACAAGGCGATTCTCGGGATTTTCGTAGCGGAAGTGACAGCGCGATTGATTGCAGATTTCAAAGGATTCTGGCGCGATCCCTGGCGGATATTTGATTTTGTGATTGTGGGTGTTGCGTTGATGCCGGCCACCGGCGCGTTCTCTGTGCTGCGCGCATTCCGGATACTTCGGGTGCTGCGGCTGGTATCCAGCATCAAGGCGATCCGGCGTGTGGTAACCGGGTTGCTGGCGGCCATTCCGGGCATGAGTTCGATCGTCCTGTTGCTGGGTTTGATCTTTTACATTTTCTCGGTGATCTCCACCAAACTGTTTGCCGGTTCGTTTCCCCAATGGTTCGGATCACTTGGCGAAAGTGCCTATTCACTGTTCCAGATCATGACGCTGGAGAGCTGGTCCATGGGCATTGTGCGCCCGGTCATGGAACAGTTCCCGTTTGCCTGGGCATTATTTGTGCCCTTCATTCTGGTCACATCCTTCACCGTGTTGAACCTGTTCATCGGTGTTATAGTTGACGCCATGCAAAAAGAGCACGAAGCCGAGGCACAGGCGGACCGCGCCGATTTGCACAACGAGGTTTCAACGATCCTGAAGGAACTCAGAACCCTGCGGGCCGAAATTGCGGAACTTAAGGCGACAAAGTCCGGGTAATTGAGGTATGTTGCTGACCTATGACACAACTGCTGACGCCGGATGAGATGTATGAAGCAGACCGCCTGACCATCCAGGGCGGGGTGCCCGGTATTGATCTCATGGAAGCTGCAGGGCTTGCCTGCGCTGAATTTATCCGGAACCTGTGCGATCCATGCCCGGTTTGTGTGGTCTGCGGCCCCGGCAACAATGGGGGCGACGGGTTCGTCATCGCCCGGTTGCTGGTAGAGGCAGGCTGGCCGGTAAAGCTGCTGCTGGCCGGCGATCAGGAGTTGCTCAAGGGAGACGCCGCCGAGGCTGCAGAAGCCTGGAAAGGCGAGGTGCTGAAGGCGCAACCTGAAAAGCTCAAGGATGCCAGGCTCATTGTGGACGCGCTTTTCGGGGCAGGGCTGTGCCGTGAGATAAGTGGTAAGATGGCCGATCTCGTTGAGGCGATCAACGCGACAGATGCTTTGCGGATTGCGGTCGATATACCGTCCGGTGCAGATGGGACTTCAGGAAAAATACGTGGAACGGCAGTTCTTGCCGATCACACCATAACGTTTTCGCGCGCAAAACCCGGGCACTATCTTGAGCCGGCGAGAAGACAATGTGGCACCTTGCATGTTGCTGATATTGGTATTCCCGGTAGGGTCTTGAAACAAATCGGCCCACGCTGTTGTCTGAATGGACCGGATGAATTTGCCAGATCCATGCCGGTGCCTGGCGAGCAGAGCCACAAATATTCAAGAGGGTCCGCATTGATGGTGTCCGGCGGCCCCTGGAATACTGGCGCAGCAAGGCTTGCGGCGATATCGGCATTGAGGGTCGGCGCCGGAGCGGTGACAATGGCGGCAGGCGAAGCAGCCATGCCAGTCCTGGCAAACCATCTCACCGCGGTAATGTTGCAACGAGCCGATGATGGCCGCGACATCGGCAAACTGCTTCATGACAAGCGCATTACGGCCTGTGCAATCGGTCCGGCAGCCGGCGTCGGGCATGACACTGTCGAAAAGGTACTGGCTGTTCTGGACGCAGGATGCGCAGCGGTGCTGGATGCCGACGCCCTGACCAGCTTTGAGGGGAATTGCGAAATATTGTTCGACGCCATCAGGGCAAGACCTGACAGACAAGTGATCCTGACCCCCCACGAAGGCGAATTTTCCCGCCTTTTCAAAACAGTGGTTGTGCCGGATGAATCAAAGTGGCAACGGGCAGTCGAGGCATCGAAATCCAGCGGTGCGGTGGTTGTGTACAAGGGACCGGACACTGTAATAGCCGACATCGACGGACGCTGCGCCATAAACGCCAATGCACCGTTCTGGCTTGCAACAGCTGGTTCGGGAGACGTCCTCACTGGCATGTGTCTCGGGTTGATGGCGCAAGGCATGCCGGCCTTTGAAGCTGCCAGTTCTGCTGTGTGGTTGCATGGTGAGGCGGCTGACGGTTTCGGGCCAGGCCTGATTGCTGAAGATTTGCCGGTTCGCATACCTCATGCCCTGAGCGTGTTGTATGATCAAATCTGAACGATTTGTAATGCCCACCTCGCGGTTTTGTGTGGGCGCGAGCCGAGGCTGCTGTGCTACTGATCATTGCCATGAGGTCACGCGTATTCATAATATGTCTTGCTATGGCGCTGTCTGTACCAATGGTTTTGGCAGATGATGGTCTTCGGGCCCTTAAGAGCCTGAAGAACGCGCGAACGCTGGATGTGTCTGCAAAACCATTTGACGCTGCAAGCGTTCAGGGCAGACCTGTGGTCGTGGCGTTCTTTGCGTCCTGGTGCCCGCCATGCACCAACGAATTCGATGAAATGGCAAAAGTTCAAAAGTCGTTCAGGGACAGGCCGGTTACATTTCTTGGCATCAATCTTTTTGAAGCCTGGGGTGGTAAGAAAGATTCTGTTCGAATGGCCCGGTTCATCGCCCGCACCAGACCAGATTTCGCGTTGATTGAGGGAAATCAGGAAATTTCCGCCGCGTTTGGTACCATAGATCGCATTCCCACCATGACGGTTTTTGGTGCTGATGGCCGGGAAGTTTGGCGATTTGTTCATGAGCGCGGCGCGTCCAAGACCCACGCAACCGCCGCCGAGATCATCAATGCTCTGAAGTGAGCAAACGCCGAGTTGAATTTCAGGGCGCTAAACCTCTGGTATCAGGGGACATGCTTTGCTATATACCGGCGCGATTGCTGATGTACGGCGCGCTTTTGCAAGGCGCGCCGCTGGTCTTTTCAAGCGGGCGTGGCGGAATTGGTAGACGCACTAGATTTAGGTTCTAGCGGTGAAAGCTGTGGGGGTTCAAGTCCCTCCGCCCGCACCAGAGGCTGACGATCAGCGAATGTGGAATTGAACTGAAGGTTGGTGTAATCCGGATGGAACCGGCACCATACCTTTCATGTAGGGCTCATAAGGAAATTAGATATTATGCAGGTGACCGAAACACTCAATGAAGGCCTCAAGCGCGAGCTTAAAGTCGTCATTCCGGCGGGAGACCTTCAGGCTCGTGTAGACGAGCGGTTGGAAGAATTGAAGGCCACGGCCCAGATTAAGGGATTTCGGCCTGGCAAGGTGCCAATCGGTCACCTGAAAAAACTGTACGGCCAGTCGGCTATGGCTGAAGTCGTGCAGAAGTCGATTGAGACGTCGAGCACGGAAGCCTTGAATGAAAAGAGTTTGAAGGCTGCCTATCAGCCGGAAATAGTGCTGCCGGAAGCGGAAGAAGATGTTCAGGCAGTGATGAACGGCGACGCCGATTTGTCCTTTACCATGAATTTTGAAGTGGTGCCGGACATAGAAATCAAGGATTTCAAGAACCTCAAGGTCGAAAAACTGGTTGTCGACGTTACCGATGAGCACCTTGACGAGGCCCTGCAGAACATCGCCGGCCAGTACAAGGACTATGAAGACCGGGTCAAAGGCGCCGCTGAAGACGGCGATCGTGTAACCATCAGCTTTGTGGGCAAGATCGACGGTGAGGCCTTTGAAGGTGGTACTGCTGAAGATGTTCCGCTGGAACTGGGGTCGGGTTCATTCATTCCCGGGTTTGAGGAACAGATTGTTGGTGCCAAACCAGGCGACGAAAAAGTCGTCAATGTATCCTTCCCGGCCGAATATGGTGTTGAGCACCTTGCCGGCAAGCCTGCCGTATTCGATGTTAAAGTGTCGAAGGTCGAGCAACCCAAGGCGGCAAATATTGATGAGGCGTTTGCCGAAAAACTGGGCATGGAAAGTGTCGACAAACTCAAGGAAATGGTCAAAGGGCGCATCGCAGATGAGTTTTCCAGCATGTCTGGCGCGAAATTGAAGCGCGATATGCTGGACGCGCTGGATGAAGATTACAAATTCGACCTGCCGCAAAAACTGGTGGATCAGGAATTCGAGCAGATTTGGGCTGCACTTGAGCGCGAGATGGAGGGTGAAGGTAAAACCTTTGCCGACGAAGACACCACGGAGGAAGAAGTTCGCACGGAATACAAGGCAATTGCCGAGCGCCGTGTCCGTCTTGGCCTGGTCATCGGGACCATTGGCGAAAATGCCGGTGTCACCGTGGATGATGAAGAACTGCAGCGCGGACTGATGGATCGTGCGCGCCAGTTCCCAGGTCAGGAAAAGGAAGTGTTCGAGTTTTATCGCAACAATCCCAATGCACTGGTGGAAATCCGCGGACCACTGTTTGAACAAAAGGTCGTCGATTTTATTGCTGAATCAGCGACCGTAACTGAACGCTCGGTCAGCCGTGAATCGCTGCAGCACATGCTGGAGCATGATCACGAGCACGGCGAGGAATGCGATCATCCTGATCATGATCATGGTGCAGATGCAAAGCCGGCCAAGAAAACTGCTGCCAAGAAGAAGCCGGCCAAGAAAGCTCCGGCCAAGAAAGCAACCAAGAAAAAGGCAGATTGAGTTGGACTCGACGTTCTGACTCTAAAGATAGCCGATGAACCGGCCGCAAATAAGTGCGCCGGTCCATACAGCAAGAGATATCAGGGCGGCCCGGCGGGTCGCCCTTGTACGTGCGAAGCAGGCTGCATTCACGATACCGCATACGAGCAGAAACATCTTGAACTGAAATAACGGCATGGCCGCGTATTTGCGTGCGTCTGTGGTGAACAGCAGGCCACCTGCCATCACAGCCAGTACGAAACCAAACACGGCAACCGGTGCCAGGACACGAACCAGATTGCTGCTGTCGACGGATTTCCAGACGCCCAGAAATCGCAGGTCGAGTGAAACCATGGACCCGAACAGCAGGGCAATGCCGACAATATGCACAGTGTTCACAACGGGATACAGCCAGCGCCAGCCCCGCATGGCGTCACCAAGAGCCGATTGTTCCAGGCTCAGCAGCAAATAGTCCACACCTAGTTCCGGTTTGGGTAGAGATTGTAGAGTGTGCCGGCGATGGTGATGCGTTCCGCCTTGACCCGTTTTTCCGCCGGATCAGCAGACCGGCCACCGGAAATCGTCACTTCCGTACCTGGACTGAGCAGTTTTTCATCCAGCCCGGCTTGACTGTGCCGCCAGGGCTGACCCGCCTCAACGGTCCAGATTTCTCCATCCGCGTCCACCTCCAGTACTCCATGAGGATTGCCCAGACGCGCGCTCTTGATAATTCCCGTGAGTTCAAAGTTCCCGTCCGCCGTCCAGCGCCAGCCGTGATGAGCCCAAACCGGGCTGGCAAAAGCAAGACTTGTGAACCATGTAATGAAGATACGCCGGTTAATCATGATATTCTCTCCGGTTGCAGGCAGCATTCATGCCGTGTCAAAACTACAATCATGCAAGCAGATTACATCATCATCGGGGCAGGGTCAGCCGGTTGTGCACTGGCGTCACGGTTAAGTGAGAATGCTGATATCCGGGTGTTGCTGCTTGAAGCAGGCGGCGACAACACCTCGTCATTGTTGCGCGCACCTGCCGCCTTTGCGGCTATCTTGCCATGGCCGATCAGCAATTGGGCCTTCAAGACCTCTGCACAACCAGGCCTGAACGACCGCATCGGCTATCAGCCGCGAGGCAAGGGCCTGGGCGGATCATCGGCCATCAATGCGATGGTTTACACCCGTGGCCGGATGCGCGACTATGATGACTGGGAAGTTTCGGGCTGGCGCTGGCGCGACGTCGAGCCATCGTTCTCAGCGCTGGAGGGCAGTGGTCTGGCGGTCAGCGAGCAGACGGACACTTTCGCAGCATCCGGGATGTTTCTCGACGCCTGCGCCGGACTTGGGCTGCCTGCGAGCCCAAAATTTGACGAGTTGGACAGCGAAGCATCCGGCTTGTATCGCACCACCATAAAGGACGGGGAGCGATGTTCATCCGCCGATGCGTTTTTGCGCCCAATAATGCACCGGGAGAATTTGACCGTGATGACTGGAGCGCGGGCAGGGGGGATTTTGATTTCCCAGGGACACGCTGTCGGGGTCCGGTATCACTGGGAAAGGGCCTGGCACGAGGCACTCGCGACCCATGAGATAATTCTGTGTGCCGGCGTTTTTCAATCGCCGCAATTGCTGATGTTGTCCGGTATCGGGCCGTCACGTGAACTGCAGGCGCATAATATGCCGGTGGCGCATGATTTGCCCGGAGTGGGGGCCAACCTGCAGGATCACGTTGATTACGTAATGACCTACAAGACCAGGGCAGGACCGGAAACACTTGGCGTTTCAGGGATCGGCGGGAGGGCTATCATGGATGCGGTCAGGCAGTGGCGAAAGGATCGGTCAGGCAAACTGACATCCCCGATCGCCGAAGCGGGCGCATTTTTAAAAAGCAGTCCGGATCTGGAAACACCGGATCTGCAATTGCATTTTGCACCCGGAATTGTGGAGAACCATGGCCGCAAGATGCGTGGCGGGCATGGCATGTCCATTCACCTGTCGCTTCTGAAACCAAATTCACGTGGGCGTGTCGCCCTTAATTCTGACGATCCACTCGATGCGCCATTGATCAATCCGCAGTATTTGAGCCACGAGGAAGATATCGGTCGTTTGGTTGCAGGCTTTAGGAAAGTGCGCCAGATATTTGAACATGAAGCGTTTGCGCCGATCAGATTGAGGGAACTGCATACGGAAAGTGTCAGCGATGATGCCGAAATTGCCAAATGGATCAGGAAGAGGGCTGATACCTTGTATCATCCGGTCGGCACCTGCCGGATGGGAGGAACCGGAGAGGCAATGAGTGTGGTCGGGCCGGATCTGAAGGTAAATGGCATCGATGGTCTGCGTGTGGCCGATGCTTCGATAATTCCCGGGATTGTCTCAGCCAACACCAATGCCGCCTCCATGATGATTGGCTGGCGAGCGGGCGGTATCATCACCAAGCAGGCCGGAATTTAGTTTCCTTCCGCGTTGGCAGGAAAACTCTGGAACGCGGGAGGTTTACTCCCCGCGTTCCAGACAGATGGTTGTAGCTATATGCCGAGCACCCGGTTGCGCTGGTTCGAGAATTCCACTTCGGCAATCTTCCTGAAGCCACCGAGTTCGCGAAGTTTCTCCTGGAAGTCATCATTGATCTTGGCTGCCAGCGGCGAATGGTTGCGGGTTTCCTCGAACACCTCCTTTGCAGCCATGCCAAAAGTATCCCAGACATCTTCGTTGAACGAGCGCAGCTCAACCCCGTGATCGTTGATCAGCTTGGCGAGATACTCACCGTTGTTGGCCGAAGCTTCCTCATGCTGTGCCGCATGTTCTTCGTAACAGCAGGCGGTGATGATGGCTTTCTCGGTTGCCGACAGGCTTTCCCAGAACTTCTGGTTCATACCGAAAGCGAGACCTCCGCCCGGTTCGTGCATGCCTGCGGTATAGTAATATTTTGCTGCTTCGTAGAACTTCATGAAATAATCATTGTAGGGGCCAACCCATTCGGTGGCCTCGATGGCTCCCGAAACCAGGTTTTCATAAATCTGGCCGCCTGGAAGCGATACCGTGGAAACTCCAAGTTTGGCCATTACCGTGCCGCCAAGACCAGGAATACGCATCTTGAGGCCCTTAAGGTCATCACCGGAGTTGATTTCCTTGTTGAACCATCCGCCCATCTGCGTGCCCGTACCGCCGCACGGCAAGGCTTTCAGGCCGAATGAACCGGACAACTCATCCCACAATGCCTGGCCGCCCTTGAACTTGATCCAGGCGTTCCACTCAGGTGAAGTCATGCCGAATGGGACCGACGTAAAGTAGGCAAATGCCGGGTGTTTGCCCACCCAGTAGTAATCTGCTGCAATGTAGGCCTGCGAGTTGCCGGATGCCACGTCGTCAAACACGTCAAACGCGCCCACCCGTTCGCCTGCCGCGAAGTATGTCGTGGTGATCGCCCCTTCAGTCAATTCGGTGATGCGTGCGGCAAGTCGTTGTGCACTGATACCCAGACCGGGGAAATCCCTCGGCCAGGTCGACACGATCACCAATTCCTTTTTGGCCTGAGCAATTGCCGGTGTGGCAAGTGTCGAAGCTGCTGCGGCCGTGCCAACTAGGGCGGCCCCCTTTATGAATTTACGGCGTTCCATCAAAAATACTCCCTGTAATAATCGATCAAACCTGTATCTGGGGAATTGCCGCCACGAGCAGCCAGACCCGTCTGTATCAGAACAGAATTGCCGGCCCTTGCCAATATGTTGTTTTGTTGCCGCAAGACCCTTTGACTGCGGCGGCAATTCGCCTATCTATTGTCAATCATCCAAGCGTCACGATTCTCTTACTAGCGTGACGGTTCCCACTCACCTGTTCTGAAAACAAGGCCTGCTTACAGATGCGCGATCCGATTGAAACTTATGCTCAGCTCGTTCCCATGGTGGTGGAGCAAACAAACCGCGGCGAACGCTCCTATGACATTTTCTCCCGGATGCTCAAGGAGCGGATCATATTCATCACGGGCCCGGTGGAAGATCACATGGCAACGCTGGTCGTTGCGCAGCTTTTGTTTCTTGAGGCGGAAAACCCCAAGAAAGAAATCGCAATGTATATCAACTCGCCCGGCGGCGTCGTCACCTCAGGACTGTCGATCTACGACACAATGCAGTTCATCAAGCCTGCGGTTTCCACAACAGTTATCGGTCAGGCCGCATCTATGGGGTCGTTGTTGTTGACGGCCGGAGAAAAAGGCATGCGTTTCGCCCTGCCCAATGCTCGAGTGATGGTGCATCAGCCTTCCGGCGGCTTCCAGGGTCAGGCCTCAGACATCGAACGCCATGCTCAGGACATTATCAAGATTAAGAAACGTCTGAACGAAATCTATGTGGCGCACACCGGCCAAAGCTATGAGACGATTGAAAACACTCTTGACCGCGATCATTTCCTGACGGCGTCGGAAGCAAAAGACTTTGGTCTGGTTGACGAGGTCATCGAAAAACGGCCTGATACAGGTGGTAATGACGACAAGAAATGACGATTGACATGCGGTTGGGCACGTGAATTGCATATGAATGGCGCAGTCGATTTGCAGGTTGCCTGTCGCAAACAGATCATAACGTGGTTCACACTGACGCGATTTGTTAATCATTTGTTGATTGTTCATCGCCGAGCATGGTGGAATATAGCGAATCGAAGATTGCGCGGATGAGGCGCAACTGATTAAGACTGTGTTGAGTTCGAAACGTAGCCTGACAATTGCAGGCAACCGGTCCACTGGCAGACCGAAGGAGTGCAGATGACAAAGTCCGGAGACGGTGAGTCGAAAAACACGCTGTATTGCTCATTCTGTGGCAAAAGCCAGCATGAAGTGAGAAAGTTGATTGCGGGCCCGACCGTGTTCATCTGTGATGAATGCGTTGAGCTGTGTATGGATATAATCCGCGAAGAGAACAAAACATCCCTTGTGAAGTCGCGTGACGGTGTGCCAACACCGACAGAAATATGCACGGTACTTGATGATTATGTGATTGGTCAGTTCCAGGCAAAGCGGGTTTTGTCGGTCGCAGTCCACAACCATTACAAGCGTCTGGCCCACGCAGCAAAGAACAACGATGTCGAACTTGCCAAATCCAATATCCTTCTGGTCGGCCCGACAGGTTGCGGCAAGACGCTGCTGGCGCAAACTCTCGCCCGCATCATCGATGTACCATTTACAATGGCTGATGCCACCACGCTGACTGAAGCCGGTTATGTGGGTGAAGATGTCGAAAATATCATTCTCAAACTTCTTCAGTCCGCCGACTACAATGTTGATCGCGCCCAACGCGGTATTGTCTACATTGATGAGATCGACAAGATTTCACGCAAGTCGGATAATCCGTCCATAACCCGCGATGTTTCGGGTGAGGGTGTGCAGCAGGCCTTGCTTAAGATCATGGAGGGCACTGTTGCATCGGTACCCCCACAAGGTGGTCGCAAACATCCGCAGCAGGAATTCCTGCAGGTGGATACTGCCAACATCCTGTTCATCTGTGGTGGCGCATTTGCAGGCCTCGACAAGATCATTGCGTCTCGTGGCAAGGGTGCCGGGATCGGCTTCGGTGCGGACGTCAAGGAAGAAGATGACAAGAAGACCGGCGAACTGCTGCGTGAACTGGAACCGGAAGATTTGCTGAAGTTCGGTCTGATTCCGGAGTTTGTCGGACGTCTGCCGGTTATCGCCACTCTTGAGGATCTGGATGAAGCGGCACTGGTTGAAATTTTGTCACAACCAAAGAATGCACTGGTCAAGCAGTATCATCGGTTGTTTGAAATGGAAGATGTGAACCTGAACATCACTGACGACGCGTTGTCTGCAATTGCAGTCAAGGCAATTCAGCGTAAAACAGGTGCTCGTGGTCTCAGGTCCATTATGGAAGGTATTCTGCTCGATACCATGTATGATCTGCCCGGAATGGATGGCGTGGAGGAAGTCGTCATTTCGGCGGAAGTGGTCACCGGCGAAGCCAAGCCATTGATGATTTACTCAGACAAGGACAAGAGCGCCAAGCCTAAATCGAAGGTGGCCAGTGGCCCAGGAAGCGCCTGACGCAAATAGTCTTGAATGACCTTTAAGCCCGGTCAGCTGAATTGCTGATCGGGTTTTTGCTTTTTGTAGTGAATGCCGTGCGCAATATCGTTCCGATGATGGCGTGTCCGGCCAGTATTGTGCCGCGGACTGTTCCGGAAATCTTTGAGGCTCCGATTCGCCTGAAATAGCTGACAGGTACCTCTTGCCAGCGCAACCCATGCAAGATGGCCTTGAGTTGCATTTCAACAGTCCAGCCGAATCCCCGGTCCTGCATGTCGATCGCCTTCAGGCTGGCGGAAGAGATCGCGCGATAGGAGCCCAGATCGGTAAATTTTGCACCCCAGAACATGTAAATCATGGTGCAGGCCAGCCAGTTCCCCCAACGCTGCTGGGGTGTAAGTGAGCCCGCCTCTGCAATACCGGAGGTACGTGAACCGATCACCATGTCAGCCGCGCCGCTGGAAATCGGGTCGGTCAGCAGATGCATTTCGTTGCCGCGATCAGAGTAATCGCCGTCCATGAAAACAATTATGTCATATCCGGTTGCAGCCTCTATGCCGCGCAGGCAGGCAGCACCATAACCTGGTTGTGGTTCATGAACCACACGGGCACCGTGGGCTCTTGCTGTATCGGCTGTTCCATCTGTGGACGCATTGTCGGCAACTATTGTTTGATCGACCCACTCGGGAATGCCGTCAATTACCTGACCAATGGCCATTGCTTCATCAAAGGCGGGGATTATCACGGCAATAGTGTGCTGATTTCGCATCAGGTTGCTTCCGGCAACCGGCCAGCTGTGTCGCCAGATCGCTTTCCTGTCCACCAGTCATAACCAAGAACACTCCAGACCGGAAGCCACATCAGCCAGATGAGAGCAAGCAGCCATGCCTCATCCACACCAAGAGCTGTCATTCTGAAGAATGCGTAGTACAGCGGAAACGTCAGCGTCATGAGCAACAGGCCGCGGTTGGGAAATATACACAGCAGCGGAGCGAGCCAGATAAAGTACCATGGCAATTGAACCGGTGAAAACAGCAGCATGGCGGCGGCCGCAATGAGAAACCGGTGTGCGATTTCACCCGGTTCGGCAATGGCCTTTCGATTGCTCCATAACACGATAGCACCAACAAGGGTCGCCGCCATCGCTCTTGCAAGACTTTCCGGTTCAATCAGGGTTTGGGGCACCAACTGCGCAACGCCACACAGGATCAGAAACGATGCAGATATACGTTCCCACTGCGTAGAGAACGCCACAAAGCCGGACGAACGATCAAGTTGTGTAACAACAATCGGCCAGTAAAGAACTACAATGATGGCGGTAGCCAGCATGATTGCCAGAACCAGTTTGACGGGCTGGGCAAACAGCGACCGCCAGACGGACGGCAGTACCAGTATCGGCCAGACTTTTGTGGCAACCGCCAGCGCCGCCATTACACTTGCGCCGACCTGACGGGACTTGGCGGCCAGAACCAGCGCAGCCAGTAACGGAACCATCAGGACCGGCTCCATATGTGCTGAATTCATGATCTCCTTGATTACGACGGGATTCCACCAGTACAGGCTGGACCAGATAAGAGGCCTGTTCAGCAGGGACAGCAGTGTCAGAACCAGCCCCAGTGTGATTGCCTCCAGCGCCAGCAATACAGCCCGCCAGGCTTCAAGCGAAAACGGTTCAATCGCGTAGGCAAGGGCAAAGAACGCCTGCGCAAATGCTGGATAAATTGAACGCAAATCACCATAGTTTATGCGTTCAACTACCGATCCGGCCTGGGATTTCAGCATGATGATGGCGGGGCTGGATGCAGTTCCCTCAAGGATTGCCAGGGGGCTGTGTAGCCACGGATTGATACCATTCGCCGATAGCGCGCCATCCCAGAGGTAGCGATAACAATCGTCTTCCTGCACCGGTACGGATCCGAACATTGCAATCCGCATGAACAAACCGAAGGCGATCATCAGCACCAGCAGTGTAGTCGGACTGGAAATACTCAGGCTGCGCGGCACCAGATACCAGGTCACGGCCAGAAAAATGGCTCCGGCTAGCATGTAGCCTGCAACAAATGATCCGATTGGCCTTTCGGCGACACTGACAGTGTAGGCAAACTGTGAACTGCCGGCAGAAAGAGCGAAAGCGCAGCACACCAGTACTGCGCCCGACATTGACCAGAAAACAAGCAAAGACCGGGTGTCGTGTATCGCAATCCGCCCGGCAATCGTCATCAGCTGCCTTTGCCGCAGGGATAGCGAGTGCGCTTTTTCTTTTTCTTCTTCTTGGCTGCAATCTTGATTGTTGCCGCTGGTGCCCTTGATTGTTGAGCGCTATATCCGGAATTCTTGGAAACAGCAGCGGCAACCGGCGTGACCACAACTGCTATGGCGGCGATAAGAGCTACAGCCATAGCGCCGAAGATTGATTTGACGCTCTGTAATTCGTGCATCTCAGACTCCTTTGAACGGTTGGGAAGCAATTGACCAGTTGGCGGAAATCCATGTTTTGGCCACAGCTGCTTCGTGTTCCCAACATATCAATCTGCCAGAAATTCAGAATTCAAATTGGTTCACAAAACCATCATTGAAAGCAGCATCTCGCTCTCAAGAAGTTCAGCACCGTTGTGGCGCTTGTGATTGGCGTGATGATGGCTGGCCCGGTTAACCTGCGGGCAGGCTCAGTTACAATTTCCGGAGTTGCCTTGTTGTGTTTCTACGTATCCGAACGTTGACCCGTATCATTGCTCTTTTTGCCGCATGGCTGGTGCTGTCGGGCTTCGGTTTTTCATCCAGGGCACCACAGGCCTGGGACGATTGGGCTCAAAACAATGTCAACGACAATCGGGTGATTGATCACAGCGCCTGGTCAGCATTGCTGGGAAGATATGTCAGACAGGGCAAGGCAAGGCTGAATACATTTGCATACGGCAAAGTTTCCGCCACCGATAAGCTTGCCTTGAAGAGTTACATTTTATCGCTCGAGGCAATAGAGGTGACCAGCTACAACAGAAACGAGCAACTGGCCTACTGGATCAATCTTTACAATGCAGCGACCGTAGATGTTGTCCTGGATCACTACCCGGTAAAATCCATTCGCGACATTGACATTTCGGTGTTTCTGAAAAACGGTCCCTGGCAGAAAGAACTCATTGAGGTTGAAGGCACACCTTTGACACTTGATGACATAGAGCACGCCATATTACGCCCGATCTGGAAGGACCCGCGCATCCATTACGGTGTCAATTGCGCATCGGTCGGATGCCCGAATCTGCAGTCCACCGCATTTTCCGGCAAATCCGTTGATAAACAGCTGGACGACGCGGCAAGGGCATTCATCAACTCAACCCGAGGAGTGGCAATCGACAATCGCGGCAAAGTATCGGTGTCATCACTGTATTCCTGGTTTGCCTACGACTTCGGCAACTCGCAGAAAGGTGTGATGCGGCATTTGTTGACATATGCCAACGCAGACCTGGCGGAATTGTTGATGAAAACCGGACCCATCAGCGGGACCCACTATGACTGGGCTCTGAACGAGTAGCTGAAGAATTTTCAACCGGCGCATCAATTACTATTAATTGTAGTATCAATAATCCACAAATTTGGTGCCGGGATGGCCTTCCATTGGCCTTAATCATGTGGCAAACCTGAAATTGGCTGTGGGATTCTAAGTACCCGCAGGGTAGTGGGTTTGCATTTTGTGGGGTTATAGGGTTGCGTAAATCAACAACAACATTGGCGTTTGCCGCCATGCTGTCACTTACGAGTGGCTGTGCGACAGATCTTGGCAGTTTCACATCCAGTGATCCGGCGCCCGCGCCTGTAGCTTCGTCGGCTCAGCAACAACAGGTTGCGACCAATCAGCAGCAATACGGTCAACCCCAGTATGGTCAACCGCAGTTGGCTCCAATTCCACCTGCAGGGCAGGCAACCTTTGCACCGGCACCCAAACCAGGGGTAGGCGGATTGGCCACCGGCTCTGTCACGCCGGCTCCTGCCGGACGCAAATTGTCGGAATCCGAGCTGCGTACAATGCTGGCTGGCAAATCAATTATAGTGGCTGACGGACGCAGGCTTGAGTATGGCCGGTCCGGATCGTATCAGGAAACCCGCAACGGTCAGCCTATAGCCGTGGGCAAGTATCAAATTCGTGATGTCTCGGTTTGTGTGCAGTTTACCACCGGCCTGACACGGTGTGACAGCATTGTGCAGGACGGAAATCAGTTGTTTGTGGAAGATCGTAACGGTCAGCGACTTCCTGCCCAGGTTGGCTGATAGCCAGGCTGCTTTTCCCCGAATTACCTGAAAACGACATCGTTGTTCGGATTTGTCTGGTGTGTTCGCAAATACATACTTGAATCTGGCACTGTCCACAGCCATTTACCAACAGACATCGACGGTGCTGCAAGCACGTAACGAATCGTGCCTAAGTAGCGTTTGGATTTACTGGAAGGCGGCGTAACCAGTGCAAGTCGGGGCTTTTAATTGGTCCGGCGGCGTTGGTTCCGCGTAATCACCCTCCAGCACATTGTAGAAAATGGCCCTAAGGACCTTCTGGTTCCACCGAAAGGACACTGGATGACTAAAAAGAAGACAGCAATGACCCAGGACGTTTTTGCAGTTTTGCCACTGCGCGATATTGTTGTGTTTCCACACATGATCGTGCCTTTGTTTGTAGGGCGCGAGAAATCAATTGCCGCACTTGAAGAAGTGATGCGTGAAGACAAACGGATTTTGCTGGTTGCTCAGAAAAATGCGTCTGATGATGACCCGGCTGTAGATCAGATGTATGACGTGGGCACGATCGGCTCGATTCTGCAGTTGTTGAAGCTGCCGGACGGCACCGTCAAGGTTCTGGTCGAGGGGCTGGAGCGTGCACAGATCGTGTCATACACTGAACGTGCCGATTTCTTTGAGGCAAATGCCACCACAATATCCGGTTCTGACGCTGACGGTGGTGAAACCGAAGCGCTGGCCCGAACAGCTGTCACCCAGTTTGAGAGCTATGTGAAACTGAACAAGAAAGTTCCGCAGGAAGCAGTTTCATCAATCACTCAGATCGATGATTACGCCAAGCTTGCCGACAGTATCGCGGCGCACCTGGCAATCAAGATATCTGAAAAGCAGGAATTGCTCGAAACCGCATCCGTGGCTCGCCGCCTGGAAAAGGTGTACGGCTTGATGGAGAGCGAGATTTCCGTGCTGCAGGTTGAAAAGCGCATCCGTTCACGCGTCAAACGCCAAATGGAAAAGACCCAGCGCGAGTATTATCTCAACGAACAGATGAAGGCGATTCAAAAGGAACTCGGCGATGGCGATGACCACGACGAGATGGCCGAACTGGAACAACGCATCGCCAAGACCAAACTTTCCAAGGAAGCCCGTGAAAAGGCCAACGCGGAAATGAAAAAGCTCAAGCAGATGTCACCGATGTCTGCGGAAGCGACCGTGGTCCGAAATTACCTGGACTGGTTGCTGTCCATCCCCTGGAGTAAAAAATCTCGCATCAAAAACGATCTTGCGCAGGCGGAATCTGTGCTTGAGGGTGATCATTACGGGCTCGAAAAGGTCAAGGAACGCATTGTCGAGTATCTGGCCGTGCAGGCACGGGCCAACAAGCTGCGTGGGCCAATTTTGTGCCTGGTCGGACCTCCCGGAGTCGGTAAGACCTCGCTGGCAAAGTCGATTGCCAAGGCGACGGGCCGCGAATACGTTCGCATGTCCCTTGGCGGTGTGCGTGACGAAGCTGAAATTCGAGGCCACCGGCGTACCTACATCGGATCGATGCCCGGCAAAGTCATTCAGTCGATGAAGAAGGCAAAAAAATCAAACCCGCTTTTCCTGCTTGATGAAATCGACAAGATGGGAATGGATTTCCGCGGCGACCCGTCTTCAGCATTGCTCGAAGTTTTGGATCCGGAACAGAATTCAACATTCATGGATCACTATCTCGAGGTTGAGTACGATCTGTCGAATGTAATGTTCGTAACAACGGCCAACTCGCTTAATATTCCCGGACCGTTGATGGATCGCATGGAGATCATTCGCATTGCCGGTTACACTGAAGACGAAAAGTTCGAGATCGCCCGCAGGCACTTATTGTCGAAGGCACTGGAAAATCATGGTCTTGGCAAAGGCGAGTTTGAGTTGACCGATGATGGATTGACTGAAGTTGTTCGCCGTTACACCCGTGAAGCCGGTGTGAGAAATCTGGAACGCGAGTTGAACACCTTGTGTCGCAAGGCGGTTAAGGAAATCGTCCTGGCAAAGGGAGCCAAGAAGAAGGTCAAGATCACCGCCAAGAACATGGCCGATTTCCTGGGCGTAGAGAAGTTTCGTTATGGAATGGCGGAAATGGAAGATCAGGTCGGTGTTGTAACCGGGCTTGCGTGGACAGAGGTGGGTGGCGAGTTGCTGACCATTGAAGCTGTAATGATGCCGGGCAAGGGCAAGATGACTGTCACCGGCAATCTTCGCGACGTGATGAAGGAGTCAATATCGGCGGCGTCATCTTATGTGCGCTCACGATCAACCGAGATCGGTGTAAAACCGCCTCTGTTTGACAAGATCGATATCCATGTGCATGTGCCTGAAGGTGCAACTCCCAAGGACGGTCCGTCTGCCGGTATCGGCATGGTAACTGCCATAACGTCTGTACTGACGGGTATTCCGATCAGGCGGGAAGTGGCCATGACCGGTGAGATCACCCTGCGCGGCCGGGTGTTGCCGATTGGTGGTCTTAAGGAAAAATTGCTTGCCGCACTTCGCGGTGGCATCACCAAGGTTCTCATCCCGGAAGAAAACGCCAAGGACCTGGCCGATATTCCCGATAACGTCAAAAACGGGCTGGAAATTGTGCCGGTGTCCCATGCTGACGAAGTATTGAAACACGCACTGGTTTCTCAGCCGGAGGCCATAGAGTGGGATGAAGCAGCCGAGGAGGCGGCAGCAAAAGCTGCAGCTGATGCTGCGAAGGCATCGGGTGAAAATGTAACAGCCCACTGACTGACGGCTATAGTTCCCGCTTAAAATCAAATTTGAGCAGGACAAGGTAAGTGTCGAGGCGTGGCCGGGTTCCCTGGCCACGCCTTTTTTGATCCGGGCTGCAGTGGAAGATTTGCCGGTTCCATTGGTATAACTCCCGAAAAAAGCTCGGAATTTGCCGATCAGATGGGTCAGAAACGGCATCGATGGACAGGAGTTCGGCGAATCAAATTTGTCAAAAATGCGCAAATCCCAGTTTTCAGCCAAATCTTGCTGAATAGCTGCGTGCCAATAAGTGCATGTAAACATGATGGATTTTCAGGCGGCGGTGTATGGGGCTTGCATTAATTGGCTGAAATCCGCGACTTTTAACACACGAGGCGTACGTACTTGAGTACCTATTGTCGGAAACCTGGTGAAAGGATCCATTCACATGAACAAAAATGATCTCATTTCAAAAGTTGCGGAAGACGCAAAGCTCACAAAAGGTGAAGCAGGCGAAGCAATCGAAGCAACATTGGCAAACATTCAAAAGGCACTGATGCAAGGTGATGACGTGCGTCTTGTTGGATTTGGCACATTTTCTGTAGGCCAGCGCGCTGCCTCTACCGGTCGCGATCCCCGCACGGGCAGGGCGATTGATATTCCGGCTTCCAAAAATGCCAAGTTCAAGGCCGGCAAGATTCTCAAGGAGGCCGTCAACCACTGACGGTAAACGACTTGTCGCCGCGACCGCCAACCGGTCGACGGCAAACATCAGGCCCCGCGCGCTCTTCAGAAAAGGCGCGGGGTCATTTTTATTTAAAACGGCGCTTGCTCAAATGGGCACGGGGCGCTAATACATCGCTCAGATTAGTGGGGGCGATTAGCTCAGTTGGTAGAGCATCTCGTTTACACCGAGAGGGTCGGCAGTTCGAGCCTGTCATCGCCCACCATCCCATAAGTCAAAAGGCGTGTTGTCCATGCTTTCAATTGAAGAGTTGAAGGCCACCGGAGTTGAACTCCTGGACAAGATCGCCGGCTGGGCGACTTCACCTCAATTCTATGCTCAGGCCGGTGCCATACTGGCAGCCGTGGTTCTCGCGCGTATTGTAGCCGCGCAAGTGCGCAAGCGCGTCGGTGTGATGGGCGAGCCGGTTGCCGACGATCACAGGTTTGCGCGCTGGCTGAATTTCGCTCATTCCCTGCGTGACCTGCTGTTTCCGGTGCTGGCGGTGCTGTTTCTGGCGATCGCCATACAGATGTGTCTTTCTGCTGTCGGCAGCGCGTGGCTGGTGCGCATCGCACAATCAGTTGGTGTGGTCGGGGTGCTGTATGCCGCCATCAATCGCTTCATCACACATTCGCTGGTGCGTAACGCCGCGATTTATATCGGCATCCCGATCGCCACCCTGCAGGTGTTCGGTTGGTGGGACGAAACCGTTGTCTTTCTGGATGGCGCCTCACTGGAAGTCGGCAATATTCGCATTTCGCTGTATTTTCTGGCCAAGGCAGCCGTGTTTGGCGGTTTGCTGTTCTGGCTCGGCAGGCTGTCCACCACCGCCGGCCAAAAGGTCATTCGCAATCAGAAGGACCTCGACAAAGCCACCAGGGAACTGTTTGCCAAGCTGTTCGAGATAGCACTGTTCATCGTTGTCTTTATCCTGTTGCTGCAGATACTCGGGCTCGACCTGACCGCGCTGACGGTGTTCGGCGGCGCGCTGGGTGTCGGGCTCGGCTTCGGACTGCAGCAGATCGCATCCAATTTTATTTCCGGCATCATCATCCTGCTGGAGCGGTCGCTGGGTGTTGGTGACTATATTGAAATGGAAGATGGCAGGGCCGGCATCCTGAAAGAACTGAACATGCGATCTTCTACGCTGGAGACGTTCGACGGCAAGGAGATCATGGTACCGAATGAGAAATTCATCACTACCGCTTTCGTCAACTGGACACGGGATGATCCGCGCCAGCGCTTTGAAGTGGAGTTTTCAGTTGCCTATGACAGTGATCTTCATGAAGTGATGCGGCTGGTCAATGAGGCGGTTGCCAAACACAAGGCAGTGCTGAGTGAGCCGGAAGCGCCGGATACGGAACTGCGCAGCTTCGGCGACTCGGGTGTCAATTTGGCCGTCGAGTTCTGGTCCGAAGGCCTGGACGACGGCAAGAACAAATTCACGGCTGAAATTCTTTTGGTGGTTTGGGACACCTTGAAGGCCAACAATATCTCCATACCGTTCCCGCAGCGCGAAGTGCGTGTTCTGGGTGATGGCCCGAAACTTTCAATCAGGCGCAAGAAGCCGAATGAACCCTGATCCGGGTTTTGCCTGCAATTTCTTTGCCGGTGAATTTCATATTTGGCCGATGGCCGCTTGACTTGCGACTGCGAACTGAGTAATCCACCCCAACCAACGCAAACCTTCCGGTCTCGGCACGGTTTGCCTTACATCGCGCGGGTGTAGCTCAGTTGGTTAGAGTGCCGGCCTGTCACGCCGGAGGTCGCGGGTTCGAGCCCCGTCACTCGCGCCATTTTACTCAAAAATGCTGGCTGTTTTTCGTGGTACTTGTCGAAGTTGCATGGAGACCTTCTGTTTCGCTGAAGTAACCGCGTGTGGGGGCCCTCATTCCCTGATGCAAGCCTCTGTCAATTCGTTGTATGACATCTCTTCAGACGAAAAACATCACCTGGATTGGCCTTCGCCTTGTTGCTTACATTGTAGTGCCAGTGTCGACTCAAATCGGGGAACAGTAATGTACCGGCAGCCGGTTCGCTGTCTGCCGGCAACTCGGGCGCAGCCTCAGGCCGACCATCGTTTATCGTCAGGACATAAACCACCGCTTGTTAGTGACACTCCTTTTTCTCTGCGCCTGAGCCGCACGGATAGTCAATGCGAACGTTCGGCACCGCGAATCCCATGTTCCATTTGATTGTCCCTTCGAACCGATTGCCGGTTGCCGGTTCAATGAGTTCAATGGTGTTATCATTTTCCGCAGGCGTGGGAAGGTTTGCTGCCCACCGCCGCCGATTATGCCAACATTCTAGTCAATGGTGCAGGCGCGGTTAACGCAAAAACAAACGCTGCGAAGGCCGCCCGCGACGCCTGGACCAACAAATATGTCCATTCAAGTCACAGCTTCGATGTCAGCATTGGAAAAAAACGCATCGGAGGGCCAAGCTGTGTGAAAGGCGGTGCAACATGCGAGATGACGCCTTAGCCGTGACTGGTTTCGGATCGCTTGCTGCTTGCAGGACAGAAAATTCTGCGCCGCATGGAGTGAAATCAGCACCTGCACATCGCTGGTAATACTCTTCAGGCGCTGATCCACGTCGCTGATACCTCCGGTTGACCAATGCCATACACGCTGTACTTCCAAAATTTGGTGTTCGCCCGCGGGCGGTTTATAGGATGGTACCGGCTTTATCTCGTATCTCGTCTCTTCTGTCCTTGTGAACAGCAAAATAGTTGTGCGATCGAAACGGATACCAATGCGCATCGATGAAGGCATCCTGGTTTAGTGGAGCCGCCATATGCATCAGGCGATCAGGAGTGAAGATCAGGTAGTCCATGGCTGTGAACCACTCCCACAGCAAGGTTGCCGAGTAACCCAACGCATTTACCTTGTTGCCCACACTTTCGAACATGATGGTGGGCCGGTTTTGCTCAACCATGTTCTTACCGCCTCTAAGCGCGCCAAGTTCAGCGCCTTCAATATCCATCTTCAGGACATCGACTTCAATTTCTGGCAGCAAGGCGTCGAGCGTCGCGACACGTACGGATATTGTGGCTGTCGTTCCGGTTTCCTGCAAAACCAGAGAATTATAGCCGGTAGACTTGGAGTTCAAATAGAACTCTGCAGTACTTTCGCGCTCGCCAACTGCGACGTCGAGAACCTTGCAATATGGAAATCGTTTCCTAAGTGCTTCTGCCTTTTTGGGGTCAGCTTCAATTGCAACGATTTGTACGCTCGGGTCATGATAATGAACGGATGTCAATACTGATCCGATGTGCGCTCCGACATCAACAAATGTACTGC
>JAHEFB010000044.1 GCA_024640405.1 Alphaproteobacteria bacterium | reverse complement strand
CATCATCACCGAATTGCCAAAACACAATGAAGCAGTGTTCCCCACAACTGCCAACGCTGTTCGGCTTCTATGGCAACGAATTACCAAGGACGCTGGAGTTGTGGATTCGCAACGGCGCGACCGCCGACAATCCATCGCATCGCCGGATCACGTCCCAGATGATCGGCGTCGTTCACGTCCTCGCAGCCACCGAGGCGGCCGAAGACGGTTTGGCGAAACAATACAGTCATCACGTGCTGGCCGTTCTTGCCGGTGCGCGGATCGACGAGCTCGTCGCCAACCATGTCGGTTAACCCGAGCGCGTTCCCGGGCTCACGGTAGGCAAGCAATCCGGCGTCGGTGGTGATCTTGGAACCGTGGAACGAAAGCTTCAGGCGGCGGTCGAAATCGAGCCCCAGAGGACCATCACAGCTTCACCCGCCAGGTTCGCCATATGCCTCGCCCCAAAATACGCTCAACACATTGAATTTTATATCAGAATCAGTGATCAATCGCATCAATTGCCGGAGCCAAATGGGAAATCCAATTTCAATGAAGTGATAATTTCTTATCACCTTAGCTCACGCGGTTTGAAGTCTGGTCCATATATTTTCGGTATTGCGCAGAAACACCTCGATTATCACCAAGTTCAGGCAACTCGCAATCCTGTCGGTCCAAGCCAGCAAACGCGACCATTCTATCAAAACATTCGCGCGGGCTCTTTATTAGGTCATCATAATTCAGGATTAGTACCTTTTCAGGTATACGACTCTCCATAATTTCCACCATCTGCTTGTACAGTCCAATAAATTCATAAGTTTTTTCTAATTTGTAAGAATACGTATGACCTCTACGGTAATTTTTCATAAAAATGTCCATAGCAAGATCATCTACATTTCGGTCTAAGAATATATATTTTGCACCAGTTATAAACTCGTTTAAAAATATCGCATCCCAGATTAAACCAGGAGAAGTGTTTGTGAAAACAGAGTATTTCGAAGCATCAAAATTTAATAATTCAATATAATTTTCTGACACGTGATCCCGCAAATAATATGGAAGATTAGCCGTTTGCTGCCACGACAGAAGTCCGGCATCCATGAATGTTTGCTTAATGGCTTTAGAAATGGTGGGGTTCTCGTAACCGCGCAGCACTCCTGAATGTGAACTCAAAAGTTTTTCGGCCGTTGTTTTGCCAGATCGAGAAGGGCCTAAAATAAACAAGGATGTGAAGCCAGGGTCTTTTGATTCCGGTTCTCTTCTGCCTGCATTTGTATTATCCTGCAGCCAATTCAATCGCTGCTTATAGCTGGTTAGTGAACTTTCTAGGTTATTTTCACCCAAAATTTTTAGCTTCGCCCTATTAGCCTCACTAAATAGTTTCCACGCCTTTTCGGAATTTCCGTTTATTGCGCTGGCCCTTGCTTGAACAAAAAGAAATGATGCTTGACTCTCAGCAACATCTCGGATGTGCACCGACTTTATCAAAGAATCCAAGTTTTCACAGGCAAATGACGCAGGAAGTTGCGTCAAATTTTCCAGCAAAGCGAGCGAATTGTGCTTTAGGTCAATAAGTGATGACAACACGGAGGAGGCTTGGCTAAAATCACCAAGTTCAATACAAGCCTTGGAAACTCCCCACGCTGCCTCAACTCGGTCAGGCTCCAATTCAAGCGCCTTTTTGTATACAGTCAACATTGGCTCATAATCTCTTAGAGATTCATAAACCTCACCGAGTGTGATCAGAACTTCAGGGCTGTCGGGTTTGATGGTGACAGCTCGTTCGAGTGCCTGTGCGGCCAAATCTTCGGAGTCCAAGTTCAGGTAACTACCAGCGAGGGCGGTTTGGGTTATCCAACTCCTGGGATGCTGAATAGCTGCCTGGACAAGAAACTGGACCGCGCGTTGATGCTGGCCCTTGTCCGCGTAAATCAATCCAAGCGTATGCAAAGCGCCATAGTAGTCAGGGTACTGCCTGATAAGATGACTGCAAATCACCTCGGCTTTGTCAAAGAATTTCTTCTGCCTCAGTGTTTCAGCTTCTTGAAGCTGTTGCTGCGCCGCCCGCAATTCTTCCGCCGGGTTGGCGAAAGATGGCTTTTTGGGCGGCAGAGTGCTGCTCTTTAAGTTTCTTTTTCTAAGCGATCTACCCATCAATTGCTGCTCAAAGCGTGATCCAATAAACTCTGTTCGCCTATAATTCAAAAAGCGGAGGTTTCCAAAAAACCTCCGCTTCGATGATGTCTAGATTCGGGAGGGTCAGAACCTCATGTTTACGCCAAGTCTCATGACGCCCATGGTTTCAACTTTGGTTTCGCTATCGTCGAGCCAGTCATCTGCGAGGTATGCTAGGCCCTCAGCAAAAACTGACCAGCCCGGCCCCACCTTGTGCTCGACGCCAATTCCCACAACCGGAGCATAAACGGTTTCCCTGCTAGTCTGGCTGGCTGAGCTTGAAGTGAGCTGACCATTAATAATACCAATACCGCCGGTGCCGTACAGCAGCGTGGACTGATCAGCCCCGAACTTCATGCCAATCCGACCGCGCACCGATGCCAAAATCTCTGGCTTCCAGACGTGGTCACTGGAGTTGGGATATTCCTCTATTTCCACATCAGTGAAACTGATGTCTGCAACGATGCCCCAGACGAAATTACCCTGGTCGAAGTCCACACCGGCCTGCAAACCGGCCAATGCACCAGCATCAGATTGCGTAATCGTGTCGCTATCAAAAAAAGCCTCACCAATAGCTCCGCCAACATGCCCGCCCACGTAAATTCCGTTCCAGTCCGCGCCGGCTTGTGGCATGTACATATCCGCTGCCCTAGCTTCGCCAGCGTAAACCGCTCCGGCGATAACCGCTGCGCTCACCATCAGTGCCAATTTCGATTTGGTCATGTTCAGCCCTCCTAAAAAGCCCTTGTATACCCGCTCTGCGTTAAATCAAATAATTACTACACCTTGTTAATCATAGTCACTGGCCGCGACAAGATGGAAAACGACAAGCACAACACAATTTCGACTTTTTTTTAAAAAGTGTTGCATAAATGTCACAGTTGCCGGCGGGCTCCTGCCATGTGTGGGCCGTCAGGTTGCCACGATCAATACGCCAGACTTCAATTGTAGTGTTGTAGACCCTGCTGCGAAAAACGCCGTTGGATCTTTCGATAAAGTCTATTTTAACAACCCTGGCCTACTTAACAGCAAGCTAACCATTTCATTCTTGTTCAACGGCATGGAGAAAACTTTTGAAAATATTCTGCCGAATGATCCTATCGACAAGAGCAGCTATACCGTCACGGATTCCTCGCAGGTCGCTGTAGTTTCCCACTCAACGGCTCTCCCGGTTTTCCTCCGCGATCACAGCCTTCCAAGCCTATTTGGTTGGCAAAGGAAGCGTTTGACTACCACTTAAAGCTGCATTGCAAGCAACAACTCGAGAGCAGCCCTTCAGGGTCGATTATCTTTGGTCAGAGAGTTCAGCTCAGGGTCCAGGGTGTGTGAAAACGTTAGAAAATTGCTCAAATTTGGATTTTGACGGTTTTTGCCCAAATCTGACATCAATGAAATCAATGGCTTAGGAAAGCAGACAGCCGGGGAATCATGTGATTTGCCAGCCGGATTAGCGTTTTCACACAGCCTGGGTCATTTTCTGCCGTGCGGAGCGCACTATGAAGACGGTGAAAGACCCCCCAAAAGCAGACGATGCCCGCAGCGGCTCAAGGCCACGGACCGCGTGCCGATCAAACAGGCCGGATATGGGCGTCGAAATCGCTCCAATCCCTGTCTCTGAAACGGCATAACCAGAACACTAGGTCGCGACAACTTCGTGATTTAGTCTTCATTTTAGACTCAGAAATCGTCTGAGTTGGAATTGCTCTATTTTTCCCAATCTTTTCAATGTACTAAATTGACGTACCCCTGCCCAAAAAAGGCAGCGCTCTTGTAACCCATTGTTCTTATTACGGAGTGGCTTGCCTCCGAAGGCAGAGGTCAGAGGTTCGAATCCTCTCGGGTGCGCCAATAAAATCAGGGTCCGACCCGGACACATGGGTTACGTTTTATACCGGAGACATGGGTAACACTTTTGGTCCGAATGGATTTGCAAGTGGATCCGGTCTGCATGTCTCATCGTCAAAGTATCCCAGACCATTTTCCCAAACAGCCGGGTTCGGCCGGATTGTGCGATGAGATCCCGCCGACTGCCCGGGAGAGTGTCCGGGTAGCCTCCGTCTTTGGTCAAACAAGCTTTCCGGCAGGGGAAGGCATATTGCAAGATCGCGGCATTATCGGCCATTATGGTGCGTTCAGAATGAATTTTCTTGCGATTACCGGGGGCGCGACTCAAGTCGGTGTTTCACGGGGAGTGGGAGGGTAACCTGTATGTCGAGGTCGAATGACGAGAAGCTGAAGAATCTTTTCATCCTTTGCGACCGGAATCATTTCTGGGAGGACTTCCAGGACATTGGAAACAGGATAGTCAGGCAGGTAAACGATGTTGCCGTTCACATACTACCCAGCCAATTCACTGCCGATGTCATACCCGACACCGCCTGGCAGCATCCTTCGATTACGGTCTCGTTCGTGGCGAATTACAAGTTCAAACCGACGCGCGGTCCGGTGTTCCACAACCGTGCTATAAGCAAGCTGGATCAGTATGAAATCCTCCGGAGTGCCGGAATTCCATCACCCCATGTCGAAGTCCATTCACCTGAGAAGAGTTTCGAGGAGGACGCCTGGGGTCGATTTGTCGTCATCAAACCTGCCGACCTGAAGCAGACGTCCGACAAGGACAATGTGCGGCTTGTTCGTACCCGGCGTCTTAAGCAATTGGGGAACGATTTGCATTCCCTGCTTGGTTACGAACCCGGAACCCAGTTGCTGATCCAGTCTTTCATCGACACCGGTCGAAATCCCCAACACTACAGGGTGCTATCGCTTTTTACCGAGCCGCTGTATGCCCAATACAAGTTCCTTCACCAGCAGAGGCCGGACCTGTCCGAACCGGATGAAGTCTTGCTGGAAGCTGTCGTGTCTGACGGAAGCGGGGAGGCCACGAGAGAGTATGGCGACTATCCGGACGTTGTCGCATTTGGCCGCGAGACCGCAGGCGCATTCGACCAGATTCCCCTGCTCGGGATCGATATCCTCAAAGAGGTCAACACCGGAAAACTGTTTGCATTGGAAGTAAATGCCGGCGGCAACACATGGCACTTTTCGTCGCCGTTTTCTGCGTGGCGGCGAGCCGAACATCCCCAGGAAGCGCGGGCCATGAAAGAACAGCTCTCGGCTTTTGACGCAGCCGCAAGGGCACTGATCCGACAGACGAGACTTCACGCCGCCTGAGCTCTCATGGCAGGGGTGATGTCAAGACGCCCTGTGATGACAACCACAATGACCTGACCGGCTGTTTTGGCGGGGGCTTACCTGAGGCATGCGGGAGGTTCGTTGTGCTTTGACCTTTTGGCCACGGCAGGACTGGTCGAGAACGAGCAAGAGAGCCTGGATCACACACTGATGGCGATCGGTATACAGCCATAGTTCGGCCATTGATTTGCTGGGCCGCATGTCCGAAACGGGTCACAAATCCCCTTGTCCGTCTTGTCAAATTGACGGTGAAAAGTGGGTTGAAAGCAGATGTTTTGACCCAGCGTGGGTTCGCGCATATCAGCCCACATCCAGCATTTTTCCTCATATTATTCTCGCAAATCAAACCCATGTGCACGCCCCGGACACATGGGGTCCGTTCAGGTCAGATTGCCGGTATCGCGGCGATGCAATAAACCTTCACTGCGCAACCCGCCAGACGGTTCCGTTTGCCGGTTCGCGGACCAGGTCGACCTTGTTGCCGTCCCAGTGATAATCGAGATGCCTGGCCTGGCGCGGGTTGGCGGCCACGTCGGGCCAGAACAGCCCGGCGCACTCGCCGCCTGCATGGCGCACGCTGGGCCAAATGACGCCGTCGGAACCGGATGCACGCAGGTCGCGCCCGAGCGCCTGCGGGGCGGCGTAGTCGTCTCGATGGCGCAGGCCGATTGTTGCTGCATCATCGCTGAACAAGTCATGCAGTGTCGCATCGATATCGAGGACGATCTCACGGAACTGCGACGTCCAGCCCGGCGCCTCCCCGGTTGCCGCCATGAAGCGGGTGTGATGATGGATGGTTTCAAACAGCGCCGTCTCAAAGGTCCGTCCGACATACAGGACGCCATAGGAGCCGTCTGAAAACCGGCTCGGCCTGCTGGTCGAGACATGGGTAAACGGCGCCATGAGCCAGCTGGCCTCGGGGCCGGATACGCGCCGGTCCGGCGGCACCAGGTCGAGGTTGCCGACGGTTTCCATAAGCCGTGGATTGGTCTTCATTTCAGCCGAGATGAGCAGTGGCCAGTCGGCCGGATCAGCAATGTCCTCAAACAGGTCAATCGGCGGATAGAGGCTGCGGATGATGCGCACCGCGGCCGGCCAGACAACCCGCGCGGTGGAAATATTCGCGGCGTCAACTGTCACCAGAGACCGCGTTCAGCATCCAGCGAACGGCGCACCCGCATCAGATCGGTCAGCTCACCGCCGAGCATGACATCGAGTGCCGAGTTGCCGTTGAAAATGCGGTTTGGCTTCTTCACCCATTCATAGCCGCGCTGCGGCTCCCGGAAGATGATGCGCAGGGCCTTGTGAATGCCCATCAGATTTGACAGGCGTGACTTGCCGTCGCGCCCTAACCTGCCCGGACCATCCGCCTTCCAGCGGGCAAAGGTGCGCGCCGGCAGATCGAGCAGCGTTGCGGCTTCCGCGTCGGTCACACCCCAGGCGCGGAACAGATTGACGACCGCACGGAACATGGCTGCTGCCTCTTCATCGGTAACGGGATCCGGCAGAAAATCCTGCGATGACGTCTCTATCAGTTGAAGTTGCGGCATATGGCTCTCCTATATGGCGCAATATAGGATATTTTATGCCAAATGGCAATACAGACCCAAAACCATCGTGCCCGGAAAAAGGGCCTGCCGCTGGTGCGACAGGCCCGGAATTGCTTAATGCTCCTGCGGTTTCAGGAATCAACCCGGAATAGAAGTCTGATCGGATGCTGAGCAGCTGTGGTAGAAATCAGGCGTATCCAGGGTTGCGCCCTGGCGGTCAACGGTGAGCCTGTCGCCGCTGAATGAATAGGATGTCCCGACCATGATGGTGTGATCGTCTGTATCCGCCGAGGAAACACCGGTTTCCAGACAATTGTCCCGGAAAATCCCGCGATAGGCAAAGTAGATCGGCACATCACCCAATATCGGCATGCCGCCGAGGGTGAAATCATACCGCGCCTTCACGGTAAAGGCTTCCATGTCGCCGACATTGGGAACGGCGGCCGTGTAATCCACGTGCAGATAAGTGCCTTCGAGCTGCAACCTGGAATCTGCAGTCGGGAACCAGCGAATAACACCGCGTGCAAAGGCACCGTCTTCCAGCGTAGCCACGCCGAAACCCACTGGATCCTGAACTTCAAAGTCTACATAACCGCCCTGTGCGTAGAATGTCAGGTTGCCCATATAGATCTGGCCTTCACCGCCAATGAAGCGGCCGACTGTATCCCGCTCGCCATGGTTGGCTTCACCAATGCCGCCGAAGAAGCCGAACAGACCCGAGGACGGGTCGCGCCAGCTCAGGTGGAATGCACCCTGGAACATGTATTCGGGTCCGATAACGTCACCGGCAGATATCGAATCCAGCGCATTCTCGTTGTACTCGTACTTGAAATCGCTCTGGATCGAGAGGTTGTCTCCGGCAGGCAGGCTCAGCAGACCTTCACCGCCGTTTACGAAAACCGTCTCATCCGTTGTGGCAACTGGTCCAATGAAACCAGCCTCCGGACCGTCGATGAACTGGATGCCGGCCCACTGATCCACCACACCGGACACGATCAGCCCGAGTTCGCGCTCGGGTTCGAAATCGGCCGCCTGCGCGGTGCCGAAACTGCCGAGCAAACCTGCCATGGCCAAAGCCGCAATCCTGTTGGACATCTGAAAACCCCTTCTTCGAATCCTGCAATTACCCAATTTGTAGCAAAAAACCTGACTCTACGCAAAGAACTATCGGCTGCGCCGGTGCTTTGTTGAAAAGTGTTGCATTTTTGCCACAGTGCGGCAGCCGTCAGATTTTCGGACGTTTCACGGTCTAAGAAGCTGGCAGAATCCGAATTATCCCGAAGCTCCTGATACCCTGCCCGTAAAAATGGGCCTGCCGCTGCTGCGACAGACCCGGATTTGCATAATGCTCCGTTGATTTCAGAAACTAGCCTGAAGTCTGATTGGATGCGGAGCAGCTGTGGTAGAAATCAGGCGTATCCAGGGTTGCACCCTGGCGGTCAACGGTCAGCCTGTCGCCGCTGAATGAATAGGACGTCCCGACCATGATGGTGTGATCGTCGGTATCCGTTGAGGAAACGGCGGTTTCAAGACAGTTGTCCCGGAAAATCCCGCGATAGGCAAAGTAGAGCGGCACATCACCCAATATCGGCATGCCGCCGAGGGTGAAATCATACCGCGCCTTCACGGTAAAGGCTTCCATGTCGCCGACATTGGGAACGGCGGCCGTGTAATCCACATGAATGTAGGTGCCTTCGAGCTGCAACCTGGAATCTGCCGTCGGGAACCAGCGAATAACACCGCGTGCAAAGGCACCGTCTTCCAGTGTAGCCACGCCGAAACCCACGGTATCCTGAGCTTCAAAGTCTACATAACCGCCCTGTGCGTAGAATGTCAGGTTGCCCATATAGATCTGGCCTTCACCGCCGATGAAGCGGCCGACTGTATCCAGTTCGCCGACATTGGCTTCACCAATGCCGCCGAAGAACCCGAACAGACCCGAGGACGGGTCGCGCCAGCTCAGGTGAAAGGCACCCTGGAACATGTATTCGGGCCCTAAGACATCGCCTGTTTCCGCCGTATCCAGCGCATTCTCGTTGTACTCGTACTTGAAGTCGCTCTGGATCGAGAGGTTGTCTCCGGCAGGCAGGCTCAGCAGACCTTCACCGCCGTTTACGAAAACCGTCTCATCCGTTGTGGCACCGGGAGGGCCAAAACCAGCCTCTGGCCCGTCGATGAACTGGATGCCGGCCCACTGATCAACAACACCTGATACAATGAGACCAAGCTCGCGCTCGGGCTCAAAATCGGCCGCCTGCGCGGTGCCGAAACTGCCAAGCAAACCCGCCATGGCCAAAGCCGCAATCTTTCTGGACATCTGAAAACCCCTTCTTCGAATCCTGCAATTGGGCAATATGTATCAAAAATCGTGTCCTTGCGCAAAGAACTATCAGCGAAGCGAGGCTTTTTTTCAAAAGTGTTGCCTATCGGCCACAGTGGACCTGCCAGCCGTCTTCCGGATGCTTCACGGCTGCGGCGGGCGGCGGGGCCCGGGGATGTTCGAAAATGTGGCCGTTTTCAGCCGATTACAAATCGACTGAGACACCTTGTTTCAGTGCCGGGGCCTGCAATCCTTCAAGCCGGTGGCTGAACACGCCAAACCGCCTGGCGTGGTGGAAGCCTGCCGCCCTGAACCGTTCAATGGCGTCGCCCGGTGTGGCGAATTCGCTGACATAGGCCCACGCGGCGGAACCATATGGCGCAGCTGCATCAAGCCGCCGGAAACCAAAACATGGGCATGCCACCACTCTGCACGGGCGTTTTGATAGGTAATTGTGTCCTGTAGATCCGTCATCCGGCCATTTCCACACCGCGAAAGCAGGCCTCACGGCCTGCTTTCTTGCCGGCAGGTGAAGGCGTCGAGACGATTCTTTTTTCAGAAAGTGTGGCAGAAATGTCACAGTATTACGTCAAAATGTGTGCTAACTTCGCGCCCAGGTTGTATATTTTTTGCAGGCTCAACATATGGCACTTTCGCATTGACGGGAATTCGCTAACGATTGCAGGATGTTAGCTGATTTACCGGAAAGTGCTGGGCGAATCGGGTGTGAAGGGGAAATCTCATGAAAATCCAGTCCAGGTGGATCAAGGTCGGTGTGTCGATTGCGGCATTGGGAATATTTGTCAACAACGCGACGGCAGCGGATTTTGCCGCGCCGGCCGGGCCAAACTGGGAACGGTTTTATATTGGCGGCCACTTTGGGGCCAATCTGGCTCATGCTGATGATCTCCAGAGTCAGGTCTGGAAGCATGTGGACCATGGCCTGGGCGCCGGCCTGCAACTGGGTGCAAACTTTGACAGCGGTACCTACATCTGGGGCATCGAAGGCGACGTGGGGCTGGGCGGGCTGAACTGGTGGGCGAGAACCGCAAATACGTTTTCCCTGGACCTGATCACATCCCTCCGGGCCCGCCTTGGTGTACCGGTCGGCAATCACCTGCTTTATGCCACTGCCGGTGCCAGCCTGCTGCTGGGAAGGACTGCTGAGGGTGCCAGCAATTTTTCAGACACCGACAGCGGAACTGCAATCCGGCCGGTTGTCGGGCTCGGTTTTGAGAGCATGCTGACGCCGTCGATGTCGGTCAGGGCCGAAGGTCTGGCCCATATCGGCGATGATGTTCTGGCCGACTACAGCACCGAAGGTGCAAGAATTGGCACTGTCGGACAGTTACGGGTCGGGGTGAACTACTTCTTCGGAGAGCCGGGCGGCGCCGAGATCATGGTTGACACGGGTCGGCCGGACTGGGCGCATTTTTATGTCGGCGGCTATTTCGGCGGCAACCTCGCCTACGCGATTGACAACCTGGACCGACATTTCGCCCGGGTTGAGCACGGTGTCGCAACCGGCCTTCAGGCAGGTGTTAATTTCGATGAAAGCTCCTTTGTCTGGGGCCTGGAAGCTGACGTGGGTACCGGCGGCCTGCTCTGGGACAGTTCAACGTACGATATAACTGGTTCTCTGGATGTTGTGTCCACAATCCGGGCGCGGGTCGGCCTGCCGGTGGACAATCACCTGATTTACGCAACTGCCGGAGTCGGCCTTTTGTCGGTGCAGGTAGAAGCAGGTTCAGACGCAGACATTAACGTCCGCAATCGGGAAACCATCGTCAGGCCCGCCGTCGGCCTGGGCATCGAAAGCCGGATAACACCCGGTATTTCGCTGAAAGCAGAAGGGCTGGCAATTATCGGTGACGACGAGATTTCCTTCGGCGGCACCGGCTCCAACACCGGTGGCATGAAACTGGGCACAGTGGGCCAGATCAGGATGGGGCTGAACATGCACCTGGGCGCAAACAGCGGCCCGAAATCGGACTACGGTGCTGATCTTGACGGGGACGACTCTGCGCGGCCGAACTGGGAGCGGTTTTATGTCGGTGCCAGTTTCGGCTCCAATCTGGGCCGCATCGAAGACCGTGACAGCACCTTGTTTGCCTACACGGCGCATGGCTTTGCCTCAGGACTGCAAATGGGCATGAACTTTGACGCCGGATCATTTGTGTGGGGCATTGAGGGCGATGTCGGTCTGGGCGGCCTGGCAGTGTATGCAACTACTGCAAAAAGCGCCTCGCTGGACGTTGTCACCTCGCTACGCGGCCGGGTTGGTCTGCCGGTTGACAATCACCTGATCTATGCGACCGCAGGTGTTGGCATCCTGTTTGGATCAGCCGACTCAAATAACAGCAGTCACGGCCTTGAGTCCGATTCAGTGGTCAGACCGGTTGCGGGTCTTGGGTTTGAAAGCATGGTAACCCCGTCCCTGTCGGTCAGGGCGGAAGGCCTGGCCTTTATCGGCAGCGACACGTTGGTAAAATGGGACCCGAGCGAAAGTGAAGGCGTCCACCTGGACACCGTTGGCCAGTTAAGGCTGGGTGTGAACTACTTCTTCGGCCCGGGTGAGGGTGCTGAAATCACGGCGCAGCCTGAACGCGGCGACTGGAACCGGTATTATGTCGGTGGCAATTTTGGCGGCGCTGCCGGACTTGGCGATGACGATACCGAAATCTTCCGTGTCGAACATGGGTTTGTGGCCGGTCTGCAGGTCGGCAGAAACTTCGACCACGATTCCTTCGTGTGGGGTGTCGAGGCCGATATCGGCAATGGCGGTCTGGAGTGGGGTGGACAGACTGAAGAGGGTGAAGAAGCCACACTTGATATTGTGGCGTCGGTGCGCGGCCGTCTTGGCGTGCCGATTGACAACCACCTGGTCTATGCAACCGCCGGAGTTGGCATATTGGGCGTTACGGCCAAGGACTCATCCGACGGGGACGAAAACCGGGAAGCCCTGGTCCGGCCGGTGGTCGGTGTCGGCATTGAAAGCTTCATTAGTAACTCGGTTTCCCTGAAAGCCGAGGGCCTCGCCCACATCGGGTCGGACAGAGTCCCGTATCTGGGAGCCGGAGGTGACAATGATGTGAGCACGGAAGGCATAGATTTCGATACATACGGCCAGATCAGGCTCGGCATCAACCTGCATCTGTAGGTTTATTCCCGGAACATTTGCACACCGCGAAAGCAGGCCTTACGGCCTGCTTTTTTGCTGGCCGGTGAGGGGTTTGTATTTGTTCGTGCAGGGTGTTGATGTTATGAGAATTGCCCGGCCGGCCGGCGAGACTTCAAGCAGCAAACAGGATCATGAACATGCGCAACAAAGGGCTTAAGGTTCCCAAGTCAATTCTGGAAGGCGACCCGATTGCCGTGCTGAAGGATGCGCACGCCAAGCTCAAGCAGGCAGAGACCCTGCGCCAGCAGCGACAGTTTGACCAGGCAGAGCAGATCTGCCTGACACTGCTGAAGGAGTTTCCGGATTATTACGGTGCGCTGCACACACTTGGCCTGACTTATGGTGACCGTCAGGACCACTCGCTGGCCATTGTCTATCTGGTGCAGGCGGCGATGCTGAACCCGTCAAGCTGGACCACACTGACCGCGCTTGCCGGCGAATACCTGCTGATCGGCGCCAAGGAAATGGCCAGCCGGACGCTGCGCGATGCGCTGGAGATCAATGACACCCAGCCGGAAATCCACGTGATGCTGGCGGAAGTCTATTACGAAGAGCGTGAGTATGTGCTGGCCCGGGAAGCCTGCCGGAAAGCGCTTGAGCTGGACCCCGACATGGTGGCAGCCCTGCAAAGCCTGGCCGGTGCCTGTTCGGCGCTGGGCCGTCATGCCGAAGCACGCGACGCGCTTGACCGGTTGCTGAAGCTCAAAGGACCGACACTGGGTGTGCTGGGCTACTATGCGCAATTGCCGACGGCCCTGATCAAGCGTGACCTGATAGCGGACCTCGGCAAGGTGGTGCCCGAACCGGGTGCCGACAAGGCGAAAGACATGGTCAGCGATGCCTTTGTGCGGGTGACGGCATTCGACAAGCTGGGACGCCACCAGGACGCCTGGGACTGGGCGGTGAAGGCCAACGCCATGGTTCTGCCGCAGGTGAGCGAAGAGCAGGCGCTGGACATCCAGACCGTGGAGAAGCGGGCGGAGTGGCTGGGCAACAACCTGTCGAAATTCCGCAACAAGAAGAACAAGGATGCCGACTATCCGACATCGCTGTTCATTCTCGGCATGTCGAGATCGGGCAAGACCACCGCGGAATCGATCATCGCGTCGCAGGCCGATGTCTTCAGGGGTTATGAAAACCCCGCCATACAACGCGCCATCACCAATGGTTACCAGAACGGCGCGCTGATTACCTTCAAGTCCATCGGCCAGTTGCCGCTGCAGCTTTATCCGGTGGTGCGCGATTTCTACAGGGGCCTGGTTGACGAACTGGTCGGCGACAACCGGATATTCACCAACACCACACCCGGGCACCTGTGGGACGCGCCGATTGTTTACAACGCCATTCCCAACACAAAGTTCGTGTTCATCAAGCGCGATCTTCACGACCTGGTGTTGCGTATCTTCATGAAGCATTACCGGTCGGGCAACACGTACTCCTACGACCTTGCCGCCATCAAGCGCTATGTGACCGCCTACAACAAGATGATTGATTTCATGGTGCAGGCGTTTCCCAACGATTCCATAGTACTGCAATACGAGGACATGGTAGGCGACCCGGGCAAGGCGCTGGAACAGATGTGCAAGCTGTGCGGCCTCAAGCCGGACGCCGGCGCGATGCCCGACGTGCCAAATGATGCAGGATGCAGCGAACCCTACCGCGACCTGATCGACGCCGCGCTGGCCCGGGCCTAAGCTCCTGACTCCACGCCGGTTTTCAGTGGCGACGCCAACCGGCCCGCCTGCACCCTGTCACGGCGCGGCGGAATGCCGAATTTCGCCGAATAGGCGCGCGAGAAATGACTGGCATTGGCAAAACCGCAGGCCAGAGCCACTTCGGTGATGGGCAGCGTACTCTGCATCAGCAGATTGCGGGCCCGTTCAAGCCGCAGGGTGCGGTAGTGATCGGCAAAACTGGCGCCCAGCAGGCTGGCAAACAGCCGGTCGATCTGGCGCGTGGACAAGCCCACCCGCTTGGCAATGGCGGCGCGGTCCAGCGGTGTCGCAATATTGCTCTCCATCAGTTCAAGCGCATAGATGATGTCCTGCCGGTGGATGCCGTAGCGCTGGGTCAGGGAAGCCCTTTGCGGCGACGAGGCCAGCGCCACGTCGCGGTGCAGGAACCAGTCGGACACCTGGGTGGCAAACGCCTTGCCGTGTTGCTCTGCAATGATGGCATGCATCATGTCCATAGCGGCAATGCCGCCGGCACAGGTCACCCGGTCACGATCGATTATGTAGCGCGAACGGGTGAGCAGCAGGTCGGGATATTCCTCGGACAGGGCCGGCGCGTGCTCCCAGTGGATGGTCATGTGGCGGCCTTCCATGATGCCCGACCGGGCCAGCACATAAGGCCCGCCGGACACCCCGCCAATACGCACGCCGCGCCGCGACAACAGCCGCAGCCAGGCAAAAGTCTTCTTGTCGCCATATGACCACGGCCTGCCGCCGGCGCACACGAACAGCGTGCCGGCGTCAATCATGTCGCCAACCCGCGCCTGGCAGGGCTGCACCGTTCCGACAGAAGATGTGACCGGGCCGCCATCGTGTGAGACACAGATTGTCCGGTACAGTTGCCGGCCGGCCATGGTGTTGGCGGCGCGCAGGGGCTCAACCGCAGAGGCAAATGACATCAGCGCAAACCCGTCAACCAACAAGAATGCAAAAGTCCGCGGAGATGAATCAGCCATCAAACTCATGTCGCTATGAGTAAAGTAAACGGCCCATACAGACAACAGATTTCATAACCTAGCGCCGTATACTTTTGCGTGATTTTGCCCCCCGATAGCCGAAACGGATGCACGGAATGAAGTATTCAGTTTTTTCCCTGGCTCGCAATGCACTGTCCGGACACAAGAACTGGCAGCCTGCCTGGCGCTCGCCTGATCCGAAACCGGAATACGATGTCATCATAGTCGGCGGCGGCGGACACGGACTGGCGACAGCCTATTACCTGGCCAAGGTTCACGGCATCACCAATGTCGCGGTGCTGGAAAAAGGCTATCTGGGCGGCGGCAATGTCGGGCGCAACACGACGATTATCCGCTCCAACTACCTGCTTCCCGGCAACAACCCGTTCTACGAGAAATCCCTGCAGCTGTGGGAAGGCCTTGAACAGGACTTCAACTTCAACGCCATGGTGTCGCAACGCGGTGTGGTCAACCTGTTCCATTCCGACGGCCAGCGTGACGCCTTCGTCCGGCGCGGCAATGCCATGCGCATTCACGGGGTGGATGCCGAGATTCTGGACACCCATGCCCTGCGCGAGCTGATGCCGTTTCTGAATTTCAACGACGGCCGCTTTCCGATCATGGGCGGGCTGATGCAGCGGCGTGGCGGCACGGTTCGCCACGATGCGGTTGCCTGGGGGTTTGCCCGTGGCGCCGACATGCGCGGGGTCGACGTGATCCAGCATTGCGAGGTAACCGGCATCCGGCGCGAGAAGGGCAGAGTTGTCGGCGTCGAGACCAGCAGGGGATTTATCGGCTGCAAGAAACTGGGACTCGCCGCAGCCGGCAATTCAAGCACCGTTGCGAAGATGGCCGGCCTCGAGCTGCCGATTGAAAGTCATGTATTGCAGGCGTTTGTGTCGGAAGGCATCAAGCCGTGGATCGACAATGTGGTGACGTTTGGGGTCGGGCACTTCTACATCTCCCAGTCGGACAAGGGCGGGCTGGTGTTCGGCGGCGACATCGACGGCTACAACTCCTATGCCCAGCGCGGCAACCTGCCGACGGTCGAGCATGTCGTCGAATGCGGCCTTGCCATGATCCCGTCGCTGTCGCGGGCCCGGGTGCTGCGTTCATGGGGCGGCATCATGGACATGTCGATGGACGGTTCGCCGATCATCGACAAGACCGGCATCGACAATCTGTATCTCAATGCCGGCTGGTGCTATGGCGGCTTCAAGGCGACACCTGCGTCCGGCTGGTGCTTTGCCCACACCATCGCCAATGACGCGCCGCACGAACTGAATTCGCAGATGCGGCTGGACCGGTTCCGCACCGGCTACGTGATGGACGAAACCGCGCATGGTGCGCAACCGAACCTGCATTAGAGGGCGGTCAGTTTGATGGCTTTTGATTGCAGCAATCAAAAACCATACCGATCTTTAGGGAAACGAAAATGGCTTACCTGATCAACTGTCCTCATTGCGGCCAACGCACCACGGACGAATTCTACATCAAGGGCGATGCCTCGAAACAGCGGCCCGGCACCATCGGTGACGACACCATGAACCAGTGGCACGACTATGTGCACATTCGCGACAATGTGCGCGGGCGCACGGCGGAGCACTGGCACCACACCGGCGGATGCCGGCAATGGCTGGTGGTCGAGCGCGACACGGTGAGCCACGAGGTTTACGCCGTCGCCCCTGCCAGCAGCCGGACGCCCGGCAAGACATCCGCGACGCCGGCGCGTAAATCGGCGGCACGCAAGACACCTGCACGGAACACCACCAGCCGCAAGACAGCCCGGGGAGAGAAGAAATGACCTCCTTCCGTTTTGATACCGGTGGTCTCATTGACCGCAGCTCGGTGATTGATTTCAGCTTTGACGGCAAAAAGATGCAGGGTCATTCCGGTGACACGCTGGCCTCTGCGCTGCTGGCCAACGGCCAGCTGCTGATGGGCAGGTCGTTCAAATATCATCGCCCGCGCTCGGTGATCACCGCAGGTGCTGCCGAACCCAATGCACTGATGGAAATCGGTGAAGGCGGGCGGCTGGAGCCCAATACCCGCGCCACCATGCAGGAGTTGTACGACGGGCTGGTTGCCAAAAGCCAGAACCGCTGGCCAACCCTTGAGCGTGATTTCGGCGCGATCAATTCAATCGCATCGTCATTCTTCGTGGCCGGGTTCTACTACAAGACCTTCATGTGGCCGAAAAGGTTCTGGGAGGCGATTTACGAACCGATCATCCGCCGCGCCGCCGGTCTCGGCCATCTCAGCCACGAAAACGATCCGGACCGCTACGAAAAGGCCTACGCCCATTGCGACGTGCTGGTGGTGGGCTCGGGCCCGGCCGGCCTGATGGCGGCAATGGCTGCTGCGCGCTCGGGCGCCAGTGTCATCATGGCAGACGAACATGCCACCTGCGGTGGGTCTTTGCTCAGGGAACGCGAGGAAATTGCCAGTCAGCCGGGCCATGAATGGGCCGCCGAGACGCTCGCACAGCTCGCCGGCATGGACAATGTCACCATCATGGCGCGCACAACCGTTATCGGCGCCTATGACCAGTGTGTGTTCGGTGCGCTGGAGCGGGTACAGAAGCATACCGCCCTGCCGGATCACGACGTGCCGGTAGAAAAGCTGTGGCGCATCATGGCCAAGGCCTGCGTGATGGCAACCGGTGCCGAGGAACGCCCGATCGTGTTTGGCGGCAATGACCGGCCGGGGGTGATGACGGCATCCGCCATGCGCGCTTACGCCAACCAGTTCGGGGTTGCAGCCGGCAGGACGGCCTGCGTGTTTACCTCGTCTGATTCCGGTTACCGGACCGCACTCGACATGCGATCCTGCGGCGTGCATGTGGAGGCCATCATTGATGCCCGCGCCAATGCGCCGGACATTGAAACCCACGGGGTGCCGGTGCTCACCGGTGCGGTGGTGACCAATGTCGATGGCGGCAAGCACGGCATGAAGGGGATCGAGATTGACCGTGGCCGCGGCCATGAAAACATTCCCTGCCAGTCGCTGGCCATGTCCGGCGGCTGGAGCCCGGTGGTGCACCTGGCGTGTCAACGCGGCGCACGGCCATCATGGGATGAAGATCTGCACTGTTTCATGCCGCCGCAGAGCGATCCCGCAATCATTGCCTCGGGATCGGCCAATGCCATCTGGTCTTTGACTGGTTGCCTCACCGATGGCGCCAGACGCGGCGAACAGGCTGCAAGACAGGCAGGGTGCAGGACAATGAAAACCCCCGTGCCGAAAGCCCGCGATGAGGCATCGCACGGTTCCGAAGCGGTCTGGTGGGTCAAACAGTCGACCGGCAAGCCGTTTGTCGATTACCAGAACGATGTGACCGCCAGGGATCTGCCGCTGGCAGCCCGCGAAGGCTATGACCACATTGAGCTGGCCAAACGCTATACGACCTCGGGCATGGCCACCGACCAGGGCAAGCTGGGCAATGTCAACGCCATCGGCATTCTGGCAGACGCCACGGGAAAAGGCATCGAGGAGATCGGTACGACCACCTTCCGGCCGTTCTATACGCCGGTATCATTCGGTGCGCTGGGCGGCCAGCACGTGGGCGAACATTTCCGCCCGGTGCGCATGTCACCATTGCACAACTGGGCCGCCGACCTGGGGGCCGAATTCGTTGAAACGGGACTGTGGTATCGCTCGAGCTGGTTTCCCGAAAAGGGTGATGACTGGCTGGCGGCGATGACACGCGAAGTCCTGAACACCCGCGCCAATGTCGGCATCTGCGATGTCTCGACGCTCGGCAAGATCGAGATCAAGGGGTCCGATGCTACCGAGTTCATCAACCGGCTGTATTCCAACGCCTTCGCCATGCTGCCGGTCGGCAAGGCGCGCTATGGCCTGATGCTGCGTGAGGACGGTTTCGTGGGCGACGACGGCACGACGAGCAGGCTGTCGGAAAACCACTATTTCATGACCACCACCACCGGCCATGCAGCAGAGTCGATGCGCGACATCGAGTTTGCCCACCAGGCTTTGTGGCCGGAACTTGATGTGCAGTACGCATCGGTGTCGGACCAGTGGGCACAGATGGCCATCGCCGGACCGAGGGCCCGCGACGTGCTGGCCAAAATCGTCGATATCGATATATCCAACGAGGCGTTCGGCTTCCTGGCAGCCCGGCAGATCAAGGTGCTGGGATCCATACCAGCCATGCTGTTCCGCATCTCGTTTTCAGGTGAACTGGCCTACGAGCTGGCGGTGCCGGCAGGCCACGGCGAAGCGGTGGCAAATGCCATCATGCATGCCGGTGAACCGTTCGGCATCGGCCCTTACGGTCTTGAGGCGCTGAGCGCCATGCGCATCGAAAAAGGCTTCGTAACCCACAACGAGATCAATGGCCGGGTGACGGCCGGCGATGTCGGGCTGGGCAAGATGCTGTCAAAGAAGAAAGACTATATCGGCCGCATGATGAGCGAGCGGGAAGGCCTTGTCGATGCCGACCGCGAACAACTGGTGGGCGTCAGGCCGCTCAATCCTGACCTGCGCTTCCGGGCCGGATGCCACCTGGTCAATCCGGGCGACGTGGCCAGCCTTGAAACCGACCAGGGCTATGTTTCTTCCGTGGCCTTTTCACCGATGCTGGAAAGCTGGGTAGGGCTTGCAATGCTGAAACGCGGCCGCGAGCGGCACGGCGACAAAATCGTGTTGTGGGACGGCTTGCGCGAGGTCCAGATAGAGGCCGAAGTCTGTGATCCCGTTTTCTATGATCCTGCACAGGAGAAAGCCCATGGCTGATACAATGACACAGGTTTCCGCGCTGGATGATGTGGTTGTGCACGGCCGTTTCGGGCGCTCGTTGCCGGAAGGACCGGGGGTGGCGCTGAGCCTCGTTCACCCTTGCGAAGTGGTTTCACTTATTGCCGCCAGGGGCAAAGCCCGCGCGCTGGCAGCCGCCGTAAAAAAAGACTTCGGGCTCGGCCTGCCGGACATGGGCGCATCGACCACGGCGCGGGGTGTCAGCCTGCACGGCACGGCACCCGGACAATGGCTGGCCGTGGCGCCTGCTGCCGCTGCCGGCACGCTGGCGGGCAGGCTGGACAAAAAACTCGGCTCAATGGCCATGGTCACCGACCAGTCACACGGGCGCACGGTGATGCACCTCAAGGGCCCGCGCGCACGCGATGTGCTGGCCAAGGGCACAGCTGTCGATTTGCGGCCGTCGTCGTTCACGCCGGGGTCATGTGCCTCTACCCAGATCGGTCATGTGGGTGTAATGATCGCCTGCACCGGTGCCGACAGTTTTGAACTCAGTGTGTTCCGCAGTTTTGCCGAAGGCTTCTGGCTGGGTTTGAGCGAGCTGGCGCTGGAGTGGGGTTACGAGGTTCGCTGAAGCAACAGGGTTACCTGAACCCCGCAGAGATGCTGCGCCGCCCTGAAAATGGCGCAGGTCACGGGTTTTCTGGCTGTTGCAGCCGGGCATCACCCTGATCTGAAGCGCTGTGCATCCTGAAAAACGACTTGCGCCCGATTTCCGGCAGGGAGGGGACCGGTAAATCGGGCGCAGCAGACCTTAACGTACGATACTCAGGTCCGGCGACGAGCAGTGTTCTTGTGTGTGATTGTCCCGGTGCTGGGCAGGGGTGGCGGGGCAATCGGTTTTTCGTTTATCGCCGTTTCGTTGAGATCAAACATAGGCCAGTCACCACCCGGAGAATGTGCGAATAATCACATTGCAGCATATTATTATTAGACAGTGTTTGGTGCGAGGCGTCTGGTACATTGCATTGATGTTGCACCAATGGTTCACTGCCGTCGGCAATCGTAACTGTTATGGACACCAGGCTCGTGCAAAATTACCGAATGATACGGGGCTCCAGACTAGTTGTGATATTGGTGATGGCCTTGGTGTTCGTGCCAGGGGTTGCTTGCGCTCAAACAGCAGTGTCCATTGAACTGGTGCTTGCGGTTGATACTTCTGCCAGTGTCGACAACAAGGAGTACGAGCTGCAAATGCGAGGCATTGCCAAAGCTTTCAGATCGCCCAAAGTAATTCATGCGATCGAAAGTACCGGCGGGATTGCGGTAATGCTTGTTCAATGGTCAAGCTGGGCCAACACGGAAAGCCCGATGCCCTGGCGGATGTTGAACGACAGGCCCTCAATCCTGTCGTTTGCCGCAGAAGTCGAAAGTTCAAGGCGTGCCGGGGTAGGCAACCTGACTGGTATCGGAACCGCTATTGGCGCTTCACTCAAATCGATTGAGGACAACCGGTTTGCCGGTCGGTTGCGTAAGATCGATATTTCCGGCGATGGCCTGAACAACTCCGGTCTACCACTTGTGCAGGCGCGTAATCTTGCCAGATCGAAAAGTGTAACGATCAACGCTCTGGCTATTCAAACCGACTTTCCAAACCTCGCTACCTATTTTCGCGAGCATGTCATAAGTGGACCTGATGCCTTCGTTGTTGCTGCTGTCGACTATGAAGACTTTGCCCGCGCAATGCGCATCAAACTTGTGCGCGAATTGACAACCAAATTGAGCGGCGGACCGCCACCCGGTAGAAAAGGCGCAATGTTGCAGCCGTTTTGATCATCTTCATCGGAACGCCAGATGCCGGCGCCGTGCCACTCGCCACCGCCACCGGCCCACAGCGTGCCGGTTACGGGGTCGCCAATGAAATGATTGACCGGCCAGCCGTCACAAAACGGACCCTAGACGGCCCACCCTTGCGATCACTGCCGCCGGATACGGTAAAGGCGCCTTTTGCGGCACCGACCAGGAGGCTGATGCCTGTTACAGTCATCTGTCTCGAACTCCTCTAACAGACGTTCGGGGTAGCATAATTGTCGGTGGATGCAATGAGTGGCTGCGAGGAAATCTGCTGCTATGGGCACAACCCCGGATCGTGTCCGGCATTGTGCAGATCGGTTTGCCACACTCCTTGATATTATAACATGGCGCACGGTGTGAGTGGGTGACGCGGATCAAGGCAAAGCCTAACAATACATGATCTACTTACAAAACCATCAAGGTCCCCCTTGTGAATTGCCCCTTGCAAAAGACCTTGATAAAAGGCCGCCGAGTGACCCCTCCTTGGCGGCCTTTGGCATTTGGGCCGGGCTACGGGTTAAAACACTTACTCTGGTATTGGCTATCTGATCTGAAATGATCGGATGTACTCGACCAGCGCCTCGATTTTCTGCCGGGCAGCGGCGTTACTGGGGGTCTCCCTGTCGCCGCGTGTGTGCGCACCCTTCACGAAGCCGAACTGCCTGCCCCAGATCGGCATTTCCCTTGCCCCGTGCGCTGCAAGCGACTTGCGCCCGTCAATCACCTCGATCAGGAAGCGTTCGGGGAAATAGCCTGAGCTGTAGCGATCCGCCAGATCGTTGAGTGCCGGCACCGGTGTTTTCAGCGATGCCGCCATCTCGCCGCTGCCATCACCGGATGCACCGTGGCACGGCGCGCAGCTGGACCGGTAGAGGCTCGCCGCATCGAAGTTCTGCTTGCCTTCGATATTGGGCGCAAACCACGTGTCGAGGTTCTGCGTGCTGTCAGCGTTTGCACCGCTGCCCTGGCTGACAAGCCAGAAGACGGCGGCGGTCAATGTCACCAATGCGAATCTGCAAGACATGGTGTCAGCCTAGACAATTGATCAGCGTGTCAGGTTGACCTCGGTCAATCGCCGCACATTGCGCCTGACCGCAAACAATTTACTCGTCCCTCAGGCTGAGAATAAAAGCGATGACATTGTCCACGTCCCGAGGTTCAAGCATCAGGCCGGGCATTTTCGGATGAGAGGACAGCAACCAGGAGGACAGTGATGTTCCCGTGGTGCCCGGAGTGTTTGCAATGACGTAAAAAGTCGGCGCGCCGGAGGCGGAGTTCATCGGGTGTCGCGAGGCGATATCGTGGCACTCGGCACAGCGTTGCCGGGCATACTCCAGGCCCGCGTCCATATCGCCCAACCCGGCCGCGTGAGCCGTTGATGAAACAGACAGCTGGCCCTGCATTGCCAACACCGCCACCAGTCCCGCCTTCAGTATCCTGTTCATGAATGACTTTCCTCACACCGCCCGCTACTTGACCTGCAGGCTGTTGAGATGCAGCAACAGTTCAAGCTCGATGGCGCGGGCCACGAACTGGTCGTACTCCCTGGTCAGCAGCTGACCCCAGACGGGCATCTCGCGGTTGCCGTGCACCTCGACCATGTTGCGGCCGTCGATCATCGCCAGCACGCGCAGAAACGGGAAATTGCCGCCATTGTTCCTTGCAAGCTGCGTCAGGTCGGGCGGCGGCGTCTTCAGCATGCGCGACATCGGACCGTCTCCGCGGCCTTCCTCGCCGTGGCACACCGCGCACAGCCGGTAATACTGATATGCCCCGGAAATCTTGCCTTTTTCCATCGGGCTTTCGGGATCATAGACCATGTCCGTTTCGGCTTCTTCCGCCACCGGCGGGGTCACCCCGGTTTCTGTCTCCTGAGCGGCATGAGCCGGCAAAACCGCCACCAGCGCCAATGCAATCACGCCCACCAGACACGATAGATGCTTCATCAATTTTTCTTTCTGACCCGACACCGGGTGTCTTCAATCGGGTGAATCGCAAACCCTGAGTGTTCAACCATTCGGGATAAGACCAGCCATTGCGGCGGTTTTCATTGATGTCGATCAAGCGGGCACGCCGGACCTGTTTCACATCCGCCATTTCCGCTAGACTGGCTAGCGACCGGCAATCAGTGAAAGGGGTGCCGATGAGCGAAGATCTGAACCTGACCGGAAGGTGCATGTGTGGTGCGGTGACGTTTACCGCGATCGCGGAAAAACCCAGTGTTGTAGTGTGTCATTGTGACATGTGCCGGCGCTGGTCGGCGGGGCCGTTCATGGCGGTGGGTTGCCAGAGCGTGACGTTCGAGGGTGAAGAGAATGTCAGCCGGATACGCTCGTCCGACTGGGCCGAACGCGGATTTTGCAGCAAGTGCGGCTCGAACCTGTTTTACCATGTTGTCGAAAGCAGCGATTACCAGATCGCCGCCGGGCTGTTCGACGACCAGTCGAACCTGCGCCTGTCATTGCAGGTGTTTACGGATGCAAAACCGGAATTTTACGAGTTTTCAAACCAGACTAAAATGATGACCGGCGAGGAACTCATCGCGCTGTTTTCGCCTGCGGCGAAGTAAGGCGGTCAAGGGACAAGGTCTGATGCAAAATACAAGAACCGTCGTTAAGCTCCACCTGCCCGTAGTATTGGCCGCTTGAAGATCGTGATTTGCATAAAAGAAAATGGAATGACGTAATGTATGCTATTATTTATTGTGTTTTGTGGTAATGTTGATGTCAACAATACAGCGCCGTGACATTGATTTCGGTCGTGACTGACATTGTGCTGTACCTGTCAAAACCTTGTCTCAGGTGGGATAGGAACATGACCCGGATTGCCATTTCATGCTGTTACACAATTCGCAGTCAAGACAGGAACCCGGAGCAGACCGTTTGCTTCAGCCGGCATGACGACGCCTGTGTACACGACCGGGAGCTTGCCTGATGGCCCGGCGGTTCCTCGACAAAAAAACCCACCGGTTTTACTTTCTTGACCAGAACGGTGACCGGAAAAACTATGTCCTGACATTTGGCGATGAGGTGGACACCCAGTCAGGTGCCGCGCCAGGTGGTGCGGATTATTCAAGGGTGAAATACCGCGGAAGAACTGGTGAGTGGAAGGAACCGCCACTTTCCACCAGACGAAGCCTGGAAATGTATTTCCTTGATGTCGGGCAGGGAGACGCCGCGTTTGCCGTTACACCGAACAACAGCAAGATTCTGGTGGACGGGGGACTGCGTGATCGCGCGCTTGCATTTTTGATCTGGAAATACAGACTGGATCTGCCCGGCGAAACCGTCACCATTGATCATTTGTTCTTGAGCCATGCAGACAGCGATCATGTAGAAGGTTTGATCGACCTTCTCAATCATCCGAAAATCACTGTTCAAAACATATACCACAACGGGATTGGAATTTTTGATTCAGGCTTTCAGCATGCGATCGGCGATGTTTCCGGCGGAAGGCTGACAACCATCCATTCCAGCCTGGCCGACCTGAACGGGCTTGATCTTGCCCGTGACAGCCGCGATACGTTTGGCCGGTGGATCGACGCGGTCCGGTCAAGCGGCGCGAACTACCTAAGACTTGATGAAAGTACCGGGCAACTGGACATTGGTGAGCCTGAAGTGACCATGGAGATACTGGGGCCGCGCCTTGAACCGGACGGCGCGTCGCTGCGCTGGTTTTCCGACAAGTCCCACACCATAAACGGCAATTCGCTGGTGTTCCGGTTGACCCATGGTTTTGTGAGAGTGTTTTTCTCAGGCGACCTGAACGAGGACGGCAGCGACCACCTGCTTGACGCGCCGGGATGGGCCCTGAAGGCGAACGCCCACATCTTCAAGGCGCCTCATCACGGATCGCATGAGTTCAGCCAGCATCTGTTCGATGCGGTCAGGCCAATGATAACTGTCGTGTCATCCGGGGAAGTTCCCGATCACGGTCATCCGCGGGCAACATTTTTGGGCGCCATCGGCAAGGCTGGTCGTGGTGAGGCGCCGATGCTGTTTTCCACCGCCCTAGCAGCCCTGTTCGTCGATGCCGGTGATCCGGAATCAGTCGACGCCGCCGCCGTCGACGAGCCGACGACACTGGGAGATCTCGATTTTTCCCAATCCAGCGCCAACACGATCGCGCGGCAGCGCTTCAAGAAACTTCTGCCGGGCATCATAAACATCAGATCGGACGGCAATGGGTTTTATGCATTCCGGCGGGTGCAGCAGGGATATCAATGGGAATCCTACGGGCCGATCTCGCCGGTTGATTGACGAGCAGCACATTATGGTGGTTGAGCGGTGCATTCGCGCGTCAGATTTGATTTTCAGTTCGCGAGGTAATCTATCAGGAACCTGGTCAGGCCGCCCCTGGGCGCGTTGTGCGGCCACACGGCATAAACGCCGATGTCTTCAGCCCTCCAGTCGGGCAGGACATGTTCAACCACGCCTGCCTTCTCGTCGGCCTCGGCCATGAATTCCGGCACCAGCGCCAGGCCGGCGCCGGCGCGGGCAAACCGGTACAGCGCATGGGCATCATTGACGCTGATGCGCGACGCCGGTTTCAGGCTGACCGTGTTGTGCCCGGGTTTTTTGAAAACCGTATTCCTGGTGCCGACGGGTGAAAACTCAAGCCAGTCCCAGTCAGCCAAGTCGCTGGGAGACGATGGCTTCGCACGCGCATCGAAATAGTCCCTTGAGGCAACCAGATGGCGCTGCACACCGGCGAGCTTGCGGGCCATCAGCGCGCTGTCCTGGAGCCAGCCCATGCGTATGGCCAGGTCAAAGCCATCGCCGATCAGGGCCTTGCGGGTGTCTGAAAAATCAACCGACAGCTGTACGTTCGGGTGAGAGATGGAAAACGCCGCCAGTTGCCCGATCAGCTTCGAATGCGCCATGACCGCCGGCATGGTGATGCGCAGTTCGCCGGACGGTTCAGGCGTCTGGTCGGAGACCGACTGCAGGCCGTCTTCTGCCGCCTCGACCATGCGGCGGGCCGATGTCAGCAACCGCTCGCCGTCACGGGTCAGCGACAGGTCGCGGGTCGAGCGATAGATCAGCGCGGTACCAAGCGACTGTTCCAGGTGCGAAATCTGCTGGCTCACCACCGACGGCGAGAGCTTCAGCGCCCTGGCAGCAGCGCGGAACGAGCCGTGATCGATTGTCCTGACGAAAATCGCCATCTGGCGGAGCTGGTTCAGCATGTAATTTTTCCGAACAGTGAGTTTTGATTATTCTATCTTATCATCTAATCGGCATTCGTCCATGTTCTGCGCACAGGAAGTTTCACCGGACCAACCCGGTGGGCAATTCCGGCAAACAAGGAGAAACCAGATGATGAAGTTCAATGTATTGCTGGCCGCACTGGCGTTTTCGATTGCACCGATGACAGGTGCCGCCCTGGCGGATGACAAGTCGACGGTTCAGAAGTTTTATGATTTCCTGAGCAACCCGACTTCCGCCGCGCACGCAGACGCCATGATAGCGGCAACGGCTGAAAACTGGGAAAGCATCGGCGATTATTCCGGCAAGGTAAAAACCCGCGACGCCTTTGTCGGCCAGATCGGCGGCTTCGGCAAGCTGATCCCGGACATGAACTGGGCGGTGGAAGAAATGATCCAGGCCGGTGACCGGGTTGTGGTGCGCGGCCGGGCAACCGGTACGCCGAAAGGCCCGATGTTCGGTGTCGACGGCAAGGGCAAGGGCTTCGACATCATGTCGATTGACATCCACACCGTGCAAGACGGCAAGATTGTCCGCACCTATCATGTGGAGGACTGGGCCGGCGCCCTGCGCCAGCTCAAGGCCGAGTAGGGATAGGGAACTTTTTTGGCAGCAAAGACATGAGCCGGGCGAGGCAGTCGCCCGGCAAGTCCGGCAAGGAGGAGCAGCTTGATGAGCAAACGCTACAGCTTTCTGCCGCCCAAGGGCGGCACCAATTACGAATGGTCGGCCGATCATACCTTTGTGAAGGTTACCGCCGCCGACACCGATGGTCACTACACCTTGATGGAGGACAACCTGAAGCCGGCATTCGCGCTCGGCCTGCATCGCCACGACAAGCATGCCGAGACGTTCTACATACTGGAGGGCAGTCTGGATTTTTACGTCGACGGCGACTGGATGACGGCTGAGGCCGGAAGCTGCCTGCACGTTCCGCCGGGCGTGCCGCACGCCTGCACGGTGACCGAGGCAAGCGGCCCTGCGCGCATGCTGATGATCTTCCAGCCGGCAGGTTTCGACCTGTTTCTGGCAGAGCTTGGCGAAATGAGCGAGGCAGAGCTCAACGACCCGGCGAAAATGGAAGCGGTGTCGAGGAAGTACGACATCATCACCATGGGCGGGGTGCCGGAGCGTTAAAACCCTATCTGTGCGCGGGTCATGTCCAGCAGAAATGGCGCCAGCTTGCACCGCTGCTTCGGATTGACCTCATGATCCCTGATATAAAAACCGGTGCCGTAGGCAAAGTGCTGCAGCGCCTCTGTGTGAGTATATCCAAGCCGTTCCGCCAGCTTGCCAATATTGTCGAGCAAGGTCTTGTTGTCACCACCGAGCTCGCACCGGTCATTCACCGCGTAAAATCCGGCACTGGAGATGAAGTACAGATAGCGTTCCTTCTGGTCTCTGGTTTCGGGTTTGGCCGGCGGTGCTGAAAATTTTTCCGGAGCAGTGTCTTTGCCGACATCAAGCCCGGCAGAGTTGAGCAGAGTGTCTGATATCTTTTTGCAGAACCTGCCGGGACTGATGGCAAAATCCCTTTCATGTGTCAGACGCTCGCGTTCGAACGATATCAACATTTCCCGCACCGAAAAACCGGCCTGTCTGGCAAGACCGGCCACGGTGTTGCTTCCGGAGTCCGAAGGGTACTTGAACTGGCAGTCGATGTTCGGGCTCAACAGGGCGACGCTGGCCGAAAACGCAGGATTGCCGTCCCCGTTTTGCGCGGCAGCCGTCGCGCTGCCCGCCGGAAATACAGAGATCATGAGCATGGCAACTGCAATGTATGGTTTCATGCGCCTTCTCCTGCAGGGGTTGCGGTTTTGAGGGTAACTTTCTCTTCACGTCTCGACCGGATCAAGTTCGGACACATTGGTTAACGGTTGAACTGATCCTTGTGCCAGACTTTTTCCGTTACACTTCCTATTTCCCTGCTGACTTTCTTGAAAGCAACCTTGTGGTTGTACAACTCTATTTCCAGTTTCAATTGCCCGTCCGCACTAATCAGCGGAGCCATGGTTGCGCGATATCTGAATGTGTCTTTGTAAGGCGGCAGGACAAGTTTCTCGCGAATGTCTCGCGGCACTCCTGCACCGATATCATCGGCATCTTTGGGAATCTTTATAAGCGTCGATGGCTTTTCGACCTTCGGCAACGGTCCCTCTATTTTAAAATTTGCCGGCAAATAAGTCTGGCCGGTCGAACTCTCGAACAAAATTGTGTAGTCGCCCGGCTCCGAAAATTGCCGCGTCAGTGACCCGGAATACACCCGGTCCCGCCCCGCTACAGGAACGTTTTTGCGGGTCAGCGTAACCGCCTCGCCCCTGATGGCAACATCAACCTCGAGATCAGCGTTTTCCGCTCTCCAGGACCCGGTCAAGTCCTGCTGCAGCCTGAACTCCCGTTCGCCCACGGCGTTGCTGACCGGTCCAAGGGTCATTACGGCCTGTTGCTCCTTGCCTAATGGCCGCCGGTAGACCTTGAGTTCCGCTGCTTCGGGCACGCAACGAAAAATCTCGTTGCCGCGGCGAAAGTTCGTCAGTTTGTATCGCGCAACAACCGGTTTGGTGTAGTTCACCTTTTTTTCTGTTGTGAACAGCCGGGACTCGTAATCGGCAACGACTGCGTAGTCGTGGGCAGATTTCCACAAGCGCTGGTCAGCAGCCTTCAGCTTTGCGTTGTAAAATTTCAGAGCCGCAGCCGGCTCGCCCTTGTTGTCCGGCTGTCCGGTCATCGATGTGTCGATTGCCGGCTGAACAGGACCTTTTTCCTGGCATTGGCGCAAATAACACGCCCCCAACCCGCCCATGGCCTTGTGCAGCGCCGCCCTTGCCTCTTTCGATGCACGCCGCCGTTCATTGATTCTTTGCGCGACTGCAATGGCTGCAGCGGCCAGGCCTGAGGATTGCCGGCGTTCATCCAGGTATTGTTCGACCCGCAGTTGCCGTGCCATTCGGTCCATCTTCAAGGACATGTCCAGCACATCTTTTAGTTGCGACAGCGCTGCCTTGCCGAGCTTCGGACTCCTTAGGCCATCCTTTTTCAGCATGCGTTCCACGTCGCGCGCGCGCACATAGGCTTCTCCGGCGAACTTGCTATAATCCTGCCAACCAATTTTCTGTTTGCTGTCCTTTCCCAGGTCCGGGTACTTGCTGAATGAATTGATGCGCGACGCTGCATCCTTGAACTGTTTCAGGAAGGCAAAATAACGGTCGCGCTCCTCGCCCGGCTGCAACGGGTTTTTCCAGGCAGCCGCGTTTTCCTTGAAACCGCGCTTGAAGTCGAGAGTGCTGGCGATTTCGGAGGCCGCGACATAAACGGTGGCAAGGCTGTCCTGGACCAGCTGGATGTCGCGCAATTCATCGGCGCGGTCCTGGTCAAGAGAGGCGGCTTCCGATTGGGCCGTGGCTTGTTTCAGGTGCAGGTTTCGCCATGCAACCAGATGCTTATCCATTTCACTGAGTATCACATAGGTCTGAACCATAGGTTCCATAAGCTGGCGCGACAGGGCACAGTCGATCCTGACGCAGTTGGCGGCATAGCAATTCGGCAGCGACTGATGATGAATGCGTGTCGCGGCCCGGATAATGTTCTTCATGTCCAGATCAACCTGCGGCACCGCCGCGTCCCGGGCCGCCGTACTATCGATACACGGGTAAAACCCCATGAGTGCGACCAACGCGGTTCGTGCAATTCGCGACACATCAGCTCTCCACTTCCACGACTTCATCCTCGCGGCTGTCCCCGTCGTCAGAAACATCAAGATAGAAGCACTCTATCTGACCGGTCCCGGTCCACTTCATGATCGGGTAGAGCCTGCCCTCGATGATGTCGTTTCCCGACGCATCCTTGCCGGGGCGTCTCAAGGCCGTCTGGTCCGGATACAGCTCGGAACAGCCGCTGACCAGCGGCGTGCCGATATAGGTCGGGTTGGGCTCGGCATCCGGCGCATGGCACACCGGCCGCGGGTAATGACGCGCGGTGCTGTAGGGGCTGCTGCCGACCCAGGCCAGCAGGGGGTTGACGGGGTTCAGGCGGCAGATGTCGGCAATTTCGATCACCAGCCCGCCGGAGAGATTACTGCAGGGCGTCAGGTCGCCGCCGCTCATCCACAAGCTGGCCCTGGCAAATTCCATCGCCAGCTCCTGCCGCCGTTTGCTGCCTGCCGCCAGATCCGTTTGGGCGTTGACCGACGGCGACAACAAGCTGGCGTACTCCTTGCCCCAGCCGAGTGCCAGCAGTTCTTGTGACGGAGGGATGCCGCATCCGGTCAGGTCCGGCTTGTCGGCGGCGGGAATAATTGCCGTGGCGGGCACCCGGGTACTGCCGCCGGCCTGCTTCGGACCCGATGGCGCCTGCGCACCGGGGGCGGGCCTGCCGTTACCGGCGCCATTGCCGGAGCCTGTCTTTCCGGTTGAACCGCTACCGCCTGCCACATCGCGCTTTGCACAATCCAGCGTGTCGCCATCCACCGCGGCGGCACTGACCCTGCCTCCTGAGCCACACAACTGGGCCAGGTCAATGGCATGATGGGTCTGCGAAAGACCACCTGATCCCTTGACGGTGCACAGCGGCTGATTGTCGGTCAGGCGTTTGCTCACTATGGCCGACGCGCCATAATTCCTGCGGCAGAACTCCGCCAGATCGACCTTGCGGTCAGCCGGGATGGCCTCGTTGCCGGTGACACACAGTATCTGACGGCCCTCCAGCCGGTATTGCGATGTCTTGTGCTGGGCGCTGCAGATGTCGGCAGGGTTGATCTTGTGGTGCAGCAGCCCCAGCCCCTGGCCGGTTTTTTCCGAACACATCGCGCCATTGTCGCGCCGGTCAAATGTTGCCTGGGTGCCGGCACCGTATTCTTGAGCGCAATAGGCCTCGACATTGGCTTGCGCCGTCTGTGCGGAAGCCGGGTGAGCGCTGATTGCGGCAAACACGATCGCCGCCGGAACAGCGGAACTGCGCCATGTTGCGGCGAAACCCGTCTCCGCAAGCTTCGAATGTTTGACCCGCAGTGTCATAATCTCACCATTACTATCCGGTGGACAATGAACCGGAAATGAACGGTGGTTGTTACTTCATCAGGACAACGGCAAGCAACCAGTCCCGGCGACACGCTCAAGGTTCAGCCGGCCCCGTTCAGCAGTTCGCAATAGCGATCGGGGGCGACATTTCCGCCAGTGGTAAATACTGCGGCCGTCCTGCCCGTCATGTCGACCTGCCGGTTGAGGACGGCTGCGATGCCAACGGTTGCGCCCGGTTCAATGACGGTCTTGAACCTGTCGAAGGCAAATCGCATGGGTTTGCGGACTTGGCCGTCGCTGGCCACCAGACCGCCCGCAAGCAGCCACTGGCCGGGCAAGCGACAATGCTCGCGGTTTTCTTTGCCGGCGTTCTGACCGAAGATGGCGCATGCGAAAGGTGGAGTGTGGCATGGCCACGGAATTTGATTTTGACAGCGAGGTGGACCGGCGCGAGGTGCCTGCCCTGAAGGTGCACCCGATGGTGCTGGGCGAGGACGGCGCAGAGCTGTTTGCGGCAGGCGTCGCGGACATGGATTTCCGGGTTGCGCCGCCGATTATCGAGGCCATGCGGCAAAGAGTGGATCACGGGGTGTTCGGCTATGAGGCGGTGCCGCGTGGCCTGATGCCCGCTTTGACCGGCTGGCTGGAAACCCGCCACGGATGGACCGTTGACCAGGCCCACATATTGCGGGCGCCCAATGTGCTGAACTCCCTGGCCATCGCGGCTTCACTGTTTTCTGAAGAAGGCGATGGCATCATCGTTCAGCCGCCGGTGTTCTTCGACTTTTTCGACATTATCCGGGAGAACAGGCGAAGCCTGGTTGAAAATCCGCTGGTGCTGAAGGACGGCCGCTACGAGATGGATTTCGCCCGCCTGGAGCTGATGGCATCCGACCCGCGCAACAGGATCCTGTTCCTGTGCAATCCGCACAATCCGGTCGGCCGTGTGTGGACGCAACCCGAACTGATGCAGCTTGGCGACATCTGCGCCCGGCACGGTGTGCTGGTGGTGTCAGACGAACTGCATGGCGACATTGTCTTTCCGGGCCACAACTATACGCCGTTTGCCTCGCTCGGGCCGGGCCATGCGCACAACGCCATTGTGTTTCTGTCGCCTGCCAAGAGCTTCAATATTGCAGGGTGCTGCTGGTCGTTCACGGTCATCGCCGATGACCGGCGCCGCAAGGCATTCCAGGCGGAAAACAGCCGCCTGACGGTCAACAAGAACAACGCCTTTGCCAGCGTGGCCATGCAGGCGGCCTATCGCGGCGGGGGCCCGTGGCTTGATGCCGTCATACTGTATCTGCAGGGCAACCTCGACCTGGTGCGGCAGCGCCTTCAGCAGATGCCGCAGGTTGAGCTGATTGAGCCGGACGGCACATTTCTGCTGTGGTTGGATTTTCGCAAATTGCAGAAGTCACCCGATGAACTGACCGCGTTCCTGAGGGCGAAGGCCGGCTGGGCGGCCACCCGCGGCATCGCCTTTGGCGAACAGGGAGCCGGATTTGCCCGGGTGAACATCGCCTGCCCGCGAGCCAGGTTGTCGAAGGCGCTGGATCAGTTGATCACAGCGCTGAGCTGATACCGGGGCGCTGCAAGAAATTCCAACGGCCAACATCGCCACAATCAGCGTCCCGCAATCCCGGCTCGCTGGATATTGAAGCGCTTTCCCACTAGGATCGGGTGAACCTGCGAGGGCGCTCTGGCAAAATGTGTCAGGCAAATGCCATCCTGAGCCGCCCCGCTGGCTGGGAGGATAGCCATGAATTCATCGCGACTGGCACATGTCATAGCCGTTTCTTCGCTGATTTTCTTCACGCCCCAACCGGCAGTTGCGCAGGACACCCTCAAGGACGTGGTAGATCGCGGATACGTGCGGTGTGCCATCGGCACCCGCCCTGTCGCCGATACACGGATCGGCGAATCCGGTTATGAGGGGTTTTTTCCCGAGTTCTGCCGGGTACTGGCGCTCGCCCTGTTCAATGACCGTACCGCCGTGGAGCTTTCCCCGGTGCACATCCGGTATGGACTGGAAAGCATCGAACAGGGAGATGTCGATGCCTTTATCTCAAACGTCACCTGGACCTTCTCGCGGGATCTTGTGCGCAAACTCACTCCTGCCGCCGTGCTGTACTATGACGGCCAGGGCTTCATGTCGCACAAGGGAAGCGTTCGCGGAGACCTGACCGGGCTTCAGGAAGCAATAGTCTGTGTGAATGATTCAACCACGACACGCGCCAATCTCGAAGACTTCGCCCACTTTCATAACCTGAACTGGAAGACTTTGCCGTTTGAATCATCCGAAGGACGCAACGATGCATTCTTCGCCAGAAAATGCGACCTGTTGACTGCCGACAAACTGGTATTGGCCTCAACCCGCGCCACGGCAACTGACGATGCCGAAAATTACGTACTGCATGACGAAATCATATCCAAGGAGCCACTGGTCGCCTACGTCAAGGCGTCTGACATGGTCTGGGCAAACGTCGTTCGCTGGTCGATCTATGCAACCATTACCGCCGAGGAAAAGGGGATTTCGAGCAAAAATTACCAGGATCACCTCAAGAGTCGCGACCCCGCCATACGCCGCCTGCTTGGCGTCGACCCTCTAAAGGGAGTTGAGGAAGCGGGCCTTTCGCGTGAATGGGCCCGCAATATCATCGCCGGCGCCGGAAACTACGGAGAGATATTTGATCGCTACCTTGGAAAAAACAGCAAAATCAACGTCAAGCGCGGCCTGAACCGGCTGTGGAGGGATGGCGGTTTACAGTACAGCCCGCCCCTGCGGTGATGGCAAGCAGCGTGCGTCAGCTGAATCAAATTAGTGCCCGCAAGAAGATCTCTACGGTCCTTGTGGCCATTCTGGCAGTGATTGCGCTGGCGGTTCTTGCCGGATTGTCACTGATCGCGGTTCAGCTTTTCAGCCAGGAAACCGAAATCGGCAATCTGCGTGACCGGACGCTGCCGAGGCTGATCAAGCTGTCGCAACTGAGCCAGGAAGCTTCCGCCAGCATTGCGATCGCGCCGGCACTCAGCACCAATCCGACCCGGTTCGAGTTTGAAACCCTGCTCTCGAGACTAAAGGACAAGCGCAGTTCACAGGCAGACCTGCTGCTTCAGCTTGGCGAACTCATGAGTGACAGGGAGGCGCTTGAGTCTCTCAAGAAGAACAGTGCGCTGCTCGCCGGGAACCAGACAGCACTGACCACAATCGTTCGCCAGCAAATCAATGTTCGCAAACGGCTTGAGAAGCACTATGAAATGCTCCGCAAACTGGAGCGCAAGATCCGAAACAAGCCATCGGATGCGAACCCGACGGGGGCGGCGAATGACCGGAAGGTCGCTGCCATTTTGCGTTTGCAGGCTGTGCTGCTCGATCCCGTCAGGGCGCGATTCTCACGAAACCGGCGGGAGATTGTAGCGCAAATCGCAAACCTCGAATCTGGTGCCGGGCAAACAGATGGCGGAGATGCGCCGGAAGGCAGTTTCCTTGGCTACTGGTTGCAGCAGGGCGACCGGATTCTTGCAGACAAGGCGGTAAGCCTTGCCAACGGGTTCAAGATCAAGGCGCTGGTTGAGGAAAACTCCCTGATCGCCAATCGCCTTCTCAACAGCGCCAATGCCGAATTTGAGCTCTCCAGTCAGGCGCTGACCAGCCAGATCAAACACATCGCATCAACAACCCGCTACAACCAGATATTTATGGTGCTGGTGTTCGCAGCATTTGCAGCCGGCGCCTTTTTGTTGTGGCTGACGTTGCAAAGACGGGTGTTTCGACGGCTCGACAGTATGCGCGAAGCCTTGCGGCTCTATGCCGAAAGGCGTGAAAACCCGCCGCTTGACCCGGTGCACGACGAGATTGGTGAAATATCGCGGGCGGTCAGAGACTACACGGCCAGAATTGACAAGCAGGAACACGAGCTGGCAGGAAAGACCAGTGCCCTGGAACGCCTGTCGGCACGACTGGCAAAATACCTGTCGCCCCAGGTCTATGAGTCCATTTTCTCTGGCAAGCAACAGGTGGCCGTAACCAGCTCGCGCAAGAAACTCACCGTGTTTTTTTCCGATATTGTCGGCTTCACCGAACTGGCGGATCAACAGGAGTCGGAAGAACTGACGCAACTGCTGAACACCTATCTGACGGAAATGTCGCAAATTGCGCTGCGGCACGGTGCGACAATCGACAAGTATATCGGTGACGCCATCATGGTGTTTTTTGGCGATCCGGAAACACGCGGGCCACAGGAGGACGCGCTGCAATGCGTGAAAATGGCTATTGCCATGCGCCAGCGGCTGTCTGAACTCAATGAAGACTGGCAAATCGCAGGCATGAGCCGCCCCATGGTCTGCAGGATGGGCATACACACCGGGTATTGCACCGTCGGAAACTTTGGCAGCGACGAGCGGATGGACTACACCATCATTGGCGGCACCGTTAACACCGCCTCGCGCCTGGAATCAGCAGCACAGCCCGGCGAGATCCTCACGTCGTACGAAACCTATGCCCTGGTGGCAGATGATATCGAATGTACCGAACAGGGCCAGGTCAATGTAAAGGGGATGGCCTACCCTGTCACAACCTATTGTGTCATCGGACCGCTTGCGCCGGCAAAGCAACGGGCAGGCAGGTTCCAGGAGGTGCAGTCCGGCATGCATCTTGCCATCGACAAGACCAGGATGAGTGCGAAGGACAAGAGCGCTGCCCTGGGTGCGCTGAAGCGCGCAATCCGGCATATCGATGACTGACCTCCCGGCGAAATGGGTCAGAACCAGCTACTCGACCGTTTGAATTCGATCGCAGATCTGCTCGAATATCCAGTGCCTGGATGTCACTCTCGTCAAGCGGGTGCAGGATGGCCCGTTACGGTGCCTCAAAACGCTGATCTCGCCGCTTCATGGCTTCAGCGCGAACGACTCATGTTTGGGAAATGTCACGCGGGCAAGCAGCAGCACAAAAGTTTTGCGCCCGATGTCCGGTTGGGAGGGGACCGGAAGGTCGGGCGCATTATGGATCCAAAGTCTGGTACTCGGGTCTGGCGATGTTTCAGTCTTCTTGTTGTTGGCCGCCCGGTGTTTGCAGGGGAGGAGGGGGCAACCGTTTTTTTAATCATCGCGTTGTTGTTGGAGATGAATGTAGGCGATTGCCAACCGGCTGGATGTGCAATACGTCACATTGCGGTCTGACGCGCGAGGGGAATACCGTCTGCGCGACAAGGAAAATCCGACGACATGGACGACTTGAGCATTGCAAGAGCGCTGCACGTTATTTCGCTGGTGCACTGGATCGGCGGTGTGTCGCTGGTGACGCTGGTCTTGCTGCCGGGGATCATCCGCTCGGTTGCTTCGGAAAACCGGCTTGAGCTGTTCGAGACAATCGAGGGACGGTTTGGCTTTCAGGCCCGGATATCCACCACCATCGCCGGACTGAGCGGGTTTTACATGACCCACAGGCTGGACGCCTGGGATCGCTTTGCCGACCCGGAATTCTGGTGGATGCATGCCATGGTTTTCATCTGGGCGGTGTTTACGTTCGTGCTGTTCATTGCCGAACCGGCATTCCTGCACCGGTGGTTTCATGACCGGGCATCCAAACGGCCGGGGCCGACCTTTGCCCTGGTTCTCGCCATGCACCGGATTTTGCTGTTCGCCAGCCTGGTGACAGTCGGTGCTGCCGTGCTGGGGGCGCACGGCGCCATCTGATCCGGCGCCGGACGTTTTACCTGCGGCGGATTCGCCGGTCGTTTGATCCATATCGGCATCCCAAACGTTTTGCGCCCGATGTCCGGGAGGGGTGACCGGAGATCGGGCGCTTGACCTTGAAAGGGGACGTTCAGGTCGAAGGCGATTTGGGAGAGATGACGGTTGCTTCAGGGGTTTGCAGGGGATGGGGGGCAACCGCTTGTTCATCGCCTTGTTGTTGAACATGAATGTAGGCGATGTGTGGGCCGGCGGATGTGCATTTTATCACATCGCAAATATTTCATGTTTCGGGCGGGCGCAGGCCGGAGCGCGCCGACGAACCGGGCCCCGGTATCACAGGCACGGACGGTCTGCCGGGCGTCGGCAAGTGCTTGCCTGACCACGTTGATAGTGCCGGAGGCTGCCGCCATGGTGTGATGCCTGGATCAGGTGTGTTGTGAGCCGATGATAGTGGGTGTTCACCGGGCATGGCCAGAGGTCAGGTGGGCTCGCGCAAAAGTTTGCGCCCGATGTCCGGTAGGGAGGGGACCGGAAGATCGGGCGCGTTTTAGGATCCAGAGTTGGGTACTCGGGTCTGGCGATGTGTTCAGTCTTCTTATTGTTGGCTGCCCGGTGTTTGCAGGGGAGGACCGGGGAGGCCGTTTTTTATTCATCGCCTTGTTGTTAGAAATGAATGTAGGGCATTGGGAAGATGGCGGATGTGTAGTTCGTCACATTGCGGAAACCGCGGTTTTCAGTGGCTTGTCCTCGGAACCATGCAGTCTGGACAGCTACTGAATGGCGACACAGGGCGGATAGTGTTGAAAAAGTCGAAAATCGCTGAGTTATATATTTTCGTTATCGGGACGAAATATCGAAAACTGCCGCTAAATTTGCTCGTGCTGGTTCACAGGCGTTCAGGGTCGCGATAATTTAAAATTAGCAATTCCCTCAGCCAAAATTTCCGAAACCATCTCTATGAGGCTAAAATTTTTGGTCCTGGGGTAAATAGCGACTTTTTCAACACTATCGGCGGGAAACGGTCGTTCGCTGCGACGGCGGAACAATGACCGCTTTCGGGAGTGAAGCAGACATTGCATGCGGCCATCAAAACCGGCCGCTGTTGACCCTCTGCTGACGTTGATGGAACACAGCACATGTTGAAAACTACAGCCTATAGCTGCTAGGTTTCTCGCGCAGGGAGACCGATTGTGGAAAGACGACTTGCCGCCATACTGGCCGCTGACCTCG
>JAHEFB010000043.1 GCA_024640405.1 Alphaproteobacteria bacterium | reverse complement strand
CCGCATGTGGAAACATCATCAGGCATAATGCTGCCGGATGAATACATGCGGTCAATTGCTGATGCGGCCCACGAAGTTGGTGCGCTGTTCGTACTCGACTGCATTGCATCGGGGACCGTTTGGGTCGACATGAAAGACATTGGTGTCGACGTGCTGATATCTGCGCCGCAAAAGGGCTGGAGCGCATCGCCGTCTGCCGGACTTGTAACACTGAGCGAGCGCGGGCTTTCAGCCTTGCAGGAGACCAATAGCAGCAGCTTTGCGGTTGATCTCGGCAAGTGGTATCAGATCATGCAAGCCTATGAAAATGGCGGCCATGCCTATCACTCCACCATGCCGACCGATGCGCTGACCGGATTTCGTGACACCATGCTTGAGACCCAGGCCATCGGTTTTGATAAACTTCGCAAGCAGCAACTGAAGTTGGGACGAGACGTCAGAAAACTCCTGGCTGAACGGGGTTTCAAGAGTGTGGCAGCAGCGGGTTTTGAAGCGCCGGGAGTTGTGGTCAGCTACACCGACGATCCTGACATCCAGAATGGCAAGAAATTCGTTGAACAAGGCATGCAAATAGCAGCCGGCGTTCCCATGATGTGCGACGAGCCGGAGGGCTTCTCCACATTTCGTCTGGGGCTATTCGGTCTCGACAAACTGGCCGATACAGACGCGGCGGTCGGCAAACTTGACGCTGCCTTGACCAAAATCGCCAGCACTTGAGCGCATTTCCGCCATTGTTGGGTAGTGCTGGATGTGCGCCTGGCAAGTTCAGGCTTATCGTTGGCAGCCCGCACCGCTGTTGAATTGCGAGAATGCCATACCTGGTTGTGGACCGGTTCGATGAAGCCGATTTCTGGTTTCGGTGGTTTCCTGATACACTGAGTTGATCTCGTGCCTGAAGCGGCAATATTTTCAAACTCTTGCCTGACATCAGATCCCGGAATGTTTGAACTCTGGATAATGTCATGAAGAACCTGATTCTGGTTAACCAGAGCAACAAGCAGGAACGTTCAGATTTCGTCGAGATTTGCAGGCGCATTTCGGAACTCTCGGACGATGTGGTTCCGTATATTGTCGATACCAAACAAGGTGAGTGGGAGCTTGCAGGCCGGGTGTCTGAAAATCCCACCATGACCGTTTCATACCTGCCTGTCCGGCGGTTTGACGTGCCGCGCGGACCGGTATTCGAAGGCTGTGAACTTCCCAAGAGCCAACAATACCAGCGCCTGCGGGGCGACGGCATCAGGGTGCCCGACTGGCAGGTCATCGAGCCGGACGATCTGTTTGACCCGGAGCAGTGGGGCCCGTACGTGGTAGTCAAGCCCGAGCTGGGAAGGTGCGGCCGGGAGATCAAGGTCAAACGGACCGAACGGGTCCGTTATCAGCCGATGGACAGTTTTTCGGAAGAGCACACGGCTTCCCGGGGTCCCATGCTTGTGCAGCGGTTTGTCTATACCGGGCCCTGGGCGTCGAGCTACCGGGTGGTTACGTTGTTCGGCAAGGCACTAATGTGCTGGTACTGTGAAATGGATCATGACCTTCCGCCACTGAACTCCCGGTTCGGGTTTGCCGAACAAGGTGGCATCAACATCGTATCGAACAAGCGGTCATCGACATACGGCCTCTCATTTGAAGCCGATGTTATTGCCCTTGCAGAGGCAGCGCACAATAGTTTTCCGGACCAGCCATTGCTTGGACATGATGTCGCGCGGGATCATGAAACCGGCGAGCTGTACATACTGGAATGCAATCCACGCGGAGACACATGGTTGTTTTCGTCTTACACCGGGGTTGAAATCCAGAAGGCGCATCAGATTGACTTTTACACGCAACTGGATGGATTGACCGAAGCTGCCCGCGTCCTCATTCAGCGCACCAGAGACTACGCCAGATAGCGTGATCCCGGTGGAGTTTGTGCATATAGGCAAACCGCTTTACCGGATGTCGGTTTTCGGTTTTTGAGCCTTCGCTTCCTCAACCAGCCACTTTCGGAATGCCTTTACCTTGGGCCGCTTCAGGTTGGCCTTCGGACACACCATATAGTAGGCGAACTCCCCCGGAAGCGCGATGTCAAATGGCTTTACCAGCCGTCCTGAATCCAGGGCGCCCTGCACCAGGACACTGCGCGCAAGTGCGACGCCGTCGCCTTGCTCGGCGGCCAGTATCACCAGGTTGGAATGCTGATAGCCGGGTCCCTTGCTTGAATCGATTCCCTCTTCGCCTGTTGCCATCAGCCACATTCGCCAGTCCACTCGGAGGTCGTCATGCAACAGCGTGTGGTTTTTCAGATCAGCCGGACTGGTCAAAGGCGGGCCCGACTGCAGGAGTGACGGCGCACAGACCGGAAAAACCTCTTCCGTCATCAACCGCTCGACACTGAGGCCGGGCCAGTTGCCGGCACCATATCGAATGGCCATATCCACATTGACCCTCGAAAAATCGACGCTTTCATCCGAGGTGGTAATGCGGACGTCGATGTCGGGACTGGATTTGCGGAACCTGCCGAGTTTCGGAACCAGCCATGTGGCGGCAAACGAGTCCATGGTTGTAACCGTCAATTCACCTGCGTGATCCTGGTGATGCAGACTGTCGACTGCTGATGTCATTATGGCCAATGCCTCACCGATGGCGGGGAACAGGGTCCTGCCCGCGCCGGTCAGAACCAGGGCACGATTCAGACGCCGGAAGACCGGTATTCCCAAATCCTCCTCAAGCGATTTTATCTGATGGCTGACAGCGGCTTGTGTGACGTGCAGCTCTTGTGCTGCGCGGGTGAAACTCAAATGCCGTGCTGCGGCTTCAAAGGCACGCAATGCATTCAGCGAGGGTAGGCGACTTGGCATTCGCTATTTATAAGAAATAATAATTTTAAAATCAATCCATGGTCAAATATTTGGAATTTTTCTGGCTGAATATAGGGATTCTTGTGATTTATAATAAAATTTTTGATTAGAAAAAATAATCTGAAAATCAATTATCCTCGTTTGTCACCTCAGGTGGATTTTCCTACAAATGCTCCACACATGCAAACCGCTTTCGACCGCTGAATTGTGGTTGAGACAACAACCAAGGAGTATTGTCATGAAAACCCCGTCAAATACCGCAATCCCCGGAGTATCCGTATCGAGCCGCGCAGCCGGAGCGAACTGGCGATCGGCAGAGGGCCACGGCTGGTCGGGTGAAATTCTCGGCACATTGCGGTTGTGGTTCGACCGGGCCAGGCAGCGCAGGCAATTGAGCGAACTGGATGACAGGTTGCTGACCGATATCGGCATGAACCGTTTCGATGCCGGCAAGGAAAGCAGCAAGCCGTTCTGGCAGGCCTGAAAACGAAAACCCACCTTTGTAAACCTGTGAAGGCGCCCGCGCGCGCTCACCTCCCAATCATGGAGTACTTGTAATGACCGATATTCACCACTCAACCGACTTTTGGCCCGCGACGGATCAAGTCCGGTGCGGCACAGACTGGGGTACTGTTGTTATTGCAGTCTTAGCGCTGACGTTTGTTCTGGGGCTGCCCCATCTGATGAGCAATACTGCGAGCGATGTCAGCTGGTTCCAGGACAGCGAAAACAGCACCATCCAGCTGGACGGACGCGGCAAATGGGTCGGCTACATGTGATGTGTGCCGGCACAGCAGTGAACTTCAACTACGGCCGGTGGTGGAAATGATGACTGTGAGTACTACAAGCGGCACTCAATTCACCACCACCGATCCGGCATCAGGAGTACATCAGGTGACAGGTCGTTTACGTCTCGCAACCCGCACAGCGCCATGGTGATGTCCAGTTCCTTCTGAATGATTTCAAGCGCTGTGGTCACTCCCTTTTCACCCATTGCACCCAACCCGTACAGAAAGGCACGGCCGATATAGGTGCCGGCTGCACCCAGCGCCTTTGCCTTCAATACATCCTGGCCGGTACGTATGCCACCATCCATGTGAACTTCAATCTTGTCTCCGACCGCATCGATGATGGCCGGCAGGGCCGAGATGGATGACAGGGCTCCGTCAAGCTGACGGCCACCATGATTGGAAACAATCAATGCATCCGCGCCAACCTTCAGCGCCATTTTTGCATCTTCAGGATCGATAATTCCCTTGAGGATGATCTTGCCACCCCAGCGCTTCTTGATCCATTCAAGATCCTTCCAGTTGAGCTGGGGATCAAACTGTTCATTGGCCCAGCTGTTGAGTGATGAAATGTCATCGACACCTTTGGCGTGACCAACGATGTTGCGGAAGGTATGGCGTCTTGTTCCCAGCATTCCGAGCCCCCAACGCGGTTTGGTTGCCATGTTGATCATGTTGCCGATGGTCAACTTTGGTGGTGCGCTCAAGCCGTTCTTCAGGTCCTTGTGACGCTGACCCAGCAGTTGCAGGTCGACCGTCAATACTAGCGCGGAACATCCAGCCGCCTTGGCCCGATCAATCACGTTCTCCGAGAACTCCCTGTCGCGCATCACATACAACTGGAACCAGAACGGTTTGGTGGTGTGTTCAGCAACGTCTTCAATAGAACAGATGGACATGGTCGAGAGCGTAAACGGGACGCCGAATTTTTCGGCTGCCTTAGCCCCCAGGATCTCTCCGTCGGCGTGTTGCATGCCGGTCAGTCCGGTTGGAGCGATAGCTACCGGCATGGATACGTCCTCACCAATCATTTTCGTTCTGGTGGTACGATTGTCCATGTCCACCGCTACGCGCTGGCGCAATTTGATTTTGGAGAAGTCAGTCTCATTCGAGCGGTAGGTTGCTTCGGTGTAGGAACCGGAGTCTGCGTAGTCGTAAAACATGCGCGGAACGCGGCGTTCGGCAAGTACCCGCAAATCTTCTATACATGTGATAATTGGCATGTTCGCTCCAGCGTTTCGTCAGATTTTCTCAAATTGGTAAAATAAACTGACCAGAAAAGCTAGGGTCAGCAGTCAACATCAGGAGTTTGAATTCAGGGTTGCCGTCACCGGTCGGTATTGATGCGGACAGTGTTGTTCAACTGTTTGATGTGCTGATCTGGTCGCGAAGCTGGATGTACCTTCGCATGGCCTCGCCAAATGCCTGGAACAGACGAACAGAGTCCGGGTTGTCCTTTGCCCGGTACTCGGGATGCCACTGCACTCCCAAAACAAAATTGTCTGTTTCGCCATCCACTGTTACGGCCTCAATCACACCGTCCGGAGCACGGGCAACAACTTTAAGACCGCTGCCCAGTTTGGCGATGGCTTGCCGGTGCACAGTGTTCACCATAGTGCCGGATTTTTTCAGAATGGAGTGCAGAATGCTGGCTGGTTCGATGGCAATTGGATGAGCTGGACCATAGCGCACTTCAATCTCGCTGCTATCTGCTGCGCGATGGTCGAGATGGCCGGATTTTTTTTGAATCTCGGTATCCAGGGTACCGCCAAACACCACATTCAGCTCCTGGAAACCGCGGCAAATGCAGAAAAGCGGTATTCCTCTATCCAGCGCCGCCCGGATCAGCGTAAGGGTCAGGCCATCGCGAAGCTGGTCATAGGGTTCGTGATCAGGGGTCGGTTTTTCACCGAACCTCGGTGGATGAACATTGGAGGTGGCGCCGGTAACCAGCACACCGTCGAGCCTGTCGAGCAGATGATCCAGATTGAGGGACCCGTCTACCGCCGGTATGATGACCGGCAATGCCCCGGAACAGTCCAGCAGCGCCTGGATATACTTGTCGCCGGCAGAATGAAAATGCAGCCCGTCCTTGTCCGATACATCGGCGGGCACTCCTACAAGAGGTGGTCTCGGAATTGTTGACATGAACTGCATCCTGAAAGCGAATGCTGCTTTGGTAAACTGGTGATAGCCACCATGTCCAACAGTTTCTCCATGGTGCAATTGACAATTGAACTGCCGGTGCGCGCGTTCACTACATTGCCGGAATGTCATCTCAAAAACTGCATCTTACTGTTGTATCTCTAAAAAGTTTGGGGTTTATTCGGAACATGCGGACCGAAACGGTCGGCTTCAAGGATCGAACAGGTCGCGACAGGCGGGTTTGATCCTAAAATTATGTCTGTTCCAGTTGAACAGCGCCTATTCGAAAACAAGGGAGTATCCGAATGGATCGTCGTAAATTTATCAAGTCTGCAGGTATCGCCACTGGTGCTGCAGCTGCCGCAACCACGTTGTCGGCACCCGCTATTGCGCAAGCCAAAAAAGACATGGTTATTGTGGCAACCTGGCCGCGGGATTTTCCGGGTCTGGGGACCGGCGCGCAACGTCTGGCTGCCCGCATCGGCGAACTGACCGAAGGCCGCATCAACGTACAGTATTTCTCTGCCGGTGAGCGTGTCGGCGCATTCGACTCGTTCGACGAAGTCGCGTCAGGCAACGCACAGGCTTATCATGCCGCAGATTATTACTGGAAGGGCAAGCATCCCGCCTGGGCGTATTTTACTTCTGTACCGTTTGGTCTTACCCACAACGAACAGAATGCCTGGATCAACCATATGGGCGGCCAGGCGCTTTGGGATGAAGTGGCATCCGGCTTTGGCCTGAAATGCCTGATGGCCGGCAGCACCGGTGTTCAGATGGGCGGCTGGTTCAACAAGGAAATCAATTCGGCTGATGACCTAAAAGGTCTGAAGATGCGTATTCCGGGCCTCGGCGGTGACGTCATGGCAAAACTGGGTGCATCTCCTGTTTCACTGCCAGGTGGGCAGATTTATGAAAACCTGGTTTCAGGCGCGATTGATGCAACCGAATGGGTTGGCCCGTGGAACGACTACTTCATGAAGTTCTACGAAGCGGCAAAATACTACTACTACCCTGGCATGCACGAAGCCGGTTCAACCCTGTCTCTGGGCATGAACGAAAAATGGTGGTCAGATCTGGGCAAGACCGATCAGGAAATCATCAGGGCAGCGTGTGGCGAAGAACACACATTCTCGATGTCCGAGTACAACGCAAACAACGGCACATACCTGACCAAGCTGGTCAAGGAAAACGGCGTTGAGTTGCGTGAATTCAACGATGACATTTACGACAGCTTCGGTGTCGCAGCAGATGAAGTGTTCGCTGAAACGGTAGCACATTCTGATCTGGCTAAACGCACCCATGAAAGCTTTGTTGCTGCGCGTACAGATGTTGGCGGCTGGATGAAGTTGTCGGAAGGCGCCTACTTCCAGCAACGTAACCGCGTGCTGGGCCTGTAATCAGGGCCTGATAATCTAGCAAACATCCAGGTGGAACGGGAAATCGCGTTCCACCTGAGCGCCAAAAAACCCGTGCAAGAGGACAGGGCGTCTTGGATTGAAGATTTTGTAGGGTGATCAAGGGCGGGTACTGACAGTGAGCGATCAAACATATCAGGCGTCTACTTCGACGCTGGGCTGGCGGATGTTTTCATGGGCCGTCACAATCTTGATGTTCGTCTTTCTTTTAAACAATTTTTTGACCTATTGGTTCAACTGGCCGGGCGCAACCTCGATTGCGTCTGATGGCGGAGCGCTTGCATGGCTTCAGGTCGTATTTTACGGGCTGGGTGCCGGTGGCGCGATCTGGTACGTGCGCAATTCACCGCAGTTGCCGTTGCGCGCCGACGCCAGGCGGTTTTATGCACTGACAGCCTATCTTATCCGATGGGCATTTTTTTCGGTTCTGCTGGTCGGGCTGGCAGATGCATTCATTTCGTTCCTGCGGGTGGAAGGCTTGCTTGAAAGCGTCGTCGGCGGCAGTTTGACGGCGGAGCTGGGCAGACCTGTTTTCCGCGGTATGTGGGTACATGTTCCCTTATTGATGATTTCATTCGTCATCGCAGCCTTCACGCGGACTCTTGGGTTCACGTGGCTGGCATTACTGGTGGTGATTGCCGAACTCATGATCGTATTCACCCGATTCATCTTCTCTTATGAGCAGGCCTATATGGGTGATCTGGTGCGGTTTTGGTATGCCGCGTTGTTTCTATTTGCCAGCGCCTACACCCTGATTGAGGAAGGCCATGTACGCGTGGACGTGCTCTATGCCGGTTTCAGCGACAAGGCCAAGGGAGTAGTCAATCACATTGGCTCGATTTTGCTGGGTATGTCCTTGTGCGTTGTCGTGCTGTGGTTCGGCATGGAAGGCAAAGCCAGCGTGATCAACTCGCCGCTGCTCAATTTTGAAGTCTCGCAGTCGGGCTTTGGCATGTATGTGAAGTACATGATGGCAGGCTTTCTGGCGGTCTTCGCCGTGACCATGATGGTGCAGTTTGCCGGATATCTGCTTGATGCCGTGGCCGACCAGCGCAACGAGCCGGGCAAACGCACGGTTGCCGACGCCGGCGGACACTAGACTGACAAGACACCTGCTTTAGGGGCAATTGGGATATGGAACTCTTCTTTCTTGCAATGCTTGTGCTGATTATGGCCGCAGCGCTCGGTTCAGGTTATCCGGTGGCTTTTGCATTGCCGGGGGCTGCCATTCTGACGATCAGCGCCGCGGCGGTTTCCGGTTATCTGTTTGCCGGTGACAGCGCGGCCTATTTTGCACAGGGTTCTCCGTCGCAGTGGTTAAGTGCCGGTGTGACCAATTTCCGCGGGATTTACTGGGAGGTCGAGCGGGATACGCTGATTGCCATTCCGCTGTTTGTGTTCATGGGCATCATGTTGCAACGGTCGAAAATTGCCGAAGACCTGCTTGTGACCATGGCGCAGCTATTCGGACCAATTCCCGGCGGCCTGGGCATTTCGGTTGTTTTCGTGGGTGCTCTGCTGGCTGCCACAACCGGTATTCTGGGTGCCACGGTTGTCGCGATGGGATTGATTTCACTGCCGGTGATGATGCGCAACAATTACTCTCATCCGCTTGCCACAGGAACAATTGCCGCTTCGGGAACACTTGGGCAGATTATTCCGCCGTCAATCGTGTTGATCATTCTGGCCGACCAGCTTGCCAGCGCGGTCGATCAGGCGGATACGGCACGCAAGTCATTGTACAAGGCTACCACCGGCGAATTTTCCATGCCGTCGGAGTTCGCTGTTACGTCGACCAGCGCCGGCGACATGTTCCTGGGCGCATTTGTTCCGGGTCTGGTGCTGGTTGGTTTGTATATGGTGTTTATTCTGGTACTGGCGCTGGTCAGACCGAAGCTTGCGCCGGCTGTACCACTGGAAGGTGGCTATGATCGCACCCTGATTGCCAAGGCGATGATTACGCTGGTGCCGCCACTGGTGTTGATTTTCATCGTGCTGGGGTCGATCATTGCAGGCGTTGCGACGGTGAATCAGGCAGGTGCGATTGGTGCTGCCGGTGCCATGATCATGGCAGGCTACAGGCTCAAGGAGGGCCAGCCGCGTGCCTACTGGCCGGCCATTCTGGCCATGGCTGCGGTTGTTTGCATCTTTGTGCTCTCATCACAATTCAGCATGAACATAAAGAATATCCAGACGTCGACAGATGCCCTGGGAGTAGGCCTTGGTGTGGTTGCCCTTGGCGCATTGATTGTCGCGTTGTTGTGGAGCGGGAAACGGGTGCTACAAATTGACGACACCTTGCGCGGTGTAATGCTCGATACAGCCAAAACAACATCCCTTGTGTTCATCATTCTGCTCGGTGCGGCCATGCTGACCGCGGCGTTCCGGGCGTTTGGCGGCGAAGAGCTGGTAAAGGAGTTTCTGACCAGTCTGCCGGGCGGTTTCTGGGCCCAGTTCATCATCGTGATGGCGGTGATTTTCCTGTTGGGTTTCTTTCTGGACTTTATCGAGATCGCAGTTGTCGTGGTGCCGATTGTATCACCGATCCTGCTGGCTGATCCTCAGGCGAACATCACCGCTGTGTGGCTTGGCGTCATGATCGGCCTGAATATCCAAACGTCGTTTCTCACGCCGCCGTTCGGCTTCGCGCTGTTTTACCTGCGCGGTGTGGCACCGGCAGCAGTCAAAACCACATCAATATACAAGGGCGTTGTTCCGTTTATCGGGTTGCAGTTGTTGGCCCTAGGCATCGTGGGTTACACGCCGAGCCTGGTGAACTACCTGCCGACAAGACTGTCGCTGCTGGGAGAACAGGCACCACCTCCTATCAATCCCAAACTGCAGACCTGCATAGAAGAAACTGTGTTTACGCAATTTCAGAGCGATGGAGACCGTATCAGATCGGCAATTGGTGATGCAAAGGGACTGAACCTATCGAGTTTGCCGCCAAGACTTGCCAAGTCCTTTACCGACAGTCTCGCCAAGGCAGAAAACACATTCAAGTTGCTGGATGATATCAAGGCGACAGAAGTGTCATTGAAGCAGGCGGTTCCCCAGTACTCCCCGCTACACGTTCGGGTGCGAGAAATGCAACGCGATATTCGCAAGGCACAAGCTGAGCTGAAACACCTTCGTACGCAGTTGAGCCGAACCCGCGGCGATGATGATGCGGCAAAAGCCGCCCGTGAACGCCTGCAGGTGAGAATTGATGCGGACACTGCCAAAATTGAAACATTGAAATCGCAGATACCGGCCGACTGGGTGGACAGGAACAAGGCATTCAAATTGTTGCTGAACGCAGACAAGAAGGCCAGAACGACCTATCGGCGCAATACAGACCAGTCCTACAAGCCGGTGCAGCAGCTAAATGATATCCTTGAGACAACCGGAGCCCTGAGTGAAATTGCACCTGATTTTGCAGAATTGATGCAGCTTGCGGAAGCTGGTGACGCAAGCGCTGTTGAATCAGCCGCCAAGGCGATAGACGTGAAGCTCAGTCCAATCGAGGGCAGCAATGATATCAGGAAAGAGTTGCGCAAGGTATCGCGCCATGCAGCCAAGTCACCTGACAATATGCCGGAATTGAAGAACCTACTGGTGGAGACCAACCGGGTATATGAAGACCAGGTGAGATGGCGCACTGCAGCCAAAGCCGACCTTGGAGAGGGGCTCGGCAAGTACGAGGCAGCTATCAGGAATACCATCGGTTTACGCTCGTTGCGGCGGTTGCCTGAAGATACAGCGCTCAATGTTGCTTCGTGCATGTCGCATCACACCGACGTATCGCTGAGTTTCTGACGGGGATAACATGCACGCCAGCAAATTGTTTGATCTGTCGGGCCAGGTGGCATTGGTGACAGGTGCATCTTCCGGACTGGGGGAGCGGTTTGCTGAAGTGCTGGCGGCCCATGGCGCCAGCGTTGCAGTGGCCGCGCGGCGCGCCGACAGGCTGAATGCTCTGGTTGAGCGAATTGCGGCGGCAGGCGGCAAGGCTCATGCGATTGAGCTGGACGTGGCTGACCAGAGTGCAATTGCCGGTGCGTTTGATGCGGCAGAAGCGGTTTTTGGCACAGTCACTATACTTGTCAACAATGCAGGCGTGGCCGGCAACAAAGCCGTTTTTGATGTAACACCGGAGGACTGGCGCAAGGTCATGTCGGTCAATCTGGACGGGGTGTGGTTTGTCGCTCAGGAAGCAGCACGCCGATTGAAGGATGCCGGTCGCGAAGGCAATATCATCAACATTGCTTCCGTCCTGTCGTTCAGGGCCGCGCGGACGGTTGCCGCCTACGCTGCGTCAAAGGGGGCGGTCTTGCAATTGACCCGCAATCTGGCGCTGGAGTTTGCGCGCTACAATATTCGCGTCAACAGCATTGCGCCCGGTTATATCTTGACCGAGATCAACAAGGATTACTTTGAATCGGCGGATAGTGCACCCATGATCAAACGTATTCCCCAGAGGCGTATCGGCAACGCGTCCGATCTGGACGGTACCTTGCTGCTGCTGGCTTCAAACAGGGCTTCCGGTTATATGACCGGCACAACGGTGGTGGTAGATGGCGGGCATCTGCTGCCGGTGGACTAGGTAATGAACTCATACCATATTGACCCTGTTTATGAGTTCATGACCCAGTCCACCAACTCAGGCACATACAAGACTTCAAAGCCGGAAAGGCAGATCCCATGGACTTCACAGTTTCACCGGAGCTCGACAAGCTCAGATTGAGAGTGCGGGACTTTATCGCCGGCGAAGTGTTGCCGCTGGAACACGACAGGGACAATTTCAACGAGTTTGAAAATATCCGCCTGTCGCTGTTGAAGCCGATGCGTGAAAAAGCCCGTAAGGAAGGCTTGTGGGCGCCGCAAATGCCGAAGGAGCGCGGCGGCCTGGGATTGAGTGTTGCAGAATGGGCGGTGTTTTACGAAGAAGCAGCCCGATCCATCTTCGGGCCCGTGATTTTGAACTGCCAGGCACCTGATGATGGCAACATGTCGGTTCTCAACAAGGTGCTGGCAAGCGAAGACATGAAGGACAAGTGGCTTCAGCCGATCATTGACGGTGAAGTACGGTCATCATTTGTGATGACTGAACCGGCGCCGGGGTCGGGATCCGATCCGGCAGGAATGATGCTGACAAAGGCGGAGCGCAGGAATGACCGCTACATCATCTCGGGTCGCAAGTGGTTTATTTCAGGCGCTGCCGTTGCCTCTCATTTCATTTTGATGGCCCGGACTTCCGACGATCCGCGCAATGGCCTGTCGGCATTTCTGTTCCACAAGGACGATCCCGGCTGGCGAATTGTCCGCCGGATCGCAAACATGGGGCCGGATGAACATGGCGGCGTGTGTGAACTTGAGTTCGATGGGCTTGAAATACCTATGGCCAACCGGCTCATGGAAGAAGGCGATGGCTTGAGAATAACCCAGATACGTCTTGGTCCAGCGCGCCTGACCCATTGCATGCGTTGGCTGGGCTGGGCGAAACGGTGCATGGAGATCGCCAACGAATATGTATCGAAACGAGAGGCATTCGGATCGAAACTGGTGGAACGCGAATCCATACAAATCATGATGGGTGAGGTCGCGGCGGACATTCAGAAAGGAAAGCTGCTGACCATGCATGCTGCCTGGCTGATTGATAAGGGCGAAAAGGCTCAAAAAGAAGTATCGATGGCGAAAGTCCATGTTGCCGACACCCTGCACAATGCGGCCGACACGGCGCTGCAGCTGCTGGGTGCCAAGGGGTATTCAGAGGACAGTGTGGTTGAATGGATTTACCGGTATGCCCGCTGCGCACGGCTGGTCGACGGCGCATCAGAGGTCCACAAGATGGTGCTGTCGCGGCATTATCAAAAACGCGGCAATGACTTCTGGGACTGGCCGGTAAATAGCTAAAATTGTAGCTACCGGATTAACAGCGGCTTGGTAGTCGGCAGGATACTGTAATTGCAGGATTTCTAACAGGGATTTTGCAAGAAAATGGTTCTTGGCCGAATGATTGATATTGTACTGGCGGTGGCCGCTGCGACCTGGATCGCGCTGGCCGGCGTGACCGGCGAGGTGCGTGCTGCGGCGTATGACACGTCACGGCTGGATAGAATGCCGGATTTTTCGCAGACCGACCGACGGCTGGGTTTGCCCAATGGCGGCAGCAAGTATTGTGTTCCTGTGGCGACGGCAAACGTTCTGGTCTGGCTGGCAGAGCAGCGTGGATACAAGAAACTGCTGCCCGTCAGGGGATTGAGCACAATTGAAAAGGTTGCAAGCGTGGCAACCGAACTGGGCAGCAGCAGGTTGATGTCCACGGCGCCGAAAGGCGGCACGAACCTGCAAAAATTCGTTAACGGCTTGTCGTCCTTCATCAAGCAGTCAGGCTACAACGCGTCGATAGAAACGCATGGCTTGTGGCGATATCGCAATGTGGCGCGGAGCAATATCGGCGCACCTGACATGTACAAAATCAAGTCGGAGTTTGCACAAGGTGCGGGTGTCTGGATTTCGGTTGGCTTTTTTCGTGAGGGCAATCGGTCCAGCGACCTTCAGCAAATAGGCGGGCACATGACCACCATGGCCGGTTTTGGGGTCAATGAACGCGGCGCAACGGATCGCGACGTGATCATTCTGCACGATCCCGATGATGGGCATAATGCAAATGTCCAGCGCCGCTATCTACATCCCGAACGCATCCGAAATGCCTTTTACGTCGACAGCAATGGCAAGCAGATCGCTCGTCTTGACGATTACCTGGATGTGTCCCGAGCCTTCAACATGCGCAAAGGCTATCGCGCAATACTGATGCATGTCTTCGTACTGGACATGTAGGCGTTCAGGTCACAAATCCTGCCGCGGCTCCCAATACAGCACATACTGCAAGGGTCTTTGCCAGTCCTGCGTGCAGCTTCAGCAACATCACAGCCGACATCACAAACAGTCCAAGGGCCGCAAGGCTGATACTCGACCATACCGGCCATGTCATGGTTACCGGCCCCGCTTCGATTTTTGTCAGATCGCCAAACAGCACATGCAACCCGAACCACAATGCAAGGTTTGCAATCACTCCAACGACACCGGCAGTTATGGCGCTTAGCGCTCCCGACAGTCTTGGCATATTGGCCAGGCGCTCGATGTAGGGCGCGCCTGCAAATATCCACAAGAAGCACGGTGCAAATGTCACCCACAAAGCCATCATAGCCGTTGCCAGTCCGCCAGTGACAGATCCTTGCAGGCCTGATGCGCGAAATCCGGCCATATAGCCCACGAACTCTGTTACCAGGATCAATGGTCCCGGCGTGGTTTCCGCCAGGCCCAGCCCATCCACCATCTGCGGGGCCGTAAGCCAGCCATGATTTTCCACAGCCTGCTGGCCCATATAGGCCAAAACCGCATAGGCACCGCCGAATGTTACGACCGCCAGTTTCGAGAAGAACAGCCCAACGGAGACCAGCAGATGGTCCGGATAGATGGTCAGGGCGACGATTGCGATCGGTGTAAACCAGATGACCAGCCAGGTCAGTACGGTGCGAACTGTCTGCAGTACCGGCACAGGTGTGACCTGCTGCAAGGCAGCGCCGGCCTCGTCCGGCCTTGTCATCAGGTAACCGGTGAAACCGGCGATCGCAATCACGGCGGGAAAGGGTATGTTGAAAACGAAGAGGGCAAGGAAAGCTGCAACGGCCACCATCCAGTGCCATGGAATTTTCAGTGCCCGGCGTGAGACCTTGATCAAGGCCTCCAGGACGATTGCCAGAACGGCCGCCTTGATACCAAAGAATACGGCCTCGACCAGGGGAAGTTTGCCGAACAGGGAGTAGAGCACCGAAATAGCGAGGACGACCGCTGCACCCGGCAGGACAAACAGCAGGCCTGCCATCAACCCGCCACGCACGCCATGCAATCGCCAGCCGGCATAGGTTGCCAGTTGCATGGCTTCGGGGCCGGGCAGCAGCATGCAGAAGTTCAGGGCGCGCAGATACTCCTGCTCACTCAACCAGGGGCGCTGTTCGACCAGTTCACGGTGCATCAGCGCAATCTGGCCCGCCGGGCCGCCAAACGACAAACAGCCTATACGGGCAAAGACCCGCAAAGTGTCGCGAAATGGGATGGTTGTTTGATCTGACATTGCTGCTGCCCCTCAATCCGACATCGGTTGCCAGCCGTGGGTTTCGTCACCGGATAAACTGAGACGCGCATAGAGTGCGTCGTAGACCGGGAACCCGAGCCGCATGACATCATGATCGGTTTTGCCCAGGATGGAATTTCCAAGCATGATTGACAACAGCCCTGCTGCCTCAGGTGCGAGTTCATTCCTGTTGGTGTCGGCGCCTCGCACCATGATTGCCAATTGTGCGAGTGCCGGATCATTCAAGTCAAACTCGCGCAACAGTGTGTCGAAACTGCAAAGCTCGCCATCATGTTCAATGGCAGCGCCAGGCGTATCGAAAGCGATGCCACCAAGTTCTTCTGCGATATCATTGACCCATTCGGCTTCTGCAAACTGGATCACCGCATCCGGATCAATGAAGCGGGAAATCAACCAGGGGCAGGCCACACGGTCAATCTTCGGATTGATGCGCGTCACCCATATGCCAGGTCTGGCGTCAACCGGGCAGAGCTTGTTCTGGCCTATTGTCGGCAGGCCGGCCTCAATCCATCCATCCACACCACCCGCCAGCGCGCGGGCATTGTAACCCTGCTGTCTGAGCAAGGCCGTGGCTATCTGTGATACATTGTGCCCGTGCATGCAGTTGAGAACGATCAGGTTTTCGCGCGACATGTCTTTGGCCCATTCAAGCACTTCAATATGGTTACGCCAGCGGCTAGCCGGCAGAAATCTCGATTCCGGCTGGATGGCAGGTGGTCTGCGTACATCAAATATGCGCACCGGTTCGGCAGTCGCCAGACGGTGTGACAGTTCTTCAGCAGAAATAAAAAAGTCGCCCATAATGCGGGTTCCCTCCATAACAGAGTGAACGGCGCTTGGGCGACATGCCTGACGGGGTGGCCAGTAGAACCCCGTAGGCCGGGAATTAGCCCAATAGCTGCTTTGCGGCAAGTGATTTCATCAGGCGGGGTCGCGGCTTGCTGAAACTCTGGAATTCCAACACACTTGTAATGAAAGTTGAATTGACGAGGGATGGAAAAATATGTCAGTATTGCTGACCTATTCGAATTATGCGGAGTATGAGTAATGGCACTGAAGCCGGTAAAGCTCGACGATAAATTCGACCTTTCGAAATCACAGATATTTCTGACGGGTACACAGGCAATTGTGCGGCTGACCCTGATGCAACACAGCCGTGATGAACGCGAAGGGTTGAACACTGCCGGATATGTTACCGGGTATCGCGGTTCGCCGGTCGGTGGGCTCGACCTGCAATTCATGAAATCCGTAAAGTATACCCAGCCGGCCAATGTGCGGTTTGAGCCCGGGATCAACGAGGATCTCGCGGCCACCGCAATTTGGGGAGCCCAGCAGGCCGAAATGCGCGGTGAGGGTGCCTATGATGGCGTGTTCTCGATATGGTACGGCAAGGGACCCGGCGTTGACCGTTCAGGAGATGTACTTCGTCACGCCAATTCGGCGGGAACTTCCAAACACGGCGGTGTGCTGGCGCTGATGGGTGATGATCATGGGGCCGAAAGCTCCACCGTTCCACACCAGTCGGAATTTGCCATGATGGATGCCATGATCCCGGTCCTGCATCCCGCCGGTCTTCAGGAAATACTCGATTACGGGATTTACGGATTCGCGCTGTCGCGTTATTCGGGCTGCTGGGTTGGCCTGAAATGTGTGCATGACAATATTGAATCCGCCGGTATTGCCGATGGGTCTCCGGATCGTATCAAGATCAATTTGCCCAAGGATTTCGAAATGCCGGAGGGCGGATTAAACATCCGCCCGTCCGATGATCGCTTCGAACAGGAATACCGGCTTCACAACTACAAGCGCTACGCGGCGGTGGCATTTGCGCGCGCCAACAAACTGGACAAGATTGTCCTGTCGGGCGGCAAGGCACCGAAAATCGGTATCGTATCGACCGGCAAGAGCTATCTGGATGTACGCCAGGCGCTTGATGATCTGGGCATCGACGAAGTGGCATCGTCAAAACTGGGTTTGCGTCTGTTGAAGGTGGCCATGGTGTGGCCGCTTGACCCAAAAATTGTCGATGACTTCACCGAGGGCCTTGATCTGGTCATCGTGGTTGAAGAAAAGCGGTCGCTGCTGGAATCCCAACTTCGCGAGCAGCTTTGCAACGACGCAAAAGCGCCGATCGTCATCGGTAAAAAAGACGAAAATGAAAAAACGCTGTTTCCGGCCTGGGGTACGCTGGAGCCCAACCAGATTGCCATCGCAGTAGCTGAGCGGCTGTTGAAAAAGCGCAAGGCGAAACAGATCGAAGAGAAGCTCGACGTCATCAAGGCAGCCATGGGCAATGTCAGTAATTCACCAAACCTGGCACAGCGCATCCCCTATTTCTGTTCCGGGTGCCCGCACAATTCGTCAACCGTGCTGCCGGATGGCGGTCGCGGTTACGCAGGCATCGGCTGTCACTGGATGGTGCAGTATATCCCCGAACGCAACACCGAAGGGGCCACACACATGGGCGGCGAAGGCGCCAACTGGGTCGGTGAAGCACCGTTTTCGACCCGCAAGCATGTGTTTCAGAACCTCGGTGACGGAACTTACAATCACTCCGGGTTGCTGGCAATCAGGGCAGCCGTCGCATCCGGAGTGAACATAACCTACAAGATCCTGTTCAATGATGCTGTCGCCATGACCGGTGGTCAGACCCATGAAGGCGGATTGAGCGTGCCGCAGATTGCCCGGCAGGTGCGGGCCGAAGGTGTTGATCGTATTGCCATCGTGACCGATGAGCCCTGGAAGTATCCCGCCAATGCGGGTTTTCCGGAACATGTCAGTGTGCATCACCGGTCGGAACTGCAAACGGTTCAAAAAGAGGTGATGCAGGTAGAGGGCGTCTCCAGCATCATTTACGATCAGACTTGTGCAGCCGAAAAACGCAGGCGCCGCAAACGCGGTACATTTCCCGACCCCGACCGGCGGGTGTTCATCAATGAACTGGTGTGTGAAGGCTGCGGCGACTGTGGAGTGCAGTCAAACTGCGTGGCAATTGCGCCGAAAGAAACCGAGTTTGGCCGCAAGCGCCAGATCGACCAGTCAGCCTGCAACAAGGATTTTTCCTGCCTGAAGGGTTTTTGCCCGAGTTTCGTTACCATTGAAGGCGGTGAGTTGATCAAGGGCATGTCGCGACCGGTTGATGCGCAAGCAACGCCGTTTCCGGTTCTGCCGCAGCCAAAGCAGGTGACGCTGGATCAGCCATGGGCGATAATGATCACCGGGATTGGCGGCACCGGTGTTGTGACCATTGGCCATCTGATTGGCATGGCGGCAACGCTCGACGGCAAAGGCGTGGCCATGATTGATATGGCGGGCCTTTCGCAGAAGAACGGCGCCGTGGTCACGCATTTGAAACTGGCTGATACACAGGACGAGATTGCGTCCATTCGAATTGCAGCGGGTGGTGCAGATGTTCTGCTGGGCTGTGACATCGTCACGTCGGCATCAGAGCGGATTTTGTCGAGTGCGTCGCGCGCGCGTACCCATGCGGTTGTGAACTCGTACGAAGTGATGCCGGCACAATTTACCCGTGACGCGGATTTCAGGCTGCCAGGGTCGCAGATGCAGGTACAGATCGAGGCCCGCACGAAGCGTGGCGCGACCGAATTTGTTGACGCCACGCGGATTGCGACAGCTTTGATGGGAGACTCCATTGCTTCCAACCTGTTCACGCTTGGATATGCCTGGCAGCAGGGATTGATCCCGGTGTCCGAAGAAGCCATCAACCGCGCCATCGAACTGAATGGCGTTGCCATCAAGATGAATCAGCAGGCGTTTTTGTGGGGCAGGCGGGCTGCGCAGGATTTGCCGGCCGTAGAGGCTGTGATTTCGGCGGGAATCGAGCAGAGAGACGAAAATCAGAAAACCCTGGATGATGAAATCAACCGGCGGGCGGATTTCCTGACGGCTTATCAGAATGCTGCTTATGCGCAATCCTATCGAAGTTTTGTCGATCAGGTGCGAACCCGCGAAACCGCGGTGGTGAAAGGTTCGGAGAAGCTGACGGGAGCCGTCGCACGTTATCTGTTCAAGCTGATGGCCTACAAGGATGAGTATGAAGTGGCCCGGCTCTACTCGGACGGATCGTTCGCAAAGTCAGTTGCCGCAAAGTTCAAGGGTGACTACGAGATTCGGCATCACCTTGCGCCGCCTCTGCTGGCCAGGCGCGACGCGGAAACCGGACACCTGCAGAAACAGGAATTTGGCCCCTGGATGATGCAGGCATTCTCCGTCCTGGCAAAACTCAAGGGCCTGCGCGGTACGGCATTTGATCCTTTCGGCCGGACTGAAGAACGTCGGATGGAGCGTCGCCTGATTGCCGATTATCGCGACACAATGGCTGTGGTGTTGTCAGGGCTCAAATGTGCAAATCTGGAACTTGCTGTTGAAATTGCGTCGGTGCCGGAAGATATCCGCGGCTATGGACACGTGAAAGAACGCCACGTTGTCGATGCTAAAACTCGTCAAGCGACAATGCTCGACGCCTTCAGGGCCGGCAAATCGCGGGCTCCGGTGTTCCTGGCGGCTGAATGAACGAAGGGGTCCAAACGGCGAAAGCATGACACCACAAGAACTGACCGACATTGCGGTCTGGGCCGACGCCCTGACACAGGATGAACTTCCGCAAGCGGCGGCGGGTGTCAGAATGAAGACCTTTGAGCGCGGCCAGCACGTTGCGCACTTTTCTGATTATCTGGATGCCTGGCATGGTGTCATCGAAGGTGTGTTGCGGGTTGGTCATGTATCCGACACGGGCCAGGTGGCTGGCGTGTCGGCCATTCTGGGGGGCGGGTGGTTTGGTGAAGGTTCGATTATCAAGGACGAGGCGCGCCGCTATGATGTTGTCGCGGTCACGGATGCTGAGGTCGCCATCATGCGTGGCGACACGTTCCGCTGGCTGTTCGCAAATTCGGTCGGCTTCAATCGATTCCTTGTACAATTGTTAAATGAACGGCTGGGGCAGTTCATTGCCATTGTCGGCCGCGACCGGACCAGCAGCGCCGTGGTCAGGTTGGCGCACACCATAGCGGCGATGTACAATCCGGTGTTGTTTCCCCGCACGCCTGCCGAAATCGAAATGCCGCAAGAAGACCTGGGTGTTTTTGCCGGAATCTCGCGCCAGATCACCAACAAATCTCTGCAGATACTGGCCAATGACGGTCTGATCACGCTGATACCGACCGGGCTAAAGGTTCTGGATATTGAGGGATTGAAAGACTACGGCGGGTGACGAATCCGGCAACATAGTGCTTTCCGAGCCCGTAGAACACAAGAATATGGGCTGTCTGTCAACTCCGTACTGGTGCACAGCATTTTTTTTCGGCACACTCGCCGTCAATCGTCGGCACAAGACCGGTAACAAGAAGTGATCATGCGGCTGGGCAATGGCTGCTTGTCAGGGTGGTAATGAAATATGACTGCTGGAGCGCGTGACGCGTCGGTACACGACACTATTCCAAAACTGCTGTTACGAAATGCCCAGACGCGCGGGGCACGTCCAGCCATGCGTGAGAAGGATCTCGGCATCTGGCAAACCTGGAGCTGGGCTGAGACACTTGCAGAAGTTCGTGACCTGGCCATGGGACTGCGGGCGCTGGGCCTTAAGCGTGGTGACCGGGTGGCCATTGTCGGTGACAACCGGCCCAGACTGTATTGGGCGATCTGTTCGGCCCAGTCTCTGGGCGCCATTCCGGTGCCGGTGTACCAGGATTCGGTTGCTGAAGAGATGGGCTATGTTCTGGATCATGCAGGCGTAAAGTATGCGGTTGTCGAGAACCAGGAGCAGGTCGACAAACTTCTGGAGATTCGAGAAACCTACAAGGACCTCAAGCAGATAATCTTCGATGAGGAGCGTGGGTTGCAGAATTACGATGTCGAAGGGGTGCGTTCCTATGAGGCGGTTCAGGAGTTGGGCCGCAAGGATCGTGACGCTGACCAGGTCTGGCGAAGTGAAATCGCCAAAGGCAAAGCCGGTGACACAGCCATTATCCTTTATACATCGGGCACAACGGGCCGTCCCAAGGGTGTGGTGCTGACACAGGGAGCCTGCGTTTGGGCAGCAGAGACCGCCGAAGAATTCGATACCCTGACCGAAAACGAAGAGGTTATTGCCTACCTGCCCATGGCGTGGGTTGGCGACCATGTATTCTCCTACGCCCAGTCCTATGTAACGGGTTACTGCGTCAACTGTCCCGAGAGCCCGGAAACGGTTATCGTAGACCGGCGTGAGATCGGCACGACCTACGCATTTGCGCCGCCGAGAATTTATGAAAACCTGATTACCCAGACTACCGTTGCGATGGAAGACGCAAGCGCGATCAAGAAGAAAATGTTTGAGTATTTTCTGGGAGTTGCGCGCGACTATGGCGAGGATATTCTCAACGGCAAGTCTGTGCCGTTCGTGGCCCGATTGAAATACTGGCTTGGCAGTTTCATGGTCTATGGTCCACTGAAGAACCGTTATGGTCTGAGCAAGGTTCGCATCGGATACACGGCAGGTGAAGCGATCGGGCCAGAAATTTTCAAGTATTACCGGGCGCTCGGCATCAATTTGAAACAGCTCTACGGGCAGACCGAGGCGGCGGTTTACATCACCGGTCAACCTGACGGTGAGATTTATGCCGATACTGTGGGAACGCCGATGGGCGGCGTGGAAATCATGGTCGCCGACAATGGCGAGGTGATGTACCGCTCGCCGGGGGTCTTCACCGAATACTACAAGAACAAGGAAGCCACCAAGGATACCAAGACCGCGGACGGATGGGTGCATTCAGGTGATGCCGGATTCGTGGATGAAAACGGTCATCTGAAAATAATCGACCGGGCGAAGGATGTGGGCAAGCTGAATGACGGCACGATATTCCCGCCCAAGTACATCGAGAACAAGCTGAAATTCTTCCCGAACATCAAGGAAGCAGTTGCATTTGGTAATGGCCGCGATGCGGTTACCGCGTTCATCAACATTGATCTGACATCAGTCGGTTCGTGGGCGGAGCGTAACAATGTCGTTTATGCCAGCTATCAGGAACTTGCGGGACATCCCGATGTGTACAAGATGATCGAAAATCATGTGGACGAGGTGAACCGGGAGCTGTCTCAGGAAGAACGTGTGGCCGGCGCCCAGATTTCGCGTTTCCTGATCCTGCACAAGGAGCTGGACCCGGATGACGGCGAAATCACACGAACCGCAAAGGTGCGCCGTTCGCTGGTCAACGAGCGCTATGCAGTGCTGATCGATGCATTGTACGACCCGAACAAGAAACGCCAGAAGATAAAAACAGAGGTCACCTTTGAAGACGGCAGACGGGGCGACATAGAAGGAGACGTGGAAATTCGCGATATGAAACTGCATGCCATTGACCGGGCGAGTTTCAAGGAGGCTGCGGAATGAACATGGCAGTGAAACCGGCCGATGCGAACGACGGCCGGGCCAATGCGCCGGAAGTAATGCTCGATATCAGCAACATTTCACTTTCGTTTGGTGGTGTTCATGCCATCAAGGATGTGAGCTTCAACATCCACAAGGGCGAGATACGAGCCATCATCGGCCCCAATGGCGCAGGCAAGACCTCGATGCTCAATGTCATCAACGGGTTCTACCATCCGCAGGTCGGCGAGATCACCTTCAAGGGAAATACCCGTACACAGATGCGTCCCTATGTTGCCGCGACCCAGGGGATTGCCCGGACGTTTCAGAACGTCGCGTTGTTTCACGGCATGTCGACCCTGGACAACATCATGTCGGGCCGCACCTTGAAAATGCACAAGAATTTTTTCTGGCAGATGCTGCGTTACGGGCCTGCCATGCAGGAAGAGGTCGAGCACCGCGAGCGGGTCGAGGAGATAATAGACTTCCTCGAAATTCAGCATATCAGGCGCACACCGGTTGGCCGCCTGCCGTACGGCCTGCAGAAGCGGGTGGAACTGGCGCGCGCGCTGGCCATGGAGCCGGAGTTGCTACTGCTTGATGAGCCAATGGCGGGCATGAATCTGGAAGAGAAGGAAGACATGTCGCGCTTCATTCTCGACGTGAACGACCAGTTCGGCACAACGATTGCCCTGATCGAACACGATATGGGCGTGGTGATGGATTTGTCGACACGTGTGGTGGTGCTGGATCATGGCGAAAAAATCGCCGACGGGACTCCGGCGGAGGTGAGCTCCGATCAGAATGTGATCGATGCCTACCTAGGCGTGGCACACTGACGGGCAAGGGGAACAGGTACAGTGGATATTCTTTATAACATTCTGATCGACCCGTTTGTGCAAATGGGTTCTGCGCCTGATTTTTTCCTTCAGGTCTTGTGGTCGGGATTTGTGGCGGGAACGCTTTATTCGCTGATCGCACTCGGCTTTGTGCTCATTTTCAAGGCATCTGGAGTGTTCAATTTTGCGCAAGGCATCATGGTGGTGTTTGCTGCGCTTACGCTGGTGGGTCTGTATCAGGCCGGCGTACCTGCCTGGATTGCACTGTTTTTGACCATCGGGGCGATGTTTGCGCTGGCCTGGCTGGTCGAGCGCATTGTGTTGCGAAATCTGGTGAACCAGGAAGAAATCATCCTGTTCATGGCGACCATCGGGTTGAATTATTTTCTGATCGGCTTTGGTGAGTATGTCTTCGGCGGTGAACCGAAACCGATGATTGCAAAAGAACTCGGACTGCCGACCGGTTCGACTACCTTTGAACCGTTCGGCGGGATTGTCATCATCGAGCATCTGGATGTGGCTGCCGTCATCATGGCGATTGTTCTGGTCTCGGCGCTGGCGATATTCTTCAACAAGACCCGCATTGGCCGCGCGCTGCGGGCGGTGGCTGATGACCATCAGGCGGCTTTGTCGGTTGGCATTTCACTCAACCAGATCTGGGTCATTGTGTGGTTTGCAGCCGGCATAGTTGCGCTTGCCACCGGCATCATGTGGGGGGCGAAGTCAGACGTGTCCTTCGCATTGCAGATCGTGGCGCTCAAAGCACTGCCGGTTCTGATCATCGGTGGTTTCACGTCGATTCCCGGCGCCATTATCGGCGGCCTGGTGATTGGGTTTGGCGAAAAGCTGTTCGAGATCTACTGGGGTGCGCTCCTCGGTAGCGGTGTCGAGGGCTGGTTTGCATACGTTATTGCGCTGATCTTCCTGCTGTTCAGACCCCAGGGGTTGTTCGGCGAAAAAATCATCGAGCGGATATAGGGCGAGGCTGAAAGAACATGTTTTATCGCGAAGTAGGCCAGTTCAAGACGAACTACACCGCCGACAGCCAGGTGTTTCCGATCCTGCAGGACAAACTCGGCATTATCGCCATGCTGGTAATCGCCTATCTGATCATTCCGCTGGCGGGAAATGACTTTTTCATCACAACGGTGATGATACCGTTCCTGGTGTTTACCCTGGCCACCATCGGATTGAACATTCTGGTTGGCTATACCGGGCAGTTGTCGCTGGGAACCGGGGCTTTTATGGGGGTGGGGGCATACTCGTGCTACAAACTCACCACCATTTTCCCGGACGTGAACATTATCATCATGGTGTTGCTGTCCGGGTTCTTTGCGGCTGCAATTGGTATTTTGTTTGGGCTTCCCTCCCTGCGTATCAAGGGATTTTATCTGGCTGTGACAACACTCGCTGCGCAGTTCTTCCTGGAGTGGGCCTTTATCCGGATACCGTGGCTGTACAACTATAATGCCTCGGGAGCCATCGAAGTGCCGCAGCGTGATGGATTTGGAGGCGTCGTGCTGGCGGGCGCTGCTGCTGAACCGGTCACGCGATACCTCGTTGTACTGTCGATCGTGCTGGCCATGACCTGGGTTGCATCAAACATTATCCGCGGCCGCATCGGGCGTTCCTGGATGATGATCCGGGACATGGACATTGCCGCTGAACTGATGGGCGTGCGTCCCTTGTACGCCAAGTTGTCCGCCTTTGCGGTGTCGTCATTTTACTGCGGTGTGGCAGGGGCCATGGGCGTGTTCTTCTGGCTGGGCGCCGCCGAGGTTGAGAGCTTTGACATAAATCACTCCTTCCTGTTCCTGTTTATGGCTATTATCGGCGGGCTGGGCTCGCTGATAGGATGTTACATGGGGGCCGCCTTCATCTGGATTTTGCCGATCATCATCAGGGCGCTGCCGGGAGCTTTGGGACTGGACATCAATGCCGCAACAGTGGAGCACATCAATTTCATGATGATCGGGGGAATGATTATCTTCTTCCTCATCGTCGAACCGCATGGTCTTGCCCGGTTGTGGCAGATAGCAAAAGAGAAACTCAGGACGTGGCCGTTCCCCTACTCCTGATCTTAGAGATGAGGCATTTATCGGGAACATGAAAACCGAGGGTCGTCAATCCGGGTGAATGGATCAGATGACTGTAATTTTTACAAAAGCAACCGGATCCACGACGGGACGGTATTCAGGGAGGAAACCAATGAAGAAGCTTTTGATGACTGGTGTAGCGTTTGCCACATTGGCAGGTACTACATTTACTGCAGCCCCGGTGGCACATGCCGAAGACACGATGTTCGTGCCTTCTTTGAGCTATCGCACAGGTCCGTTCGCCAGTGGTGGAACACCTTTGGCCAATGGTTTCGCCGATTACTTCAACATGCTGAATGCGCGTGATGGAGGTATTGGCGGCGTCAAGATTGTCGTTGAAGAATGCGAAACCGGCTACAATGCCCAGAAGGGTGTAGAGTGTTACGAATCCACCAAGGGCAAGGGCGCGCTTGTGTACAATCCGTACTCAACCGGCATTACCCTGCAATTGATTCCAAAAGCGCCGGTTGACAAGATCCCCGTACTCTCAATGGGCTATGGTCTGTCAGCTGCCGCAATCGGCGAGAAATTCCCGTGGACCTTCACCTATCCGACAAGTTACTGGAGCCAGTTGTCTTCGATTCTGAAGTACATCGACGCCGAAGGTGGCATCAAGGGCAAGAAGATCGGCTTCATATATCTCGATGTCGGTTACGGCAAGGAGCCCATTCCGCTGCTTGAACAGTTGGCCAAGGATCAGGGTTTCGAAATTGCCCTGTTCCCGGTTGGCGTGAAGGAAATGCAAAACCAGGGTTCACAGTGGCTGAATGTTCGCAAGGAGCGTCCGGATTACATGGTCATGTGGGGTTGGGGCGCGATGAACGCCACAGCCGTCAAGGAAGCAGCCAAAATCAAGTACCCGCTGGACAAGTTCATTGGTAACTGGTGGTCTGGTGCGCATGCTGACCTGCGCTCCGTCGGCGAAGACGGCAAAGGCTACAAGTCGGCCAATTTCTCGGGTATCGGCACCAGCTTCCCGGCACTTCAGGACGTGATCAAACATGTGGTCGACAAGGGCGGCAGCCAGGTTGCCAGCAAGGACCTAGTTGGCGACGTGCTGTACAACCGTGGTCTGTTCAATTCGGTTTTGATTGCCGAAGGCATTCGCGCGGCCCAGGCCAAGACCGGAAAGAAAGTCATCACGGCCTCGGACCTGCGTGATGGGTTCGAAGCCTTTGATCTGAATGAAGCCCGCCTGAAGGAGCTCGGTCTGGAAGGCTTCACTGCTCCGATCAAGGGTTCCTGCAAGGACCACGAAGGTGCAGGTTCAGTGTTCATCCAGCAGTGGAACGGCAAGGACTGGGAGAAAATCTCCGATCCGATTGCTCCCGATACCGCAGTCGTGCGGCCGCTTCTGGAAGCTGCAGCTGATCAGTATTTGTCTGATAAGCCGGAGTGGCAGACACAGACCTGCGGTTAATCCTGCAAGTCCGGTTTGACATTTAGCAATACTGCCCCGCCTGCCCATGCAGTGCAGGCGGGGCTTTCACCTCACTTATTCAATCGAAAGCCAATCGTCATGGCCGATACCCTCGCTGCCCAAGAGCCTGCACCTCAATCTGAAAAACCGGTCTTGTCGATCAACAATATTGAGGTGATCTACAATCACGTCATTCTGGTCTTGAAGGGCGTTTCGCTTGATGTACCGCTCGGTGGTATAACCGCTTTGCTGGGTGCAAACGGTGCCGGCAAGACGACGACCTTGAAAGCGGTTTCAAACCTGCTGCGTGCCGAGCGTGGCGACGTGACCAAGGGTACCATAGAGTTCAAGGGCGAGAGGATCGATCAGCTTACGCCGAACGAAATGGTAAAACGCGGCTGTATTCAGGTAATGGAAGGCCGGCACTGTTTTGAGCATTTGACCATTGAAGACAATCTTCTGGCTGGCGCGTTTACACGCCGCGATGGCCGTGCGGCAATCGCCAAGGATCTGGAGATGGTCTACAATTATTTTCCCCGCCTGCGCGAACGCCGCACTTCACTGGCCGGTTATACGTCAGGCGGCGAGCAGCAAATGTGCGCCATCGGGCGCGCACTGATGTCCCGGCCAACCACAATCCTCCTGGATGAACCGTCCATGGGACTTGCGCCACAGCTGGTTGAGGAAATTTTCGAGATCGTCAAGAAGCTGAACGAGAACGAAGGTGTGTCATTCCTGTTGGCCGAACAGAACACCAACATCGCACTGCGCTACGCCAAGTACGGCTACATTCTGGAAAATGGCCGTGTTGTGCTGGACGGTGAAGCAGCTGCCTTGCGGGACAATGAAGATGTCAAGGAGTTCTATCTCGGCGTGTCTGGCGAAAACCGGCGCTCGTTCAAGAATGTAAAGGCCTACAAGAGGCGCAAGCGCTGGCTGGCCTGATAATGCGGCGCGAGTATTGCTGCCTTTGGTACAAGGCCGGTCGGGCAGGTTGGAACTGACATTATGAACAAATATTTTGACGAACTCGAAACCCGTGATCACGAACTGCGCGAAGCGCAGCTGTTCGAAGATCTGCCCGGACATATTGAGTATGCGATGACTGCTTCGGGATGGAAGCAACATCTGGGAGAAGTGCTTCCCGGCGAGATCACTTCCAGACAGGCATTGGCAAATTTGCCAGTGCTGCGCAAAGGCGACCTGAAGGACCTGCAGGCAGCAGAACCGCCGTTTGGAGGGTTTACGCCCGGCGGGGCGGAAACCTGGGGCAGGGTGTTCATGTCGCCGGGCCCGATTTTCGAACCCATGGGTTTGACGCCGGATCCCTGGCGGGGAGCGCGGGCACTGTTTGCCGCCGGTTTCAGGTCTGGCGATCTGGTGCACAACTGTTTTGCCTACCATCTGACGCCGGGCGGATTTATTCTTGATGAAGGGGCTCGCGCACTGGGCTGTGCGGTGATCCCCGCCGGTATCGGCAATACCGAATTGCAGCTGGATTACATTGAAGCCTTGAAACCCGTTGGCTTCACCGGTACACCCGATTTTTTGAAAATCTTGCAGGATAAGGCGGCTGAAGCCGGCCGTGATGTGTCTTCGATAAAGCGTGCGCTGGTTTCCGGTGGCGCCCTGTTTGCCAGTCTTCGAGACGAATACACCAGCCGCGGGGTCAGTGTATTGCAGTGTTATGCCACGGCCGATGTTGGTGTTATCGCTTATGAAAGCGAAACAATTGAGGGCATGATCGTGGACGAGGGCGTGATCGTGGAAATCGTGCGCCCGGGTACCGGTGAACCGGTAGCTGAAGGCGAGGTTGGAGAAGTGGTGGTCACAAATTTCAATCGCACCTATCCGATGATCCGGTTTGGCACCGGCGATCTGTCGGCAATCATGCCCGGCACAAGTCCGTGCGGGCGCACCAATCAAAGGATCAAGGGCTGGATGGGGCGCGCGGACCAGACCACCAAGGTCAAGGGCATGTTCGTGCACCCGTCGCAAGTTGCGGCAATTGGCAAAGCCCACCCGGAACTTGAAAAGCTGCGTCTGGTGATTGGCCGAAGCAATGAACAGGATACCATGGTGTTGCAGGCAGAATGCGGCCAGCCGGCAGAGGGACTTGCAGACGCGGTGTCTCAAACCCTGCAGAAAATATGCAAGCTTCGCGGGCAGGTTGAGCTGGTTGCTATCGGTACACTCGCCAATGACGGTATGGTAATTTCGGACGATCGTCCTGCTGCGACCTGATCTGCGATCTGGTATATGCCGTAAGCGAAATTTAGTGGTATACCCGAAACATCAGGAAGATGATGCTGGACAAGACCGACAATCGTACATTTGTGCTGCCCGCCGATCACCCGCCAGTTGTTGGTGGCAAGGTTGGTGTGCTTGTGATGAATCTTGGCACCCCGGAGGCCACCAGTTACTGGCCGATGCGGCGGTACCTGAAAGAGTTCCTGTCTGACCCGCGGGTCATAGAAACCAACCGGGCCCTGTGGTGGGTAATCCTCAACGGTATCGTGCTGACGTTTCGTCCGAAGAAGTCGGGGCATGCATATGATCAGATATGGAACCGGGAACGCAATGAGTCACCCCTGAAAACCATCACGCGGTCTCAAACGGAAAAGCTGGCTGAGCTGTTTTCCGGACACCCGGAGATCATTGTTGACTGGGCCATGCGCTACGGAATGCCGCCGGTGAAGGAGCGTATTGAGCATCTGAAGGACCTTGGTTGCGACAAGATCGTTTTGTTCCCGCTCTATCCGCAATACTCAGCGACGACAACCGCAACCGCGCTCGACAAGTGTTATGACGCACTAAAAGAAATGCGCTGGCAGCCAGCCATTCGAACGGTGCCACCTTATCACGATGATCCTGATTATATTGATGCACTGGCAACCAGCCTGAAGGCACATCTGCGATCGTTAGATTATAAACCGGAGGTGATCGTAGCCTCGTTCCACGGATTGCCGAAGTCCTATCTGATGCGCGGTGACCCCTATCATTGCCACTGCCACAAAACTGCGCGCCTGCTGCGTGAACGAATGAGGATGAAAGAAGGCGAGTTGATCATTACCTTCCAGTCGAGGTTCGGCCGTGAGGAATGGCTGCAACCCTATACCGACAAGACAGTTGAGAAACTGGCTGGTGAAGGCGTTAAGAACCTCGTTGTGATTACCCCGGGTTTTTCATCGGACTGTGTAGAAACCCTGGAAGAAATCGCCATCGGCGTCAAAGAGATGTTCGAGGAACAAGGTGGTGAGAATTTCTCGGTGGCGCCGTGTCTCAATGACAGCGAAGCTTCGATCAGGATGCTCAAGCGACTGGTGGACCGGGAACTTTCCGGCTGGGTTTGAGGTGCCTTTGCAGCTGGTTTGCCAGTCTGTGATCCAATCCGGTGACAGGACGAATTTGCGCAGTGGTTTGCGCGAATCAAGTTAGATTTCATCCAAATTAGGGCAATCTGCAACATTTTGCAGACAGGCGTATCCGTTCATATGAGGATCGGTTTTATGTTTCCAGGCTTTCTAGAAGGCTTTAGCGTTTTTGTACTGGTGCTGCTTGCGCTGGCGATCATCACCTTGTTCAAGGCAATAACAACCGTGCCGCAGGGTTATGAGTACACCGTTGAACGGTTTGGCCGCTATATCAAAACTCTGGGTCCGGGGCTTGGCATCATCCTGCCGTTCATCGACCGGATCGGCTCCAGAATGAACATGATGGAGCAGGTGCTGGAAGTGCCGAGCCAGGAGGTGATCACCAAGGACAATGCCATGGTGCAGGTCGATGGTGTGGCGTTCTTCCAGGTGCTGGATGCCGCCAAGGCGACCTATGAAGTCAACCGGCTGGAAAATGCCATTCTCAACATCACCATGACCAATATTCGTACCGTGATGGGCTCGATGGATCTGGATAACCTGCTATCGCAACGTGACGAGATCAACCATGCGATTTTGGGTGTGGTCGATCAGGCGACCTCGCCGTGGGGCGTAAAGATGACCCGCATCGACATCAAGGATATCAATCCGCCGCGTGACCTGGTTGACTCCATGGCGCGGCAGATGAAGGCAGAGCGCGACAAGCGTGCCGCCATTTTGGAAGCTCAAGGTGCACGCGAATCGGCAATTCTGAAGGCTGAGGGGGAAAAGCAGGCTATCGTGCTCGACGCGGAAGGCAGACGTGAAGCGGCTTTCCGTGACGCTGAGGCGCGTGAACGAGCCGCGGAGGCGGAAGCAAATGCGACGCGAATGGTTTCAGTTGCAATAGCTGAGGGTGATGTTCAGGCGGTGAACTATTTCGTTGCAAACAACTACATCAAGGCGCTGGAAGGCATCGCCAAGTCACCAAACCAGAAACTGCTGATGTTGCCGCTTGAGGCGTCCAGCGTCATTGGTTCGATTGCCGGTGTTGCGGAGATCGCAAAGGAAGCATTCGGTCTAGGCGGAGGAGGTGCGCAGCGAACCGGCAGCGCACAACGCAAGCCGACTGTACCGAGAGTCAAGCAATAGGGGCGGCGGTTGATGGCTGAAATTCTGGGCGTATTCGGCGACTGGACCTGGTGGATCATAGGCGGTGTGCTGCTCGTCGGCGAACTCGTGGCCACCAGCATTTTTCTGGTCTGGTTTGGCCTGGCGGCACTGACCGTTGGCCTGGCGGATGTTTTTCTCAACCTGAACTGGCAGACAGAAATTATCCTGTTTGTTGTTCTGAGCGTTGCCTATGTTCTCATCGGGCGGCGTTACATGAAGACTCGGGCCACCGATGAGGTTGATCTGCCGTATCTCAATCAGCGCGTAAACGCGTTCGTTGGGCGCACGGCCGTTGTGCACGAGGCAATAGTCAACGGTGAAGGCAAGGTGCGAATTGATGATGCATTGTGGCGTGTCAGGGGTACCGATGCGCCTGCAGGCTCCAGAGTGCGGATAACCGGCGGGTCCGGTATGGTGCTGGAAACCGAACCGGCGTGAATGGCCTCTCCAATCTCGCTCAATGCCTCTAAATTCAGGGGGTTATCGGATTGCGGCTGTCGGCCAGGATTTTGCAGCCGATTGCCACGAAACAGACACCTCTACCCAGTTACGAGCATTTTGAAATCGCGATATGACAGGTCGCGATGACATGAACAGGCTGACAGTTGAATACCAGATCAGCGCACTTGCCATAACCAGCGCGATCATCGACGCCATACCCCACAACGGCATCGCATCGGTTACCGCTGTTGCAAACACACTTGCAAACAGGACAATGGCCTTGGGATTGGTGAGGGTAACCAGCAAACCAAACAACACGGGGTTTCCGCGATTGTCCAGGCCGGCATCATCAATGTTGAAGGATGCCGGTTTGCTCAGGATCAGTACCAATCCCAGATAGGCCAGATAGAGGCCGCCGCAGATGCGCACAAGCCATGCGAGCCACTGGTACTCGATCAGGATTGCTGACAGGCCGAGCAGACTTAAAGAGGCATAAAAGCCCAGCCCGATCGTCACGCCGATTGTTGTCAGCAAACCTGCGGATGTCCCGCGGGTCATGGATGATTTCACGACGGCAACAAAGTCCGGACCCGGCAGCATCAGCGCGGGAATGAATATCGCGAATACGCTAATGAAAACAATTGTCCAGTCCATCAGATCGCCTTTCTATTCCAGCCCGCCATGTTCGGTGATGATCTGTTTCAGCACCTGTCTGAACTGCGGGCTGATGTCTGAACGCGACAGGCCCAATGCAACGTTGGCTGCCAGAAAGCCGACCTTGTCGCCGCAGTCATAGGTGGTTCCCCTGAATTTCAGGCCATAGAACTTCTGTCTCTTCATGAGGGTCAGCATGCTGTCTGTGAGCTGGATCTCGCCGCCGGCACCTGCGCTCTGCTTGTCCAGCAGATCGAAGATTTCCGGTTGCAGGATGTAGCGGCCGGAAATGATCAGGTTTGACGGTGCGTCTTCCTGTGCCGGCTTTTCGACCATAGAGGTGATCTCAAAACCGGCACCGGCATCTGCACCGACACCCACAACGCCGTATTTGTGCACCTGGTCGGTCGGGACTTTTTCCACGGCGACTACATTGCCGCCATGGGCGTCGTAGACATCCTTCATCTGCGCCAGGCAACCGGGTGAACCATGAATGAACATGTCCGGCAGCAGCAGCGCAAATGGCTCATTGCCGACCAGATCGCGTGCGCACCATACCGCATGGCCAAGCCCGAGCGGCTCCTGTTGCCGGGTGAAACTGGTCTGGCCGGCGCCGGGAAGGTCTGATGCCAGAATTTCCAGCTCAACATTCTTGTTGCGGCGTTTCAGGGTTTCTTCAAGTTCAAACTGCTTGTCGAAATGGTCCTCGATAACCGCCTTGTTGCGCCCGGTTACGAAAATGAAATGTTCAATGCCCGCCTCGCGGGCCTCATCGACCGCGAGCTGGATGACCGGCCGGTCGACGATAGTCAGCATTTCCTTCGGAACCGCTTTGGTGGCAGGCAGAAACCGCGTGCCAAGTCCTGCAACCGGAAATACCGCTTTTTTGATTTTGCTGGTCATTGCGCTGGCGTGTTCCCCTGATCTGCCCCGGTGTTGTGCGAAAATTCTCTAAAACTGAATCCATAACAGTAAAGCTTTTTAAACGCTTTGTTTGGGTTTTGTTAGCACAATCAGCCCTCGACTATAGGTCCGTGCGATTTGGGCCGAAATCTATGAAAGCAATGTGACATGAGTGTTCTGGTCACCGGTGGAGCAGGTTATATCGGTTCGCATATGGTGCTTGCACTATGTGACGCCGGACACGACGTCGTTGTGCTTGACAATCTGTCTACCGGCGTGGCCTGGGCGGTTGCCGCGCAAGCCCGGCTGATAGAGGGTGACGTTGGCGACGGAGACCTGACCCGGAAAATCATCGCCGAGCACGGTGTTGATGCGATTTTCCATTTTGCAGGCTCGATTGTGGTACCGGACAGTGTGTCTGACCCGTTGGGTTACTATCTCAACAACGCCGTGCATTCGCGTTCGCTGATTGAAAGTGCCGTCAAGGGGAACGTTGCACATTTCATTTTCTCCTCTACGGCTGCCGTGTATGGCGATCCGGAAACGGTGCCGGTATGCGAAGGCGCCTCACTGTCGCCCATCTCCCCTTACGGTCGTTCAAAACTGATGACAGAACTGATGTTGCGCGATGCGTCAGTCGCGCACGATCTGAACTATGTTGCATTGAGGTATTTCAACGTGGCTGGTGGCGATCCTGAAGGACGAAGCGGTCAGTCAACTCCTCATGCAACGCATCTGATCAAGGTGGCGTGCCAAACTGCAGTTGGTGAGCGGGATTATCTTGAAGTTTTCGGCAGGGATTACGACACACGCGACGGAACCTGTTTGCGAGATTACATTCATGTCAGCGATCTCGTGCGGGCGCATGTTGATGCGCTGAGCTATTTGCGCAGCGGCGGTAAGAGCAGGGTGTTCAATTGCGGGTATGGTCGCGGTCACTCGGTTCTGGATGTAATCAGGGCGGTTGAGCGTGTCGCAGGGCTCGGCCTGGACGTGCGTGATGCGCCGCGCAGACCGGGTGACCCTGCCGAACTTGTTGCCAATGCCGACAGGGCGCGTTCGGAACTTGAATGGCAGCCTCGACATGATGATCTGGATTTTATAGTGGCAGGTGCGCTTGCCTGGGAAAAGCATCTGCAAAGCCGTAATGGCTGAGGGGTGAGAGTGGTGGAAGCATGAAGATATCTGGAATTTCGCTTGGAAGTATCGTAGCAATACCTGTGTTGCTTGCAGGCCTCGGTCTGGGTGCAAATGCATCCCGCAGCCTGGATATAGGTGCTCTGGAGACACTCAGCCGCAATGCGGCATTTGACCAGTTTGTTGCTGATTTGTGGCCGGAAGCGCGCCGCCAGGGCATCTCTCCGGTGCTGTACCGGACAGCGTTTGCCGGTGTCACACCTGATCCACGTATTTTTGCGCGCCAGACCAGTCAGGCAGAATTTGCCACCCCGATCTGGACCTATATTGCCAAACGGGTGTCTGCCGACAGAATTTCACGGGGAAAATCGATGGTGCAAACCCATGCGCAGGCGTTGCGGGCCGTCGAGCGGCGCTTTGGCGTAGACAAATTCGTCGTGGCGTCCATCTGGGGAATGGAAACCAACTACGGCAGCTTCACCGGAGAGATGAGTGTTATCCGGTCTCTTGCCACCATGGCATTTTCCGGCGGGAGAAGGACGTACGGGCGCAAACAGCTGCTGGGCGCGCTTGATATCCTTCAAAGCGGCGATATCTCGCCGGGTCAGTTCAAGGGATCCTGGGCCGGGGCGATGGGGCACACCCAGTTCATACCGCTGACCTACAATGCCTATGCGGTTGACATGACCGGTGACGGCAAGCGCGACATCTGGAATTCCGTGCCTGACGCACTGGGGTCAACGGCCAATTATCTGAAAAAACGTGGCTGGAAAAATAACATGCCGTGGGGGTGGGAAGTCAGTTTGCCTCGCGGTTTCAATTATCGCATGGCAGGCAAGAAGGGCGAGCGGTCTGTGGAGCAGTGGCGCAAGACCGGCGTGCGACCTGCCGGGCGACGCGACTTTGGTGCAGACAACGCACGTGCCAGACTGCTCTTGCCGGTGGGCAGGCATGGCCCAGCATTCCTGGTGACGCGAAATTTCGATGCCATACTGGCATACAACAGATCCAATTCTTATGCCCTGGCTGTCGCCCATCTGGCGGACCGGCTGGCGGGGGCAGGCCCGTTTGTTGCAAACTGGCCGACGGATCTGCGAATTCTGTCGCGTTCCGACAACAGGGAGCTTCAGAAACTGCTGAGTGCACGCGGTTTCGATACCGGTGGCACCAGTGGCACGGTTGGTCCACGCACCCGCCGGGCGATCAGCCGTTATCAGCATCGGATTGGGGTTACACCCGACGGTTATGCAGATGCAAGATTGCTTGAGCGTTTGCGTCGCGGGCTGTAGAAGCTTCCCCATCTGCCGGCGCAGGTGTAATGCTTGCGCGATGTGCAACATGGCGTTTCGTGTTGCGTCAGGGTTGAAACAGGTTTGGAAGTCATCAAATTATCACAGACCCTTGTGAGACTTTTAAAGTTAAATGAACCGATTTGGTGCCATCAGACGCTTCTATCCGGGTAAGAAAGGCTTTAGGCTGGCGAGCATGAATCACTTGTTCAAGACAAGCCCGTTTCTTGTGGCTGCGTTGATGGTGTTGTGCCTGTGGGGAACACCTGTGCGTGCCCAGCAGACAGATGTTGTTCAGGCACCGGAAAATGTTTCCCAATCCAGTTATCTTCCCAGACGAAAACAGATTTATGACATTGTCATAATGGGTGATGTGCTGGGAACCGGCCTCTGGGCGGGCATGAACCGGTTTGTCGAAAGCGAAGACCGGGTTACCGTTACGGGTCGCGTTCAGGAAAATTCCGGACTTGCGCGTCCCAAGCTCTACAACTGGGCCAAGGCTGCAGACAAATTGCTTGAGTCGAGGCAATTCGACATTGCGGCCATCATGCTGGGGGCCAATGATGCGCGCGATATCAATGGTCCGGATGGATTTTTGAGGTTTGGCAGTGACGGCTGGCGTAAGGCCTATGGCCAACAAGTCAGAGCAATGGTCGAGGTGCTCAAGAAACGCAATGTTGCGGTGTACTGGATCGGTGTGCCGCCGATGGGCCGCGATTCCTATGATGATTCCATGAAAGTAGTTGCCAGTGTAGAGCGGCAGATCATGGCCGAAACCGGGGTGCGGTACATTGATTTGCGGCTGCTGCTTGCCGACAGCGACGACAGCTACACGGATCGTGGCGACGATGGCACGGGCACTATCGTTCGGCTTCGTTCGCGCGATGGCGTCAAATTCATAGCTGCCGGCAATGACCGGCTGGCGGTAGAACTGATGAAACTGGTTCGGGCGGATATTGCCATAGCGGACGGTGCAAGTGGTCCTGCGGTTGCTCCACTGCAGGAAGAAGTAATATTGACGCCGGAGGAATTGGCGGCAATGCCGGCCTTTTCGGCCGAGCGACCAGGCGGGGAGTTTCCGGTGAAAATCGAACCGGCCAGTCTTCCCGGCCTCAATTACACCGAAATAGCCCGTGTTACCGAGGATGCCATCAAGCGTGCGGCCAGGGAAGGAGTGACATTGTTCGATAAGGTTCGCAGCTCCACTGCACCTGACAGTGCAGCACAAAAACTGTTTTCCGAGGGTCTGTGGCCTGAAGCACCGGCAGACCGGTTTGACGCCTTCAGCAAGCCGAATAAGCCTGCCGCCAGCACTCAGTGAGACATCGCTATCTTGGCAGTGTTGACGACCCCATGAGGAATTCATCGATGGCGCGTGCGGCCTGACGTCCTTCACGTATCGCCCACACAACCAGTGACTGACCGCGTCGCATGTCACCGGCGCTGAACACTTTCCAGCGGTTTGTCTGATAACCCAGCGTATCCGCCTTCACATTGCCACGGCCGTCCAGTGAGACAGACAGCTTTTTCAACATGCCCTCGTGGACGGGGTTTACAAAACCCATGGCAAGCAACACCAGATCGGCCGGCAATTCAAATTCGCTGCCGTCAATCGGTTTCATGCTTGTATCCACCCGGATGCCGTGCAGTGCCTTGATCTTGCCGTTGTCACCGGCGAAGTGAGTGGTCATTACCGCAAAATCCCGCGTGGCGCCTTCTGCCTGACTGGAGGAAGTGCGCATTTTCAACGGCCAATGAGGCCAACTCAGAGCCTTGTTTTCCTTTTCCGGCGGAGCCGCCATGATTTCAAGCTGGGTAACCGAAAGTGCGCCCTGCCTGAATGATGTGCCGATACAGTCGGAACCGGTATCGCCGCCGCCGATCACCACAACATGCTTGCCGCCAGCCAGTATGGGTGTTACGTCGCCGAGATCTTCGCGGCCGATACGCTTGTTCTGCTGGCGCAGAAAATCCATCGCAAAGTGGACGCCGTCCAGATCCCGGCCGGGAACCGGCAGATCACGCGGGTCTTCGGACCCACCGGCAAGCAGTACTGCGTCGTGGCTGCGCTCCAGCTCGGTAACATCGGTATCCACGCCAACATGGCGATTGCAATGAAACGTAACCCCCTCGGCTTCCATCTGTGCGGTTCTGCGTTCAATCAAGTGTTTGGACATTTTGAAATCCGGAATGCCATAGCGCATCAGTCCACCCGGTTTTGCCTGTTTTTCAAACACGTGAACGTCATGTCCGGCGCGGGCAAGTTGCTGGGCTGCTGCCAGGCCTGCCGGTCCGGAGCCCACGACGGCAACCTTTTTGCCGGTCTTGTGCTCCGGGGCTTCAGGTGCAATCCAGCCTTCCTCCCAGGCCCGGTCGACAATGGCGCACTCGATCGTCTTGATTGAAACCGGGTTGTCATCAATGTTGAGCGTGCACGAGGCTTCGCACGGGGCCGGACAAATTCGACCGGTGAACTCGGGAAAGTTGTTGGTGGAGTGCAAGTTCCGTGAGGCTTCTTCCCAGTCTGAGTTGTAAACCAGATCATTCCAGTCCGGGATCTGGTTCATCACCGGGCAGCCGCTGTGGCAATAGGGAATGCCGCAATCCATACAGCGTGCCGCCTGGGTTTTGACTTCACCTTCGTCCAGCGGAATGACAAATTCGTCAAAGTTGGCGATTCGCTCGGCAACGGGCTTGTAAGCGCGGTCCTGGCGATCAAACTCCTTGAAACCGGTAATCTTGCCCATCTTACTTTCCCTCTCTGACGCCGATCAGCATTTCGCCGGTGGCATTTTGTGCTTCCATCTCTTTCAGCGCGCGGCGATAATCGACCGGCATTACCTTTACAAACTTGGGCAGGTAGGTTTGCCAGTTGTCGAGGATTTCCCGGGCTCGGCCCGAAGCGGTGTAATGCGAATGGTTGCTTATGAGCTGAAACAG
>JAHEFB010000042.1 GCA_024640405.1 Alphaproteobacteria bacterium | reverse complement strand
CGGCGTTAAGCGGGCATTCTTATGGATGTTCATTCGGCTCCTCCAAGAAGATTTTAAGTCTGGTAACTCCAGTCTCCTCGGTCAGGGCCGAATGGACAACCTGTTGAAAGCTCACACCTAGGAAAGGCAGCCGCGAATGGATTTGGCCATATTCCTAATCAGATTGAAATAAAGCTCGGCGCCGTCTTTCAATGTTGCACCGAGAGGGTCGATGACACCGGACTTCATTTCAGTTCCTTCGGTTACGACCGCAATCAGCTTTGCATCGAATTGCGGTTCGGCAAAAACGCATTGTGCATTGACTTCTCCGATCCTTGTCCGAATTTCGCGTACCCGCTGTGGTCCCGGTGATATCTCGGGGTTGATGGTAATGGATCCAGCCGCTGACAGGCCAAACCGCTTTTCAAAATACTGATACCCATCGTGGAACACCACGAAGCCCTCGCCCTTCACCAGCGCCAGATCTGCCGACACCTCTTTGATCAATGCGTCCAGTTTTTTCAAAGTGGCCATGGAATTTACTTTGTACCGGTTTGCATTTTCAGGGTCGGCTGCAATCAGGGTATTCGCTATCTGGCTGGTCATGGCTTTGGCGTTTTCAGGATCAAGCCAGAAGTGGAGGTCCAGTTTTTCATCACCATGATCATGGCCGTGATCATGGTCTTCATCGTGTTCGCCAAAGGCGCCACCTTCACGCTGCTCCAGCTTTTCCAGACCAGGGCTATCAATCAACTCGACGGATTTGGCTTTTCCACCAATGGTTTCCACAGGTTTTTCCAGGAACGTTTCGAATTCGTGTCCGATCCAGAAAATCAATTCTGCCTTTTCCAGCAATACTGCCTGGGATGGCTTGAGGGCATAACTATGAGGTGATCCGGCGCCCGTGACTATCAGATCAGGTGTTCCGACGCCTTTCATGACGGCAGAAACCAGCGAATGAACAGGTTTGATTGATGTGGTGACTTTTGGTGTCGCGTATGCAGCACTCATCATCAAGGCAAATGTTGAAACTGCAGCCAATATTGTTTTCTGCACCATCGTGCTCGTCCTGCTTGCCTCATGAAAGGAATTGTAATGTTATAACTTGTCATTGTGTAATGGTATAACATGTGCAATGTATTGGCGCAACACCGATTATGAAAAGCGTGCAATCATGTTGAAACCAACAGAGCCTCTGCTGCAAATGTCCAACGCTGGAATAGAGCGGACAGGCAGGTGGCTGGTGCGCGGTGTGGAATTTTCAGTTGCTGCCGGGGAGATCGTGACTTTGATCGGGCCCAACGGATCCGGCAAATCGACTACCGCAAAAATGGCACTGAACATTCTGGAGCCCGACGAAGGCAGTGTTACCAGAGGGGTCGGGCTTGTCGTTGGCTATGTACCGCAAAAGATTTCTGTCGACTGGACCTTGCCATTGACCGTTGAACGCTTCATGCGGTTGACCGGAAAGGTGTCGAAACAGGAAGCCGGCGATGCAATGACGGAAACTGGTGTGTTACATTTGCAGCATGAAGAAGTGCGCACTCTGTCAGGCGGGGAATTTCAGCGCGTGATGCTGGCACGGGCCATTGCCCGCAAACCTGACCTGCTTGTTCTGGATGAACCTGTGCAGGGTGTCGATTTTGCAGGCGAGATCGAATTGTATGATCTGATAAAGCGCATTCGCGATAAACTGACTTGCGGGGTGCTGCTGATTTCACATGATCTCCATGTGGTAATGGCTGCAACGGACAGGGTGATCTGCTTGAACGGTCACGTATGTTGTCAGGGAACTCCCGGGGCGGTGGCATCCAGCGACGAATACAGGGAACTTTTTGGCGCACGGGCAACTTCTGTTCTGGCGGTGTACGAACACAGCCACGATCATACGCACCTGCCTGATGGCACAGTGCGGCATGCAGATGGCTCGATCACCGAACACTGCCATCCTGATGACGGACATCATCATGATCATGTTCACGAACATGAACCAGATGACGCTGGTGAACGGAGTCAGTCCGGGAGGTCCGGAAATGCTGGATGACTTTTTTACACGTGCGCTTGTGGCTGGTGTTGGCGTCGCGCTGGTTGCCGGGCCACTTGGGTGTTTCATCGTCTGGCGAAGGCTCGCCTACTTTGGCGATACCCTGTCTCACGCAGCGCTGCTGGGTGTGGCGCTTGCATTGCTTTTTGAAATCAACATCACCTTCGCTGTTTTTGCGGTATCGGCCAGCGTTTCGCTGGCGCTGCTGATGTTGCAGAAACGCGCTACACTTTCCTCGGATGCTTTGCTTGGACTGTTGTCCCATTCAGCACTCGCGCTGGGGTTGGTGGTTCTGGCTTTCATGACTTGGGTACGCATTGACCTGATGGGCTTTTTGTTCGGTGATATTCTATCGGTTTCGCGCGCCGATATCGCAATCATCTATCTGGGTGGCCTTGTGGTGATATCCGTACTGCTACTGATCTGGCATCCTCTGTTTGCAGCGACAGTGAACCGTGAACTTGCACAGGCGGAGAATATGAACCCTGATCGGGCCAATCTGATATTCATGCTGCTGATGGCAACGATCATAGCAATATCCATGAAGATTGTCGGTGTCTTGTTGATAACAGCGATGCTGATAATCCCGGCGGCAACAGCCCGGAGGTTTGCAAAAGGACCCGAACAAATGGCCATACTTGCAGCGCTGATTGGCGTTGCAAGTGTGCTGGCTGGCCTTTTCGGTTCACTGAAACTTGACACGCCGTCTGGCCCCAGCATTGTGGTCGCAGCACTAATTCTGTTTATCCTAAGTCTGGTTTCTGCCGGAAAACACTTTACAACGGGAGTTGACGCCAAACGGATTGCGACCGGCAAGGGGCCCTCGAAATGAACGGACCTGCACAAACAGAAAACCACCTGACCCGCAATCAATCACTCGTGCTGGATGCTCTTTCAAAATCAGGCGGACCGCTCAGCGCTTATTCCATTCTTGATCAGTTGCGAGACCACGGATTTCGCGCGCCGCTCCAGGTCTACCGTGCACTGGACAAGTTGCTGGAATTCGGAATGGTGCATCGACTGGAAAGCCTTAACGCGTTTGTCGCCTGCCGCCATCCCAGTTGCGACGACCACGAAACCATAGCGTTCACCATTTGCGACCGTTGCGGTCAGGTGGCGGAAATCAGCGATGATACTGTTGCCGCCAGGTTGCAGTCCCTTGCAACTGATGCCGGTTTTGCGCTGAAAAGCTCCACAGTCGAGCTTCGTGGCACGTGTCGGAAATGCCAACCATCGTCATGCAAGATGGTGCAATGAAAGATAAAACCGACCTTCAGGAATTTCGAACCGAAGTGCGGCAGTTTCTCGACAGCAAACTGCCGGCACGGATCAGCAGGAAAATGCGATTGGGCCAACGCATGACCAAGGCTGATTACGAAGAATGGCATGCAATTCTCAATGCGCAGGGCTGGCTTGCTGTCAATTGGCCGGTTGAATTCGGCGGGACTGGTTGGTCTGCTCATCAGCGGCTCATCTTTGAAGAAGAATTGTGCGCAGCCCACGCGCCCAGAATTGTGCCGTTTGGTCTGATGATGTTGGGTCCGGTATTGCAGAAATTCGGTTCAGCAGCTCAGCGCGACCGGTTCTTGCCGCGCATATTGACCGGTGAGCACTGGTGGTGTCAGGGATATTCCGAACCAGGTGCGGGGTCGGATCTTGCTTCGTTGAAAACCAGGGCGATACGCGATGGTGACCACTATGTGGTCAATGGCCAGAAAACCTGGACCACGCTGGGGCAATACGCCAACTGGATTTTCTGTCTGGTGCGCACCAACACCGAAGTAAAGCCGCAATCAGGCATCTCGTTTCTGTTGATTGACATGACAACCCCCGGAATGGAAGTGCACCCGATCCGGTTGCTCGACGGTGAAGCAGAGGTCAACGAGGTGTTCTTTGACAATGTGCGCGTCCCGGTTGAAAACCTGGTTGGCGAAGAAAACCAGGGCTGGACATATGCGAAATACCTTTTGACCCACGAGCGGACAAATATTGCAGGAACAGGCTTTGCCAAGGCCGGACTTGATGCGGTCAAGCGAATTGCCAGTCAGGAAATGGCCGGTGGGAAACCACTAATTACAAACCCGCACTTCGCGGCGCGACTTGCGCAGATCGAGATTGATTTGATGGCGATGGAAACGACCAATCTCAGGGTCATTGCAAAGGTTGCAGCCGGGCAGGCGCCGGGTGTTGAAAGTTCCATGCTGAAGATCAAGGGTACTGAACTGCGCCAGCAGATCAATGATTTGACCCGGCGTGCAGTGGGACCCTATGCAATTCCGTTTGTATCCGAGGCACTTGATGAAGGGTTCAATGCACAGCCGGTCGGGCCGGAGTATGCAGCTCCCGTCGCTGCGCAATATTTCAACAATCGCAAGTTGACGATCTACGGTGGCTCCAATGAGATCCAGCGGACAATCATAGCAAAACAGGTTCTGGACCTGTGAGCGGGAATGCACCCAGCTTCGGAGAGACCGAAGAGCGCATGATGTTGAAAGACACTCTTCGGCGTTTCCTGTCCGATACCTGCACAGACGAAATGCGATTGGATTCATCGTCTGCCGGGCAGGAAGACTCATCCGGAATCTGGGTACAACTTGCTGAACTGGGAGTGTTGCAGATTCTGTTCACAGAGAACGTCGGCGGATTGGGCGGGCACGGGTTTGATATTGTCACGGTTTTCGAGGAACTGGGCCGGGCAGGCGCAGTGGAGCCACTGCTTGAGAACATTGTACTTGCCGGCGGACTGATCGCTGACCTTGGAACCGAGGATCAACACGCATTGCTGCGGGAGGTTATGTCGGGCAGGCATCAGCTTGCTTTTGCACATACCGAGCCTGGCAGCAGATATGACCTGCCGCTCGTCACAACGACGGCGACAGCGGACGGCCAGGGTTTCGTTTTGGCAGGCAACAAGGCTGTGGTGTCAAATGCGGACAACGCGCAGACGCTGGTTATAAGCGCGAGGACGAATGACGCTCTTGATTCTGCAGACGGTATATCCTTGTTTCTGGTTCCCGCCGGCACCCCTGGCATCTCGATGCGTGGCTATCCACGAATAGATGGCGGCACTGCAGCTGAAATTGAATTGAGTAATGTGAAGGTACCGGCCGATGCTCTGCTGGGGAAGCCTGGAAAGGCGTTTCCAGCCATTGAGACTCGGGTGTCGATGGCTATTGCTGCCGTCAGCGCAGAAGCGCTTGGGGCCATGGAAGCAGCCAAGGAACTCACCATCGACTATTTACAAACGCGCACCCAGTTTGGGCGTCCCATCGGCAAATTTCAGGTTCTGCAGCATCGCATGGCCAACGTGCTGATCGAAATCGAGCAGGCCCGATCTGCGGTGCTCAATCTGGCGGCAGTATTGAACTCAGGGCGCATGCAGCGTGAACGTAATGCCAGTGCGACAAAAAATCTGATTGGCCGGGTAGGGCGGCTGGTGGCGGAGGAGTGCATACAACTGCATGGCGGTATCGGAATGTCCCAGGAATACGCGCTGGCCCATTATGCCCGCCGCCTGATTATGGTGGATCACGAATTCGGTGATACGGATCATCATCTGGAGCGGTTCATAGCGTTGTCTCAAGCCCAGGAGCCAGTCCATGAACGATAAAACAACCGCCTACTACGAAGATGGTGGTGATCGTATGGTCATCTACAATTCCAATGCTGCCAACCGCAATGCCATTACGCCTGAGTTGTATGACGTGATTACGAAAGCCCTGCAGTTTGCCGCCGAATCAGACCGGATTAAGTCGGTTCTGATCGTCGGAGAAGGGAGTTTTTTCTGTGCTGGCGGTGATTTGAACCGGATCAGGAACCGCCGTTTTCAGCCGCTTGAAGAACGCAAAATCCTCATCGAAAGCCTCCATGACATTATTCGCCGGATCAAGGCATGTCCGAAACCGGTGATCGCTGCGGTTGAGGGAGGTGCGGCAGGCGCTGGTGTATCACTTGCGTATGCTTGCGATTTTGTAGTGGCAAGCAGGGAAGCAAAATTTACGGTTTCATATGTCAAAGTCGGACTAACTCCCGATGGCGGCATAACCCACAAGCTGTTGAAAATGCTGCCAAGGCCGCTGGTCAACGAACTGTGCATGCTGGCCGAGCCGGTAAGTGCAGAACGCCTCTATCAGCTTGCTGCCCTGAACAGCCTGAGTGAGCCCGGCGAGGCATTTGCGGATGCATCAGCCATTGCCGATCGCCTGGCGAAATCGCCGACGACAGCCATTGCGCGCATCAAGGCGCTGTTGAATGTCGCGGAGAACGCCACAATTGATGAGCAGATGGGGCTGGAACGCGATCACATGGCTGCCGCCGTTGCGGAGGATGCCGCAATAGAAGGCATCACTGCGTTTTTTGAAAAACGTAAGCCCGATTTCACGAAGCTCAGCGAAAAATAGTTTCGATGCGATTTGACACGCAGGTTTGCAGCAAATTCGATATCCGTATGCCAATAGTGGCGGGAGGATTGATGTGGCTGGCCGATGCAGGCTATGTGGCGGCTGCGGCGCATGCCGGCATCATTTCGTTCATAACAGCCGCCAGCTTTCCTGATCCCGACGAGTTACGCAGCCAAATTCGCAAATGCCGCAAACTGTGCGAAGGGCGATCATTCGGAGTGAATGTCTCCATGCTGCCCAAGCTGGTGCCGGGCGAAAAAACCGCTGAAGTGTTTCAGCTGATAATTGATGAAGACGTCCGCTTTGTTGAAACCTCGGGGCGAAATCCTGAAGCCTATATGCCGATGCTGAAGGACGCGGGCATAACAGTTCTGCACAAGGTGCCAAGCGTGCGCTTTGCCCAGAAAGCCGAAAGCGTCGGCGTTGACATGGTATCCATTGTTGGCGCTGAATGTGGCGGCCATCCCGGCCTAGAAATGATCGGGACCATGGTCAACGCCGCGCTTGCTGAGCAGCGCCTGACCATTCCCTATCTGATCGGCGGCGGCATCGGCACCGGTTCGCAGATCGTTGCTGCGCTTGCCATGGGGGCCGACGGTGTTGTGATGGGAACCCGTTTTCTGGTTGCCGAAGAAATCAAGGCCCATGCCGGATACAAAAGAGCGCTGATTGATGCATCCGAGCGAGATACCGCCTTGACCATGTCGAGCGTTCGCAACACCATCCGCACATTGCGCAATGAAACCACCGATCTGGTTACGCGAATGGAGATCGAAAACCCGGATATCAGGATCGAAGACCTGTTACCTCACGTATCAGGCAAAATAGGCCGGCTGGCGTATGAGACGGGAGACACATCAAGGGGGCTTCTGTCAGCCGGCCACGCACTCGGGTTCCTGCATGCAGTTGCCCCCATGGCGGAGATTGTTGCTCAACTGGAGCACGAGGCAGCCCTAGCACAGACCCGCTTGGCGTCAGTAATCACCAGCGGTTAGGTGGCGTGGTCGGCTTCTGGATACCGGATGGTGTTTGCTGCATAGCCGATTGTGACAGCGGGTATCGTTGCGGCGGCAATATAATGCCTGCATGTCGCGACCCAGGGTTGACCCCAACACCGGTTGATTGCAACTGTTGCCGTTCGTACAGGGGGCAGGCATGAACTCAATCGATTCGGTGGAACAATCTGGTCCGGTCGCGTCGGAAACCAGGCGTTGCAAGATAGATGTTGTCGTAATGGCGACGTCTGAAATCGATGATTATGCGCTCGAAACGCTGGCCAACTGGCAGTCTTACTGTTCGCAACATGGTTATACCCTGACCCACTATGATCAGCAGGTGTTGCCGGAGCTTCATATCAACTGGTCCAAAATCGAACTTGCCAGGCAGCATCTGCGGACTTCCGATTGTGACTGGATGATTGTTGCAGATGCAGACACCTGGGTCTGTGATCGCGCCCGCCGTCTTGAAATGTTCATCAATGATGAAGCAGGCATTGAAGCAGTCTTCTCAAGTGACACCAGCACCCGCGCTGGAGTCCTGATGCCGCTGAGCATTCGTGGCGTATGGGAATGCAGAGAATGGATATGTCCGAATGCAGGATTTTTTGCAATTCGCAATTCGTCGGCGGGGCAAAAGTTCATGGACGAATGGATGGAATTGCCTTTTGGCAGGCTGTCTCACATTGCAGATCAACCTCCGCGCGATCAACTGGTCCTGTGGAGAGGGCTGTTTGGCAAGTGGAGAGGTAAAATAAGAATCGACAAATGGAATGTCTTGCGTGTTTTGGACGATTTCAACTGGTGGCAAATAAAGGCAGTTTTCGGCGAACCCTTTATCGCGCACGACAGGCGGTTGACATTGCGGTTGAAGCGCAAACAAAAATTGCAATGAAACATTCCATCCTGCGCCATGCTTTAGGACTGCTGCAACGTCTTCTCGGTGGCTCCTATATAAACGGCGAGCAGGGCGCCATGCTCTGAATGAGAGGAGTGTTGCGTGCCCTTCTTCAGCCACACCAGATCGCCGGTCTTGTAGACATAGCCGTCGTTGTCCTGAAGTTCGCCTTCGAGCACCAGAAATTCCTCGTCCTGGGTGTGTTCATGTGGAGTTGTCGTGGTTCCCGGCTGCATTCGATAAACATGAAACCCAACAGCCTGTTGTTCATGCGAGTTTATCTGCAGGATGCTCTCGTGTGAGGAGGGGCCGTTCTCGGTGCAAAACGGTTTGAAGTCGTCTTTGTAGATGTTGGCGACACGGCGGTCACTGGGGTTGATTTTTTGCATCGGGTTCTCTTGCTGGTTGCGGTGAATACCGGATTGCCCCGCATGGATCATCAGTGATTTGCGGGTATGCTCATTATGCCAATGTGCCGTGAAACAGGCAGTGCATGCAATCACAATGATAAGGATGTTGGCATTGCGGACGTTCGGAATGTCACTCTTTCCGCCTGCCAAAATCAGGAGAAACAGCTTGTTAAGAGTGCTCACGAGAGTTATTCTTTTTGATAAATTTTTATTCCACACATGCAAAATGAGTGGTCGATTTAATCCCCTGTGAACCGAGGAAACAAACCATGCTGGAAACCCCATATCCAGTAGTGAAACCGGGCCCTCCGGTTCCGAGCAGCATCATGCAGCCAAGTGTATTCTCCATGCCGGCCGGCACCGAGAGATATGTCGTGCCAGGCGCAGGCGCTGTGCTGATCCCGGTAGAGCAGGGCGACAGATTTACCGTCACCAACGACGAGGGCGGGCAGGTTTGCGAAGTCGTTGCAGCCGATACCAAAGGCAAAATTGATGCCGGCGTGATCGGAGGGAAGCCGAACTGCGATGCAGCCGGCCTCAAATCGCTTTTGACAGGGTCAGATCAGAGCCTGCGTGGTTTGCGCCTGGGGCTGGAAAGCAGAAACATGGATCTCGCTACCGCTGGTGCGGTGAGTATTTTCGACGCTCAAACCCGGCATGGCGAAGTTTTTGAGTTTTCGGTTCAACGTGACGGTGTTGTTGTCGTAGCAGCACCGGGTGGTGCCATGGACATGGAGGTCCAGGATACGACAACTCCCATTACCGTGATGGTGACCCGGGCAGTGATTAAGCGGCAGGTGAGATTTGAACTGCCGGACCCGTTGGCGGATCCGGTTCTCGACCTGCGCGTTCATACCGAAACTGCTGAAACCTATTTTGTAAAGGCCGGTGACTTCATCCAGATACTCGATGTTGATGGTCGCCAGTGTACCGACTTCCAGTGTTTTTCCGCACGTAAACTGGACAAGGGTTTGGAACATGCGCTGGATGTCACTACCACGCGCGCCCTGATGGGACATGTTTATCCGATGCCCGGTCTGCATGCCAAATACTATGATCATGATATGCTGCCGCTGGTCGAGGTGATCCAGGATACAGTGGGCAGGCATGATGCTTTCGCGTTGGCTTGTGCTGCGAAATATTATGATGACATTGGCTATCCCGGGCACGTGAATTGTTCTGACAATTTCAATTCTGTGCTTGCCGAACACGGTGTGACCGCGCGAGCCGGCTGGATGGCAATCAATTTCTTCTTCAACACCGGCATTGATGAGCAGGGCGTCCTGTACAGTGACGAACCCTGGTCAAGGCCTGGTGATTATGTACTGCTGCGGGCGCTCACGGACTTGATTTGTGTGACCTCCGCATGCCCCGATGACACGTCACCCGCCAACGGTTGGAACCCCACAGATATTCACGTACGCACCTATTCCGGCAAGGAAAAGTTCTCCCGCGCCATTGCCATGCGCACGACACCAGATTCGGAACCGAAAATGACCAAGCAGACGGCCTTTCACTCCAGCTTCGAAAAGCACACCCGCAACTTTGTCGAATACAAGGGGTACTGGCTGGCCAACAGTTTCTCCAAGTCGGGCCCGCTCGATGAATACTGGGCATGTCGTGAAAAGGCGGTGGTGATGGATTTGTCGCCATTGCGAAAGTTTGAGATTACCGGACCGGACAGCGAAGCGCTGATGCAGTACACGCTGACGCGCAATATTTCCAAACTGGCCGTAGGCGAGGTCGTCTATTCCGCCATGTGTTACGAACACGGCGGCATGATCGATGACGGGACGTTACTCCGGTTGGGAAGGGATAATTTCCGCTGGATTGGCGGTGATGATTACGGCGGCGTCTGGCTGCGTGAAATTGCCGGCAAGCTGGGCCTGACCGTGAACATTCGATCGTCGACTGACCAGATGCACAATGTGGCGGTTCAGGGACCGGAGAGTCGCGAAATACTGAAAAAGTTTGTCTGGACTCCGCCGCATCAGCCTGCCGTAGGAGAGCTGGAATGGTTCCGCTTTGCGATCGGGCGCGTGGGAGATGACCAGGGTGTTCCGATCGTGGTATCCCGGACCGGATATACCGGGGAACTGGGGTATGAAATCTGGTGTCATCCCAGGCATGCCGAGACGGTGTTCGATGCACTGTGGGCGGCGGGCGAACCACATGGCCTGACCCCGATGGGGCTTGAGGCACTGGATATGGTGCGCATTGAGGCCGGGCTCATTTTTGCCGGTAATGAATTTTCAGATCAGACTGATCCGTTCGAGGCAGGCATCGGCTTTACCGTTCCACTCAAGACCAAGACCGACGACTTCATCGGCCGTGAAGCGCTGATCCGGCGCAAGGAGACCCCATCACGCAAACTGGTCGGACTGGACATCGACAGTTCAGTCGATGTCGGACATGGAGATTGTGTCCGGATCGGCCGTGCCCAGATCGGCGAGATCACTTCTTCAACACGGTCGCCCATACTCAAAAAGAACATTGCGCTGGCGCGGGTGGACATTTTGCATAGTGAGGTGGGAACCAAGGTGGAAGTCGGAAAACTGGACGGTCAGCAGAAGCGTCTTCCGGCTGCCATTGTGCCGTTCGCTCACTATGATCCCAAGAAGACCAGGCCTCGGTCGTAGACGGAATCAGTGCCGCCGCCTGCGCGAAAAAATTGTGCGGCGTAATCTCTTGCCGCTCCGTCACACCGGCAACAATCTGCACATTGTACAATGCCGCCGGAGACTACCGCGGTGTTGCACATCAAGGCTGGAGCATCGTCTGCTTAAGCAGACGCTGCTTCCATCAAAAGCGTCTTGCGGTTAAGCGCAACAGGCTTCTGGTGAATTTGCTTCAGAAACCGTGACGATCCATGCAGCGGTTCCAGCGCGAGGTGTTATAGCCCCAACGATCGGCACATCTGCGCGACCAGAAACGATAGCCTCCACCTTCGGGGCGGTAATAATCCCCACGGTTATAGTAATCGGGATAGTAGCCGCCAGAATAGATGCCAAAGCCCGGGCCGCCGAAGCCAAGGTAAACGCCGCCACCGTCGCGATGTCTGTGCTCGCGATAGTCCACAGGTTGGTATGAGGGGCTGGAAGAGGCAATCCCGATGGCCGCAGCCGTACCGATGCCAAGGCCCAGAGCCAACGCACCATTACGTGAATGTGCATTGGCGGGTGAAGCTGCCGCAGCAGCAATAGAGAGTGCAGCGACAGCACATATGATAGACTTCTTGAACATTTCATTCTCCATAATGAAGCCTAGTTGATACACTTGTCCGCTGCGAAGGCCTTTTGGATCCGCCGGACCTCAGTCCATCGCATTGACGCACATTTTACGCCTCTGTATGCGGCTCTACACTATAATTATTTGTAATCTGGGCTGGCAGGTTGACCGGTCATCTGCGCCGGGGTGTTCTGGTTTTTTACGAGGCGGAACGGCCCTTCCGCTGGCCCCATCGTGATGACCGGCGACAGCTCCCGCAGCATCTTGTTGCGAATGGCTACGGCAAAGGCATCGAAATTCAGCGCCTTGACGACAAATGCGCCGTGACCGGAAATGACTTCCTTGCGGTAGTACTGGTCGAGCCTTGAATTGTCGGTGAGGATCGCAAGGCCATTGACCGTCACACCTTGTGTTTTGGCCATTTGGCGCGCGTCGGGCAGGGTGAAGGCTTTCTTGAACCATGGGTCGGTCTCCACACCGTCGCCGGACACATCCACGACCTTTCGCGATCCGGTGAACCCGTTGCTGCGGATCATGTCCAGCGCATATACAATACCGTCTCCGATGCTGGTGCCGCCGCCACCTTTGCCCTGGCGCTTGCTGGCGTTGGCCGGGTTGTTGAAATTCAGCAGGCGTTGCGCAAAGGCATCGATTGAGCCGGGAGAATTCAGCAGGTGCCATTCCGTCGGATATTTTGGAAACGCTGCATCGGACCAGATGACAGCGGCAATTGCCACTTGCCCTGTTGGTCCGGACAGGATCGCTTGCCGGACATTCGGGTCCTTCAGGGCTGCGGCCGTTCCGATGACCTGCAGCAGAAACTCGTCCGCACTGATGCTGCCCGAGCCATCCATCGCCAGCACGATTTCCAGGTCAACCTGTTGGGCCCGGACCGGATTTGCAGCGCAAGCGGCCAATACAGCCCAGAACACCACAAACCGGCCGGCAATACGTCTCACGCTTGCCGGCCAGGTCAAAGTCTAGTTCTCCAGATAAGACTCGAGAGAATCGTCGAGTGCATCTTTCCACGGCGTGTGATGAACCGGCGCCATGGTGCCTGTGATCACCGATTTGTAACTGTTGTTGCGGAACGTCATGATGTCTTTCTTCTTGTGTTTCTTCCACTGGAAGAAGGCTTCATTGGCGCCGTCAACGTCAAAACTCGGGTAATCGGTTTCCGCAATCAGTTCCTTTACATAATCGCCCTGATACCGGATGCAGGCATAGTCGTCTTCATTGGCATCTTCGCGGGCAACCCGTTCCTCGACATCTGCTTTCATGGCGGCGGTGTCGGGCAGGGCAATACGCCCCATGATGACGTCACGAGCCCACCAGGCTTGCGCATCAAACATGTTGAAGGTGAACCACTGATCCTGCATGCCGATGTAGAACAGCGCCGGATTGTTGACAAAGGCGACGCCCTTATAGAGGTCTGCCGTCGCCAGCCGGTTGGCCGTGTGCAGCTTCAGGTCTTCTGCCATGAACGGGAAATGATGCTGGTAGCCGGTGCACAGTATTATCGCATCGACATCTTTGGTGGTGCCGTCCTTGAAGGTGCAGGTATTGCCTTCAACCTTGGTCAGCAGGGGAACCTCCTGCCAGTTATCGGGCCAGTCGTATCCCATGGCGGCTGTGCGGTGACTGACGGTGATTGATTTCGCGCCGTATTTCCAGCATTGCGAGCCGATGTCTTCAGCCGAATACGACGTGCCGATGATCAGGATGTCCTTGTCCTTGAACTCCACTGCATCGCGGAAATCATGGGCATGAAGCACCCGGCCGTTGAAGCGGTCGAGACCGTCAAACTCGGGCACATTCGGGGTTGAGAAGTGACCGCTGCAACACACGACGTTGTCAAATTCCTCGGTCTTGACCTTGTCGTTTATCAGATCATGCGATGAAACCTTGAATTTGCTTGTGGCTGCATCCCACTCGACATAGCGAACCGGGGTTCGGAACCTGATCCACTTGCGCACATCCGCCTTTTCCACGCGGCCCTGGATATAGTCGAACAACACCGCGCGAGGCGGGTAGGACGCGATCTGCTTGCCAAAGTGCTCTTCGAATGAATAGTCGGCGAACTCCAGCCCTTCCTTCGGTCCGTTGGACCAAAGATAGCGGTACATTGAACAATGTACAGGTTCGCCATACTCATCCAGTCCGGTGCGCCAGGTGTAGTTCCACAGTCCACCCCAGTTATCCTGCTTTTCGAAACATACGATTTCCGGAATATCGGCACCCGCTTTCGCAGCAGACTGAAACGCACGCAACTGCGCGAGACCGGATGGACCTGCACCGATGACGGCTACTCTTTTAGACATGTTTTGGCTCTCCTTAGTTTATTCCCAACTGTTTCTTGCGTTCTGCCGCCCAGGCCTGAATCAACCTGTCGGCGACAATTCCGATCACCGCGATGCCAAGTCCTGCCATGATGCCGCGACCGCTATCAGCGGTCGGCAGCGCGCGGTAGATTTCCTGACCCAGATCGGAAGACCCGATCAGAGCCGTGATGGCCGTCATAGCCAGCGCCATCATGATGGTCTGGTTTATGCCGAGCATGATTTCGGGCAGTGCTATTGGCAATTCCACTTTCCACAAGCGCTGGAAGGGCGTGGTTCCATTTGCGATGGAGGCTTCAATGGTAACATCCGGAATGCGTTTGATGCCCAGATAGGTATAGCGCACTGCCGGCACCGTGGCATAAGCAAGTATCGCGATAACATTCGACAGATCACCGACTTTCAACAGCATGATGACCGGGATCAGGTAGATGAATGACGGGAACGTCTGCAATGTGTCGCAGGTCGCCATGATGGCTCGCGCCGCGCGGTCAGAACGCGACGCCCAGATACCGATTGGCACGCCGATTAGCACGCATAAAATGACCGCGGAAGTTACCAGGTAGAGTGTCAGAACGCCTTGTTCCCAGTTGCCGGTAATCAAGATTACAAAGCCAATGAGACCTGTTGTGAGCAGGGTCGTACGAATGCCGCCGAGCCAGTAGGCGGTCAGGCCGACAACCCCGATGACGGTGGTCCATGGCAGCCACAGGAAAAAGTCACGGAACGGGATCAGCATGTAAATGGTTATGAAATCGCGCACCGGATTGATGTAATCATAGGCATGCTTTGAAAATGCCCGCAGGGCGAAATCGATATTCCGGCCAAGTGTAAATGTGTAGGCTCTGGGATATTTTTCGACCAGCGGAACAAACTGCGCCAGAAGATAGGCTGCAACCGCGACAGCCAGAAAAATCCAAAAATGCTTCTTTGCCTTCCACCCGGTTTCCCGCGACGCCAGTTCGCCAGGCGCACGGTTGGCGTAAGCTTGCGTGAGGCGGTCAAGTACCACCGCCATAAGCACGATGGCGAGGCCCTGTTCAACAGCTGCGCCGAGGCGAAGTTGCTGCAGGGAAAACAGCAGTTTGTGACCCAACCCCTGCGCTCCGACCATGGATGCTATCACGACCATGGCCAGCGTCTGCATGACGACCTGATTGACACCCAGCATCAGGATGCGTTGCGAAGACGGCAGGGTGACCTTCCAGAGAAGTTGTCGCGGGGTACAACCCGACATTCGACCGGATTCCTCGACATCGCTGGAGACGGTTTGAATCCCCAATATGGTGCAACGGGCCATGGGCGGCATCGCGAAGATGACTGTTGCGATCATTGCAGGCACCTGACCTGCGCCAAACAACACCACCACCGGAACGAGATAGGCCATATGGGGGGTTGCCTGCATGATATCGAACATTGGCGAGATGATTGCTGCAGCCCGTTTGGATCGGGTTACCCAGATGCCCAGGCCCAGGCCCAGCCCGACGGCAAAAGGCACCGAAACCAGCACGATCGAAAATGTCCTCATGGAGTCCCGCCACAGCCCCATGACAGCCAGGTATCCGATGCACCCGGCGGAAAACAACGCCAGTTTCCAGCCGCCGATCCAGTGTCCGAGAATGCCGGCACCGGCCACGATCACGATCCAGGGCAGCGCATCGAGTTTCTTGACACCAAGCGCTTCCATTGCTGTGTGCGGCAACTCGAACAACCCAAACTGAAACAGCACATTGTCGGCCAGGGAAATCGCCCAAATGGTGGCAACGACCATCAGGCAGCGCCGCATCCCGAACTTGGTGTGAAGCACGCTGAGCCCGATGACCGGTAGGAATATCCAGAACATGGCGGGCAGGTCCCTGGCCTTGATGCCGCGATACAAAATATACTCGGCCCAGTCCAGCGGTTGTTCCAGCAGCCAGGAAATTGACCGGGTTACCGTCTTGAATTTCAGAGACCCGATGGCCGCTTCCTTGTCCAGCCAGGTAAAAAACTGGGTAACCCATCCCTTGATGGGAACAATCCACTCTTGCGGCCATGTCTTCATGAACGGGAGAACCAGGCTCAAGACTACGGTAAGGCAGATCATCGCAACAATCTGAACCCAGAAAGAATGCGCTCCGGGGATGCTGGATGACGGCGTCTTGCCCAGGTCTGTTACCGCGCTGTTCATACGATGTCGCCCTTGCCAAACAGGGCTTTGGTAATGCGCTCGCGGTCAACGTGGCCCAGCAGCATTCCGGCCGCGTCTGTTACCGGCGTCGGGACTTCTGAATTGATCACCTGCTCTGCGATCTCACCGATCTTGGTGTTGGCCAGCACAGACGCACCCGATACCCTGGGGGGTGTTTTCGCAGTCGACTTCTTCATGATTGCCGCAGCCGAGACAATACGGTCGCGAGGTGCATTTCGAGCAAACTCCGCCACGTATTCATCTGCCGGGTTCAGTACCATTTCCTCAGGTGTGCACAACTGCACCATCTGGCCATCTTTCATGATACCGATGCGGTCCGCCAGCTTGGTGGCTTCTTCAAAGTCATGGGTGATGAACACGATGGTTTTCTTGAGCATTTGCTGAAGACGAATGAATTCATCCTGCATTTCCGCGCGAATAAGCGGGTCCAGCGCTGAAAACGGCTCGTCAAGAAACCAGATATCCGGTTCGACCGCCAGCGATCGTGCGATTCCAACCCGTTGTTGCTGTCCGCCGGATAGCTCGCGCGGAAAATAGTTCTCCCTGCCACCCAGACCAACCAGCTCTATCATTTCCATCGCGCGTTTTTCGCGTTCGAGTTGATCGAGATTTTGCACTTCGAGCGGGAATGCGACATTCGATAGAACCGTACGGTGTGGCAACAGGCCAAAACTCTGAAACACCATGCCCATCTTGTGGCGGCGAATTTCGATAAGTTCCTGCGGCGTGGCCTTCAGGAGATTCCGGCCTTCGTACTCCACGGCACCTGCCGTCGGATCATTGAGTCTGGTAATGCAGCGAATGATGGTGGACTTGCCGGAGCCTGACAGCCCCATGATGATAAGGATTTCGCCCTTGTGCACATCGAAAGATACATCGCGCACCGCACCGATATAGCCCTCCTGCGCGAGATCATCCGCGGTAGGTTTGCCGTTGTACCGCTGCATGAACGCTTCCGGATCAGCTCCGAATATTTTCCAGATATTGCGGCATTTGATTTGCGCGTCGACTGCCATATTGTCCCCTTCAGCGGGCAATCCGCCGGATCGTCTTCTTATCGTTGCACATATGAAAAGGCCGGGCAAAAGATGTCTTCAGCCCGGCCTTGCATTTTTTCACATTGTTCGGTTGAACCTATTTTTTCCAGCTTTCGACAACGGCGGCGTTTTCTGCAATCCATTTGTCGGCCGCTTCTTCAGGCGACAGGCCATCCACGTCGACCATCAGCGCAGCGGCGGCGATCTGGGCGTTGGTGAAATCAATTTTCTGCATCACGCCCCAGGCCTTCGGATACTTCTCCGCAAGTCCCGACCAGGCAGCTTTCTTGAGCCATCCGGAATGTGGTGCACCGCAGTCACCGGTGGCATTCGGGTTCGGTCCCCAGGCCTTGTCTTCCATGCAGCCCTTTTCGGGTTTCGGAAAATCTACAAACCGGCCCTTGAACTTCGACTCGATGAAGTTTGGCGTCCAGTTGAACAGCACAATCGGCTCCTTGCGGTCATAGGCAGACTGCAATTCCGCCCACAAGGTCGCCGCCTGGCCAACATTGATCGCCTTGAAGTTCATCTGCAGGGCGTCGATTCTGGCAGCATAGTTTTTGCCCCAGTCAGCGGGCGGTCCTACAAACCGGCCTTTCGGCTTTGTTTCTGCGGTAGCGAAAATCTCGGCACAGGCGTTCAGACCTTCCCAGTTTTGAGCCTCCGGGCATTTCTCCAGAACGTAGTCCGGTATCCACCATTCTTCGCGGGTAAGTGCTGAATGCGATCCGGCATCAATCATGCCGTCTTCCGCAACAGCCTTCTCAAATGCTGTCTTCATGGATCCTTCCCAGGCTTCCACCTGAAAATGCATGTCGCCGTCGGCAATGGCTTTGAATTGAAGCTGAGAGTCGGAAGGTGAGTATTCGACCGTGTAGCCCATCCCTTCCAGAGTCTTGCCTACAACAAACGACAACACCAACTGGCTCGTCCAGTTGTTTTGCACCATGATGATCGGATCATCGGATTCTGCTTCCGCATAAGCTGGAAGTGTAAACGCCAGACTGGCGGCAACAATGGCCGACGTGGCCAATAATTTGGTAATCTTCATAGTCACTCCTCCCGGATTTCATGAGCCTGTTCAGGCTTTGGCGCTGATCTGTCTGAACCAACATGTTCCCACATTGTCAAAATGTCGCACGGCTGGCACTATTGGATGAAAATCAAACCAAATCAACCCAAAATTGAACCGATTATGCTCCAATTGTAAAAATTGGTTGAGTTACTTGGTGTTAGCACTTGATTTTAAGTGAAGATGCAGCATCTGATTGTGTCCAGGCAAGCTGGTTTTGGCCATAACCGCGTAAATTTCGCGGGAATTGTCCTGTCTGGTCAAGTTTGCGCTGGTTTGTTAGTCTGGCTGCTCGAAAAATGCGAAAATTGGTATAAAATTGGGTGGATCAACTCTCGACGGAGCAGGGATCGATGTCCAGGAACGTTAAAATAGCTTGTGTGCAAAATTGCGCCACGCCGGATGTTCGGCACAATATAAGCACCAGTTTGCGGATTGCTGAAGCCGCTGCTGAAGACGGGGCGCAACTGATTGCGACACCGGAGTATTTTTCCGGACTGGAAACCAGAGATGGTCTGTTTCTGCCAGGTGCGTACCGGGAGCACGATCATCCGGTCTTGCCAGCGTTTTCGAGGGCTGCGGAGCGGCTTGGGGTCTGGTTTCTGCTGGGCTCGATTGGTGTTCTGAACGATGATGGGCGGATCTCCAACCGGTCCTACCTGATCGATCCGCAAGGCGGGGTCATTGCGAAATATAACAAAATTCACATGTTTGATGTGAATTTGGAAGGCGGTTCATATCGCGAGTCGAAAACCATTTCGCCGGGGGATCAGGCAATTGTAGCTGATACATCCTGGGCCCGGATTGGCCTTTCAATTTGTTATGATTTGCGGTTTTCAGCGCTTTACCGGAGCCTGGCGAAGGCCGGCGCGGAAATACTGGCAACGCCTGCTGCTTTCACCAGGGTAACTGGCGAGGCGCACTGGCATGTCTTGCAACGGGCGCGTGCAATCGAAAATGGCTGCTTTGTAATTGCACCTTGTCAGTACGGGAAAATTTCCGGGGGTGGTGAATGCTACGGACATTCTCTCATTATCGATCCGTGGGGAAGGGTGCTTGCTGATGCCGGCGATGGCGAAGGATACATCGTTGCCACGCTCGACTTGGCTGAAGTGGATGCCGCCAGACAGAAAATTCCTTCCTTGCAGCATGACCGCAAGATTCAGGACCCCGATAACGGCAGTGAACAGAAGCCGCAATTGGCCAGTGCAGGCTGAGTTCCGGTATAAATGGTCTTGCTTTAGTCGTCCGAGACCGTGCCGACCAGATCTTGATGGGCCAGTTCCATGTGTCCGTTCAACGCGTCTATTGCCGCCTTGGCGTAGCGATTTTTCAAGCCTTCCAGAATGCCCCTGTGATATGTGTTGTACTGGCGGATTTTGGTTGGACTGAGAACCAGTTCCCGGGCTCTTCTCCACTGAGAGTGTGTTCGTACTTCATTGATTTGGCTATATAATTTTACAATCAAGGCATTTCCTGACGCTTTTGCCAGTTGCAGGTGAAACTCCGAATCCAGTTGGGTGAATGTATCGCGGTCGGCCTCCGATGCTTCAAGCTGGGTCAGCAACACCTCCATTTTCTCGATGTCGCGCCCGGTCGCGTGAACCACCGCCAGCCGGGTCATCTGGCGCTCAAACCCCAGCCGCGCGTCGATCAACTGCAATGGGCTGATCTGCTCGACAACGTTTCCGGTGTCGGAATCCTCAGGGTTGGCATAGTTGACAAAGGTACCGCTGCCAACCTTTCGGACGACCAGCCCGGCCTTCTCAAGATTGTTCAACGCCTTCCTGATAGTGTTGCGTGATGCAGAGTAGGTTTCCGAAAGGTCTCTCTCCGGAGGCAATTGGTCCCCATGATAGTACCTTCCGGTTTCGATGGCTTTACGGAGTTCGGATGTTATGGAACGCGCGCCGCGGGCGCTTTTGTATTCGATCGAATTCATACCCTTACCTTTGCAGCTACATCCACCAGCTGATGTCCGAATTACAGGCACACAGCATGGATGAAAAAGCTAAATATGATATAAATCAATTTGTTAGCAGTTTAATTCGGTCATCCATACGGCATCTGTGTTCTCAGCAATAGGTAGAGAATTCGCACACAACATGCAACCTTGACAACTGCGTTCAGGTTCGGTTCTCGCCTCAACTGCCCTGCGTCACTACATTTTTTTGTCCCCAGTATAGGCTCGGATGCATTTTGTAGGTTGTCAAAATTGGTATAGCATTGGTATGGTATTGGTTAGTTTGGTGAGCAACCAGGGAGAAAACGCGCAATGGCGATGGATATTGAGAATTTTGTTGATGCACCGGGCCGGGCTAAAAAGGTCAAGGAAGTCCGGAAGATGATTGATGAGCTGGGGATTGAATATCTCTATCTCCAGTTTGTTTCTGTAACCGGCAAGATCATGGGTAAGGGAATTCCCGCTGACCACTGGGAGTCCGTGGCCAAGAAAGGTTTCCAGCTGGTCTATGGCGCCACCATGAACCTGTTCACCAACCGCGCCGGCGAATATCTGGGCTACGGCCCGGAAGCTGCGGAACTGGTTGGCATTCCCGAACCGGAAACCTTCATGCAGTTGCCGTGGGACAAACGTATTGGCCGCTTCTACTGCACGCTGTTCCGCAACCGCGAAGAAAAGGTGGATCCGGGAGGATACCTGACGGCTGACTGCCGGGGTAATCTTCGCCGGCTGCACGACGAATTCAAGAAAAAGCACAACGGCCTTTCCCTGCGCGTGGGCACCGAGCCGGAAATGATGTGGCTCAAGTTCAACGAGGACGGCAAGCCCGAAGGGGGCTATTCCAAGCCTTACTGCTATCATATTGACCAGTTTGAAAGTCTGCGTCCGGTCTACATGAAAGTGATGGAATACTCCCGTGCCATGGGGCTCGACATGATCCAGGGCGATCACGAGGATGCACCAGGCCAGCTCGAACTCAACTGGATGTTCGACGACGTGCTGCGCAATGCCGACCGGTTGACCACTTACCGCCAGATTTGCGCGCAGGTCGCCCGTGAATTCGGCATATTTGCCTGCTTCATGACCAAGCCATTCGAGGGTGTTTCCGCGTCCGGTTGCCACCACAACATGTCGTTGTGGCGCGGCGGTGAAGATGAATTCTGCCGCACTGGCAATGACCCCAAGGCGTTGCCGGGCATGAAAGACAACTACATGTACGTCAAGGGTGGCGAGAACACCTTTATGCCCGATGGCGACGATCCTCAGATGCCGCAGAAAGCAGGGCTTGAGGCAATTGGCGGCATCGTTCATCACCTTCGCGCACTGACTGCCATCGGTTCGTCAACCGTGAACTCGTACCGGCGCCTGTGGGACACAGGTTTCTGGGCACCGGTGTTTGCGGACTGGGGTTTCCAGAACCGCACCACCGGCCTGCGAGTGTCAGCCCCCGGCCGGTTCGAATACCGCTCGGTGGATTCCATGGTCAATCCGTATCTCATGGGTGCGTGCATTCTGGCCGCTGCAGACGACGGTATCGATAACAAGCTCGACCCGGGCGAGCCGGAAGAACGCAACATCTATGAAGCCATCAAGGCGGGCAAGGATGTGAAGAAGCTTCCCATGTCGCTCGGTGAAGCGCTTGAAGCGCTTGAGGCCGACGAGGTTGTTCAGCGTGGACTGCCGGGAGAGATGTACCGGCTCTATCACGAGTACAAATCGGATGAATGGGGACGCTTCATGTCTTCCGTCACCGACTGGGACAAAGCCACCTACATGGAATGCCTGCCCTAACCGGCAGCACTTCAGGTGATGAACTTCCGGCGGGCCGATACGGTCCGCCGTCCAACCACTCAACAGGAGACATATGCCCATGTGCGGAATTGCAGGGCTGATACACCGGAACGGCACCAGCAATGTGGGTCAGGAAATGACCAGCATGTTGCAGGCTCTGAAGCACCGGGGGCCGGATTCAACCGGGTTTGCGATCTACGGCGAACCTGAAGAAAACACCTTTATTCTGCGCTTCAAGGTCGCCGAGCAGGAAGATCTGCATGGCGCTCTCAAGATTCATGAGGAAATCAAGCGCCGCAAGGATGCTGTCGATGAAACCCTGAAAACACTCGGCGTGAAGGTCATGGAGCTGAAAGACGCCACTGAATATGCGTTTCGCTACGAAATTCAGTATGACGGCGACATGAAGCTGTTGTCCGACCACATCGAGGATATCGAGGGAGCGGAAATACTGTCCATTGGCTCTGCACTTGAGCTGATCAAGGACCTGGGTGACGCGAGTGTGGTTTCCGGTGCTTACGGATTGGGCAACTTCAGCGGCACCCACGGCATCGGGCATACCCGCATGGCGACGGAATCTGATGTCGACATTCGTTCGGCTCACCCTTACTGGGCCTACCCCTACAGCGATATCGCCGTGGTGCACAATGGCCAGATTACCAACTACTGGCTGATGCGCCGCCAACTGGAGCGCGAAGGTCAGCGGTTCGTCTCGAACTGTGATTCCGAATTGCTGGCGGTGTATGTGGCGACCAGTCTGGAAAAAGGCATGACTCTGGAAGACACACTCAAAAAATCCATTGAAGAGATTGATGGTGTTTTCACCTATCTGGTGACCACCAAGGACCAGCTGGGCATGGCCAAGGATTCCATGGCGGCAAAACCGATGGTGCTCTACGAGACCGACGACATGGTTGCGCTTGCCTCGGAAGAAGTCGCAATCAGGGCGATTGTTCCCCACGAAATTGATACCTGGGACCCTTATGACGAGGAGGTAAGAGTATGGCAGGCGTAGAGACGTCAAAACATGCCGGCGAAGAGATGGGCCTCCATACGGAGCCTTTGAAAGGCCGCGATATCAAGACGATGTTCTCGCTGGAGAACGAGGGCGGTTACGCCTATGCATTCGCACAGGATGTGGATTTCAACAAACGCGGCTCGGTTGATTGCCAGGACAAGGAGGCAACCGAGATCAACAATGAAATCCGCGATCTGATCAAATCCGGCCATGGCACCATCGTGCTTGAAAACCCCGGTGCCAAGCATTCGGTGATTGTCGGAATTCTGCACCGTATGAACTTCATCGTGAACGGTTCGCTGGGCTATTTCGGTTGCGGACTGCTTGACGGCCCGACGGTCCGGATTTCCGGTCGTGTCGGTTGGTCATTTGCTGAAAACATGATGGCCGGCGTATGCGTGGTTGAAAAAAACGCTGGCTCGACATTTGGCGCAGCCATTCGTGGCGGTGACCTGGTTTGCAAGGGGTCAGTCGGGTCGCGCACCGGTATTGACCAGAAGGGCGGGACCATTCTGGTTGGTGGTGATACCGGCGCATTTTCCGGCTTCATGATGCAGCGCGGGCGCATGGTCGTGTGCGGCAATGCAGGCAAGAATCTGGGCGATTCAATGTACGACGGCACGATTTTTGTCGGCGGGGAAATCAAGGATCTGGGTGTCGATGCGATTCCTGCGAAACTCACTGATCTGGATAAGGCCTGGCTCACACGAAAACTGACGCAGTACGACATGATGCCGGACAAGGGCGTCGATCACTTTACCAAGATCGTCGCCGGCAAACAGCTTTGGAGCTACGACAACCTCGAACCGTCAGAGAAAAAACTGGTCCTTTAGCGATCGGATTTTCAGGCTCGCATTTTACAGAAAGTAAATTCAATGACTGGCAAAACCAAAAAAGAGACCGGCCATTCCAAGTTGCAGGTCGAGAAGAAATACAAGCTCGGCAATTCGTTCGTGTTTCCACCGGAAGTGATAAATGACATCCACATCAAATCCGAGCTTGGCCGCTATCGCATGCGCGGATTCTCGTTGTTCAAGAAAATTCCCCACTGGGATGATCTGACTTTTCTTCCCGGCACGCTGACCCGTTTCGTGATTGAGGGGTACCGTGAAAAGTGTCTGACCAAGACCATCATTGGTCCGCGCGCCAAGCGGCCAATTGAGCTTGATATTCCGATCTACATCACGGGAATGAGTTTCGGCGCCCTGTCATTCGAGGCCAAGACCGCGCTGGCGCGTGGTGCGACAATGGCCGGCACGGCCACGTGTTCCGGGGAAGGGGGCATGATCCCTGACGAGCGGCGTTATTCGTCGAAATGGTTTTACCAGTGCATTCAGTCCCGTTACGGCTTCAACCCGCACCATCTGCAACTTGCAGATGGCTGTGAGTTCTTTATCGGGCAGGGCTGCAAAGTCGGTCTCGGCGGCCATCTGATGGGTCAGAAAGTGACCGACCAGGTAGCTGAAATGCGCTCGCTGCCCGCCGGCATTGATCAGCGTTCGCCTGCCCGTCATCCGGACTGGCTTGGACCGGATGATCTGGCACTGAAGATCCAGGAAATTCGCGAGGCAACAGATTGGCAGATCCCGATCCAGCTCAAGCTCGGTGCGGCACGCGTGTACGATGACGTGCGAATGGCTGCGAAGACCGACCCTGACTCGATCTACATTGACGGTATGGAAGGCAGCACCGGTGCCGGTCCGCATCTGGCCACCGAGGAGACCGGGGTGCCGGGCATGGCGGCAATTCGCCAGGCCCGCCGGGCGATCGACGATATCGGTAAACGCGGAGAGATCACCCTCATTTATGCCGGCGGTATCCGAAATGGTGGCGATGTTGCAAAGGCACTGGCCCTGGGGGCCGACGCCATCGCGATCGGCCACTCCGCAATGATGGCTCTCAACTGCAACAAGGACATCGACGAAGCCGACTATCCTTCGGAGATGGGCGTGGAAGCAGGCGAGTGCTATCACTGTCATACGGGCCGTTGTCCAGTCGGCGTCGCCACACAGGATCCGGCACTGCGCAAGCGGCTTGATCCTGACCAGGCGGCCGAACGCGTTTACAACTTCCTGCACACCTTGACCATGGAAGCCCAGATGATGGCGCGCGCTTGTGGCAAGACCAACATCCATAGTCTTGAGCCGGAAGATCTGGCTGCGCTGACCATGGAAGCCTCGGCAATCGCCCAGGTGCCGCTTGCCGGTACCGACTTTACGGTCGGCGTTGACGACTACCACCACATTTAGGGAGACAATACAGATGGCTGGAACAGGCTACAAAGGCGCTGAAATCGGAGACGTCGATCACTTCCTGAAAGGCGGGGGGATCGATTCAGAACGTGAGCAGACCATCGGGCAGCACATCGGTTATCGCTACGATGTGAACCTGTTACCCGATTACAATCGCATCACCGATTTTCTAAAGGGCTATATCGAGTTCATGGGCTGGGAAGATCTCAACTGGCTGGAAGATGTCCACATGGGCTACGACGACGGCAAACCCGCCGTTTTCGACCGCAACATCAATGGCTGGGTAGCGATCCCTGAAAGTTACGATCTGCCGGACAACCAGCAGGATCGCGATATGATCGCCCGTGAACTGTTGATCAAATTCCAGATGTCACCGGATCATCCTCTGGTGGTCCTGAACAAAGCCTACCGCAAATTCTAGGCGGCAGTGGAATGGTGCTACACCCCGCCCGATCGAATTCAGGCGGGGTTTGTTGCCCAGGACAGGAGTAATCAATGGCGCGGTCGAAAATCGAACTCTTCAATCTCGAGAGTGCTGCAGGCGGCATTTTTCGTCAACTGGCCGACGGCATGACGACAACTATATTTCCAGGCGAACAGGCGATGCTTTCGGTGGTGCGCATAGACCCGCACGCCGAAGGCAAAATGCACAAACACCCCGAGGAGCAATGGGGTGTGATGCTGGAAGGATCCGCAACCCGCTATCAGGATGATGAGGAATTTCTGATCCGCAAAGGCGACATCTGGCGCACACCACCGCATGCGCTGCACACCATGAAAGCGGGACCGGACGGGGCGGTAGTGCTCGATATTTTTGCGCCTGTGCGGAAGGAATATCTGGAAGCGGGATCGGGATTTGCAGGAAGTGGCTAGGGTCATTTTTTATCAGGTAAGGACCACCGATGGCAGTGCCACTTAGTGACATCCCCGTACCGAGTCCTTTCAAACCAGCAAATCCTGAGTCCAGGCGATCTGAACAACTTCATAAATTAGTTGAATAAACACCTTCAGCCAATTGCTTTTGCGGCATTGTTCAACAACTCTACTGCCGCGTTCCAATCAGGTTGAAAGCCCACAATTTGGATGTCTGAACCGATATTCGGATTGAATACCCGGTTGTGCCACAGGGTTGCCTGGTAGGCGTCATCGTTCTCCACCAGCAGTCGGGTATGGCATGGAACCTTGTATGTCTGACTGAACTGCGTGAACTCGAGCACAGTTTTCCCGTCGCTCAGCATCCGTTCAACAAGCGCGGAGTCACTGCCAAACAACCCGGTCATCTCGTCAGAAAACTCCGCCGCGCGATGATAGTGCGTTGATTGCAGGAAGATCAGTGCCTTTTTGTACACATCCTGCGGGTCATTGTGCTTCTGCACCTGGAACTTCAGAAACTCGGTGCTTTCAAACGAATCTTCGCGCACCAGCAGGACGATTATTCCCGCAGAAAGTTCCTGCCCGTCTTCGCCCAAGACACGTGGCCGCATGCCCTGGCTCGGACGGCCTTCGCCTTCTCGCATGGCGATCTGGCGAATGCGGCATTGCCACGTCAGGAAATGATTGCGCAGATCATCGGGAAGCACATGATACTCCATTCAGGAAACTTGTATAACCGGTTGCATTGATTCAGATTTGATCACTTCCAACCCGCCACATGCATACAAACCTGCAACCTTTCTATGCGGCCTGTGGGGAAAAGGAAACCGGCTTCAAATGTCCAGCGTGTTGTCTTTTTCCCATTGTGAGAAGTGCGATGTGAACGAATGCCATTCCTGATGCTTCATTTTCAGATAGGCGGCGGAAAATTCTTCGCCCAGGGCAGCTTTGAGGCCCTTGTCCTTGTCGAACGCACGCAGGGCGTCAAGCATATTCAGTGGCAGCTTGGGAGCGCCCTTGACCTTGTAGCCTTCAGCATACATGTCGATGTCATGACGTTTACCGGGATCTGCTTCGGTGCGAATGCCATCCAGCCCCGCCGCGATGATAACCGACTGCAGCAGATACGGATTGGCCGCGCCGTCCGCCAGCCGGAGCTCGAAGCGGCCCGGCCCCGGAATGCGAACCATGTGGGTACGATTGTTGCCGGTCCAGGTCACGGTGTTCGGTGCCCATGTCGCGCCTGACGTGGTGCGCGGCGCGTTGATGCGCTTGTAGGAGTTCACTGTCGGATTGGTGATCGCGGCAAGAGCGGATGCATGTTTCATGATGCCGCCGAGGAAGTTGCGGCCCTTCGCCGACAGGCCGAGCTCCATGTCGTCATCGGCGAAAACATTGGTCTTGCCCGCCTTGTCCCACACGGAGATATGAGCATGACAGCCGTTCCCGGTCAGGCCCTCGACCGGTTTCGGCATGAACGTTGCGCGCAGTCCGTGTTTTTCCGCAACGGATTTGGTCATGAACTTGAAGAACGAGTGCTTGTCGGCGGTGTTAAGGACATCGTCGAATTCCCAGTTCATTTCAAACTGCCCATTGGCGTCTTCGTGGTCGTTCTGGTAGGGGCCCCAGCCTAGCTCCAGCATGTAGTCACAGATTTCGGCAATGACATCATAACGTCGCATGACCGCCTGCTGGTCGTAGCAGGGCTTTTCAGCTGTATCGTATTCGTCGGAAATCTGTGAGCCATCGGGCGTCAGCAGAAAAAATTCGGCTTCGATGCCGGTTTTCACCCGCATGCCCTGGTCGGCTGCTTCCGCGATAAGCCGGTTGAGCACGTTGCGCGGTGCCTGGGCAACAAACTGGTCATCCATCACGCAGTTGCCGGCCACCCAGGCAACATCCTTCTTCCACGGCAATTGTATGACTGATTCAGGATCAGGTACCGCCAGCATGTCCGGATAGGCAGGCGTCATGTCGAGCCATGTGGCAAACCCGGCAAACCCGGCACCGTCCTTCTGCATCTCGGCAATGGCCTGTGCGGGGACCAGTTTGGCCCGTTGCCCACCGAACAGGTCGGTGAACGAGATCATGAAATACTTGACGCCATTGTCTTTGGCGAATTGGGCCAGGTCAGTTGCCATGAATTCAAATCCTCCCAGAATTCTGTAATACCTTAAGTCGTTTGCATGAATTTAGTAGCCCCCGTCACCTCCGGGAACCCAACTGGTTCCGGCCAAGGGTACACCTGACATGGCGGATGCTTCCACCGTCAAGGCGCATAAATCTTCCGGTTCCAGATTGTGGACATGATTCTTGCCGCACGCTCTCGCGATGGTCTGGGCCTCCAGGGTCATCACCTTGAGGTAATTGGATAACCGGCGTCCGCCGGCGATCGGGTCGAGCCGGGACATCAGGTCGGCATCCTGGGTTGTTATGCCGGCCGGGTCCTTGCCCTCATGCCAGTCATCATAGGCACCTGCAGTAGTTCCCAGCTCATTGTATTCGGCCTCCCAGCGCGGATCATTGTCGCCGAGTGCAACCATGGCGGCAGTACCGATGGACACGGCATCTGCCCCCAGCGCCAGAACCTTCGCAACATCAGCGCCTGAACGGATGCCGCCGGATACGATCAATTGTACTTCTCGATGCATGCCCATGTCCTGCAGGGCCTGTACCGCCGGGCGAATGCAGGCAAGTGTCGGTTGTCCAACATGTTCGATAAACACATCCTGGGTTGCCGCAGTGCCGCCCTGCATGCCATCCAGAACTACAACATCTGCGCCTGCCTTGATCGCCAGTGTCGTATCGAAGTAGGGGCGGGCACCGCCGACCTTGATGTAGATCGGCTTTTCCCAGTTGGTAATTTCGCGCAGTTCCAGAATCTTGATTTCCAGGTCATCCGGCCCGGTCCAGTCGGGATGGCGACACGCGGAGCGCTGGTCAATGCCTTTCGGCAGGTTGCGCATTTCGGCAACCCTGTCAGAAATCTTCTGACCCAGCAACATTCCGCCGCCGCCGGGCTTTGCCCCCTGGCCGACTACAACTTCAATCGCATCGCAGCGGCGCAGATCGTCGGGGTTCATGCCGTATCGTGACGGCAGGTACTGGTAGACCAGTTTTTCAGAGTGGCCGCGTTCTTCCTCGGTCATGCCGCCGTCACCGGTTGTGGTGGATGTACCGGCCGCTGTTGCTCCGCGTCCCAGTGCTTCCTTGGCCGGTCCGGACAGGGCGCCGAAGCTCATGCCGGCAATGGTAATGGGTATGTCCAGCTCAATAGGCTTCTTCGCAAACCGTGTGCCGAGGACTACACTGGTTTCACATTTCTCGCGATAGCCTTCCAGCGGATAGCGGGAAATCGAAGCGCCGAGAAACAGCAGGTCGTCGAAGTGCGGGACCTTGCGCTTGGTTCCGCCACCGCGAATGTCATAAATGCCGGTGGCCGCCGCACGCCTGATTTCCGCGTTGACGGCATCAGAAAAAATGTCTGGCTTCCGGGGCACTGTGCGGGGAATGCCGGACCCACCTTTGCTCATCTCAGTCATTTGTGATGCCCTCAGTACGCCGATGCGTTGTCAATGTTGAAATTGTAGAGTTGCCGGGCTGACCCATAGCGTTTGAACTCCTCCGGTTTGGCGTCCGCGCCTGCGCGCTCCAGCAGGTCTGCCAGTATTTCCAGATGTTCAGGACGCATTTCCTTTTCGATGCAGTCTGCGCCCAGGCTCTTGACCTTGCCGCGCACGAAAAGCCGCGCTTCGTAAAGTGAATCGCCAAGCGCATCACCGGCATCACCAAGCACAACCAGATTTCCCGACTGGGCCATGAAGGCACTCATGTGGCCGATGTTGCCATACACCACTATATCAATACCTTTCATGGAAATACCGCAACGCGACGAGGCATTGCCCTTGATCACCAGCAGACCGCCATTGCCCGTTGCGCCAGCGTACTGACTGGCGTCGCCATCAATGATAACCATTCCCGACATCATGTTTTCAGCAACGCCGGGACCGGCGGATCCGACAATATGCACGTGTGCCTGTTTGTTCATGCCCGCACTGTAATAGCCGGTGGAACCGCGAACGGTGACCTCGATCGGGCCATCAAGGCCACAGGCGATGGCGTGACTGCCCTTGGGATTAATGATCTCCCACGCCTTCTGGTTGGTATCTTCCTTTTGCGCCTGCAGGGTGCTGTTGACTTCGCGAAGCGGTGTGGATGCCATGTCGATGGTTTGCATGGGCTTAATGCTCCCAGAAATACACGGTTGCCGGTTCAGGTTCCCACACGCGGGCCTGCTCGATACCAGGCAGGTTGACCAGCGCGCGGTACTCCGAGCCAAAAGCCACATACTGATCGGTTTCGGCCATCACGGCGGGTTTGCAGGCAATCGGATCGCGGACCACGCCGAAACCATCCTTTGTGCCGACGACAAAAGTGAAGAAGCCGTCGAGATCATCAAGGCTGGATTTCAGTGCCTCGCCGAGATTGCTGCCGTGTTTCATCTTGTGGGTCAGATAGGCAGCAGCGACTTCTGAATCGTTGTCCGTTTCAAATGCAATGCCGTCTCGCTTCAGTTTGCGCCGCAGGCTGTTGTGGTTGGACAGCGATCCGTTGTGCACCAGGCATTGGTCGGATCCTGTTGAGAACGGGTGCGCGCCCATGGTCGTCACGGCAGACTCTGTCGCCATGCGGGTATGTCCAATGCCGTGGCTGCCGCTCATTTCCGCCAGTGAAAATCTCGCTGCAACATCCTTTGGCAAGCCGACTTCCTTGTAAATTTCCATGATATCGCCGACACTCATGACACGCACATTAGGGCGCAGTTCAACAAGGGCTGTGCGAACGTCATCGACCATCTTGTCGGGGACCTCCAGCACTGCGTGAGTGTCCTTGACCCGTATCGAAACTTGCGTGTTCGCCGCCTCGGACAAGGCCTTGTCCAGTTGATCGAAATCCGCTTCAGGATTGTTTGATTGAATTGTCAGCTTGGTGTTGTTGTCTTCGTCGGTACCGTAGATGGCAATACCGGCGCTGTCCGGGCCACGGTCCGTCATGGTAATCAGCATGTCAGTCAGCATGGATCCCAGCTTCGGCTCCAGCGACTTGTCCTTCAGGAACAGTCCTACAATTCCACACATTTCAGTTTGTCCATTTTGGCAATTTGTATCTGAAAAAACGCTATCACCAATAGTAAACGCTTTCAACTGGCAGGAATGTTTTTTTCTTTACAGGCAAAAGAAAGGGCGGATGCGATTTCCGCATCCGCCCTTGATTTGGTGGGGTTGGCTAATATCGATCAATGTTCTTGGTCGAATGCTCGGCATTGAAGTCCCGTTCTGCATCGGCAAGTTCACTTGCTTCAACTCTCGCCTGCAGCACGTGAAATCCTATCCAGAAGGCGAGGCCGAGGATGACCAGAATGACCTCCGTTCCCTGGAAGGGATAGATCGCGCCAACGTCCTTCAGATCAACAGCCCAGCTGCTCATTCCATTGGTAGACATGTTATCTTTCCTTCCTAAGCTTGTTTGTCAGCGAGTTCACGCTCAGCAGCCTGGACATCGTCAATGGCCGCCTGGTATGCGAGTTCGCTGTGGTGATCAAGGCCCTGCAATTCAGCTTTCGCCGGTATGCGCAGCATGTCCATGCTTGCCATGATCTTCGATACAATGAATGCCGGCAGGAAACCTAGCACGCCGAACATGATGACCGCGCCTAGGAACTGGCCAAGCGGATTGATCGCGGCATAGCCTTCATATGGTGACGAAGGCTGGCCCCAGAGCATGAAGCCGGCAATACACACACCGATGAAACCGGCATACCCGTGAACTGCCACTGCACCAACAGCATCATCGATCTTGAACTTGCGTTCAACCCAGTAGTGCAGCTTGTAGGCACAGTAGGTACCGATGCCCGCAATGAACATGGCTTGTATCGGGTGGTAGAGATCGTTACCGGCAGATGCCGTGATGATCCCTGCAAGGCCACCGGAATACGTCCAGAATGCATCGCCCTTGGATATGATATAGGCCACCAGCAATCCGCCGGACAATGACATCAGGAAGTTGAAGGTAATGGCGCCAAGTGTGGTTGGAGCCAGATAGATATTGGTCGCAGTCCAGGTCACCCCGGTGATCTGGCCGTCAATAACTTCAGGCGAGATGATCGGAACGTTGCATGCTGCATAGAAGCCCCAGAAGCCCGTATAGATCAGGAACAGGCCGATTGTGACCAGCCATGGATTATGCGGCGGGATATCGCGCGGTGTACCGTCAGCGGCAAATTTGCCGAGGCGTGGCCCGAGAACCACAAGGACGCCGAGTGCATAACCGCCGGCAATCGCATGAATAACACCGGACGCATAGGCATCGTGATAGCCAAGCAGTTTGACCATCCAGCCACCGAAGTGCCAGCCCCACGCCGCGTCGATGATCCAGAATACCGAGCCGATCAGCACGGCGTGAATCCAGAACGCTGTGGATCGAATCCGTTCGATAACCGAACCGGAGACGATCGAGGCTGCGGTCCATGAGAACAGGAGAAACGCTGCCCAGAAGACACCGGTGATCCTGTCGCCGAGATTGGTTGCCATGGTTGGTGACCATGCAGCGTTGGCGGAGCCGTCTTCCAGACCTCCGGTGATGAACGGGCCATTTGGAAATGCCCAGTAGATCCACCAGCCGAAGAAGAAGAAGGTGATGGTGACCAGCGGGATCAGCATCGTATTCTTCATCAGTGTGTGCATGTGATTTCGACGCCGGCTGGCGCCCACCTCATACATACAGAACCCGACGTGAATCAAAAACATGAACACGACCGTCACCCAGTAATAAAACTCGGTGAAAACGGTGGTGAGTGCGTCAATATTACTCCCCATTTCTCTGCTCCCTCTTTGGCTGTATGATGGACAGCCATTCCTTTTGATTTAAGTGGAATTATGCCTGCGAGTAAAAAAAGTTGAATGGAGAGGTTGCCTGCAAAACCTGGGCTCTGTCAATATGCCGCACTAGGGATATCTGTGAGCTTGTGGATGAAATTGAATGCAGGGGGGCGAGGAAAAACAGCAGTTTTTCGGCGTTTGGTGTCCGCAAATACTTAGCCGACAAGTCTTGTGGCGGCCCGCGTTCCTAACCCCGTATTGGCCCACACGGGGCCAGAACGTTAATTTTTGTTCATGAAGAGAGAATCACAAATCCGGATTTTTGACCCGGATTGGGAACGGGTATGGGTGTGGCACGAACGCGGTTCGGCCTGCTTTATGCAAATTTTTCTCGTTTTAGGAGTTCTGCGGATACGAGATAATCGACAGGTAGCGCGCCGGCAGTTTGATGTGTGTCTGCGGCCCGTGCGGAGCATCGGCATCAAAGAAGAAGCTGTCTCCGGGCTGCAAAATGAAAGTCTTGTCGCCATGTCGATATTCGACTTCGCCTTCCAGCATGTAGATGAATTCCATGCCGTCGTGCTGAAACTCGGGGAAGATATCTGACTCTTCAGTCAATGTGATCAGATAGGGTTCAACGATGACGCCGGAAGCATTGGAGCCGATATGACCCAGTAGATTATACTGATGTCCGGCCCGTGTACCGCGCCCGCCGGCCTCTGCACCTTTGCCTGCCTTGACATGAACTGCCTCACGCTGCTCCTCGAAGCCGCGAAAAAATGAAGTCAGGGGAACGCTCAGCGCATTCGCCAGTGTTTGCAGGGTCGTGAGGGAAGGCGAAGTGACGCCGTTCTCGATTTTCGACAGCATGCCGATTGAAAGGCCGGTGGTTTTGGCAAGGTCAGCCACGGTTATGTTGTGCTGGCGCCGGAATGCCCTGACTTCTCGCCCAATTGCCACTTCAAGCACTTTTTCCCGCGGTTCGCCAGGTCTGTGAGGATCCTGGGAAAACACGGACTTTGCTTTACTTGCGCCGTTCGCAGATTTTTCAAGTATGTCGCTCATGGCGGCTCGATCTTTCTTCATTCAGGAACTTGCGCGAGTATATAAGCGACCAAACATGGCTCACTTGACTGAAGTCATATAGGCATGTTGACGTAAAAGTCCAAATTTCCTTGCTCCTGCGGTTTATGCAGGGTGGGGAGAATATGTTCGATCGGCAAGCTCTAATGAAAATTTCGGCCCTTCGGCAGAGCTCGCCGGGTGACCTGTGTGCTGGCGGATTTCTCATGATTGGCGACAGGTATTGGAGCCTTGTGCATTAGCGCGTCGATCCGCGAAGCCGGTCTTATCTTGCTTTGAATGCTTTCTTGCGGACGGCGCACTTCATCGGCATTCGCCAGGCCCCCCATATGAATTGTCAGGTTGGCAATATCTGCCAGCAAGGGGGTCAGATCTTCCAGATGATGGGCGACCACATGAATGACACCATCCTCTTTCTGCAACCGGCCACGCACCCCGATGCATCTGCTGCCCAGTATGACCGTGCGATATTTTTCAAAGGCTTTCGGCCACACGATGAGGTTGGCCACGCCGGTTTCATCCTCAATGGTTGCAAAGATGACACCCTTGGCAGATCCAGGTCTCTGGCGCACCAGTACAAGGCCTGCAACCTTGACCATGCGGTCACTGACCGTTGTCTGCAGCGTTTCACTTCTGAGATAGCGGTCATTCTCAAGCCGCTGCCTCAGAAATGAAATGGGATGGGCTTTCAGGGAATATGACAGCGACTGATAATCATTGATGACGTGCTCGCCCAACGGCATGGGCGGCAGGTGAACATCCGGCTCGCGCTGCAGATCACGTGCATCTGCTGCTGCAAACAGCGGCAGGCGTTCTGCACTGCTTAACGGGTCAAGCGCCTTTACCGCCCAAAGTGCATCGCGCCGGTCCAGACCGATGGAACGGAAGCAATCTGCATCTGCGAGTTTTTCAATGATCCGGCGCGTCAGCCCCGAGCGCATCCACAAATCACGCACGCTGTCATAGCCGTCACGTCGATGCTCGATCAGCAGGTCGGCATCTTCCTTGCCAAGCCCCTTGACCTGCTGCAGTCCCAGTCTCACCGCATGGGTGTTCTTCTGCACGGTTTCGAGCTCGCTGTGCTGCGGCGAAACCGGCAAAACTTCAGCCTCTGCTTCCAGTAGGGACAACCACTGCGAATGGTTGACATCAACATCGCGCACCTCAACACCGTGTTCGCGGGCATCGCGGATCAATTGAGCCGGCGCGTAAAACCCCATGGGCTGCGAGTTCAGGATGGCGGCACAAAACACATCCGGATAATGGCACTTCAGCCAGCACGATACATAAACCAGCAGGGCGAAACTGGCGGCATGGCTTTCGGGAAATCCATAATCGCCAAAGCCCTCGATTTGCTTGAAGCAATGCTCGGCGAATTCGCGTTCATAGCCGTTCGACACCATGCCCCCGACCATTTTGTCACGGAATGAATTGATGGTGCCGACGCGCCTGAAGGTCGCCATGGCGCGGCGCAGTTTGTCGGCTTCGCCGGGAGAGAACTTTGCCGCCACGATGGCAATATTCATCGCCTGCTCCTGAAACAGCGGCACACCCAGTGTCTTGCCCAGCACTTCCGCCAGTTCGTCTTTGGGAAAGCTGACTTTTTCCTTGCCCTGGCGGCGGCGCAGATAGGGGTGCACCATGTCGCCCTGGATAGGGCCGGGGCGTACAATGGCAACCTCGATCACAAGATCGTAATAGCATCGTGGTTTCAGGCGCGGCAGCATGGACATCTGTGCCCGGCTTTCGATCTGGAACACCCCGATCGTGTCGGCCCGGCAGATCATGTCATAGGTCGCGGTATCTTTTTCGGGCAACGAAGACAGGGTTTCGCTGCGTCCGTAATGGGTTCGCAGAAAATCAAAAGCCTTGCGGATGCAGGTCAGCATGCCCAATGCCAAAACGTCGATTTTCAGCATGCCGAGGCATTCCAGATCATCCTTGTCCCATTCAACAACTGTGCGATCCTGCATGGCTGCATTTTCGATGGGTATCAGAGACGACAGCCGGTCGCGTGAAATGACGAAACCGCCGACATGTTGCGACAAATGCCGCGGGAAGCCGATGATCTGGGACGCAAGATCAAGCATCTGGCTGAGATGCTTGTCATCGGGATCAAGCCCGGCGCGCCTGGCGTCTTCGGGGTCGATTTCACGGGAATAACTTCCCCATTTGGTACCTGATATGGCGGTGATTGCATCGTCGGACAAACCAAACACCTTGCCCACTTCGCGCAGTGCTGATCGCGACCGGTAGCTGACGACGGTGGCGGCAAGGCCCGCCTTGTCACGCCCGTACCTGGCATAGATATACTGGATGACCTCTTCGCGGCGTTCGTGCTCGAAATCAACATCGATATCCGGCGGTTCATTGCGTTCTTCGGAAATGAAACGTTCAAACAGCAAACTGACCTTGCCTGGATCCACTTCCGTGATGCCGAGGCAGTAACAGATGGAGGAATTGGCAGCCGATCCGCGCCCCTGGCATAAAATACCCTTTGAGCGGGCAAACCGCACGATGTCATAAACGGTGAGGAAGTAGGGTGCGTAATTGAGCTTTGCAATCAATCCGGTTTCATGGGCGATGGCATCGACGACTCTTTGTGGCGCACCGGCAGGGTAGCGTTTCTTCAGGCCAAGGGCAGTCAGCTTTTCCAGTGCCTCCTGTGAAGGCAGGGGCTCATTGCCGAGTTCCTCGAATACCGGGTCATCGGGATACAGGTAGCGCAGCTCATCAAGCGAAAAATCAATCTGCTCGAAAACATGTGCAGTTTGCTCGACAGCGCTTTGATATCCCTTGAACAGGCGCAGCATTTCTTCCGGTGGACGCAAATGCCGTTCTGCATTGGGTTCAAGCTTCGTTCCGATGGAATGCAGGGTCTCGTGTTCGCGGATACAGGTCAGCACATCCTGCAGCGGCCGTCGATCCGGGTGATGGTACAGCACATCGCCGATGGCCATGAGCGGTACCTGATGCCTGCCGGCAAGCTTTGAAAGTGCGGATAACCGACGCTGGTCCGTGCTGGTGTGATTGCGCATGACTGCAACATGCACATGGTGCGGGAAGACCGGTTTCAGTTTCTCAAGGCAGGCTTGAAATGTCTTGTCTGCACGGTGTGCTGCCAGGGCCATCAACAGACCGTCGCCATGCTCCAGCAGGTCTTTCAGATACAGCTCACAGCCGCCTTTCGTTGTGCGCCGTTTGCCGAGGGTTAGAAGCTCGCAAAGCTGCCCCCAGGCGGTACGGTTTTTCGGCCAGGCGAGAATATCCGGTGTGGCATCGGCAAACACCAACCGGCAGCCGGGTGCATAAGCCAGGCCTGCTTCCTTTGCGGCCATGTGTCCGCGCACAACTCCTGCCAGAGAATTGCGGTCAGTGATTGAAAGCCCGCTGATCCCCAACTGCTTTGCCTGCACAACCAGTTCTTCCGGGTGCGATGCGCCGCGCAGGAATGAGAAGTTACTGCTGCATGCCAGCTCATAATACCGGGTCATGAGAACAGCCCGTGCATATACCAGTCCGGTCTTGCAGTTTCCCGCTCGTAAAGCCCGTATCGAAACAGCCAGAAGCGATAGCCTTGTGTATCTTCAACACGAAAATAATCCCGGCTCAGACTGGCGCGTCCGTCACGCCACCATTCACAGGCGATCCTCTCCGGGCCTTCTGAACGGGCGATTTCATACAGCACCTTGCGCCAGCGAAACCTGCTTGGCGGGCTGTCCGGCACCTGTGCAATGGCCTCTATCGGCTCAGGCCTTTCCAGCAGCACCAGAGGCCGCGTCGGGGTTTTGGCAGGGCCGGGCAATGCCACCTGGTCCGGGTCGGTTTTGCCGCCTCGTCGGGAGACCGGCACAAGCGCAAACCGGCGTTCCGGAATATGAGTGTCAGCGAATGAGAACTGCAAAACCCGGTCGCTGCCAAGCCGCGCGCCCAACCGGTCTATAAGCTCTGCATATCGATCATCGTTACCGGTTTGCTCAACCAGGTCATGCTGAGCGCCGTTGAACGGGCTGGCCTGCAGAATATTGAGCCGCATGATGTCAAAACCGAAGCCTGCATCAAGATCGGTATGCAGGCTGGCCAGTCGTTCATGAAACAAGGCTGCAATGCGGTGCGGGTTCCGCAACGGGTTGGCAGCATGAACTGTAAGCGACTGAACCTCCCCATCAACCCGGAACAGCTTCACCTCACAAATTCTGGCGCCGAGATTGCGCCGTTCCAGCAGCCCGATGATATTGCCTGCCAGGACGCCAATACAGCGCTTGATGTCGTCTTCATGCACGATCGGCTCGGCAAAGCGTTTTTCCGATGCAAGCTCGGGGACCGGCATGAGGGGGGAGATGACCTCATCCAGGCGCCCTGATGCCTGATCGAGCCTGTCCAGCAGATGTTTGCCGAAACGCGTTGTCAAAGGCGCACGTGGTAGGTCGGCTATACAGCCAATGGTTTTGAAGCCGACCCGGCCAAGCCCGATCACAAGCGATGCATCCAGGCGAAGCGCGGCAAGTGGCAGGACGCTTATCGCCTGTGTATGCTGACCGCATGCGATAATGCGCCCGGTGCCGTGGCGTGCCATTGCCCATGCCGCGCCGGCGGTATCTGCCAGGCAGATACGAACGGTGAAGCCTTGTGCGGTAAGCCGGGTTTCGATATCGGCAATGAAGCTTGTTTCTCCGTCAAACAGGTGGGCGCACCCGGTGACGTCCATGAACAGGCCGTCATTGCCGTCCAGCGCAACAAGCGGGGTGTAGCGCTCACACCATGCTGCGAGTGAACCAAGCAGCTTGTACTCTTCATCCCGGTCTCTCGTGTGATGCTCAAGGTCAGGCACAAGAGCGCGGGCATCGCTCAGGCTTTGTCCGTTGAACATGCCGAAGCGCGCCGCGTGTGCTTCGTGTGCCACGACGCGAACAGCGTTCTTTTCCATATCCGTAATGACAATGGGTGGGCTGTCAGGACGCGCGTTCAAAATCCACGACTTGCCCCATTTCAGCCGGGCTATCCGGTCTGTGGACAGATGTGTGAACGCGACCGACAGGATGCGCTGTTTGTGTTTTCGATGTGTCATCCTCAGGTGTGCCATCCTCAAAGGCTCGGGTTTGCGGGTTCCACAATAAAGTCCACTGTCCTGTCCGGCCGTGGCGGTTGCGCTCAAGTTTTTGCACATGACGTGTCTGTCCAAGGCCATGTTCAAAGTCAGGGTCGGGTCCTGAAGGCATTATTTCGACATGCCAGCGGGTCGCTGCAGCACTGGCTTCTTCTTCTCCGCTCTGCCGCAGCACGCATACCAGTACGCCGCTTTCGCGTGCCCGCAGCATCAACCGGCGTGTAGCGGTCATGTCAAAATGCCTGGGATTGCCCCTGACCTGAAAAACAACAGCTGAAAGATCGCTGCACTTGGCGGCCTGATCAGTTGCCCACAAGGCATCCTGCAGGGTGATGGGACGCACAAAAATCAATGCTTTCGGATCGATGCCGTGCTCGCTTAAACCATCTGGAAAAGGTAAGCCGGAATCGATTGAGGCTGCGGGATCAATCACCCAGAAAATCCGGCGGCAGTTCTTCTTGCCGAATTGTGCGGCCAACCCCAGGGTAAACCCGGCAGCACAGGCGAAATCGCGCGCAAGGCTGCAGCGCACCTCGTGCAATCCGTTTTTCCGGAAACCGCCATTCAGATGCTGGTCCAGATCCGGGATTTCAAATGACACACTGGTCTGTTGCGCTTCATCACCGGTATCGGGCGAGGTGTTCTGAAGCTGATTGATTGCAGA
>JAHEFB010000101.1 GCA_024640405.1 Alphaproteobacteria bacterium | reverse complement strand
TGCCAGTGACCTGAAAGGGTCATAACGCCGTTGATCATGCCGCCCCAGCTTGGCGCCAGCAGGATCAGCGAGAACACCATGCCCAGTGACTGAACCCAGTCAGGCAGTGCGGTGTAGTGCAGGTGATGCGGCCCTGCCCACATGTAAATGGCGATCAGCGCCCAGAAGTGCACGATCGACAGGCGGTAGGAGTAGACCGGACCCTCGGCCTGCTTGGGCACAAAGTAGTACATCATCGCCAGGAAGCCGGCGGTCAGGAAGAATCCGACCGCATTGTGTCCGTACCACCATTGCACCATCGCATCCACCGACCCGGTGTAGATTTCGTACGATTTGGTCATGGTCACCGGCAGTGACAGGTTGTTAACGATGTGCAGCAACGCAATCGTGATAATGAATGCCGCGTAGAACCAGTTGGCTACATAAATGTGACTGACCCTGCGCTTGATGATCGTCCCGAAGAACACCACGGCATAGGCGACCCAGACCACGGTAATCAGGATGTCGATCGGCCATTCGAGTTCGGCATATTCCTTACCCTGGGTCCATCCCAGCGGAAGAGAAATGGCCGCTGCGAGAATGACGAGCTGCCAGCCCCAGAAAACAAACGAAGCCAGCCCGCCGGCGAACAGCCTGACATGGCAGGTGCGCTGGACCACGTAAAACGAGGTTCCAATCAGCGCCGAGCCGCCAAAGGCGAAAATTACTGCGTTGGTATGCAGCGGGCGAAGCCGGCTGTAGGTAAGCCAGGGAATGTCGAAATTCAACACGGGAAGCCACAACTGGGCGGCGATAATGACGCCGACCAGCATGCCCACGATCCCCCAGATTACCGTCATGACGACAAACTGCCGCACCACTTTATCGTTGTAGGTCATGTTAATTTTCCAGTTGTCCAGTCACAAAAGGTAAAGCACTCTGCGCTCTTCAAGCGCCATGAAAACGGACCCGGCCATCTGCGGCCGGGTCCGGCAAAAGATCAGGATTTCGCAACCCAGGCGTTACACCAGCCCGCGCCCCGAACCAGCCGGTTCTGGAATATGCTGCAGGGCGCCGTCTCATCGTCCGCCGTTCCGGCGTAAAGGGCGCAGTTCTTGCAGAACTGGTTGGCGCCTGCTTCACCGGCGCGCTTTGGAAACTTGGCTGTATCGACAGTCGCGGCATCCAGGACGTAACCCATGGCTTGCGCCAGGGCTTCATCTGCGGCAACTTCGTCACCGGCAAGTAGCTGCACGGGGATAGCGGAAAGCGCCAACGCGCCCGCGCCTGCCTTCATGCCCAGTTTCAGGAAATTACGCCGGTTGGTCATTTTCACGTTTTTCATCTTTGTCTCCAGAATGGGGAATCATCATCTTGTGTGTTCGTCAATTTTGCTGTTCCTGTAACCGGTCCAGCAAGTCCAGTAACCGCGATTGAGGGAACGGCTTGTCGAGAAAGTCCGCTGCACCCTGCCTGATCAAATCAACCGCGCCCTGCAAAGGCAGGTCGTGACCGGTGAAGATTACCGGCAAGCTGCGCTTCGAGCAACGCTCCAGGATTTCCTGGGGAGTACAATCCGGCAGGCTGGACTCGCTGATCACGGCCACCAGGGCATTTTGCCCGATCAATGCATCCAGTTCATCACAATTGTCCAGGCAGTTAACGCTCCAGCCCTCGCCTTCGAGGAGGATTTTCAGAGCGTCCCGCACGGACATATCGGGTTCTATCAGAACCACTAAATTCCTTTTGTTATTGGTGTCGATTGTGCGGCCCTCGGATAAATGCTGTCTTTTTGCCGTCCAAGCGTATGCGGCATATTAAAGACAACGCCAGCACATACCATCAGGGAAACTACCTAATTTGCAAATGTCCTGGGTCAATCGGATTTAATTCTTTGCCGGTTCCAGTGTGGCGATCATCCGGACGAGTGCGGGAAGTGAATCCGCGGCCATCTTGTCCATCACGTGGGCCCGGTGGATTTCAACAGTCCGCGGACTGATGCCCAGTGTTTCGGCAATGCCTTTGTTGGTCAGGCCTTCCGCGAGCAGCCGCATAACATCCTGCTCCCTTGGTGTGCACGAGTCCACCCTGGCCTGCAGCTCCTGGAGTTCCTGAAGCTTTTCGCGGGTTGACCGGTGCAGATCAATGGCAGACCGGACCTTGTCAAGCAATTCGCCATCCCGGAACGGTTTGGTCAGAAAGTCGAAAGCGCCATGCTTGATGGCCGAGACAGCCAATGGAATATCGCCATGGCCGGTAATGAAGATAACCGGGTACAGCAAATGCTTACGGCTGAGTATTCTGAAAAGCTCCAGCCCGTCGGTTCCCGGCATCCGTATATCCAGCAACATGCAATCAAATTCGGGCGGTTTCTCATCCTCCAGAAAGGCGTCGGCCGACTCGTAGACACAGCTGCGCAGGCCGCCGGCATAGAGCAGCAGACGCAGTGACTCCCTGATGGCTTCGTCGTCGTCGACTATGCATACCATGGGATCCTGTTTCATATTGCCGGTCAGCCGATGAACTCAAGTGGAAGCGACAGTGTGAACTGGCTGCCGCCTTTTCGGGGTTGTGAGAATTTCAGAGTACCACCATGAGCCCCGGCAATGTTTTTGCAAATGGACAAACCCAGGCCGACACCGGTGGATTTGGTGGTGAAAAATGACTCGAACAAACGCTTCCGGTGATGCTCAGCAACACCCGGGCCGTTATCGGTAACGGAAATGAGCACATCGGAAGCAACTTTCTTTACCCGGATTTTGATCTGCCCGTCCTTGCGGCCGGACAGTGATATGGCATCCAGGCTATTTTTGATCAGGTTAACCATGATTTGCTGTATGTGGATTTCATCCACGTACAAGTCCTGAAGGGATTTAGCCGGAAAGAAGAGTAACTCTGTGTTTGTTCTTTTCACTTCATATTCAAAGAGTAATAGTGTATTTCTTATAATTTGATTTATGTCGTTGCGGGCCTTGCTGACGGCGCCGCTTCGCACCAGTTTGCGCAATCGCTGCACCACCTCCGCCGCTCTGCGCGACTGCTCCGCGATGCGCTCGCAAATAGAATGAATATCTTCCAGCGGGATTTGACCTTCCCGTTCGATCAAATTCCGGCCCGCGTCTGCATACGCGGCAATGGCGGTCAGGGGTTGATTGATCTCATGCGCAATCCCTGCTGTCAGCTCGCCGAGTACGACCAACCGGTCGGCATGCAACAGTTGATCTTCCATCTCGCGCAACTTGTCACGGGCTTCCCGGACTTCGCTCAAATCCTTGATGATGCCGACGAAACGGTCACCGTTTTTATGCCGGATTTCACCGACCGACAGAAACA
>JAHEFB010000076.1 GCA_024640405.1 Alphaproteobacteria bacterium | reverse complement strand
GCATGACCTGATCAACGCCAAACCGGCTGCTGCCGCGGTGCGAGAATTCTTCGGATCATCGCAGTTGTCGCAGTTTATGGATCAGACAAACCCGTTGTCGGAAATCACCCACAAGCGCCGTCTCTCGGCTCTCGGGCCTGGCGGTTTGACACGTGAGCGTGCCGGATTTGAGGTACGTGACGTGCATCCCACGCACTATGGTCGCATCTGTCCGATCGAAACACCGGAAGGTCCGAACATCGGCCTGATCAACTCGCTGGCCACCTTTGCCCGGGTAAACAAATACGGGTTCATCGAAACTCCCTACCGCAAGGTGATCAAAGGCAAGGTTTCCGATGAAGTTGTTTATCTTTCGGCAATTGAGGAATCGAAACCTCACATCGCCCAGGCCAACGTCGAACTGACCAAGGACGGCAAGTTTGCCGAAGACCTTGTTCTGGTTCGCCAGCATGGCGAGGTGATTACGGTCCCGGCTGAACGTGTTGACTTTGTGGATGTTTCACCCAAGCAGCTGGTTTCCGTCGCTGCGGCGCTGATCCCGTTCCTGGAGAACGATGACGCCAACCGTGCGCTCATGGGGTCCAACATGCAGCGTCAGGCGGTACCGCTTGTGCGCACGGATGCGCCGCTGGTCGGCACCGGTATGGAAGCCGTCGTGGCCCGTGACTCAGGTGCTGCAATCACCGCACGGCGTTCCGGCATTGTCGATCAGGTGGATGCAAAACGCATCGTTATTCGAGCCACCGAAGAGACTGACCCGACCAAGTCCGGTGTGGATATTTACACGCTGTACAAGTTCCAGCGGTCCAATCAGAACACCTGCATCAATCAGCGTCCACTGGTTCGTGTCGGTGACCGGTTGAAGGCTGGCGACATTATCGCCGATGGTCCGTCGACCGACCTGGGTGACCTGGCGCTTGGGCAGAATGTGCTTGTCGCATTCATGCCGTGGAACGGCTACAATTTCGAGGATTCGATCTTGTTGTCCGAACGCATGGTGCGTGATGATGTGTTCACGTCGATCCATATCGAAGAGTTTGACGTTATGGCCCGGGATACGAAGCTCGGCCCTGAGGAAATCACCCGCGATATTCCAAACGTAGGTGAGGAAGCTCTGAAAAACCTGGACGAAGCAGGCATTGTCTACATTGGTGCCGAAGTGCACCCGGGCGATATCCTGTGTGGCAAGATTACCCCCAAGGGTGAGAGCCCGATGACGCCGGAGGAAAAACTTCTGCGCGCCATCTTCGGTGAAAAGGCGTCGGATGTCCGCGATACCTCCCTGCGCCTGCCGCCCGGTGTTGCCGGTACTGTGGTCGAAGTTCGGGTGTTCAATCGCCACGGTATTGACAAGGACGAACGTGCCCTGGCAATCGAGCGCGAAGAGATCGAACGCCTCGCAAAGGACCGTGATGACGAACTCGCCATTCTGGATCGCAACTCGTATGGTCGTCTGGCTGATTTCCTGAAAGGCAAGCAGGCTGCCGGCGGACCAAAAGGTCACAAGATCGAAGGCAAGCTGACAGAAGCTGTGCTGGACGATGTACCTCGGTCACAGTGGTGGCAGATTGCACTGTCCAACGAAAAGGCGCTGGCCGAACTCGAAGCCATGCACCAGCAGTACGATGAGTCCAAGAAGCGGCTTGAAAACCGTTTCCTCGACAAGGTTGAAAAACTGCAGCGTGGTGACGAATTGCCGCCTGGTGTCATGAAGATGGTCAAGGTCTTCGTTGCCGTGAAACGCAAGATCCAGCCGGGCGACAAGATGGCTGGTCGGCATGGCAACAAGGGCGTGGTTTCACGCATCGTTGCTGATGAGGACATGCCGTATCTTGAAGACGGACAACCGGTCGACATTGTGTTGAACCCGCTTGGTGTGCCGAGCCGCATGAACGTTGGCCAGATCCTTGAAACCCATTTGGGCTGGGCCTGCCGCGGACTGGGCAAGCAAATCGGCGAAATGGTTGATGCGTATCGCGAAAACCACAACGCCAAGAATTTGCGGAAGGAAATCGAGCATATCTACGGTGAAAACGAAGAGATAGCCGCACTGGAAGATGATGACCTGGCTGATCTTGGTGACTCACTACGAGGTGGAGTTGCGATTGCAACTCCGGTGTTTGACGGAGCGAAGGAAGAGAATATTTCCGAGCTTCTTGAACATGCGGGTCTGAGTTCGTCTGGACAGGTAACCCTGTATGACGGTCGTACCGGTGAGCCATTCGACAGGCAGGTAACGGTGGGATATATCTATATCCTCAAGCTGCATCATCTGGTTGACGACAAGATTCATGCCCGCTCCATCGGTCCTTACTCACTCGTTACCCAGCAGCCGCTGGGCGGTAAGGCGCAGTTCGGTGGACAACGGTTCGGTGAAATGGAGGTTTGGGCGCTCGAGGCGTATGGCGCAGCCTACACCCTTCAGGAAATGCTCACCGTGAAGTCGGATGACGTCGCAGGCAGAACCAAGGTATATGAAGCAATTGTGCGTGGTGATGATGCGTTCGAGGCCGGTATTCCGGAAAGCTTTAACGTGCTTGTAAAGGAAATGCGTTCGCTGGGTCTCAGCGTTGATCTTCAGAACAACGAGTAACACAACAGAATTGCCGGGCAGGAGGTTAAACTCCTGCCTGGATATGGAAACTGCCGGCGTCGGGCCAGTCCGGCGGGTTCCCTAGAAAAACCAGACACTCCGAAAAGCGGAACACAGCCCCGTCCGCGAACAAGGAATTGAGGTATTACATGAACCATGAGGTCATGAACGTTTTCAATCCGGCAGGTCAGCCGCTGACCTTTGAACAAATCCGGATCGGCATTGCAGCACCGGAGAAGATTCTCTCCTGGTCATTCGGTGAAATCAAAAAGCCGGAAACCATTAACTATCGTACGTTTAAACCAGAGCGTGACGGATTGTTCTGCGCCCGGATATTCGGTCCCGTGAAGGACTATGAGTGCCTGTGCGGTAAATACAAGCGGATGAAGTACAAGGGCATCATCTGCGAAAAGTGCGGTGTCGAAGTAACGCTTGCCAAGGTTCGTCGTGAACGCATGGGTCATATCGATCTGGCGGCACCGGTGGCACACATCTGGTTCCTGAAGTCGTTGCCGTCGCGCATTTCTCTGTTGCTCGACATGACGTTGAAGGACGTGGAACGTGTTCTCTACTTTGAGAACTACATTGTAACCGAGCCTGGCCTGACGCCAATGAAACACGGCGAACTGCTGACCGAAGAGCAGTTCATGGAAGCCCAGGATCATTATGGCGCCGACAGCTTTACAGCCGGAATCGGTGCTGAAGCCATCCGCGAAATTCTCATGGGTATCGAGCTTGAGAAATTGCGCGATCAGTTGCGTGTGGAAATTGCCGAGGCGACAACTGAGCTGAAGCCCAAAAAACTGGCCAAGCGGCTTAAAATTGTTGAAGGCTTCATCGAGTCAGGCAACAAGCCCGAGTGGATGATCCTGACTGTTGTCCCGGTCATTCCGCCTGAGCTGCGTCCGCTGGTGCCACTTGATGGCGGCCGGTTCGCGACCTCGGATCTCAATGATCTGTATCGCCGTGTGATCAATCGGAACAACCGGCTGAAGCGGCTCATCGAGTTGCGTGCACCCGATATCATCATCCGCAATGAAAAACGGATGTTGCAGGAATCGGTTGATGCGCTGTTCGACAATGGCCGTCGTGGCCGGGTCATCACCGGCGCCAACAAGCGGCCGCTGAAATCGTTGGCAGACATGTTGAAGGGCAAGCAGGGACGTTTCCGTCAGAACCTGCTCGGCAAGCGCGTCGACTATTCCGGACGTTCAGTTATCGTGGTTGGACCAGAACTCAAACTGCATCAGTGTGGGTTGCCGAAGAAGATGGCGCTGGAGCTGTTCAAGCCGTTCATCTATTCGCGGCTTGACGCCAAGGGTCTGTCTTCCACCGTGAAGCAGGCCAAGAAGCTGGTTGAGAAGGAAAAACCTGAAGTCTGGGACATCCTGGATGAGGTTATCCGTGAACATCCGGTATTGCTTAACCGCGCTCCAACGCTTCACCGCCTCGGCATCCAGGCGTTTGAACCTGTGTTGATTGAAGGTAAAGCCATCCAGCTACATCCGCTGGTCTGTGCGGCATTCAATGCCGACTTTGACGGCGACCAGATGGCGGTTCACGTGCCGCTGTCACTGGAAGCCCAGCTTGAAGCGCGTGTGTTGATGATGTCCACCAACAACGTCCTGCATCCTGCAAACGGTCAGCCGATTATCGTGCCGTCGCAGGATATCGTGCTCGGCCTGTACTACGTATCCCAGATGAAGGAAAACGAGCCGGGCGAAGGAATGCTGTTTGGCGATGTCGCCGAGGTTGACCATGCCCTGAATGCCGGCGTGATCACCCTGCATACTAAGATCAAGGGTCGTTTCAAGTATGTGGATGAAGACGGCAATCAAACTTCACGCATCTATGAAACCACGCCTGGCCGGTTGAAGATTGGTGAATTGCTGCCCAAACAGCCCGGCATGTCACTAGAGATATGCAACAAGCTGCTGACCAAGCGTGAAATCTCGAAGATGATCGACGATGTGTATCGCGGTTGCGGGCAGAAAGAGTCCGTCATCTTCTGTGACAAGATCATGGGGCTTGGTTTCTACAATGCCTTCAAGGCCGGTATTTCGTTTGGCAAGGATGACATGGTCATCCCGTCCACCAAGGAGAAGCTGGTTGCCGAGTCCCGTGAGTTGGCCAAGGAATATGAACAACAGTACATCGACGGCTTGATCACCAAGGGCGAGAAGTACAACAAGGTTGTTGATGCCTGGGCAAAGTGCACCGACAAGGTGGCTGACGAAATGATGGGCCGCATTCAGGCTGTTCAATTTGACGACGTGACCAAACGCGAAAAGCCTGTGAACTCCATCTACATGATGGCTCACTCCGGTGCGCGTGGTTCTCCGGCTCAGATGAAGCAACTTGGCGGTATGCGCGGTCTGATGGCCAAACCGTCCGGTGAGATCATCGAGACGCCGATCATTTCAAACTTCAAGGAAGGCCTCACCGTTCTGGAGTACTTCAACTCCACTCACGGCGCCCGCAAGGGTCTGGCCGATACCGCACTGAAGACCGCCAACTCCGGTTATCTGACACGTCGTCTGGTTGACGTCGCTCAAGATGCCATCATTGCAGAAGACGATTGCGGAACCGAAAATTCGATTACGGCTCGTCCGATCATTGATGCAGGAGAAATCATCGCCTCGCTGGGATCACGGGTTCTTGGCCGTACGGCTGCTGAAGACGTACTGCACCCGCAGACCAATGAAGTCATCATTCCGGCAATGCGTGAAATTACGGAAGAAGATGTTGAGAAGATCGAAGATGCCAACATCCAGGAATTCCGTATCCGTTCCGTGCTGACATGCGAGACCCGATTTGGCGTTTGTGCACGGTGTTACGGTCGTGACCTTGCTCGTGGCACGCCGGTCAATCACGGTGAAGCTGTCGGTGTTATTGCCGCGCAGTCGATCGGTGAACCCGGGACACAGCTGACCATGAGGACGTTCCATATTGGAGGTACGGCACAGGTGCTTGATGAGTCCTTTGTGGAGTCTAACCATGAAGGTGTTGTCAAACTGCGTAATTCAAATGTTGTTACGGACAGTACCGGCAAGATTATTACCCTTGGGCGGAACGTTTCGCTGGTGATCCAGGATGAGCAGGGCCATGAACGCGCTGTTCATAAGCTGGTGCAGGGTGCTCGCCTGTTCGTCAACGAGGGTGACAAGGTCAAGCGCGGCATGCGTCTTGCGGAATGGGATCCGTATACCCGTCCCGTCATGACGGAAGTCGATGGCAAGATCGAGTTTGAGGACGTTGTTGACGGGGTGTCGGTGTCGGAGGTAACCGATGAATCAACCGGTATTACCAATCGCGTTCTGATCGACTGGCGTACAAGCCCTCGCGGTGCCGATCTGCGCCCGGCAATTGTCATCAAGGACAAGAAGGGTGAGATTCTCAAACTACCCCGCGGTGGTGAGGCTCGTTATCTGCTGTCGGTTGAGGCCATTTTGTCGGTGGATCCTGGCTCAGCAGTGAAGGCGGGTGATGTGCTTGCGCGTATTCCGCTGGAAAGTGCGAAGACGCGTGACATTACCGGTGGTCTGCCGCGTGTTGCTGAACTGTTCGAAGCACGACGTCCGAAGGATCACGCCGTAATTGCTGAAATTTCCGGCCGCGTTGAATTTGGTCGCGACTACAAGAACAAGCGCCGCATCCGGATTGTGCCGGAAGACGCTTCTCTGGAACCGGCCGAATATCTGATCCCGAAAGGCAAGCACCTCCCGGTTCAGGAAGGTGACTTCATCGAGAAAGGCGAGTACATTCTTGATGGACACCCGGCACCGCACGACATCCTTGCCATTAAGGGTGTTGAAGAACTGGCGACCTATCTCGTCAATGAAGTGCAGGAAGTATACCGACTGCAAGGTGTGAGCATTAACGACAAGCATATTGAAGTGATTGTGCGTCAGATGCTTCAGAAGGTGGAGATTACCGAAACCGGTGATACCTCGCTTCTGTCCGGTGAACAGCTTGATCGTACCGAATTGGAAAACATCAACGCCAAGATGGCAGATGAAGGCAAAAATCCAGCCTCCGGTGTGCCGGTTCTGCTTGGTATCACCAAAGCCAGCCTGCAGACCCGGTCGTTCATTTCGGCAGCTTCGTTTCAGGAGACAACCCGCGTACTTACCGAAGCTGCAATCAGTGGCAAGATCGATACGCTGGAAGGTCTCAAGGAGAATGTCATCGTGGGCCGCCTCATTCCTGCCGGTACCGGCGGCATGCTGTCCCGTTTCAAATCTGTTGCCGACAAACGCGATGGTCTGATCCTGGACGAACAGGCCAAGGTAGCGGTTGAAGATTCCAGCGAACCGACCGAACCTGCCGAGCCCGCACCGGCAGGGGAATAGGTTTCTCTGCTACACTGGAATCGATACATCATCAATACAAGGCCGCCGCGATCAGGGTAGTTCGCGGCGGCCTTTCCATATGGGGCCATAAGCAGTAAAGCGGCATCGATTGTTTGGTGTCTGCATTGCAATTTGCCCGGTTCGGGTTTTGCTTGAATCAAGACTACGTTCTAGACTTTTGAATTCATCTTCTCCTTGCTCGCAGAACGACCAGCGGCTGGAAGACATGCAGGTTGGTTATCGAACCTCAGGAGGCTCATGTGGCAATTAATCTAAAGCGATCAGTTTACATGTTCCTAGGGCAGGGAGGACACAAACCTGGTGCTGATGCCAACCCCGACAGGGGATTTGTGATTTTCGTTTCAGCCAGAAATCCGACAGGTGCTCACAAGGAGGCAGAGCGTGCGCTGGCGGAGCGTGAATGGACCGGTGTGGATATCCTGAGGGGTGGCGAAGTGCCGGAAAAGCCTGACAAGAAACCGCATGACGAGGCCTGGCAGGAAGCGCGTGACGGAAAACGCGGTATCATTGTGTATGATGTGAAAGCCGAAGCCAGCGGTGCGGGTGACAACCCACCGCGGCAAGCCTGACAAGAAATTGAGAGTGGAGAATTTGGAGCGGGACGGTGATGAATTGAGTGTTCATCCACACGCATCCCGCTCCCACTGCTGCCGTGACCAGAGGTCCGCGACGTTGTTCGCTAGAGCGTCGGGCGTTAAACTCGCGCCATCAATTGCGCCAAGGTTGCGCATTTGATGACGATTTGTTGATTGTGACGAAACGCCCTTTGCTTTAGTTGGCTGCTGCCTGTCTGGCGTTCTGAGCCCTGAGTTTAATCAGTTCGGGTGAAAACTCCATCGTATCGTCTTCGCTGATCAGATCGTGATCCGAGTTCCGGATAGCAATACCAATCTGCACATGGTCCGGTTCGATCAATCCGATCAGTGCGCCGGATGCATCGGTTACGATTGCGATTTTGCCAATTCCCGGTATTTCGGTGGCCGGACGACTTACTTCACCGCCGGCAGAAGTTGTCTCGCGTGTGGCGTGATCCAGATCTTCAACCGCCATGTATGTCATCCAGTGAGCTGGAATACCTTTGAATTTTGGGGCAGTCAGGCTGTATATGCCGCCGACGGTCTTGCCGTCCTTGCGGGCCAGCCAGTACGGCTCACCGTCGGGCAGGGTGATCTGCTCGAACGCCCAACCCAGGGTGCGGCGATAGAAATTTCGCGCTTCCAGCGCATCCCATGTGTTTAGTTCGTGCCACCAAGTTTCCACTTGTTGTTGCATTGCGCCCTCCGGTAATACCCCGCTTTAGATCTATCTATGCGAGGGGATATTATGCCGTCCCTGTTAAACAGGGTGATTCACCGAATGGGCCGTGATATGGCGCGATCTTGGCGATTCACAATTCAATTAAGGCCAAGTTGGGACAATTGTTGGAAAAACACCGCCAAATGGGGCTGAAATTGACCAAATTCAGTACTTGACGACTAGGGGGTGTATGAGTATGTTCCGGCCAACTTTCGAGGCGGTAAGCCGTAGATCGACTGGTCTAGACGTTACCGGGAAAGCCAAGTTGAGTCAGATCGGAACATGACTCTCAGGACGCAAGTGCCTGATAGTCCTCTGGATTTGAAGCGCTGGTCACCAAAATACTGGTGAGTCAGCGTTTATTTTTATGCGTGCGCTCATTCAGCGGTTCGTACGTATGCCTTTGTTTTAATGTGACCTGTTCGAAAGCGCGAGACATAAATGCCGACGATCAACCAGTTAATCCGCAAGCCCCGTGTTGCGCAGAAGACCCGCAACAAGGTGCCGGCGATGCAGGAATGCCCGCAAAAGCGCGGCGTTTGCACCCGTGTCTATACCACCACACCGAAGAAGCCGAACTCCGCGCTTCGCAAAGTGGCCCGCGTGCGTTTGACCAACGGGTTTGAAGTTACCAGTTATATTCCTGGTGAGGGTCACAACCTTCAGGAACACTCCGTGGTGATGATCCGCGGCGGTCGTGTGAAGGACCTTCCCGGTGTTCGTTATCACATCATTCGTGGCGTTCTGGATACGCAGGGTTTGGCCAAGCGCCGCCAGCGTCGTTCCAAGTACGGCGCGAAGCGTCCCAAATAAGCGTTGGAAGAGGGTAGTTAAGCCATGTCACGCCGTCACCGCGCAGAAAAACGCGTAATCAATCCGGACCCGAAGTTCGGAGATTTGATCCTTTCGAAATTCATGAACAACCTGATGCTCGATGGCAGGAAATCTGTTGCTGAACGCATTGTTTATGGCGCCTTCGACAAGATCGAGGAAAAATTGCGGCAGGAGCCGCTTATTGTTTTTCATCAGGCTCTTGAGAATGTGTCGCCGGCCGTGGAAGTGCGTTCGCGCCGTGTCGGCGGTGCCACATACCAGGTGCCGGTTGAAGTGCGGAGCGAGCGCCGTCAGGCGCTGGCGATTCGCTGGCTGATAACTGCTGCCCGCGGACGCAACGAGAATACAATGATTGAGCGTTTGTCCGGCGAGCTAATGGATGCTGCCAGCAATCGCGGTACTGCAGTAAAAAAGCGTGAAGATACCCACCGGATGGCAGAAGCGAACCGCGCATTCTCCCATTACCGCTGGTAATTCATATCGGAGATCAGGCAGATGGCCCGCACGCACGAAATAAAAGACTATCGCAACTTCGGTATCATGGCGCATATCGATGCCGGCAAAACTACGGTAACGGAGCGTATTCTTTTCTATTCCGGAAAAAGCCACAAGATTGGCGAAGTCCATGACGGCGCTGCCACCATGGACTGGATGGAGCAGGAGCAGGAACGAGGTATTACCATTACGTCTGCTGCGACCACTACTCAGTGGCTGGGCAAGCGCCTGAACATTATCGACACGCCTGGCCATGTTGACTTTACAATTGAAGTAGAGCGTTCGCTTCGCGTGCTTGATGGTGCAGTTTGTGTGCTTGATTCCAATGCCGGGGTTGAGCCTCAGACAGAGACTGTTTGGCGTCAGGGCGACAAATACAGAGTGCCTCGCATCGTGTTCTGCAACAAGATGGACAAGATCGGTGCCGATTTCGACAAATGCCTGTCGGACATCAAGGAGCGCCTTGGTGCACGCCCGATTGCTATTCAGATGCCTATCGGTGCCGAGGACGATTTCAAGGGCGTCATCGACCTTGTGCGCATGAAGGCCATTGTCTGGAAAACCGAAGACATGGGCGCTGAGTATGTGGAGAATGAAATCCCTGCAGAGCTCAAGGACCGTGCCGACGAATTGCGCCTTGAGATGATTGAAGCTGCGGTCGAGCTGGATGAAGCAGCAATGGAAGCCTATCTGGATGGCACGGAACCTGATTTCGATACACTGCAAACACTGTTGCGCAAGGCAGTGCTGTCGGCTTCATTCTTCCCTGTCCTGTGTGGCTCCGCCTTCAAGAACAAGGGTGTGCAGACGCTGCTTGACGCTGTTGTTGCCTATCTTCCTTCTCCTTTGGAAGTGCCGGCCATCAGGGGCATCGACGCCAAGACCGAAGAAGAAACAGTTCGCAAATCTTCCGATGATGAGCCTCTTTCACTGCTCGCATTCAAGATCATGGATGATCCTTATGGCGTGCTGACTTTTGCCCGTATCTATTCCGGCAAGCTTTCCAAGGGCTCGACCGTGTTGAACTCCACGCGTGGCAAAACGGAGCGCATCGGCCGGATGGTCCTGATGCATTCGAACAGCCGTGAAGAAATTTCCGATGCCTATGCGGGCGATATTGTGGCGCTGGTAGGTCTCAAGGAAGCCCGTACCGGTGATACCCTGTGTGATGTTTCCAAGCCGGTAATTCTGGAAAAGATGGAATTTCCAGATCCGGTTATCGAAATGGCTGTTGAGCCCAAGACCAAGGCAGACCAGGAAAAAATGGGTCTGGCGCTGGCCAAGTTGTCCGCCGAAGATCCCTCCTTCTACGTTTCTACCGATGAAGAGAGCGGCCAGACCATCATCAAGGGCATGGGTGAGCTGCATCTGGATATCAAGGTCGACATTCTTCGTCGCCAGCACAAGATCGAGGTCAATGTTGGTGCGCCGCAGGTTGCCTACCGTGAAACCATCACCAAATCGACTGACATTGACTACACCCACAAGAAGCAGACTGGTGGTACCGGCCAGTTTGCCCGGGTCAAATTCACAGTTGAGCCTGGCGAAGAGAATTCCGGAATGGTGTTCGAGAGTACAGTTGTTGGCGGCAATGTTCCCAAGGAGTACCTCCCGGGCGTGGAAAAAGGCCTCAACTCTGTGATGACTTCCGGCAACATCATTGGATTCCCGATGGTAGACGTCAAGGTCACGCTTACTGATGGCGCCTATCATGACGTCGACTCATCTGCAATTGCCTTTGAAATTGCATCTCGTGCGGCGCTTCGTGAAGCTATTACAAAGGCCGGCCCGGTGTTGCTGGAACCAATTATGAAGGTGGAAGTGGTTTCACCCGAAGAGTATCTCGGTTCTGTTATCGGCGACCTGAATTCCCGTCGCGGGCAGATTGCGGGAACAACAGCGCGTGGTAACGCGCAGGTTGTGAATGCCATGGTTCCGCTGGCAAATATGTTTGGGTATGTGAACAATCTGCGCTCGATGAGCCAGGGTCGCGCTGCCTACACCATGTCGTTCGATCACTATTCCGAAGTGCCGCGCAACGTGGCCGACGAAGTGGTCGCGAAATACGCCTAATCGAACTTCGTGAATTAACTGACTAACCCTGACTGAGGGAGACTGTAAAATGGCCAAGGCAAAGTTTGAACGTAACAAGCCGCATTGTAACATCGGCACGATTGGTCACGTTGACCATGGCAAGACGTCGTTGACGGCGGCAATCACGAAGGTTCTGGC
>JAHEFB010000100.1 GCA_024640405.1 Alphaproteobacteria bacterium | reverse complement strand
CTGAACTGAAACCATGTCCAGGGTAGCGCCAAGCAGTACGGAATTGACACAGCTGACACATACCATTGCCCATCGGGTAGGGCGTTTCCTGGAGAGACAGGGCCTGCTTGAACGGGATGCCGAGAACAGTTACTTGTCCGGAGACGGATTTGATGATGACCCCATGTCCCAAGTGATGGGCTGCTCAATCAGCTACCGGATAGCGGTTGGTCCACAGGCCGGACGAAAGGTCTTTACCCTGCAGACATTGCCGCCGACAGATGATGAGTCATACGGAGGTAGTGTTGGAAAGGTATCGGGATTTAGCCTGCATGCCGGAGTTTCCGCCAAGGCGCATGAGCGAAGAAAACTGGAAAGAGTGTGTCGATATATCACTCGACCAGCGGTTTCTGAAAAACGCCTGACTCTGACACCCAGCGGCAACATTCGTTACCAGCTAAAGACGCCGTATCGTGACGGTACCACGCATGTCATCTTTGAACCGTTGGATTTCATTGCCAGGCTGGCGGCACTGGTGCCAAAACCCAGAGTCAATTTAACGAGATTCCACGGTGTATTTGCACCAAACAGCAAACATCGCGCACTGGTGACACCGGCAAAGCGGGGTAAGAAAAAGCGCTGCGAACTTTCTTCTGACGAAGAGCCAAAGACGGAAGCTGAAAAACGTGCCTCGATGACCTGGGCGCAAAGGTTAAAACGGGTGTTCAACGTTGACATCGAGATCTGCTCGAGTTGTGGCGGAAGCATGAAAGTGATCGCCTGTATTGAAGAGCCTTTGGTGATAAAAAAGATACTGGATCATATCGAGAAAAAGGAACAGGCAGAGCGTCATGACTCATTGCCACCGTCTCGAGCACCACCAGTGGATTATCAGACCCGCCTGTTTGACTGAAACCAGCAAACCTTGTCTTTTCCGATGCTGAAGCTTGATGACTACGGCAGGGATGCTTATGGATGTGAAAACTGGAAAAGCTGTATTTCAGAAAAATCGCAATGAATTTTCCAGATCAGGCAGGGATTTGAAGAAATTTTTCATCACTTTTGACGGCGTTTACGTTGAGATCAATGAGCGGATGCAATTTGATTTGAATGAAAATGGTGTTTAAAATTCCTATACTCGCATAGGGCCAACGGCTGTCGTACTGAAGCAGGGCAATGGCTGGACCTATGGCGGCCTGGCAAATCATTTATGGTCGGTCGATGGCGATGCCGATCGCCAGGATATCAATTCCACCTTTCTGCAGCCGTTTCTTTCTTATACGAATAAAAACCAGACTACCTTTGGATTGAATACAGAGTCATCGTACGATTGGGAGAATGAAGAGTGGACGGTACCTGTCAACCTGTCAGTTGCCCAGCTGACGAAGATTGGTAAGCAACCGGTACAATTTCAACTGGGTTATCGAAATTATCTTGATGCTCCGCGTGGTGGGCCGGACTGGGGGCTCAGGTTTCAGGTTACATTTCTGTTCCCGAAATAGTCCTTCATGGCAACAAGCCAGGATTTAAACCCGGCCAGATTACGGACGAACGTTCAGATAAAGACATTTGAGCGTAACGTTTGGTTCAATCATGTCAGTCACCTACCTCACTGAACCGCTTGCGGTTTCGGAATCGCCTGACGCAGGCAGTATCATTTACTTGCCAGGATTGATCTTGTCAATTTTGGATCCTTGCAGCCCAATCCCAGCCATCAGCCCTTTCTGGCCAAAGACAAAGGCATAGACACCATCATTGAGTGTTGTCGTCGTCATGGTTCTTGCCATACCCTCATCCACCATGACAATTGATGGACCAACACCAACCTCCCAACCGTCACTGCTGCCAAGATATTTAAGTGCGTCACTGGACATGAAAAACATGGCATAACCAAATTTCTGAGCACCGGCCTGAAGCCCATAGGACACTGCACTGGATCTGTAATAACCCACTGTCTTGCCTTTCTGGCGCAAAGCGCCTTTACCGTATTGACCGCCGACCATCAGGCCGGCCTTGAGCATTGAAGGAAATACCAGGACCGCTTCAGCCTCGGCAGCCAGTTTTTTGGCTACGGGTGTTGATGCATACAGTTTTTGCAGTGCAACATCGACTTCGCTGTCGATCTGCTGGGCGGTCTCTGCCATAACAGGCCCGCTACTTAACGCCAGAAAAATCACAGTCAGTGACGACACCAGAAAACGATAGTTTTGAAATAAGTTTTTCAACTGGAACACTCCTTTTAATTTAAAAACACCCAGTTACACCGGGCCGGGATTATCCCGGCCTTATCCTTACTTGGCAGCCTGCGCTTCAGGAAATTTCCAGCTTCCATCCAGGATTTCCTTCTTCGGCCGGTAGAGCCTGACGATGTAATTCCAGCCCTTCACGATCGGCAGGAAGTTATCCGCCTTGGGATCGCCTCCGAAGTGGATGGTGATGCTGCCATCTTCGGCCTTCTTGGCGGTGACGTTGTTGAAGGAGTAGGCATTGTACTCGTTAACGGGCATCCAGCCCTCGGCGTCGTAGAGGGTCACCGACCAGAACTCGTCCACCGGCACGTCCTTCACAGTGAGTGTGTAGGCGGTCTTGCCATCGTTCTTTTCGGGGGTCACGTTCACATACGTAGCGGCCTCTGCCGGCAACCCGCCCCAGCCGAGGGCAGCACCCAGCATCCAGTAAACCGGGTCCAAGTCCTCTTTTTTACCGAACATTGTTGAAGTATCAGAGACGGTATTGGCGATCACATTGATCGTGTCTCGCATTTGCTCCACTTCTTTCTTTTTCCAATCAGGCACTTCAAACTTTCCGATATCCGCCTGCTCGACGCCGACCACATCCTGGAGTCGATGTGCCTCTTTCACATCTTGTTCGTCGTTTGGATTCATAAAAGTTCGAATGACCAGGAACACATACTGAGTGCCGATCTTTTCCTGTGTCAAAGTAACTTTCTTGGGACCGTATACAGCCGCGATCGAATGATCCTGACTAATGGCCATCAAGGACTGATAGCGTCCCTTCGTGTCCGGAAGCGTGATCGTGAGCGGAGATGTCAGATCAAACACGCCGAATGAGTACAGCGTATCCCGGTTACCCCGCACGGTCGTCTGGTTATCGACGTCGTAGGGCTTCCTGATATTGTGGAACTTTCCAAAGTTATCAAGACTCTTGATGTAGGTACTCATCTGAAAGTCCGACTCAGCGCGGACGTAGTTTTCTGCGCTCACCTTGGCGGTATCCGCAGCGTGAACTGCCGGAAGGGCAAAGATTGCCATCCCTGCAATAAGCAAAACTTGTAGTGTTTGGTGTAATTTGATTTTTGTTTTCATAACTTGTGCTCCTTTTTATCTTTTGTGTACCATTTGGGCGTTGTTCAGCCCTCATTTATTCCACCAATTCGATCTCACCTGGACGCCACACTTTCTCTATCCAGGGTTCGAGAGGACCATAAAGTCGCA
>JAHEFB010000075.1 GCA_024640405.1 Alphaproteobacteria bacterium | reverse complement strand
TTGGCGCGCTTGGCAAATTCGTCAACCGAGGCTGCGAACAGTGAACCCGGTTTTCCCACGTGGCCAAACTTGAGAACCAGTTTTTCGGCACTCGCCGCAGACGCCATGGCGGCCAGTGCGGTGGAAAAGGCCAGAACCTTGATAAAGCTTTTCATTTTGGTTTTCCTCCCAGGGGATAGTGCAGCAGTAGGTATTTATCCGGTAACAGCGCTGCTTGTGTCTGTTGCGGCAGTCTTGAGATATTCCATTGCGCGTTGTGCGCCGCCAGTCTGATGCGGAATGCCGGCTACGCCAAGTCCCATTTCCACACCCGACAGGGTTCCCATCAACATCAGATCGTTGAAATCACCGAGGTGGCCTATGCGGAACACCTTGCCGGCCAGCCTTGACAGGCCATTGCCCAGCGACATGTTGAAATGTTTCAGCGTCGTGGCGCGAAATTCATCGGCGTTGTGGCCGTCCGGCAGCATTACCGCGGTCAGGGCATGCGAATAGTCTTTCGGTTCTTCGCACAACACTTCCAGACCCCAGGCCTGTACGGCGCGCCGGGTCGCTTCGGAATGGCGCTTGTGGCGGGCGAACACGTTGTCGAGGCCTTCCTCGTGCAGCATGTCGATGGCTTCCGCCAGCCCGTACAACAGGTTGGTGGCAGGTGTGTAGGGGAAATAGCCGGTCTTGTTGGGTCCGGTCATCTCATCCCACGCCCAGTAGGATTTTTGCAAGGCAGAGGTTTTGGCCGCTTCCAGCGCCTTGTCGCTGACGGCGTTGAAACTCAACCCCGGCGGCAGCATCAGGCCCTTCTGCGAGCCGGCTACGGTGACATCAATCCCCCATTCGTCATGGCGATAATCAATCGATGCCAGCGAGGAGATCGTGTCCGCCATCAAAAGGGCAGGGTGGCCGGTGGCATTCATCGCCGCGCGCACTTCGTCCAGCCGCGAGGTCGAACCGGTAGAGGTTTCGTTATGCACCACGCACACTGCCTTGATGCCGTGTGCGGTGTCCCGGTCCAGCGCTTCACCGACGGTGTCAGGCACCGCGCCGCGTCGCCAGTCGGTTTCAATCAGCACCGGGTCCAGGCCCAGCCGCTTGGCAAGCCTGCACCATAGGGACGCGAAATGGCCGGTCTCGCACATCAGGACCTTGTCGCCCGGCGACAGCGTATTGACCAGCGCCGCTTCCCATGCGCCGGTACCAGATGCCGGATAGATCACCACGGTTTTTTCGGTCTTGAAGACGGATTTCATGCCATCGAGGCATTTCAGGCCGATCTCGGCAAAGCCCGGTCCACGGTGGTCCATGGTGGGATAATCCATCGCCCGCAGTATCCGGTCCGGTACGTTGGTAGGCCCGGGAATCTGCAGAAAATGACGGCCTGGAGCATGCATTGGGTCAAAGTCCCTTGAACGTCGCGGTGATGGAAACTGCACTGGCCCTTCGGCCTTGCCACCTCGATTAGAATACGTATATTTAATTTTGCATTCAAAATTATGTCAAGGCTTATTCCGTGACCACACTGGCATTATCCACTCTCACAAGGCGCCTGCGCGACAGCGTTGAAGGCGAAGTGATGGATGATGTGTTCTCGCGGGGACGTTATGCAACCGATGCCTCGATCTATCAGATCATGCCGCGCGCCGTGGTCGTGCCACGGACATCCGGTGATGTGAAAAATGTCATTGCGCTGGCCCGTGATGAAGGTGTTCCGGTACTGCCGCGCGGCGGCGGCACTTCGCAGTGCGGCCAGACGGTGAATGACGCGATCGTCATTGACGCATCAAAACACCTGAACGGCCTGCTTAAGCTGGATGTCGAAGCCCGTACGTGTGTTGTCCAGCCGGGCATGGTGCTGGACGAGTTGAACCGCCGGCTCAAACCGCACGGGCTTTGGTTTCCGGTCGATGTCTCGACCGCGTCGCGTGCCACCATCGGCGGCATGGCAGCCAACAATTCCTGCGGCGGCCGCTCGCTGCGTTACGGCATGATGCGCGACAATGTGCTGGCCATCGATGCGTTCCTGGCCGACGGCACCGAAGCAAGATTTGCCGAAGCAGGCACAGCCGGTGAACCCGGTTTCGTGGCTGACCTGCTGGCACTGGGTGCCCGCGAGCAGGCGGAGATTGCCGAAAAATTTCCAAAGATCATGCGCCGCGTCGGTGGTTACAACATTGATGCACTGGTGCCGAACGGGTCGACGCCCAATCTGTCGTCGCTGCTGGTCGGCTCGGAAGGCACTCTGGCCTGGTCTGACAAGGTAACCCTCAAACTGTCGCCGCTGCCGGTGCGCAAGGCAATGGGCGTTTGTCATTTCGCGACCTTTCATGCCGCCATGGACGCCGCCCAGCATCTGGTCAAGCTTGACCCGGTTGCGGTTGAACTGGTCGACCGCACCATGATTGAACTGGCCCGCGGCATCGACATTTTCCGGCCCACCATCGAAAAAGTCGTCAGGGGAGAGCCGGACGCGCTGTTGCTGGTGGATTTTGCCGAAGACGACTGGGACGAAAACCTGCGCCGCCTGAAACGGCTGCACCAGGTGATGGGTGACTTGGGGTTCGACTGGTCGCGTTCAGGTGATCATTTCGGCGGCGTGGTGGAAGTCAGCGAGCCAGGCCTGCAGGCAGACCTTGCCGAGGTGCGCAAATCCGGCCTCAACATCATGATGTCCATGAAGCAGGAGGGAAAACCGGTTTCCTTCGTGGAAGACTGCGCGGTGGAACTGAAGGATCTCGCCGCCTATACCGCCGGCCTGACCGAGATCTTCAGCCGCCACGGCACCAGGGGTACGTGGTATGCCCACGCCTCTGTCGGTTGTCTGCATGTGCGCCCGGTTCTCAACATGCGGCTTGAACACGACGTAAGGACCATGCGTGCCATTGCCGAAGAAGCCTTTGAACTGGTTCGTAAATACAAGGGTTCACACTCCGGCGAGCATGGCGACGGCATTGTGCGCTCCGAGTTCAACGAGGCAATGTTCGGTCCGCGCATGATGGCGAGTTTCCGGCAGGTGAAGCAGACCTTCGATCCCGACGGCGTGTTCAATCCCGGCAGGATTGTCGATGTGCCGAAAATGGATGACCGCACGCTGTTCCGTTTCAACGCAGATTATGCCGTTCCGGAATTGAACACCGCGCTTGACTGGTCACAATGGCCCGGTGCCGGCGGCGGTTTTCAGGGTGCCGTCGAGATGTGCAACAACAATGGTGCCTGCCGCAAGCTCGCAGGTGGTGCCATGTGCCCGTCCTACCGGGTGACCCGTGACGAGATTCACCTGACACGCGGACGGGCAAATTCCCTGCGCCTGGCCATCTCCGGGCAACTGGGGCCGGATGCACTGACCGGTGATGCGATGGCCGACACCATGAAACTGTGCGTCGGATGCAAGGCATGCCGGCGTGAATGCCCCACCGGCGTTGACATGGCGGCCATGAAGATCGAAGTGGCAGCAGCCCGGGTGGCGAAAGCCGGGCCGTCGGTGCGAGACAGGCTGGTGGCCCATATGCCGCGTTACGCACCCTATCTTGCCCGCATCCCGTGGCTGGCGAATGCCCGCGACGCGATTCCCGGAATTGCCGGGTTGAGCGAGGCTATTGTCGGCCTGTCCGGCAAGCGAACATTGCCGCAGTGGCGAGGCGATACTTACAGGCATGGCGATAACCCTGGCCCGGCTGAGGGGCTGCCGGTGATCCTGTTTGGCGATACATTCAATACCTATTTTGACAGCGAAAACCTTCGTGCCGCCCGCAACGTGCTGGCCGCAGCAGGTTTCAGGGTTGTCTCACCTTTGCCGGAAAGGTCATCGCGGCCGCCGTGCTGCGGCAGGACCTATCTGGCAACAGGCCTGGTGGATCAGGCGCGTGCCGAGGCCAGGCGCCTGATCGCCGCCTATCTGCCGCTGGTGCGGGAGGGAGCAGGAATTGTCGGTCTGGAACCGTCCTGCCTGCTGACGCTGCGCGATGAACTGACTGTCCTGAAGCTGGGCCCGGAGGCGAATGAAATAGCCGCTGCGGCGATGATGTTTGAGGAGTTCGTGGTCGAACATGCAGACCGATTTGAGTTCACATCGCTGGACCGCAAGGTATTGCTTCACGGCCACTGCCATCAAAAGGCGCATAATGTCATGCCAAGCGTCACGGGTGCCCTGAAACTGGTGCCGGGCCTCAAGGTCGAAACCATTGAGAGTTCGTGCTGCGGCATGGCAGGCGCGTTTGGATATCAGGCGGAAACCTACGAGGTTTCAAAGGCCATGGGCGAGTTGTCGTTGTTGCCATCGGTACGCGCAGCAGAATCGGATACACTGATCGTGGCAGACGGCACCTCCTGCCGGCACCAGATTGCAGATGGCACACGCCGCGAGGCCGTTCATGTGGCCCGCGTTCTGGAAATGGCCATTCCAGACAACACGGAAGGAACCCGCGTATGAACATATCGATGGATGAAGCCATTGTGCGGCGTTCCCTGCATGATGAACTGGTGGAACGCCTGCAACGCCTGATTATTGAAGGTGAACTCACACCGGGCGAAAAAGTGCCCGAAAAGGAACTGTGCGAACGCTACAACGTGTCCCGTACACCGATGCGCGAGGCGCTGAAGGTGCTGGCTTCGGAAGGCCTGGTAACACTGACCCCCAATCGCGGTTCATCGGTCACCGCAGTCACGGTTGAAGACCTGGAGGAGGTGTTTCCGGTAATGGGTGCGCTGGAAGCGCTCTCCGGCGAACTCGCCTGTGAGAAGATCACCGCCGCGGAAATAGCCGCCATCGGCAAGTTTCACCATGAGATGATCGGACATTACAAGGCGCAACGCCTGCCTGAGTATTTTGCGGCAAACGAGGCCATTCATACTGCGATCCTGAAAGCTGCCCGCAATGAGACCCTGGCCGCCCAGCATCGCATGCTGTCTGCCCGTGTGCGCCGTGCCCGTTATCTTGCCAACATGACCCGCGAGCGCTGGGACAAGGCAGTGGCCGAACACGAGGAGATACTCGCCGCAATCCAGGTGCGCGACGGCCGCCAACTTGGCGCAATCCTCAAACAGCATCTGCGCAACAAGCTGGAAACCGTATCGGAATGGTTGCGCCGTGATACTCAGGGTTAGTCTTGATTTACACAGAAAAATCTAAGTATTCAGCCGTAATCACGCCCTGAGGCCCTTCTGGAATGCAACTCAGGCGACGGTTCACGTGCGCCGTTGCCATAATGTTGCTGAACGCAGCATGTATGTTCCGGCGTGGAAATTTACCAAGAAACACGATGCGTTTTGACGCAAAAGTAAATAAAATATTAAACTAAGCCTACCGAGGTAAGTTAGTGAGGTTGTTATGGGTATCAGTAAACTGGGTAAGTCAGCCTATTCCCACGTTGCCATGTGGTATGATGAAAAAGATGGATCAATTCATGTGTCCATGCCTGATGTAGACGGTTTTCATACCACTGTAGCCAGTTGGCAGCATCCCGAGCTTTACGAAAAACTGTCGGATTGCCTGCATAAGGTTGGCGAGCAGCCGGCAAGCAACCTGAGTGTAGTCGACAACCGTTCGCAGCCGGCTTAAACCAAAAGAGTTTTGGCTGTCTGTTATACTGCAGGATTTTTGTCTGCTGCGTGCGCATACAGGTCGCCAAGCTGTCAGGCGGTTGCTGCCGGGCGCCAAAGGTATCACAATCCAATAATTTCAGAGCAGCAACCGCCATTGGTCATGTATTCGGTTGTTGCGCCATAGTCAGATCACCACATGGCGACCGGATTGATGATCATCTGAACCGTCCCCTTGATGCGGGCTTGCCCGAGTACGAACATGAACTCTCCGATGTCTTCCCTGGCGAGACGCCCGGTGTTCATGGTTTCCAGAATGTAGATGCCGTTGTTTCTCAGCAATTCCACATGACCGTAAAATACCTTCTCGCCTTTCACCGGCGGCACCACATCCAGTCCCCAGGTGTCGGCACCAACCGCCATCGGGTTGAGCGAGGCCAGGTACTTCGCCGCGCCATTGTCGAGACCGGGTTCCGCGCTGACCCATTCCTTCGGGGCGCTGGCCAGCTTGCCGTCGGTCCAGCCGGTGTGGATCAGAACCACATCACCTTCATTGATGGTGACCTTCTGCTTGGCCATGGCAGCCTTGATGTCATCGGTGGTAATGGGCTGGCCGGCTTTCATGACTTCAACGCCGAAGTGTTCCGCCATGTCGATCAGCACGCCACGGGCGATCATTGGGGGTATCTTGTCGATACTAAGCCTGGTGAGGCCGGTGATTTTTACAAAGTCCTTTGCCTCGTTGCAGTTGTAGTACAGGTTGCCTTCTCCCAGGTGCCCCAGGCCGTCAATCTGCGGACCGGTACCAAACCACAGCTGCGCCAGGTCGTCATTGTAGGTCATGTCATAACCGAACACCTTGGAGTTGTCGGCGCCCTGTATCTGGTTCGGTGCGATCACCTGCAGTTTGGTGGAGCGCGGCGGAAAAGCCGGCATGTCCCGATCAACAACGATACCCAGTGGATGACTGGCGCCGGTCTTGACGAGTTTGGCGGCGGCAATCGTGCGTTCCGGTGAAACATAATTGGCCGCACCGATTTCGTCATCCGCGCCCCATTTCGACGGTTTGCATTCCTCTGCCAGAGCCGCAACCGACAGGCAACAGCTCATCGTCAACCCAAGTACAATTTGTCTAAACATCACTTCCTCCGCATAACTGCGACCGACTGTCAGCCATGAAGGAAATGGTCGCTTGCTTCCCCCACGTTGGGGTGGATGGTCGGGCATGATTGAGACGTGTTTGTGTCTTTCAGCAACTTTGGGCACATCATGCTCTTGCACGCCGCGCAACGCGTTGCAGGGAGGTTGGTCAAGCTGCGTCGAAATCCAGCACGAGTTTTTCGGTTTCAGGCCGCGCCTGGCAGGCGAGAATGTAGCCGGCTTCAAGTTCCCACGGCTGCAAAGACCAGTTTTCATCCATGGTTGCCGATCCCTTCATCACCTTGCAGCGGCAGGTGCAGCACATGCCGCCGGCGCAGGAATGCGGAATTTCCAGACCCGCAGCCTTGGCCGCACCGAGTACGGTTTCCTCTTGGGGATGAACCCGCAACTTGCGCCGGGCGCCGTCCAGAATGATCTCGACTTCTGATCCGGTCAGGTCAGGTTTGGCTGGTGCGTGTTCGCCACCTGGTTTGCCATAAGGTGTCGGTGTGAACACTTCAAATTTGATCTTGTCGAACGCAACGCCCAGGTCCGTCAGGGCCGAACGCAGCCCCTTGACCATCGGGGTGGGCCCACACAGATAGACCGCATCATAGCGCGCCGGGTCGATAAGGCCGCGCTTTTTCATGTCATTGAGCTTTTCAGCATTGATCCTGCCCGACAGGATTTCGGCGTCCTGGCCTTCTTCCGAAATTACATGCAGCAGGGAAAATCTTGCAAGATGTATGTCCTTCAGTGCGTCGAGGTCGTCACGGAACATCACGCTGTCAAAATTGCGGTTGGCGTAAATAAGGGTGACGGTGCTGTCCGGTTCATCGCGCAGCACGGTCTTGACGATTGAAAGTACCGGCGTGATACCCGAGCCTGCAGCGACCAGGAGGTAGTCATGCTTGCCGCCGGTCTCGGCAATAAAGCGGCCGTTCGGCGCCATTACTTCAATACTGTCTCCGGCCTTCAATTGTTGCGCGAAGCTTGAAAAAACGCCGCCTTGAAGATGCTTCACGCCGATCTCCAGACCATCGCCGGGTCTGCAGCAGATCGAATAGGACCGGCGCACTTCCTCGCCGTCGAGATTGGCGCGCACGGTCAAGTACTGGCCGGGCTTGAATGCAAATTCCGACTTTAGCTTGTCCGGCAGATCAAACCGGATCGCTTTTGCCCTGTCTGTTTGCGGCCGTACACCGGAGACTGTCAGTTCGTGAAATTGGTCCTGGGCCATTGCCTGATCCTCAAATGCACTTGAAATAATCGAACGGTTCCGCGCAACGCCTGCAGGTGTAGTGCGCCTTGCAGGCCGTTGAGCCGAATTCAGAGATTTTTTGCGTGTCTGAGCTGCCGCAGCGCGGGCAGTTTACGACTGTTTCGCCAAACAGCGCCATTTTCGAGTTGCTGCCCTTTACCGGCGGCGCAATACCGTAGGCGCGAAGTTTTTCGCAGCCTTCCGGGGTAATCCAGTCGGTGGTCCAGGCAGGCGACATGACCCGCTCGATGCGGGCTTCAAAGCCGGCATCCAGCAGTGCAGCCTCGATTGCCAACTCGATGGCCAGCACAGCGGGACAACCGGAGTAGGTTGGCGTGACATAGGCTACGGCCACACCATTTTCGACGACAACTTTGCGCAGAATGCCGAGTTCGGCCACGGTGACACACGGGATTTCCGGGTCGGGTACCGCAGATGCTGCATCCCAGGCACGTTCAGCGGCAAGGCTGTGGTTGGCGGCGGGCTGGGTCATGAACGCTACCACTGCAAATTGGGATAGGTGCGCTGCATGTACTGCAGTTCATGCAGAATATGCCCCATTTCCTCGCCGTGTTCGCCCATGCGGCCTCCGGTCTGCGGATGAGCGACTTCGGGCATTGCCAGTTGGCCATGCGCAAACACATCCGCGATGGTGGATGTCCACGAAGGCCGCAATGTTTCGACATCAGGCAGCACGCCATTTTCAGCGCAGGCTGTCATGGCAGATGATCCCTGAAACAGCTCGTCGGTGTAGTGGTGCAGGGCATCAACTGCTTCCTTGACGCGCTTGGCGCTTTCATCGGTACCGTCGCCCAGCCGCACCACCCATTCGGCAGAATGGCGAAGATGATAGGCCATCTCCTTTTCCGCCTTGCCGGCGATACCGCGCAAGGTTTCGTCGCTTGAGTTGGCGGCTACGTGATGCCAGAAGGGATGCATGAAGGCGGCGAAATACAGCTGGCGCAATATTGAGTGGGCAAAGTCACCATTGGGCCGTTCAACCAGCAGGCAGTTCTGGTACTGGCGTTCGACACGCAGGAAAGCCAGATCGTCTTCACTGCGACCGGCATCCTCGATTTCGGCCGCGTAGGCATAAAGCGCGCGAGACTGGCCCAGCAGGTCCAGCGCCATGTTGGCAAGGCCCAGATCCTCTTCCAGCATCGGCGCATGCCCGCACCATTCGCTGACCCTGTGGCCGAGAATCAGGTGATCGTCGGCAAGTTGCAGCACGGCCTCAAACAGGTGCGAGTGGACGATTGCGACCCCGGTCATCACATGTTCCCCACTTCGTCAGGTATGTCATAAAAGGTCGGATGGCGATAAACCTTGTCATCAGCCGGATCAAACATCTCCTTGCCCGAGGAAGGGTCCGACGCGGATATCTGCGAAGACGGCACCACCCAGATCGAGTTGCCTTCACCGCGCCGTGTGTAAACATCACGTGCCGACTGGATCGCCAGGCTGGCATCTGCTGCATGTAGCGAGCCGACATGTTTGTGATGCAGGCCATTTCGCGGCCGGATAAATACTTCCCACAGCGGGGTCATGGTGTCAGGCACAGCGCTTCTCCATCCATAGTTGTGGGTCAGGACCCATTAAGGTTAGTCATGGCTTCCCAGCCAAACACGTCATCGGAAGGCCCTTCGGCATTGATTTTTGCCAGCATGGACATGGCTTCAGCCAGGGTTGGCTGATGTCCGATCGGCACCTGCCACATCACGAAATGGCGTTCCTGCATCGGCGTGAACCAGTTTTCTCGCTTTTTGTAGATCTGGGCGTGAACCGTTCCTAAGGTAAAGCGCTCCAGATACTCCACGCTTTCCCAGACGCTCAGATTCGGGATCATGGTTGGATCATCGCCAACCGACAATTCGGTTGCGTTACCGACGGTATCGTCCTTGAGCCGCCAGACGAACCCGGGAGACCGTTCAGCCAGCGCATTGATGCGGTCAAGATTGTTGACGAAGCCGGCAAAGCGCGGATCGTCCAGTTCGTACTTGCGGTAGGCAACGTTCAGTTCTGCAATATGGCTTGGTTGGTGCATTATCCTTTGCCTTTCTTGGAGCCTAAACCAGGACCGTGCGGTTCTGGATCAAGGTCTTGGCCAAATGCCAGCAAATGCCCGTCGGGGTCGGCTACATCGAAATCCAGGCATCCGTAAAATGCCTCTTCAGGTGCACGGACAATTTCAATGCCGGCGGTCTTGAATTCCTGATGTACGGCTTCAGCGTCATCGACATAAATATAGGCTGCCCAATGAGTGTTGACCGGCATCCTGTCAGCCCGCAGCAATTGCAATGCGATGCTCACATCTCCGCGCTGGGTAATGGCGAATGTAGCCGGTTCACCCCAGGTGCCGTTGGTAGCAAATCCCAGCCGGTTATAGAACTCAACCGATACCATCAGGTCGGCGACCTGCAGCACCGGCATGGCGCGCAGCGTTTTCATTATTCTGCAGCCACCTTGCGGGTTGCCTGTTTTTCGGCATGCACCACGGCTGCCTCGCGCACCCAGGCGCCGTCATCCCAGGCTTTCCTGCGCGCGGCAATGCGGTCGCGATTCATGCGGCCTCCGCCTTTCACGACACGCCAGAACTCGTCCCAGTCAATCGAACCATGGTCATAGTGACCGCTTTCCTCGTTCCATTTCAGGTCAGGGTCCGGCATGGTGAGGCCGATGAATTCGGCCTGCGGGACAGTCGCATCTATGAACTTCTGACGCAGTTCATCATTGGTGAAACGCTTGATTTTCCATGCCATGGACTGATCGCCATGCTCGCTGTCGGCATCATGCGGGCCAAACATCATGAGCGATGGCCACCACCAGCGGTTCAATGCGTCCTGCGCCATGTCTTTCTGGGCCTTGGAGCCGTGTGCCAGCTGCATCATGATTTCATAACCCTGGCGCTGGTGGAAGCTCTCCTCCTTGCACACCCGGATCATGGCACGTGCATAGGGTCCGAAAGAACATCGGCACAGCGGGATCTGGTTCATGATGGCGGCTCCGTCCACCAGCCAGCCAATAGCGCCGATATCGGCCCAAGTAGGGGTTGGATAGTTGAATATCGACGAGTATTTGGCCTTTCCGGACAACAGTTCTTCGGTCATCTGCTCACGCGAAACGCCGAGCGTTTCGGCGGCTGAATAAAGATACAGTCCATGCCCGCCTTCGTCCTGCACTTTGGCAATCAGCGCGATCTTGCGCCGCAATGTCGGGGCGCGCGTGATCCAGTTGCCTTCCGGCAACATGCCGACAATTTCCGAGTGCGCATGCTGACCGATCATACGCACCAGCGTACGGCGATAGCCTTCCGGCATCGGGTCATTGGGTTCGATTTTTTCTTCTGCATCTATGCGAGCCTGGAACGCGTCGAGAAATTCCTGCGTTTCTTCAGTTTGGCTGTCAGCGCCGATCAACCCTTGGGAATACATCCGTGTCCTCCATGTTGGGCAATATATGTAACAAAAAAATACCTAGTTATCAATGTTTCGTAACACATTAAATCGTTGTTCAAGGACATCCGGCTCCGTGTTGATCGGTAAGCCATTGTCATCGAGCCATTTTTCACTGCCTTGCATCAGATCACGATAGGTCTGTCCGGCCAAATTGCGGGCCTTATGGCCGATCCAGTCGTCTGGAAGCAGGGCATCCGGCAAGGCCGGGTCGCGCAATACAATGCGCCGCCAGTCATGAAGCAGCAAGGTACGTGCTGACATCGCTTCAGCCGCAGTGAGATTTCCTGTCGTGCCGAAATCCTGCCAATCGCCGATAAAGGCGCTGTAAATGGCGGCCTGCTCGTCAAGCGGCCAGAGCGACAGCAACCCGGTCGGCAGGCTGGAACCCTTGCCTGTTATCACCAGCAGATCATCTGACAGGGAACCGGCGTCACCGCCTATCCGAAGCCAGCCCTTGCCGCTAAGAGAAACAAAACCTTGATCCTGCAGACGGACAGAATTGTCACCGGCATCAACGGCGACCGTCCATTTGCCGTCCCAGCGGTCCGCCGCGGAAGCATAGATGCGCCTTGTCGGTTCGTCGAACTTCGCCCGGCCTTCGGCTGTCAGTTTGTAGAAACTCAACCGGCCCTCCCGTTCGCGTTCAACCCAGCCTTCACCGGCCAGTCGCGACAAGGCGGTGCGTACGGCTCCCGGTTCGATGTGCAGCAGGCCCATGGCATCCTGCAGGGTGCTCAGTGCAACGCGGCCACCACGCAACGCCACCACATCGCCAAAAAAGGTGATGATGAGCGACCATACCCGCAACCGGCCATTGCCGTGCAGGCGCGTGATATGACGTTCGAGTTCACTGGCAGCGCTGGTCATTTCACCCCTGTTGTCCTATTCACAAGATCGCATAGTGTGTGCCGCATTCAACTATCAGGAACAAGCCCATGAATGATCAGCCATCCAGT
>JAHEFB010000041.1 GCA_024640405.1 Alphaproteobacteria bacterium | reverse complement strand
TCTATCAGGTAGAATTCATACTCAATGGCGACCACCGGCGTCAGTTGCAGTTCTGCGAAGCGGTCCAGCACGGTCTGCAGCAAGTGGCGCGGGTCGGCGAAATGCGGTTTTCCATCTGCATCCACCATTGAAGCAATAACCTGAGCGGACGGCCGCTTGGCCCATGGGATGTAGGTCAGGGTATTTGGCACGGGAAAACACAGATAATCGGGGTCACCATCGCTGGTGCCGTATTCGAAGGTTTCGACATTGCGGCCCGTCCAGTCGAGCAGGTAATTTGACCCTGGCATCCTGGCGCCTTCCGAGTACAGTTTGGGCAGGTAGTCACGAGTCAACTGCTTGCCACGCAAAATCCCGTTCATGTCGGGTATCAGCATGTCAATTGTCACCACATCGGGATTGTCGGCGAGGAAAGCAATTGCCTCGCTGTCGGGCTGGGTAGGGGAATTCATGAAATACCTTCGGAAATCAAGAGGGCGCGCGGCAGATACGTTAAGCAAACCGTTCATGCCTTATCCACCATTGTCAACGAAGGCATTTTTTTCGTCAAGCGATCAGGTTATGATGAATTTTCCGGGCGGCTCGGCAGTGAGAGGCTGGCGACCGTCATATTTTATTGGTGGTTCATGTCGATAGCAGAATTTCAAGACTGGTTGGCAAAGCACAACATTGATGAAATCGAGTGCCTGGTACCTGATCCTGCCGGGTCACCTCGTGGCAAGATCGTGCCGGCAAACAAGTTTCTGAAAGGTATCGGCAACACGTCGATGCGCATGCCGGAAGACATATTCATACTGACCGTCACCGGTAAATATTCCTGGCAGGATTCGCCGGTGTCCGATGCTTCAGGCGATGTTTATCTGGTTCCGGATTTCAACTCCCTGAAACTCGTCCCCTGGCACGACAACCCGACGGCCCAGGTGATCTGTGACAGCTATTACCTGAACGGCGATCCGGTCGACATCGCGCCCAGGTATGTATTGCAGCATGTCTTACGGCTTTATGCCGAGCAGGGCTGGAAACCGATGGTAGCGCCTGAACTTGAATTTTATCTGGTCAAGAAAAATCTTGACGCCGATTATCCGCTCGAGCCGCCGGTCGGAACCAGCGGCAGGGCGGAGAAAGTCGGGCAGGCATACGGTATCGACGCCGCCAACGAATTTGATCCCATTGTCGAGGATATCTATGACTTCTGTGAAGCTCAGGAAATTGACCTCGATACCATCAGCCATGAGAGCGGTCCGGCTCAGCTGGAAATCAATTTCAACCATGGCGATCCGCTGGATCTTGCCGATCAGGTGTTCCTGTTCAAACGAACGGTGCGCCAGGCGGCTCTCAAGCACGATGTCTACGCAACGTTCATGGCCAAGCCGCATCAGGATGAGCCCGGATCGTCGATGCATTTGCACCAGTCAATGCTGGACATCAAAACCGGCAACAATCTTTTCAAGGGACGCGGCCAGAAGCCTTCACGATTGTTTCTGTCCCATGTTGCCGGACTGCAGCGCTACCTGCCAGCCGCCATGGGGTTTTGTGCGCCTAACGTGAATTCCTACCGGCGCCTGGTGCCAAACTCCGATGCTCCGACCAACACCCATTGGGGAATTGACAATCGCACGGCTCCGTTGCGCATGCCGAATTCCGATCCCGCAAACACCCGCATCGAAAACCGGGTGCCGGGCGCTGACGCCAACCCATACCTGTGCATTGCTGCTTCTCTGGCCTGTGGCTATCTGGGCATGATGGAGAAGCTGGAACCCACCGCACCAATTGAAGGATCCGCCTACAGGTATGCGCATTCCCTGCCGATCAACCTTGATGATGCGATGAGCAAGCTGAATTACTCCAGGCCATTGAAAAATGTGCTGGGCCAGCGGTTCGTGGAAGCCTTCATGGCGGTCAAGGAAGAAGAACAGATCCAGTACCGAAAAGTCATTTCCTCCTGGGAGAGAGAGTTCCTGCTTCTCAACGTCTGAGCCGGTGTATCCGGTTTTGTGTGATTGCGGATAAAGGCACCATTCCAGTATCCGGCTACAATTTGCCGGAGTTGAGAGTGAGTGAATTGTTTTGGAGACGATGATGAAAAGCAAGAGTTCCAGAAAAGCAGCGTCAAACCCTCAGGAATTGGAACGTTTACTCATTGATCGTCAGTGGGCCGGGGACATTGAGGGAATGGTGGCCCTGTACGAGCCAACTGCCGTCCTGGATGATGGAGAAGGCCAGCTTGCAATCGGCAAAGAACAAATACGCGCCGTGTTTGCCAAGTACCATGACCGCGGGGTCAAGTTTTCACGTGGGCAACAAAGTGCCGCAATCGTAAGTAGAGACTTAGCGCTCACGTCAACCTGCCTCAGTGACGGCAGTGTCACTGCTGAGGTAGCGCGTCGCCAGACAGATGGAACATGGCTCTGGGCAATTGATAGGTTTACAATGACGGAAGCTCCATCAGGCCATACCTAGGGTCACGACCCATTAATCTTATGCAATTCTGTTTGAAAGAAACCAGTCGAATGATGTTGAAAAAGCGCAAGACAAGGCTTTGTGCCTTTTCGAGCACTTTTCGAGTTCAGGCGGGTGTTTTCCTTCAAACCCGAAGGGCGGGGTCTATTTTGCCCCTGACATCGTTGAAAGGTCTTGAAGACCATAAGGTTTCCTTCGGCCTTTCGCCTTGTCAGATGCAAAATATCCTCCCGCAGAATGGATAACATTAATGGGTCCTGACCCTGGTTCTAATTTTCTAGAATTTTCAGCAATTTGCTTTGGACATTGTGTCGCCATCCACCGCGTCGGCAGCGAACAACGGCCTCTGCGAAAAAGGACAGATACAACAGCGTCGCAACCACCACGATTTCTATCAGGTACCCATCGTCCAGCTCCCCTCCGACACAGGCACGTTGCGGCCAGTTTTCCTGAGGGCCAATCCAATCACACTGTATTCATGTCGGGCTTGTTTGCAATGTTGCTGAGGTAAACAGTTGCCTGAAGCAATCCGGCCTTGCCACTTCCTGCCTTCACCGCCCTCTGGATATCGTTTCACCATAAAGTTCACGTCATTCTCATTACAGATTTCACAGACCAGAGGTTCAGTGCGCACGCGATCTGATACCGCCGGCCCACTCGCAACTTTTCCCTGTAAGTGAACTTCAGGGCTCTCGGAAGCATCAAAGGGGGCCGTGCGCTGGGTAGACCTTGTTCTCAGGACGCTCGTTGTAGCGCCAAGAAACCAAATCCGGCGGAGTGTTTCAACTCCGCCGGCATCTTGTTCGGAAATTTTGCGACTTGCTATTTCACGCGATACTCTTCGGGTGCCAGCAGCAAATAGTCGTTGTCTTCACCTGACACATGACACTCATGGCAGAACGTCACGCCGGCGGAGTTGGTTGCCTTGGTGACACCCATCGTGTTGCCACCCGGCAAAATGGCTGCATATCGCCAGTTGGCGGTATCGGCGTTGAAGCCATTGGTCATCTTTTCCATGATGAAGAGCGGGCCCAGTTTTGCTTCCCCGTCCTTGCCAACGGTGAAACTTGGCTTAGCCATTGTTGATCCGATCGGCACGGTTTTGATGTCGTCGAACTTTTTGTAGGCATCCCGGCCGATCTTGTTGACCAGATTTTGCACCATCCGGCCTCCGTGGGTCGCACTTATGTAGGGCTGTGTCGTGACACGGGTAAAGCCTTTCCACCGGGTTGCCGCCCAGTGTTTTCCGCCCGTATAGGATTTTGCCATTACAGGTTTCAGGCAATCATACAGCACCACAGCTTCTTCGTTTGTCAGTTCGGCGCTTTCTGCTGCTGCACACGGGTTGCACGGATTACAGGGGTTGCAGGCCTTCGCGGCAGCGCACGGATTGCATGGATTGCAAGCCTTTGCTGCAGCACACGGGTTGCATGCCTTGGCTGCTGCACATGGGTTGCACGGATTACAGGCCTTGGCAGCCGAGCATGGGTTGCACGGGTTGCAGGCTTTTGCTGCCGCGCAGGGATTGCAAGGATTGCACGCTTTGGCCGCAGAGCAGGGATTACACGGGTTGCAGGCTTTTGCTGCGGCGCACGGGTTGCAGGCAGCAGCAGTCTTCAGCCGTGGAACATAGCAGCCTGTCGGTGCTCCACCGGCAGAAGCTGAACAAGGATTGCATGGATTGCAGGGGTTGCACGCACCACAGGCCGCCTTGCACGGGTTACAGGGATTGCAGGCAGATGCCTTGCACGGGTTGCACGGATTGCAGGCCTTGGCAGCTGCGCATGGGTTGCAAGGATTGCACGCTTTTGCGGCAGCACACGGGTTGCAGGCCTTGGCTGCTGCACATGGGTTGCACGGGTTGCAAGCCTTGGCAGCCGAACATGGGTTGCACGGATTGCAGGCCTTGGCAGCTGAACAGGGGTTGCACGGATTGCAGGCCTTGGCCGCTGAGCATGGATTGCAGGCCTTGGCCGCCGCACATGGGTTGCAGGGGTTGCAGGCTTTTGCCGCAGCGCATGGATTGCATGCAGCTTTGGTTGCTGCACAAGGATTACACGCAGCCCTCGCCACACGGGGTCCGCAGATTGCGCCAACGGCCACCACACCGGCTGATAGGCCAAGTGCAATGGGAAGTGCCGCAGCGCTTCTCAACAGGTTCGATGTAAATGATTTCATTGGTTTCCTCCTTGAAGATGCCGGTGCGACATTTTGAACATTACAGCACTGTAATGTGCAGGACTGGTACACCCCAGTCACGATCAAGGGTAAAAACCTCAACTTGCTGTGATCCAAAAAAACCGCCGGTCGTGCAAATGACCGGCGGCAGCAAAATACAAAGTTCAGCGGCGGCTACTGTTTGGCTGCAGAACAGGGGTTGCAGGGATTGCAGGCCTTGGCGGCTGCACATGGGTTACAGGCTCCGCAGGCAGCCTTCTTGGCAGCAGCGCATGGGTTACAGGCTCCGCAGGCAGCCTTTTTTGCTGCCTGGCAGGGGTTGCAGGTCGCATAGGCAGGCGCATCGCTGACAACCGGCGACAGGACAACAGCGCCAGCGGCGAGGCCGAGTACGACGGGTAGTACCGATGCGCCGGAAAGAAGTTTGGATTTGTGCATTTTCATAATTTTGTCTCCACATTGGGTTGCGCCAGGATGGCTGTTTGCTCGATTAGTCCCGGGAGCAAGCTTAACGAGGGAATGTGGTGATTGGGGTCAAACTCCGCACATGCATTTTCAATTTGCCGTGAGGGAATTGTGAACCAGGCGGAACCCGATCAGGATATGTTTGATATCGTTTGGCCGTGAATGCCTGGCAGCGGGCCGGCAGACACCGCACCCGCTGTCATCCCACGAACCGCCCTTGACGATAGTTCGGTGTGACGACGTGGCGGTTCCTGTCCACTCAAACACCTGTCCTGCGCCATCAAGCAGGCCAAAAGGGCTTGCGCCCTTCGCAAAACTGCCAACCGGCATGGTGGTAAACGGCCCCTTGTCGTGGCTGTTGAGCAAGTCCGGGTTGTAAGTGTTGCCCCATGGGAACCTGTTGCCATCTGTTCCGCGCGCGGCTTTTTCCCATTGCTGCTCAGTAGGCAGCATCCATATCTTGCCGGTCTGCGTGCCAAGCCATGTGGCGAAACTTTCCGCGTCTGCGCGTGACACCAAGACCACCGGATGCAATTCACGCCCCTTGGGCGGCTTTCCGTCCGTCCAGGCAAACTGTCGAGTGCGCTTGTATGGGTGGACTAGCCGATAGCCATCCCAGGTTTTCCGGTCCACATCAGGTGCACGATGTTGGGTCGCCTTTATGAAGCGGGCGTAGAGCGCATTGGTAACGGGCATGCGCATGATGTTGAATGACGGCAACTCGATGGATTTTCTGGCCGGTTCCTGCTCATACCATTTGTTCTTACGGGTAATGGAATGACCATAGGCAGCCTCGTCCAGTATGTAGGCGGCCTCCCGTTCAGCCCGGTCGGATCCCTGTATGAAGGAACCTGCAGGCACATTGACGGTGTCGACCTCAAGGGCGTCAACCGGCAGCGGCGTCACGGCCAGCAGTGACAGCAAGACAAACAGGAAGATTGTCGATCTTTCTGTCCTGAAAAGAGATTTGAGCGTCAGCAATTGCATGGCTGGTCCGCGGTTGGAGGAGAAAGGCTATTTGGCCTGCCTGAAGTCCCTGTGACAGGATTTGCAACTCCTGCCCACGGCAATGATTTGATCCTTCAGGCCTGCCATGCTCCGGGCAGAGCTTGCGGCTTTTGCCAATGATGCAGCGCTGGCCTCCATCTTGGATCCCAGCTTGATGAAGTCATCCCATCGCGACCACACGACAGGCAACGCTTCACTTGGTTTATTGTTGGAACCTTCCGGAAACATGTCGGGAATATTGCGCGCATGACCTGCGATTACGTTGGCAGAATCCTGTATGGCATTGGCGTCAAACGCCAATTCACCTTTCAACATGGCGGCCATGGCTTTCATTTGCTTGCCAATGTCTGACATTGCCTCCATTCGCTGTTTTACAATGCCGGTCGCACCTTTGTGAGCCAGTGAATAACCCGATGATACTGTTACGAAAACAAGCAAGAACATTGTCAGGCGGTGGTTCTTCATGATTGGGATACCTTCACTTTATGCCATTGTGTCGCTGAACTTCGCGCACATAGGCGATTATGAGGTCAACTTCCTCGAGTTTGATGTCTGATACCGCAGGCATGTTTCCAAAACGCCAATGGTGCGATCTGACGCCGTTCAGGGCTGCCGATTGAAAAGACGCGTCGCCATGATGGCCTGGTTCATAAATCTTGTGAATGAGAGGAGGGCCCTTTCCTTCACGGCCATCCGCGTTGGCTCCATGGCAGAGCGCGCATTTGGCAATGAACAGTTTTTGCCCGGTTTCTGCCGCTGGACTGAGTGTCGGCATATTCACAGCAACAATTGCAGCGCCGGTGTGTGCCTGGTGTTTGGCTGGAGCGCCAAACATGATGAAACCGGTCGCGGTAATGATCACAATACCGGCAAGAATTGCGGCATATTTCGCAAATGTTCCCATTGCAAATCACTCAATCGGGTTGTGAATGTCCAATAAGTTCGGTTTCCCTTGTAATGCTTCCAGCAACAGGAAGGTCAAGAGCGGCGCCGAAGGAAATTTGAGATCGGCGTGAGACCTGCCGGGCGTGGCCAGGATAGACAATTGTTGTGCAGTCTTGCCGGGTATCTGCACCGGTCCCATTTGGTTTTGCCCATTGCGTTGCGCGGGTTTTCTATTGTGGTGCGCCTGAGATTGTCGAGCCGCAGAGGGTCTTGCAGGCAATAATCAATTGAAAAACCCATCAGTGCCGACAACTTCAACCAGCAACGTCACACTGAGGGTTTTCGGGTATCACGCCACATTGCGTATATCAGCCAGTGCCTTTTCAACGGCTGCAATCTGCCTGTCTATATTGATGTCCATTATGGAAGTTACTTCCAGATCGCGATCCTCGTAGACATCAATGCCGGGTTTCATCGCTGCCCAGCGCTTCATTGTCGAATCGCGCTCGATCAGAAGCTTTTCGATTTGCGGCCGAAACAACCGCATCAGTGCACTCAGGGCGCGATTGGTAGCCAGGCAAGGGTAGGTCAAATCCATCTCGAAACTGTCGAGCAGTGCGATAACGTCCTCTGCGGCATAGAAGGTTTCGTCCGTGACCCAGCGATTTGTCGTGAACAGGCCAATCGGATTGCCGGGACGATCCATTGAAAAGGCTACAAAATGCGTCAATGCATCCTTGCCCTCGGGCCGCTTGGCCTTGCCTTTATAGGGAACAGGCTGGATACCCTTTGGCATGCCTGCAGCCCTCAGGAAGGTATGAAAATGTCCATGTTCGCCGGAATCAGGTCTGTGGGCATGATAGTAATATTGCGAATGGGTCTGATCGTCATACACATCGCCCTTCGGATAATGGTCAAGCTCATAAAACGTGCCCTGGTTTGCAAGGCATTGCCCCACCATGTTCTGGCTGGATTTTGTCAACACCCTCAACATCTCTTTTACGATGCGGCCTGCTTCGGCCATTTCTTCCAGCCGGCTGCTGGGCAACACGCCAAGATGCATTGCTGTTTCAAATTGCATGTTCTGTATTGTCATCATGCGTGCAATATTACAGCAAATTCCGGCTACCGCAAAAGCCTCTCATGTGGGAATTCAAGTGAAAGTGACAGACGGTGATCAACTTTGCGTTCACCGGTTTGAAGTCTTGCGTGCAAAGCCCTACAGTGCTTCGAGAGAGTTGTTTACTGCGGGCGGCGCGAACAGGATTACCGGGAGACAAGTTCATGGTGCCACGGGTTTTCAGATTTTTTGCGGTTTTTTGCCTGGCAGTGGTCTATTTGGCCGCGCCTGCGCCGTTATCGACCCAATTCGCTTTCGCGGCCAAGGGCAATGCAGCACCCGATGCGGCTGCAACACGACAGGCAATATCGCAGATACTGAATACCGAAGACCGCTTGCCATTGCCGATTCAGCGGGTTCGCAAGACGCTCACACAACATTATCTCGACAACAACGGAGAAATTTTCTGGGTTGGCACCAACCGCATGACGCCGTTCATTCAGCGGCTTGAATTTGCCGACGATGATGGCTTGAGACGGGCAGACTACCCGGTTGACTATCTGATCGGGCTTCGTGACCAGATCGATCCGTCAAATCCACTGGCCGGTGCCTATGCCGAAATTGCCTATTCGGCGTTCTTTCTCGGCTATGCCAGTGATCTGGCGACAGGCCGCGTCATTCTTTCGAAAATCGACCGTGACCACTTCCAGAAACCGCGCAAACTCAATCTGCTGGTGTTGCTTGAAGGCATCGGGTCTTCGCGCAATCCATCGCAGTATCTCAACACGATAGAACCGCAGAACGCGCACTACAGGGCGCTCAAATCGCTTCTGCGCGAGTATCGCGATATCGACGGGGAAGGCGGTTGGGGGACAGTAGCGCGTGGCGAAGTGTTGAAGCCGGGGATGAGCGACCCGCGCGTACCGCAGCTTCGCTCGCGGCTTGAAAAGACCGGCGATGTCCTGCCGCGCGAAGTATCGAATCCGCTGGTTTATTCGCCCGACCTGGTTCTGGCCACCGAACAGTTCCAGAAACGCAATGGACTGGATGCCGACGGCATCATCGGGCCCGGATCATTGTCCATGCTAAATGTCACCGCTGAAGAGAGGATGCGCCAGATCATTATCAACATGGAACGCTGGCGGCACATGCCGGGCGATATGGGCGACCGGCATCTGATGGTCAACATTGCAGCGTTTGAGCTCTACACCTACCAGGACGGTTCGATGATAGAGGCGCGTCCTGTGATGGTCGGCAAGAACCGTCACCAGACCCCGATCTTTTCCGATGAACTTGAATATGTGGAAATCAATCCGACCTGGACGGTGCCATACTCAATTGCAACCAAGGAGATGCTGCCCAAGCTCAAGGCCAATCCCGGCTACCTCGGCAACGATTTTGAACTGCTTGCAGGAGGGCAGTCCATTCCGTTTACATCGGTCAATTTCAACAACTATTCACGCGGCGACTTTCCTTTCACCATCCGCCAGAAACCGAGCGCCAAAAACGCCCTGGGCATCATCAAGTTCATGCTGCCGAACCGTCATGCGATATACCTGCACGACACGCCTTCAAAATCCCTGTTTGGCAGAACCCAACGTGCGTTCAGTCACGGTTGCATCCGCGTATACAAGCCGCTTGAATTCGGCGTGTCGGTTTTGAGGGAACAGTCGGGCTGGACCCTGGAAAGGCTGCAGAACGTAGTTGCGACCGGCAAGACAACAAGGGTCAAACTCAACCACAAAGTGCCGGTTCATATTGTTTATGCCACCGCCTGGCGCGGCGAAGGCGGCAGTGTGATGTTTCGCCAGGACATCTACTCCCGCGACAAGAAACTGTACAACGCCTTGTTTGGAAAACCCTCGACCTAGGACACCTGCTGATAATTCAGCTGGCACATTGTTTTTCTTGGGACGTGCGCTTTCGGCAGGGCAGACGGACGTAATATGACGTTGTGCCCCTGATATCGTGAAAGACCTTGAAGGCCATATGAATCCCCGGAGCGATACAGGTATTGATTTCATTAAAACCGCGTTTCAGACATTGCCGCAGCACGCCTTGATCGCAAAACCGCACACATTCTTGCAAGACATACTGTACGAACAGTCGCCTCGCCAAAGGCAAAATATCCTCCCGCAGAATGCATAACTTTAGAGGGGCTGGAGCATATTCTGTGATATGTTTGGCGAAGTTACCTTCTGCGAATTGAGGAATGGTTATGGTTAAAACTCGCCTGATGTTTACAATAATCACTGAACCATTGCGGTCGACAGCCTGCATGTTACTTGCAGTTTTGGCCCTATCAATCTGTTCTGCCGCAAAAGCTCAGGAGCTTGATGGCACGGCAGTCATGAGGCTCGCGATCAAGGGCGCATGGCAAGCAGAGCATGCAGAATATGGCTATTGGAGCTGGGCTGACGACAACACCGTTTGCTTGCGGCTCGGAAGCCCTGAAGGAAATTGTGCGGATACCGGTACATGGGCAATTCGTGAAAATGCCTTATGCTATGAGCTCACCTGGTGGGGTGAAACTGCAGATGAGAAGAAGGCCTGCTTTACTGTAAGGGCACAAGGCGGTGGGCGCTATGAAACCGTTGTTTACGGGACTGCAATGGCCTCCACCATGTATTATTTTAAAGTGCTTGAATAATGCTGAACAAACTCACCCTGCTTTGAAGTGCTGAAGTTCACGGCAGGTCTGCAAGTTGCCCGCTAAGTGCCAACGGAAGTCCGCGGGAACCAAAACCTGACTGTGTGAATTGCCGGTTCCGACCCAACACGGTCATCCGGATCAACCTCTTTCGAACTCGATTGACGTCCCAAAGCTTTACTTGCGTCAGTAGCCGGTAGCCTCTATGCCGACTACGGCCAGGGCAAAGACCACGGCCTACTTTGCAACAGGAACGAAGCAGAATTCATGCCCCTTTCCATTGGCATCATCGGATATGGCCACTTCGGCGCGTTCCTTCATACCCTCGCGCAGCGCTTTCTGCCGGACGCGGTCCTGAAAATCCATTCAGGCCGGCGAAAACCGGATTGTGTCCTGTTCTTTCCTTTTGAAGAAGTTGCAGCGTGTGACGCGGTGGTGCTGACCGTCCCCATAAGCGCGTACGCAGCCACACTGGCCAAAATCGGCCCTCACATGACGCCGGATGGCATCGTGGTCGATATCGCAACGGTCAAGAAATACACCATGGAGCTGTTGCAGGCGGCGCGGCCTGCTCGACCCTTTATTGCCATGCATCCCATGTTCGGACCTGAAAGTTATGCCAAGCGTGATGGCGACGTCACCGGATTGCGGATTGTCGTTACCGGGCATAGCCTGAAGCCGTCACTTTACTCGGCGCTCCATCAGAAACTCGCAGCAGCGGGGTTTTCGATCATCGAAAAGACCGCCGAGGCGCACGACAAGGATCTGGCGGAGACACTTTTCCTCACCCACTATGTCGGCCAGGTTATCGCTCGTGGCGGATTCGAGCGTACCGATATCGATACGGTCTCGTTCGGTTTTCTGATGGACGCAGTGGATTCCGTGCGACATGACGGTCAGCTCTTCGAGGAGGTCTGTCGCTACAATCCCTATTGCCAGAAGGTGATCGAGCGCTTCGACAGGAGCGACCGGCAAGTGCGCGATGCAATGCTGAGTCTGAAGTCACCGGATCGAAGCGGAAACTAGGGTGTCGGGGTCAATCGCACTGCGCGGGGAGAGCCAGCCTGGACCACGGGTTCGCCTACACAACCGCAGCCTCGCCATCTGACCGCGGATCGTATGCCCCTTCTATCAGCCCGCCCGGGTGTTGTACGAGTGCGCCGGCATGTCCCATGATTTCATCGAAATCTCCGATCACCTCAACATCGTGCCCGGCCTGGCGAAGTGCTTCAAACAGTGAGGGGGCAAATCTGTTCTCGATACGCAGGTTCGTAACGTCGCTGCCCCAGGTTTTGCCAAGCAGCCAGCGGGGAGCAGAAACGGCTTGCTGCAGTTCCTGTCCAAACATGACATGGCGGGCAAATATCATTGCCTGCGTCTGCGGTTGTCCTTCACCTCCCATGGTGCCGTAGGGCATGATGCGTCCATCGCTTAGTTTTGCGAGTGCCGGCTGGATGGTATGGAATGGACGCTTGTATGGCTTCAGGCAGTTATGATGAGACGGGTCCAGGCTAAAACTCGTGCCACGGTTCTGCCAGGTGATACCAGTTTCCGGCAGCACAACACCGGAGCCAAATTCCCAGTAGATGCTCTGAATGAAGCTGACAGCCCTGCCTTCGGAATCTATCGCACCGAGCCAGACTGTATCCCCGCCTGGCGTTGCCTGTGGCCATGGTGATGCCTGTTTCCTGTCAATCGTCGATGCCATCTTGTCGATCGAAACTGCAGCAAGAAATTGCTCTGCCTTTTTGGTCATGTAAGCTGGATCGCAAACATGGCTGTCGCGGATCTTGAAAGCGCTCTTGGTGGCTTCGACGAGGCCGTGCACAAAGTCAAAGCCATCTGCGTCGGTAACTTTGAGCCGATCAAATACGCCAAGCAATAACAATGAAGCCAGCCCTTGCGTTGGAGGCGGCAGGTTGTAGACGCGATGGCCGTCCACATTCAAACAAAGCGGCTTGGCATCCAGTGCTATATGGCGTTCCAGGTCAGATTTCCGCAGCGGACTTCCGATATCTTCGAGATCTTTCGCCAGAGCTCCAGCTACGTCTCCGCGGTAGAAGTCTGCCAGACCCGAACGGGACAGAGCATCGAATGTGTCAGCAAGTGTCGGCAGGGCAAGTGCATCGCCGATACAGAGCGGATTGCCATCCGGCAGATACTGAGGAGCGAATCCAGGTTGGCTCTCAAGTTCCTGCCGTTTTCCGGCAATGTTGTTTGCCAGTGTGTTGGTCACAGCAACACCATCTTTGGCCTGGGAAATCGCCGGTGCCAAAAGACGTTCCAGCGGAATCCGCCCGCCCAGGCGCTTTGAGCTGATCTCCATAGCGCGTTGCCAGCCGGATATTGCACCGGCAACGGTTAGGGCAGCTTGAGGACCGCGGCCAGGTATCGCGTGAAGCCCATGTTGCCGATAGTAATCGATATCGGCCAATTCGGCCACCGCACCGCAGGCGTCTATTGCGGCGGGTTCCGGTTCTTCTGGCAAATGAATAAGCCAGAAATTATCTCCGCCCAGGCCGTTCATATGGGGATATGCGACCGCGATGCTCGCTGCCGCTGCAACCATTGCTTCGATTGCATTGCCGCCCTCACGAAGAATGTCAGCACCTGCTTGTGCGGCCAAATGATGTGGTGCCACCACAATTCCCTGATGGCTCTTTGTGCTTGTCAGCATTTGCTATCCATTAGCTGTTGAAGGCAAATCCTTGCCAGTAAGAGTTAGACATATCCACGGTTGGCTCGATTTAGGCGGTGCTGGGTCGAGTACCACCTGCCAAACACCCGTAATGGACAGAAGTGTCAACTTCGCAATTGCATCCGTGCTGAGTTTCATCCGGGTTATCGTAAAGCGGCTGCTGCTATCGTCATGCATTTCAGGACGACGGTTCCAGCCAGGAAAGCTGTCATTCCGCCCACGTCATGTGGCGGGCTCACGGTGTTCACATCAAATGCAACGGTGTTCAATCCTGTCAGCTTGCGAAGAAAGGACAAACCTTCACGCCAAGATGGGCCGCCCCAGGTTGGCGTGCACACACCCGGCGCGCATGAGGGGTCAAAGAAATCCATGTCAAAACATACATGGACAGGCTTGCCGTCAATGACATCGTGCAATTTCTGCGCAACATCATCAAAAAAAACCCGCCTTCGCAAAGGCGGGTCTGGAAATTTTGTGGGGTATCTATCGAGGCCGGATTACTCGGTACTGGAGGAAATCTGGTTCAACGAAAACGATTGCAGATCATCCGGCACGGCAAGATGTTTCGCCAGGCCTGTCAATTTGGCTGCTGCGGCATTCACCGGTTCGAGGCTGGCATTACTGCTGGGTGTTGACGGCGGTATCCGGTCATAGAATATTTTTGATCCGGTCCGCGCAACCGGGTTGGTGAAACCGACTTTCGTGGCGCGTGGAACAGTAGCCTGGCGCGTTGTCGCCGGTTGGCTGCTTGCGGCCTTGCTGACGATCTGGCTCTGTTGGCTGGAACTGTCTCCCGGCCATGACATCAGGCCGGCAAGCGATACACCGGCCTTATTGGCCTGGCGCTCAATCTGGGCGCCCAGTTCCGGCCCATAAAGGCCCAGGGTTATTCCGCTGGAAATGCAGGTGATGCCGACAAAGGTGGCGATCATCAGCTTGACTGCGATACCGCCGGACTTGCGGGTGCCAGCAGGCCGTCTCATGCGTTGAGACCGGATGGCGGAAACAGAGAAGTTCACATTGCTCGGGCGATAACCTGCTCCATCGTCACGTGCGTCAGATAGATCACCCAGCAGGCTTTCCTCCATAGCGGGCACCCTTTCAGCAGGCGCCTTGGGAGTAACAGCTTCATTGTGCACCGGGTGTTGCGGGAACAGCCGGGGAGTGCGCATTTCCCGCCGTCTGGGCGCTGCGAAATTCGCAGCTGGCGACCCGTCTATGCGTCTGATAATCGGGCCATCATCAATGTCTGCATCCGGAGTCTTCTTTCCTGGCGGCTCAAAGCGGAATGCAAAAGACATTTCCTGACTGCGAGGACGGATTTGTTCATTCTCGTGTTTGGCGCGCACAACGGCCGGCGCATCATCCTGCGCTTTTTCGTTGTCTGCATCATTGCCGACGAGGGGGTGCTCGGCGCTGACTTGCATATTGAGAGTTCCCTTGATCGAATAAGAGAGCCGTCCCTCAGCATTCACTGTTAGGCTCGATATGGACTTCAATATGATAGGTATAAGGCAAAATTGTGCAGACAGATCATTAGGTTGCGGCATTGCTGGCATACCGCCTTTTAAGAACTGGCGCTTGTATGCTGGTGGCAAAGCATGATCTATCGGACAGACAGATCGAACCAACGGTCTGAAGATATCCGGCAATCCAGGGGCGATCAGCGTGCAAACCATCGTTAAACCATTCGTCGACAGAGCGGCCAGCCGTAACGGTGTGATCGTATATCCTGAAGGCAGCGATGCCCGTATAGTTGAGGCTGCTGTAAAATTGCAGAATTTGGGGCTTTCGAGGGCCATATTGCTTGGCAAGCCAGACGCGATTGCCGCGGTTTTCGAAAGCCTGAAACTATCATCTGTAGGTATCGGGATACTGGACCCGGACACCTCGTCTGAATTGGCAGATCTGCAACACAAACTGCTGCAGAAGAAGCCGGATATGGCCCCCGATAAGGCCGCTTCAATGGTACGCGATCCACTCTATTTCGGGGGCGCCATGGTTGCGTCAGGAGACGCCGATGCGATGATCGCCGGTGCCGCCACGGAAACTGGAAAAGTTATCTCTGCGTCATTGCGTACCGTGGGATTGATGCCGGATACCAGGCGTTTATCGAGTTATTTCCTCATGTCGGTGCCGAATCACCTCGGTCGCGGGCGCAAGGACTTTCTGTTTGCAGACTGTGCGGTAAATATCGATCCACCTGCCGAGGACCTTGCCGAAATTGCAATTTCAACAGGTCGCACGGCTGCGAAACTTCTAACTGATCCTGTCAAGGTTGCTCTTCTGTCGTTTTCCACCAAGGGCAGTGCGGTACATGACAACGTTACCAAGGTAACCGATGCGCTGGATATCGTTCGCCAGCGCGCGCCTGATCTTGCTGTCGATGGTGAATTGCAGGTTGATGCAGCGCTCGTTCCCTCTGTTGCCGCACGCAAGGTCAGGGGCAATGCCGGGGTGGCTGGCGATGCCAACGTGTTGGTTTTCCCGGACCTGAACTCTGGAAATATCGGTTACAAACTGGTCCAGTATATGGGCAATGCAGATGCCATAGGCCCGTTCTTTCAGGGCTTTGACAAACCGGTTTGCGACCTTTCGCGGGGTTGCTCCGTAGATGACGTCATGTCGGCTGCAGTGATATTGATGGCAACGGCATGAGTTTCTGGAGGTTCACACAGATGGTCTGACTGCCTGCGGCGACGCACTCAGCCGGTTATGTCAATGATTTCAGGAGGCCCAGCACCGCAAGAAGTGCCAGCAGGCCGATTGCCATGCGACGGAAATTTTCAGGTTCGGCTGAAACGAATTTTCGCCCGCCCAGCCATACCCCGGCACCCAGCAATGGCAGGCAGCACGCGGCAGTAATGAATGTGTCGAAAGTTATGACACCGGCGTAACCCAACATGGGCAACGCTACCAGATCAATGGCACACAAATAGAAGATCATTGTTGCGCGAAACATCCTGGCAGGATTGTTCTGGGCGGTCAGAAACAGGGCAACCGGTAAGCCGCCGATCGCTGCCGCATTGGCCAGGCCTGAAACTACACCAACAGCAGTCACTCCTGCTGCACCGGCCTGTTTGCGCAGTCTCCATCCACTCAACAGTGCCGCGCACATGAACAAGATCCAGATGGAGATTACTGTTCGCAAAAGATCGGTATCCAGCGAACTCAGAAAGGCGATCGATATCGGCATGCCGATTGTCGCGCCCACGAGGAGCCAGCAAAGCAGCGGTTTGTTGACGTCCTTGCCGGCTGCCGGTGCCTGACCGGCCGTGGCAGCTATCTCCAGCAGCATGACGATCGGTACAAAATTTAGCGGATTGGTCACCAGTCCGGATGCCGACACAACCAGCGCAGAAAACCCGAATCCGGAGTATCCACGAATATATGCTGCGCCCAGCACAGCGAAAGCCATCCAGGCAAGCGACCACCCGGACAGATCAAACGGAACGGACATGGGCTATCCTTTCAGCATGCGCCGCACATGATGTGCGATAGCCAGTTCTTCATTGGCCTTGACGATCCACACGGGGCAGGTTGCGCCCGGTGGAGAGATTTCCGATTCACCCGCCACATTACGCTGATTTTCTATTGCCACATCCAGCCAGTTCAGATGATTGACAATGCCAGCGCGAACCGGTGCCGCGTTCTCTCCGATACCGGCGGTGAACACCAGACCGTCAATGCCTTCAAGTGCCGTAATGAGCGAGCCGGCATGTCGCGCTGCCCAGTAGCAGTAATATTCGAAAGCCTTCCGGGCCTGCGGTTTGTCACTTGCCAGCAGATCGCGCATGTCTCCGGATATTCCGGACAAACCAAGCAATCCGCTTTGCCGGTACAGCAGGTCTTCAAGTTCGTTCAGTCCGAGACCTTCATCCCGCATCAGTGCTATCAGGACGCCCGGGTCAAGTGCGCCGGAGCGCGTCGACATCACCAGTCCGTCGGCTGTCGAATAGCCCATGGTGGTGGCGACACCTATGCCATCCCTGACCGCGACCATGCTTGCGCCGGATCCCAAATGCGCAATCAACAGGCGTTTTGGAAGTGGTCGACCGGTGAGGTCGGGCAGGGCGGCAACAACATGCTCGTAGTTCAGACCGTGAAAGCCGTAACGGTGATAACCCTTTTCATGGAATTTTCGCGGTATCGGAAGGCGTGATTCGACTTCAGGCTGATGAGAATGAAACGCCGTGTCGAAACATGCCACCTGCGGAAGCGCGGGTGCCAGTTCTCGCATCCGGCGAAGAGCGGAAATGCCAAATGGCAGGTGCAAAGGGGCCTTGGATCGCAAATCATTCAGATTGGCCAGTACAGTGTCGTCAACTATCACCGGGCTGGTGTAGATATCGCCACCATGCACTATTCGATGTCCGCTGCCGGCAAGGGTTTCCGGTCCGTTACCGTTGTCGCAGAGCCAGTCCAGGACAACATCCAGCGCCTTGGCGTGACCGGCATTGTTGAACAGTGCAGGAACCTCCCGCAAGTGCGTGCCGCCATCCGGCCGTTCGGCGGCAAACACCGGCTTGCTGCCAATGCCTTCGATCTGCCCGTGCAGAATTTCGTCCAGTTCGTCACCTGCATATACAGCAAATTTGAGCGACGATGAGCCGGCGTTGAGCACCAGGTAGTTTTTCATTTTCTCGCACTGGCCGCCGCCGGTGAAGTTCTTGGGCGGTTCCTGTAAATGTTCTGTTTCACCCGGGTCCGGCCCCTAGTTTGGTCCGGCTCCTGATTGGACAAATTCTATACCCTGGACTGCTGTTCCCGTGTTCCGATGTTTGCCTCAACTTCTGGCGGCCTCATCCCAGTGTCGGAAGGCCGAGCAAATCACGAATCTTGGGCACTTGATCGACGGCCCAGCGCATTTGTTGTACATCATGCCCGCTCATCTGGCTTGGGTCGACGCTGTTTCCCAGTTTTTCACCGGTTTCAATGTCGCGCAGTTGCTGACGTAAGATTGCAGAAAGCAATATCTTGTGGGCCTCGATGAGATCACCAACCACATGGGAGGCTTCATTTCCGGCTGTGCGCGCTGCCTCGAAGCGTCCGGGCGTGGAACGTTCTGCAATTCCATGCCGCAGGGCCAGCACCCGCGCAGCGGAAAACAATGGCATCAAACCTGCCCGTTTCAGATCTATCCGGTCACCTTCCAGTTTCCATCTGCCAAACCAGCCGACTGGTGAGTGGAAATCTCCGGCGCGCGTTTGCATGGCATTCAAAAAACCTTGAGCGTCTTGGACAGTGCGCAATGCTTCATGCCGCAGCTCATCCAGCAGGCGGCCGTTGCCATGCACCGCTTTGGCATCAAAGAAAATATCGGCACTAAGAATGTCTTCCGGCCGCGATTTTGTCAGCCACCGGGATATGACTTCACGCCAGTGCGCCCTGTCCATGCGCCATTCGCCATTGGATGCCATTATCCCGCCCTGGCAATAGCTGACACCGGCATCATTCAGTGTATCGGCCACCATGGTGCCCAGTTCGGCAAACCACAGGTCGTCGGCACAGCCTGGTTCTCCCTTGTCAAATACAATCGCGTTGTCCTGATCCATGGCCAGCAGACTTTCTCCACGCCCGCCGGATCCCAGTACGAACATTGCATAAGGTTGCGGCGGAGAACCCTTGCCCCGCGATTCCATCTCCGCTTCGCCCAGCACGCATGCTCTTTGGGTGAGAGACCGCAGCTCCCGCGATATCACCGCAGCGATATCGCGCGGGTCAACATCCTCCCCTACCAGTGCGCGCACTACCGTAGTCAGGCCGGTCCAGATTTTGCCGAGTTCTTCCGTGCTGCCGGCAGTATCAATATCCTGGCCAAGCAGCACAGCAGTATCAGCCCGTTGCCTGAGCAGGTCTCGGGCACTCAACGCACCAACCAGTTCGCCGTCGGCACCGGTTACACCAAGATGCCGGAAGTCTCGTCCTGCCATGATGGCAATGGCCCGGTAGACAAACTCTGCTGCCGAAATGGTGACCAGCGGATAACTTGCCAGCTTGCTTACCGGCATTTCCAGGGCCGACGCGCCGTTGGCCTCAATGGCGCGCATCATGTCGCGCTCGGTCAAAATACCAGATTGATCATGCCCGCCGCCCGGATCAACGAACACCGAACTGACCTTTTTACGCATTGCAATACCCAACGCGCTCGCCAGGCTGGAGTTGCCGGGCAGGTTCAGGGGAGGTGCATTCATGATATCGCCGACACGATGGCGATAGGCGTAGCTGTCGATGCGGGCATAGTCGGACACGTCGGCGGGCACCGCACGTGCGGGATGTACAACATCATGCCAGCCGGCCCGGGTTTCCCCATGACGGCGGGATGTTTGTTTGAGACAGGCTCGCTCTACCTGAGCAAGCGTCGTTATACCGCGTTGTTTGAGCTTTGGTAGCAGGGCCTGAAACACCTTCAGTGCCACCAATGCATCTCCCAGCGCGCGGTGGCGGTCGGTTACCTCAATTCCAAGCCAGGCTGCGGCTGTGTCCAGCGACTGTTCGGGCAGGTTTTCGGCGACGAGTTCGACCAGATGACGGACATCCAGGCTTCGGGGTGCAGTCCAGGGCATCCCGTGGCGTTTGTGTTCAGCCTGCAGAATTGCGAGATCAAAACCGATCGAGTAACCGACCACGACCGCATTTCCTGTCCAGCGGGAAAAAGCCGGCATCATGTTGCCAAAATCACCGGCGTCCGCCACGACAGCGTCGGTGATTGAGTGGATGGCGCTGGACGCTGCCGGAATCGCAAGCCCGGGATTGATCAATTCCTGAAATGGACTGGAGATGTCGGCACGGCCATCGCTGATGCGAACAGCCGCAATTTCGACGATGCGGTCGGTCGCTGTGTTGAGTCCGGTGGTTTCGGTATCCATCACCACCACCGGCACCAGCGGCAATGGCAGGCCCGACAATCCTGTCCGTTCGACCATGAAACTCAAAACGTCACCTCTGGATAATCAGGACTTGTTGGCTCTGACCGCGCGCGCGACTGCGTCCGCATCAAGCCGCCTGGCAAACTGTTCGCGAATATCGACCCATGCAAATTTCACCGAATTCTCCACTATTTCTGCATCATACTTTTTGTGTCTCTGCGCGATGGGTGCCCACTTCAGGAGAGCTGCCGGTGAGCGGTTGAAATTCTCCGGCAACAGTGCGCCAAAATTCCAGTCCGTTCCTTCCAGCCGCTCGGCAAATTTCGCTATGGCCTCGTCGCTGGCGAACTCTTTTACCGCTTCTGTTTCGTTGCTCCTGAGACCTTGTGAATAGCATGCCAGGGCCACTTCCGCCTTTATTTCGTCCGGTTCACCGGAATCTGCCAGCGCGTGGGCAACCGCGTGAATGGTCAGATCAGACAGGCTGGCGGCAAACACCTGCATCGAGGCGATGGCGATTGAGGATCTGAAAACTTCGTCCTCAAACATCGACGGCCAGCGTGTTCCAATACGCTCCTTGAGATAGCCGAAAAGCTTCTTCTGTGAGACAAAAGCAGCGCGGCTGGCAACGAATTTCTCCAGTTTTTCGATATCGTCGAGTGGAAACGAATCACTCCGGAATGCGAAACCGGAAGCAATCAATCGGCTTAACGTCACCATTCGGCCTAGCAGTGTGTTGCTCAAATTCCTGAGATCCTTCGCAGAATTCAGCCAATTCGGGGTCGAAAACGTCGAAATGTAGAACATTCCGTGCGTTAAACCTTGGTTTACATTGTCATCGGCCCAAATACATGCGCTAATTCACAGGTACGTGATTAGTAAACGCGAACTGGTGAGGGGTCACATTCAGTTCAGGCGATTTTACGTCGCCGCCCCCAGCCAAACAATAGCAAGCGATCAGGTCATCGACTCTTGATTGTTTCGATCAAGGATCAGACCGGTCCAGGAGGAAACAATCATGTCTGACGAAAACGCACAAGGCGCTCAGCGACACTGGGAGAAGACGCGCACTCTCACCATTATCGTTCTGGTGGTGTGGGCGATATTTGCCTTCATTGTGCCGTGGAACGCCAAGGCTCTCAACAGTGCCTCGTTCATGGGATTCCCATTGGGGTACTATTTCTGTGTACAAGGTTCATTGGCGATTTTTGTGGCCCTTATCTGGATCCAGAACTGGAGACAGGACCAAATCGACGATGAACTCGGTGTCGAAGAATAGGAGGGTGGAACAATGCAAGGTAAATTCACTGACAACCTTGGCAAGGTATACGGCCTATACACGCTCGGGTTCCTGGGGTTTTTCGCCCTCATGGCGATCTTTGAACAACTAGGCGCAGGAGCCCGTTTGATCGGCATCCTGTTCCTGTTGTTTACGATCGCCATCTACGCACTTATCGGCTATCTGTCACGGACCACCCAGGTAGAAGAATACTACGTGGCGGGCAGGGAAGTGCCGGCTCTATACAATGGCATGGCGACCGCGGCTGACTGGATGTCCGGTGCCTCGTTCGTGGCCCTGGCCGGCGGTATCTACTTTGGTGGTTATCCCTATCTGGGTTTTGTTGTCGGCTGGACCGGCGGCTATGTTCTCGTCAACTCGCTGATGGCGCCATATCTGCGCAAGTTCGGCTGTTACACCGTCCCCGATTTCATTGGGACACGTTACGGCGGCAATATGGCCCGTTTCTGCGCGGTTGTCATCCTGGTGGTGGCTTCGTTCACCTATGTGACGGCGCAGATCAACGCCACCGGAACGATTGCTTCACGTGCTCTGGGTATTCCGTTTGAAATCGGTGTCTGGTTTGGCATTGCCGGTATTCTGGTATGTTCCATGCTGGGCGGAATGCGCGGTGTGACATGGACCCAGGTGGCACAGTACATCGTGCTGATTATCGCCTACCTGGTACCAGTGATCTGGATGTCCAACGTACAGGGTTTCGGCTTGATCCCTCATTTCGGGTATGGTGATGCCGTTCAGCGCATTGCCGAACTTGAACCCCAGTTGGGAGTAGGGACCGCACCGGCGGAAAAGATCGCCGGTCTGAATGTGCTGACCAACCTGCACAACTCGCCTCAGGGCGGTTACGATTCGTGGCGGTTCTTCACATTGGCACTGTGCATGATGGCTGGTACGGCATCTCTGCCGCACATCCTGATGCGCTATTTCACCACACCATCGGTAAGGGCTGCCCGCAGGTCGGTCGGCTGGTCTCTGCTGTTCATCTTCCTGCTGTACTTCACAGCGCCGGCGCTGGCCACTCTGACCAAGCTGCAATTGCTTGATCCGAATCTGGCAACCAGTGTCATTGGCAAAACCATTGAAGAAGTGAACAACCTGGACTGGATCAAGAACTGGGCTGCAGTTGACATGCTCAGGGTGATCGATAGCAATGGTGACGGCTTACTGCAGATCAACGAGTTCTTCATGCGAAGTGACATCGTTGTTCTGGCGACTCCGGAAATCGCCGGCTTGCCGTATGTGATCTCCGGCCTGGTTGCCGCAGGCGGCATGGCAGCTGCCATGTCGACCGCGGATGGCCTGTTGCTGGCGATCGCCAATGCCCTGTCACATGATCTGTACTACAAGATCATCGACCCCAAGGCAGACACCAAGAAGCGTCTGATTGCGGCTCGTGTCCTGTTGTTGTTCATCGGTGTAGCGGGTGCCCTGGTGGCATCACTGAAGCTGACCGGGATTCTGGGCGCGGTTGCCTGGGCGTTCTGTTTCGCCTGCTCCGGCCTGTTCTTCCCGTTGGTCCTCGGCGTCTGGTGGAAACGGGCGAACCGGGAGGGTGCCATTGCCGGCATGGTTTTGGGTTTCGCGTCAGGTGCTCTCTACCTGATCTATATCCAGAACGGTGGTACGCAGATTGCCGGTCTTGACGGCCTGCGCTTCGGCATCATCGGTATGCCCATCAGCCTGATTGCCATGGTTGTGGTCTCATTGATGACACCGGAACCGAGCAAGGAAATCCAGGACATGGTAGATCAGACCCGGTTGCCGGGAGGCAAGACCATACTCGACAGCGCTAACTAGCTGGCTTGTTGCAAGACTCGAGGGCGGGACCGTAGCGGTCCCGCCTTTTTCACGTAACGTCGAGAAAGTAGCTTGTACGCGATGGAAAACAATCCGCTCGAAAGCTTTCCGGTCTGGATCGTCGCCGTTGACTATTTGCTTGGCATGGTCATGTGGACACTGATCGGGCGTGCTGCCATGAACATATTTCTTGCCGAGGATTCGGACTTCTTTTTCATGAAGGTGTTTGTGAAATCAACAGATCCGATTATCAGCTTTTTCAAGCCGGTGACGCCGGGATTTCTGATCAAGCCATTGATTCCGTTGTTCGTGGCCTGGTTCTTTTACATGATCCGATTCTATATCGTGCCGTGGCTGCTCGGCTACTCGGTCATGGGCATGTTGTCGTTCCCGCTGGAAGGCGAAGTGGCGCGGATGATCTACGGGATGTTCACAAAGAGCTCTGGACCGTAAACAGTCGCTGTTACCGAGATCTGGTATCAAACCGAAATTCTTCATAAGCGTATGAAAACAGCCTGCGTTCAGTAAACAACGCAGGCTGCCAATGCTGTCTTGCTCTTCGTCTCAGTTCAGGAATTCAAACCCTGGACTGCTGCGGACGCATGTCGTTGGGGTCTATGCCGGCAACGGAAACCGGCTTTTTCATCGCATCACGGCGGAATGGCTCTCCCAGTTCCTGGTTGAGAACACATTCGATGAACGTGGTTTCGCCGCGCTTCATCTGGCCTTCGATGGCAGTTTCCAGCGCCGCGGACAGTTGGTCCATGGTGGTGACCTGAACACCTTTCAGGCCGCAGCCTTCTGCAATCTTGGCATACTCGACACCCAGGTTCAGTTCCGTGCCGACAAAATTGTCATCGAACCACAAAGTGGTGTTGCGCTTTTCAGCACCCCATTGATAGTTGCGGAAAATCACCATGGTGATCGGTGGCCAGTCATTGCGCCCGCATGCTGTCATCTCGTTCATCGAGATGCCGAAGGCGCCGTCACCGGCAAAGCCGACCACAGGTGTATCCGGGCAACCGATTTTGGCACCCAGAATCGCCGGGAAACCGTAACCGCAAGGACCAAACAGGCCTGGAGCCAGATATTTGCGTCCCTTCTCGAATGTCGGATAGGCATTGCCGATGGCACAATTGTTGCCGATGTCGGAGGAAATGATGGCTTCCTTCGGCAATACTTTCTGAATGGCACGCCATGCCATGCGCGGGCTCATGCGCTCCGGCTCACGGTCACGGGCCCGTTCATTCCAGTTGGTGCCTGGATCATCATCCTCGTGGTCCATGGAAGACAACTGCTGCAACCAGGCTGATTTGCTCTGATGGATGAGTGCCTCACGGTCTTCACGCCCGGCATTACCGGCCGTTGCTGCCAGGCGGTCAAGCAACTGTTCTGCAACAGCCTTGGCATCGCCCTGAATGGCAACGGTGACCTTCTTGGTCAGGCCAATGCGGTCAGAATTGATGTCGACCTGGATGATCTTGGCATCCTTCGGCCAGTAGTCAATGCCGTAGCCGGGCAGGGTTGAGAACGGGTTGAGGCGGGTACCCAGTGCCAGCACCACGTCGGCCTTCGAAATCAATTCCATCGCGGCCTTGGACCCGTTGTAGCCCAATGGACCGACTGACAGTTTGTGCGAACCGGGGAAGGCATCATTGTGCTGGTAACCGCAACAAACGGGTGCAGACAGTTTTTCAGCCAGTGCTGCTGATGCCGGAATGGCACCGCCGATTACAACGCCCGCGCCGTTCAGGATCACGGGGAATTTGGCCTCAGACAAAAGCTTGGCGGCATCGTCGATAGCTTTTGAACCGCCGCTCGGCAGTTCAAGGCGTACGATCTGAGGAAGGTCAATGTCGATAACCTGGGTCCAGTAATCTCGCGGAATATTGATCTGTGCGGGCCCGCACTGGCGGAAAGCCTGCTCAATCACACGGTTCAGCACTTCCACCATACGTGACGGGTCGCGTACTTCTTCCTGATAGCAGACCATGTCTTCGAACAGTTTCATCTGCTCGATTTCCTGGAAGCCACCTTGACCAATGGTCTTGTTGGCAGCCTGCGGCGTGACCAGCAACAGTGGAGTATGGTTCCAGTATGCGGTCTTGACCGGAGTAACGAAGTTGGTGATGCCCGGTCCGTTCTGCGCAATCATCATCGACATCTTGCCGGTGGCGCGCGTGTAACCGTCCGCGCTCATGCCCGCATTGCACTCGTGGGCGCAATCCCAGAACTTGATGCCGGCCTTCGGGAACAGGTCGGAAATGGCCATCATGGCCGAACCGATAATACCAAATGCATGCTCGATGCCGTGCATCTGCAATACTTTTACAAATGCTTCTTCAGTTGTCATTTTCATTGGACAATACCTCTCATGTGCTGCCGGGATAACGCGCGCGCGTTCTCACGGACAATCGATCAACCCGTGCAGGTGTTCTAGTGTGGCTTTGTGGTGCCAGCCAGTGCCAGATTTACCAAAGGCAATGGACAGATGTTTGATTTTGAGAGTTTTAGTCTCAAAAACTAACTCAATTCGCGATCCAGGGCACCTTTCAATTTTTCGCTCCCGCGAATCCACGTGTCATCGCGCGCAAGAAAATCTTTCAGCATCTTGCCCTGTTCCGGTCTGAACCGGTCCTCGGCTACTTCAAACTGGTCAATTCTGTCGAGCCGGAAGGTCCGGAAGTCGTTGCGAAGTTCACACCAGCCCGCCATCAGCCAAACAGGCCCGAAATAGGCCAGTGACAACGGCCGCACCTGTCTTGTTGTGGTGTCTCCGCGGGCATCCTCATAACCTATCGTAACTTTTCGGCAGTCTCTGAGCGCGTTTCGCAACTGTCCAAGCTCAAAATTGAGGGGGGCCATAAAATGTTCCGAAGGTGCCAGCAGGGCGGTATTGGTCATATAGGTCCGCAATGCATCGGGCAGCACAGCTTCCACCTTGGCAATTACGTCCGTGGCAGCATCTGCCAGTTCCTTGTCGGCCCACGACTGCACAATTCGTGCACCCAGAACCAGTGCTTCTATTTCGGTTTCCTTGAACATCAACGGTGGCAGGTCATAGCCTGCGCGCAACACGTAGCCGATCCCGGCTTCGCCTTCGATCGGCACGCCGGATGTCATCAGATCCTGGATGTCACGGTATATCGTGCGTTCCGAGACTTCGAAGTTTTCAGCCAGGTCACGTGCCCGCGTCAGCGGCTGGCGGCGCATGAACTGAATGATCTCGAATAGTCTGTCGGCGCGGCGCATGGAACCTGACGTCTCCTTTGTTATCGATAGAAGATGACTAGCATAAGCCTACTGACATCATGCTGTCAGTAGTGCTCTTCCCATGCTGACATGATGCTGTCAGGAGGGGTGGTTCATGGTGGTTTTCAAACAACCGAAGGAGAACCCAAATGAATCCCACCACCACACATACAACTGATTCCGGCGCCATCAACGCTACAAGGTCCCGCCATTGGTTCATGGAAGTGTTCAGCGCAATCGCAAGATTGATCCGCCATCGGCGCGCGACCGCCAAATTGCTGGAACTCAACGATCATTATCTTGCAGACATCGGCGTGACTCGCGCAGACGTGCTTCGCGCACTCAACAGTTCGCCGTTGCGTGACCCGACAATGGAACTGAACCGTATCGCGGGCCGCCGCCATTAACCTGCCAACTCCTGCCGTGTTGTTGTCGAAGATCCTGACCCTGGGGATCGAGCTCAAGCTCAGACAATTCACGGCAGGAGACTCAAACGTCTGTTGCTACTCAAGCTGGAGATTCCACCATCGCTTTGGGTGGCAACGGCAGGATCCGCCCGTTCCCCTCCGGTGCTAAAGGGCAAGGTGTCGACAAATCTCAACTGTTCACACGCCGGTGATCAGCATGTGATCAACTGCACATTTTCCCTGTGTTCGAGCAGCTAGCTTCCTCATCAACGCTGACCGATCAGAACAAGCGGTCACATAACAAGAAGAAGGAAAAAACCTCATGTTCAGTAAAACCAACCTCATAGCAGTTGCAATTGTTGCCGCTGCCGCATTCACCGCCGCACCATCAGCCAACGCATCCGTTGCTGGCGGCTTGTCTTCCGCAGCAGCTGCCGCCGTTACGACTGCCGCTCCTGCCGCACAGGGCAATATTGTTCTGGCTGGCGGACGCAGGCACCGTCATCGCCATTGGCGTCACGGTTGGGGCTTCGGTCATGGCTGGGGATACGGTTACGGTTACCGCAATTGCCATTGGCTTAAACGGAAAGCGCGCCGCACCGGTCGCCGCTACTGGTGGAACCGGTACTACAACTGCCGCGACGGTTACTTCTACTAGTAACCGCCCAGTGTGAACTCTGACAACGAAGAAGGCAGCCGGTGCATTCCGTGCTGCCTTCGACGTTTTGTACTACAAACGAACAGCCTCTTCCGCTGCCATGTACTTGTAGCCGAGATCATCTGCAACTGCCTTGTAGGTCACATGACCCGCATGCACATTCAACCCGGCCATCAGGTGCTTGTTTTCTGTCAGCGCCTTGCGCCATCCGCGATTTGCAATCTGCAGAATAAACGGCAGGGTGGCATTGTTGAGCGCGTAGGTCGATGTCTTGGGGACACCGCCCGGCATGTTGGCAACGCAATAGTGTATAACGTCATCAACCACATAAACCGGGTCATCGTGCGTGGTTGCCTTCGACGTTTCCGCACTACCGCCCTGATCAATGGCGACATCGACGATAACCGAACCTGCCTGCATCGTCTTGAGGATGTCACGGGTGATCAGCTTTGGTGCAGCCGCGCCGGGTATCAAAACACCGCTGACCACAAGGTCGGCCTCCGCACAATGGCGCTCGATGGCATCCCTGGTCGAGTACACGGTATTCAACGGCCGACCGAATTGCGCCCACAGCGAACGAAGAACATCGACATTTCTGTCAATGACCCAAACATCGGCCCCCATGCCCAGGGCGATATGAGCAGCATGACGGCCAACCATGCCGCCACCGATGATGACCACCTTGGCCGGATCAACACCGGGTACCCCGCCAAGCAGTAGCCCGTGCCCGCCATGCGCCTTCTCGAGATAGTAGGCACCGGCCTGGATGGACAGTCTGCCGGCAACTTCCGACATCGGTGCCAGCAGGGGCAGACCGCCGGTCGGGCTGGTGACAGTTTCATAGGCAATGCACGTGGCTTTCGATTTGACCAGATCCTTGGTTTGCGCGGCATCCGGAGCCAGGTGAAGGTAGGTGAACAGTATCTGGCCTTCGCGCAACATCTGGCGCTCAACGGCCTGCGGTTCCTTGACCTTCACGATCATGTCGGCCTTGGCGAAGATTTCTGCCGGTGTCTTGAGTATTTTGGCTCCTGCCTTGCGATAGGAGGTGTCGTCCATGCCGATACCGATGCCGCAACCGGTTTCGACCACCACCTTGTGGCCAGCCTCAACTAGTTCGCGAACCGAAGTCGGCGTCATGCCAACCCTGAATTCCTTGTTCTTTATTTCCTTTGGTACACCAATCAGCATTGCTGTTTCCTCGTGATGTCGATTTTGCGGTTACAGCATACATCCGGCGTGCCGAAATTAATTATCAAATATTCTGATATTTTGGAATATTGTCGTATAAATTTTCGATTTTTGAGGAATTATCAGAATGAACTTCATTGAAATGGATAAGGCTGATCGACGCCTGTTGCGAGAGCTTCAGGCCGACAGTTCATTATCGGTGGCTGAGCTTGCGGATCTGGTCAACCTGTCTGCCTCAGCATGCCACAGGCGCATAAAGCTGCTGGAAGAACGCGGTTTGATTAGCGGATATGGCGCAAGGCTGGGGCGGGAAAAGCTGGGTCTCAGTATCGAGTTTTTCGTCGAGATATCCCTGGTGGCGCAAACCGAGGAAAACCTGGAAGCATTTGAAAATGCCGTGCGCCGGGTTCCTGACATTCTCGAATGCCATCTCATGGGTGGGCAGTACGACTACCTGGTACGTATTGCTGCCTCCAGTGCCGCAGACTATGAACGCATACATCGCCAGGCAATCACCCGGCTTCCGGGAGTAGCGCGCATCCAGTCATCGCTTGCACTCAGAACGGTTAAACCTTGGACCGGACTTCCTGTATGACCGGCAGCACCAATATATTTTGGGGCAATTGATTTCGGTCATCTTGTTGACATGCAAGACGGCTAGTATTCGAAATTATAAAGCCGGGGGAGCAACGTGTACTCAAACAGTCAACAGGAGGCCCGAATGACACAGAAAAAGGACTCTATCTCTGCCCAACAGGCTACCATCAACGCGGCCGGAGAATTACCCACTACAGCTTTGGACTTTGCCGGCCGCTACAGCGCGGAGGCGATCAAGACCCTGAGCAATTGCCAGGGCAAGTATGCAGCTTTCATCAACCAGCGTCTGTCGGAAGATTTTGCCATGCCGCAGCGGTTGTCCGACTGCAAGACACCTATGGAAGTCATGGATGTGTGGGCCGATTTCTATTCCACGGCGATGAGCCATTATATGGATCATGCCCGTAACCTGACCGAAACTGGAACCGAGGCTGTCGAGGAGTTTGTCCGCGAAGTCGAGGTGGAAGCTGAAGAAATAGCGGAATCCGCCAGCAAGGTGCTTAAGGCAGCCAACGCCAATGACGGAAGCAAGGCCGCCTGACCGCAACACGCCTCAGGGTCCTGACCCTATCTGTCTTGCAGATAATTGACCGGCTGGCGGAATTCCGGCCGGTCAAACCAGGACAGATAGGTTTCCGAGATACGATTTGTGACCTGGCCGGGTGCATCGTTTGAAAACACTCTGTCATTCACACGGGTAACCGGTGCAATGCCTCCGCCGGTGGTTGCGGTGAAGATCTCGTCGGATTCCATGAATTCGCTGAGTGCGATGGGGCGCACGTCAGTTTCAAGATTCAACTCGGTGCACAGTTCCAGAACCGTGCGCCTTGTAATGCCTTCCAGGACGCCGGTGTCCGGCGTTCTCACGATATTGCCCTTCAAAGAGAATATGTTGAACCCCGGGCCTTCCGTGACATTGCCCTGGTGGTCGAGCAACACGGCAGTGTCAAAACCTGCATCCAGAGCTTCAAACAATCCGCGGGTCAGATCACCCCAGTGATAGTTTTTTGCAGTCGAATCAACACTGTCCGGTGGAATTCGGCGCACTTCGCGTGGTACGTACAGATGGGCTCCCCGTGCCGCAACCTCAGGGCGAATGACATGCACATAAGGAATGCACCAGGCAAAGAAATGATTTCCGCACTGACGCGGGTCGCGGGTTCCCGGGATCAGCGGGACGCCCCGGCTGGCAACCATCGCGACATAGGAATCCTGCAGGCCCGAACGCGCTACAATGTTGTGAACGATATCCCGCATCTCGTCCTTCGACTGAACCACTTCGATGCGCACTTTCGCCAGCGATGTCTGAAACCGTTCCAGATAATCTTCCAGGCGAAAGAAGGCGCCATTGCGCACCGATGCCACGTCGTAGGTGCAGTCAGACCGCGTGAACCCCCAGTCCAGCACAGATATTTTCGCCTCGGAAATCGGCATGATTTCGCCGGACATCCACGCTGCTCCGCTGGAAAAATCAGAACTCATCACATTCTACTCCGCTGCTGCCTGTCCGGTTTCCAGATCACGGTCGATCAGGTCTGCCAGTAATTTAATGCCGGGTTCAATGCGGGTTTCATCTATGGACGAAAACCCCAGGCGGAAAAAATTGCGTGGCGGGTTTGGCGCCCCGAAGAAAATTCTCCCCGGTTCTATCAGCAGGCCATGTTCGCGACCGGCCAATGCAAGCCGTTCCGCATCCAGTCCCTCAGGCCCTTCCACCCAGAAACTGGTCCCGCCAAAACTTGGTATTCTGGTCGAGTTGGGCAGATGGTGCTGCAAAGCCGAGCCCATGACTTCCCAGCGCGCCCGGTAGGTACGGTGAAGCCGCCGTATCAGCGTGTCGTGATGGCCCAGCGAAAGAAATAATGCGGCTGTGCGTTGATTGTTGTTCGGCGGATGACGAACCATCAGCCGGCGCAAGGCTCGCGCTTCATCTATGAAGGCCTTGGGGGCCACCAGAAAACCGAGCCTGAGACCGTGAAACACCGACTTCGAAAGCGAGCCGACGTAAATCACGTGTCCGTCGTCATCCAGCGATTTCAGTGACGGGCACGGCTCATTGACATAATTGGTCTCGAATTCATGATCGTCCTCGATGATCAGGAAGTCTTTCTTCCGGGCCTGTTCAATTAGTTCCAGACGCCTTGGCAACGGCATGGTCACTGTGGTGGGAGCCTGATGACTGGGGGTTACGAACACCATCTCGGTTTCGTCAGGTATGGTGTTCAGCACAATGCCTTGAGAATCCACCTCCTGGAGATGAACGTTGCCGGTGTGCAGCGAAAAGATATTGCGCGCATCGGGAAAACCGGGATTTTCGACGACGACCTTGGTTTGCGGTTTGGCCAGAAGGCTGGAAATCATGTAAAGCGCGTGCTGCGCCCCCAATGTCACCAGTATCTCGTTTTCTCCCGCCATGATGCCCCGGCGCGGCAGAATCCGGCGTCTGATCTGTTCCACCAGCAGTGCATCATCGTGGGATCCGTGGTCATCTGTCCAGGCATTGAACCAGCGCTTGCCCAGTGTTTGACGTGCACACTCGCGCCATTCGGCGATCGGGAACAGGTTATGATCCACCTGGCCATAGATGAAGGGATACTTGTAACTGGACCAGTCCAGCGGTTTGGAGATGTTTTCCAGTTTTGCAGGGGTACGGGCAAAACGTGCCGTCCAGTCTGGCGCCGAATGATCTGAACTGACGGCGCGCTGGGTCGGGGTGGGCCGTGCCGCCTGTTGCGGGATGGCTTTGTCGGATACGTAATAGCCGGAACGTTCGCGTGCCACCAGGTACCCGTCATCCAGCAACCCCTGATAGGCCAGCATTACCGTATTTCTGGAGACACCCAGCACTTTTGCCATTTTCCGGGTCGATGGAACCGGTTCATCGCGACCAAGCTGGCCGTCCAGAATGGCGGCCACGAAGGCTTCCCTGATCTGGGTCTGCAAACTGGCATACTCGCCGCGCTTGATTTGAAGAAGCCAGTCACGCATCGCCGTTGGACCCCTCTGGACCTGTACTGCTTAGAAACTGGCCCCACGATAGCGCCAAAAGTGCCAGTTGTCACCAGTGACTGTGACAGAGGGGCAAGGTGGTCTTCTGGTTGGACTGCCAAGGCCAATGCCAAGCTGTGTCGGCAGGTGCGATTGCCGATCTGTTCCGGACCGCATAAGAGTCGCTGATGACCGTTGATCGCCCCGTGCTGGGAATTCTGCTGATGCTTGGATTTTGCCTGTTGGCTCCTCTGGGAGACTCAATAGCAAAGCTGCTGGGCGGAACCATCCCGCTGCTGCAGCTGCTGTTCGTTCGCTTCCTTGTGCAGGCAGTCCTGTTGCTGCCCATCATTTTGGCGGGCCGGCGGAAACTGAACATGTCGCCGCGCCTCGTCTGGCTCACATTTGCAAGGACCCTGCTTCACATAGTCGGTGTGGGTGCAATGTTTCTGTCTCTGCAATTTTTGCCGCTGGCCGACGCAGTGGCGATTGCCTTCGTCATGCCGCTCATAATGCTGCTGCTGGGATGGCTGGTCCTGCACGAAGAAGTCGGTGCCCGGCGGCTCGCGGCATGTGCGGTCGGGTTCGTGGGCACACTTTTGGTGGTGCAGCCAAGTTTTTCCGAAGTTGGAGCGCCAGCTCTGCTGCCGCTTCTGGTCGCAGTGGATTTTGCATTGTTCATGCTGGTGACCAGGCAAATCGCAAAGCAGGTTGATCCGGTAAGCCTGCAGGCGGTCAGCGGCGGAATGGCCACGGTGATCTTGCTGGCGATCTATTGCCTGACCGTCGTGTTTGGTATTCGCGAAGCACAGATGGTCGTTCCCGATCGGGACAGTGCCGTGTTGCTGCTGGCAATTGGTATTATCGGCACTCTGGCCCATTTGCTGATGACATGGTCGCTGCGCCTTGCGCCTTCAGCTACCGTTGCGCCGATGCAATATCTGGAAATTCCGGTTGCAACCGTCATCGGCTATCTGGTGTTCGCGGATCTGCCGAACGGAATGGCGGCTATCGGCATCGTAATCACAATCTGCGCAGGGCTTTATGTGGTGTTTCGCGAGCACGCGGTTTCCAGACGCTGAGCCAATTCATCGTTAATTGCCGCCGGTGGCTTCACTTGGTCAGTCGAGTCTGGTGTTTTTGATACGTCCAACCGGTCAGCAAGACAGCTTTTCCCAGGCGTGGCAAATAAGTCACAGTTTTCAAAAAAATGCTTGATTGGCCCGGTGCTGAGTTGATTTGGCCTGCCCACTGTGTTTTTTTGACACCGACGTCAGGGAATCAACGAATCAAAAGCGCCGCAGGGGCAAATATAATGAAAAAACTTGTTACATCTTCCGCGATTGCATTGTCGATGGTGCTATCTGCCAATAGCGTTGTTGCGGCGGACTTTGAAGTTGAAGAGGCCGTACGCGGACTGGTTGTGGCCGGTGAGGTCGAGACGTTTTCCGGTTATATGTTCTATGGCAGTGAAAGCGGCGACACCGGTTTTAGTGAAGATGATTCACAGTTCGTTTCCGGGGTCTTGGGCCGGTTAAGCCTGCCGCTGGGGGACAATCTTTCGCTACAGATGGACGGGGAGCTTGAGTATTCAACGACATCGATTGTGGATTCCCCGCAGGACGACCTGTTCCAGAATTCTTATGTGTTAGGTGGGCATTTGTCGTGGCGCGACCCGCAGTCAGGGCTGTTCGGCGCCTTTGCCTCGTTTGGTGGTGGCAATCATGACGATGACGCTGATGCAGGAAACGGTGGCCAGGCAAGCGATTCTACAAACAGATGGGACTATTATGCAGTGGGCGGTGAGGCACAGTTGTATCTGGATGACCTCACTTTCTACGTGCAGGGCGGCTACATAGATGGTGCAACGACACCCGAAGATGAGATAGACAATGACGCACTTAGGGACGCCTTTTTTGGCCGCGGTATTGTTCGCTGGTTTATGACACCGGAGAGTCGAGTGCAGGCGGAAGTCGCCTATGTGGATGGCGACGTTGATACAGACGATAATCCCGTATCTGAAATGACGATCCTGGAGTGGGGCGTGCGGTACGACACTGTGATACCTGGACTGCCGATTCTTGGTGACAGCAATGTTTTTGCTGCTTATCGCGGCGCTCATTACGAAAAAGATTCTGGAGACGGGCCTGACGACGACGCGGAATTCATGGACCACGTGATTATGGTCGGCTTTACCCACCGTTTCGGCGCCATGTCTATCATGGATCAGGATCGTTATGGCGCAACGCTGGATCTGCCTAATTTCGGTCGCTGGGTTTCTGCGGGCGAACCTCTCGAATGATCCTTTAGATCAGTTTCAGATCTGTCAATTGGGCGTCGCATTGCTGCGGCGCCCTTTCTATTTGCAATTATGCAAATTGATAAATGAGACTTTTGGTTTCAAAAATCGCTATCTGGTCAATCGCTTTGACGCGGCTGGTGCTATTGCGAAGGTCCAGCTCTCTGTTAGGTTGCGGCCCAAGGAAGTCTTCCAATCAAAAAAGCGGATGGTATTGCGCCCATGGCCAGTGAGCCCAAAGTCGATCTCAACCTGAAAACCTGGGACGATGTAAAAACCACTACCTGTTACATGTGCGCCTGCCGCTGCGGCATCAAGGTATATCTGAAGGACGGTACGGTAAAATATATCGAGGGCAATCGCGACCACCCGGTCAACAAGGGGGTTCTGTGTGGCAAGGGTTCCGCCGGCATCATGCAGCAATATTCTCCCGCCCGGCTGACCAAACCGCTGATGCGGGTCGGCCCGCGCGGCTCCGGTGAATTTCGCGAGATCGAATGGGACGAAGCGCTCACAATGGCAACCACCTGGTTGTCACAGGTGCGGTCAACCGACCCGAAGAAGCTTGCGCTGTTTACCGGCCGCGACCAGTCGCAGGCGCTCACCGGCTGGTGGGCGACACAGTTTGGCACCCCGAATTTCGCCGCCCATGGCGGCTTTTGTTCGGTGAACATGGCAGCAGCCGGTCTGTACACCTTTGGCGGGTCGTTCTGGGAGTTTGGCGAACCTGACTGGGATCACACAAAGTATTTCCTGCTGTTTGGCGTCGCGGAAGATCATGGCTCCAACCCGATCAAGACCGGGCTTGGCAAGCTCAAGAAAAACGGTGCCAAGATCGTCTCGATCAATCCGGTCAAGTCCGGCTATTCAGCCATCGCCGATGAATGGGTCGGCATTCGCCCGGGCACCGACGGGCTGTTTGTCGGAGCATTGATCCACCAGTTGCTGCGCGCCGGCAAGATCGATCTCGACTATCTGGCGCGATACACCAACGCCGGTCATCTGGTGATCAGGAATCCGGGCGCTGAAGACGATGGATTGATCGCCCGTGACCGCTACGGCAAAATCCTTGTGCTGGACTCACAGACCGGCAAAACGGCTCCCGTAGACAAGGCGGGACAGGCCGCACTGCACGGCGAGGTGAAGCTTCCCGGCAAGACCAAACGCATGGGCGTGCCGTCGTTCCAGTTTGTTGCCGAGCGCTATCTGTCGGACGAATATTCGGCAGAAAAGGCAGCCAGCTACTGTGGTATCGAAGCGGCCACAATCAAACGCATTGCCGGTGAACTGGCCCATGCCGCCTTTGAACAGGCTTTTGAACTGGACATCGCCTGGACCGATGCAAACGGTCAAAAGCATGACAAGACGATCGGCAGACCGGTGTCGATGCATGCCATGCGCGGTATTTCTGCCCACTCAAACGGGTTTCACACCTGCCGGTCCATCCACATTCTGCAGATTCTGCTTGGCACCATCGATGTGCCGGGTGGATTCCTCTACAAGCCGCCGTTCCCGAAAATGGCTCCCCCCGCCCTGAAACCGTCAGGCAAGGTCGGAGAAGTCAATCCCCTCAGGCCGCTTCCCGGTCCTCCACTGGGCTTTGTGACAGGTCCGGAAGACCTGCTGGTCAATGAAGACGGTTCTCCGCGGCGCATCGACAAGGCCTATTCATGGGATGCGCCCATTGCCGCCCACGGCCTGATGCACACGGTCATCACCAATGCCGCCAACAAGGACCCGTACGGCATTGAAGTGTTGTTCATGTACATGGCCAACATGGGTTGGAACTCCTCCATGAATACCACCGGTATCATGGACCACCTGACCAGGATTGACGAGGAAACCGGCGACTACGTCATTCCGAAGTTCATCTATGCGGACGCTTATTACTCGGAAACGGTTGCCTATGCCGATCTGATCTTTCCGGACACAACCTATCTGGAGCGTTGGGATTGCATCTCGATGCTGGACAGGCCGATCTCCGAGCCGCACGGACCGGCCGATTCCATCCGCCAGCCGGTAGTTGAACCGAACCGCGATGTGCGGCCCTTCCAGACGGTGATGCTCGATCTCGGCGCGCGGCTGGGACTGCCGGGCATGGTAAAGGAAGACATGACGCCGAAATTTCCCGGCGGCTACCCTGATTACATTGTCAATCACCAGCGCGGGCCGGGTATCGGTCCGCTGGCCGGATTCCGGGGAGTTGACGGCAGCAAGCAGGGGATAGGTGAGGTCAACCCGAACCAGCTTGACGACTACATCAAGAACGGTTGTTTCTGGAAGTATGAACTGCCGGACAACATGCGGTATTACCGCATGGCCAACAGGGACTATCTGGACTGGGCGCAAAGTTTCGGTCTGCGGCCCGATGCCACCACGATCATGTTCAATCTGTATTCCGAAATCATGCAGAAATTCCGCCAGGCCGCGCGCGGCCACGGCGACATCGTGCCACCACAGGTGCACCGCCGCCGGGTAGAGGCATTCTTTGATCCGGTTCCGATGTGGTATGCGCCGTTTGAAGAGGCGATGACCGATGCCCGTGAATTTCCAATGCATGCCATCACCCAGCGGCCCATGGCGATGTATCATTCATGGGGCTCTCAGAACGCCTGGCTTCGCCAGATTCTGGGACGCAACTGGCTCTACATGGAACGTGGCAGAGCCAAGAAGCTGGGGCTTGAAGATGGCAACTGGGTGCATGTCACCAGCCATCATGGCCGCATCAAGGTTCAGTTGAAGCTGATGGACGGGGTGAACCCCGACACGGTGTGGACGTGGAACGCCATCGGCAAGCGCTCCGGTGCCTGGAACCTCGACAAGAATGCGCCAGAGGCCAAAAAAGGCTTCCTGCTCAACCACATAATCTCCGATCTGCTGCCGCAGCGCGAAGGCGGTTACCGCTATTCGAATTCTGATCCGGTGACCGGGCAGGCGGCGTGGTATGACCTGCGTGTCCGCATCGATAAGGCAGACGGTGAGGCGATATCCGAACCGCAGTTTGAGACAGCCAAGCGGCCGCCGGGGCTGTTCAAGGCAGCCATGAAAATCGGCTCACGGGCGTTACGGGGGAGCAGGTCATGACCACTCTTCCCGATACAACCCGACCCGGGCAGAAGAAGCTCGGTCTGGTGATCGATCTCGATACCTGCGTAGGCTGTCAGGCCTGTGCGGTGTCGTGCAAGGAATGGAATACACAAGGTTATTCTGCTCCCCTGACCGATCTGGAACCTTACGGCCCGGACCCGTCGGGCGCATGGCTCAACCGCATCCACGGTTATGAAACCGGTGAGGGTGACAATGCCCGGGGACTGCATTTCCCGCGTTCGTGCCTGCACTGCGAAACACCGGCCTGCGTGACCGTGTGCCCCACGGGTGCCAGTTACAAGCGTGAAGAAGACGGCATTGTGCTGGTCAACCCCGATACCTGCATCGGTTGCAAACTGTGCTCCTGGGCATGCCCTTATGGCGCGCGCGAATATGACCAGGATGACGGGGTCATGAAGAAGTGCACCTTGTGTGTCGATCGCATCTACAATGAGAACCTTGAGCCGGAAGACCGCAAACCGGCCTGCGTGAAAGCCTGCCCGACCGGCGCGCGCCACTTCGGTGACCTTGGCGACGAAAACTCCGGCGTGTCACAACTGGTCAAGAGCCGTGGTGGGTTCGAACTGTTGCCGCAAATGGATTACAAGCCGGTCAATCGATACTTGCCGCCACGGGCGCGGCGGGACAAGGCAGGCGATGTTGAAGCGGCGCCGCTGGAAACCGTTGGCAAAGGTGACGGGTCTCTGGCAGAGCGTGTGTTTTCCTGGATTGATGAGGTCTTGAGCTGATGCATCCCGCTTACTCTGTTATTCTGTTCACCACAGCGTCGGGCGCAGGTTATGGCCTGCTGGCCCTGTTGGGTTTGACCGGGGCCAACCACGGCAGCGCCTCTGATTTCTGGTTTGGTGCCGCTTCCATGCTGGTGGCACTTGGCCTGATCACGGTAGGTCTGTTGTCATCGACCTTTCACTTGGGTCACCCGGAACGGGCATGGCGGGCATTTTCACAATGGCGCTCATCCTGGTTGTCGCGTGAAGGCGTTCTGGCAGTGGCGACCTATGTTCCGGCCTGCTTGTTCGGACTGCTGTGGGTTATGCCCGACAGCAATGAAATCCTGTTGAAACTGCTCGGTACAGTCACTGCCATTCTGGCCATGGTGACGGTCGTCTGCACCGCGATGATCTATGCCTCCTTGCCGACAATTCGGGCATGGCGGCATTGGATGGTGGTACCGGTCTATCTGATCTTTTCCATCGCCACCGGTGCGGCATTGCTGTTTGCCCTGGCCAGTGTGTTCGGACGCACCGGCATCCCGGCTCTCGGCATCATAACCATCGTGGCCCTGACGCTGGCGGCGGTCGCCAAGCTGATATACTGGGCCGGCATCGACAACATGAAACCGATGTACACCATGGGTGACGCAACCGGCCTTGGCGGCGATGTGCGCCAGTGGGAACTGCCGCACACATCTGAAAATTACATCCAGTCCGAAATGGGTTTCAGGGTGGCCCGCAAACACGGCCAGAAGCTGCGCATGATCGTCGGCGGATGTCTGGTTGCTGCGATGGTGCTGGTCTGGTTGGCGTTCGCGTTTGGCGGCGGTGCCGGTCCCGTGTTGGCCGTTCTGGCAGTTGTCCTGGCGGGCGTCGGTGCGGTGGTCGAGCGCTGGCTGTTTTTTGCACAGGCCAAACATGTGGTGTCGCTGTTTTACGGCGAGCAAAGTGTGTAGCAGCCTGCTGCTCTACTTCCGTTCGATCCGGCACTGAAAACAGTTGTTCTCTGCCGAACGCACATGAACAAAGCTGATCTTTCTGTCCGCCAGCAGGGAGTTGGCATATGCCCCTATGTCCGTGGATGGCACCATCTGGCCGGTGCCATACACAATCCGCTCTGCGGCATCATAACCGCGCACGAGGTAAGCCGGACTGTTCAGCATGTCCGGCAGGCACTCGTCCGGCGTGGCCCGTTCGCAGAAATCGGCGTGCAGGAAAATTGGTCCGGTTTCCGAGTAGGGCTGCAGATTGCCGAATGGGCGATGCGCCACAATCAGGTAATCATCACCTTCTTCAACCAGTTTCAGGCAATGCCGGCAGGGTATTCTGTCACCTGCGGAAACGGCTCGTTCCGGCAGGTTGCCATAGGCGTCGGGGTCTCCGTTCTGCAGGCTTCGCGCAATGTCTGTTGAAATGGCCTCATAGCGAATATTCATCGGCTGGTCTCCTTGAATGACGATCAACGATGGCATTGAATGAGGTTTCACACGACCCGATTTACGGGAAGCGGTTTTCAGGGGCGCCAGGCATGCGGAAAAATATCGAGGTCGCCATAGACACCATCAGGCTGGCCGATGGTATAGTGGTAGAAGACAACTGGTTTGCGCTACGGGGCCTGGATGAGTCAACGATTGCGATTGGTGAACCTGCCTATCACCAGCGCAACTGGAGCTATCTGATTTCCGACGGCGAAGACAGTCTGCTGTTTGACACAGGATCGGGCAGGCGGCCCATTGCGCCCCTGGTTGAACGGCATGGCCGCGCAGCGGTAGAGGCGTTTCCGTCGCACATGCACTTCGACCACCTTGGTAACATCAACGCATTCGGTCCTGTGATCGTGGCTGATCTGCCGATGCTGCGGGCCATCGAGCTGGATGGATTGCTGACCCCGACAGAAGACATGTTCCTGGGCGCCAGCGAAGCGGTACCGGTGCCGACATTTGAACTTGCCCGCTGGGTTGCGCCCGGGCAGTCCATCACGGTGGGCTCACGGGATTTGCAGGTGCTGCACACACCGGGTCACTCACCTGATTCCGTCTCGTTGTGGGAACCTGACAGGTGCCGCCTGTACGCGGCAGATTTCATCTACTGCGGTGCTCTTTATGCTCAGACCCCCGGCGCATCGCTGCGCGATTATCTGCGCGTTTGCGACACGCTGCTGAACGATATGCCGGAGCAGGTGCAGATCGTCTGCGCCCACGGCCAGCCGGAAAACGGCCTGGATGATGCTCCGATCCTGGGATATGGCGACCTGGAGGCGCTGCGGACCGTTGTGGCCGGGTTACTGCGGGCAGAACCCCGCACAGGCGAAACAAGGGTAAATGATCGCATGCATCTGCTGTTTTCCGAGGCCAGCTTTACCGCCTAGCGGCTTAAATATATATAAAGAAATCTTTATGTGCTATAAGAGCCTGATCAACGCTGACAAGATGGGTGTTCCAGATCATGGCTCGTGCAAACTTTCTTGACCTTCTGAAATCTCGCGACTGGCTGCTGGCCGACGGTGCCACGGGGACGAACCTGTTTGCCATGGGATTGCAGTCCGGCGATGCGCCGGAACTGTGGAATGAAGATCATCCGGACCGGGTGCGAGCGCTGCATCGAAACTTCATCGAGGCGGGCTCCGATATTGTCTTGTCCAACTCATTTGGCGGAAACGCCTACCGGTTAAAACTGCATAGTGCGCAAAATCGGGTGCACGAGCTCAATGTCAAGGCAGCCCAACTTGCCCGTATCGAGGCAGACGCGGTTGATCAGCCGGTGATTGTGGCAGGATCGATGGGGCCTACCGGTGAAATTTTTGAACCTGTCGGCACGCTGACCCATGAGCAGGGTGCCGCGGCATTCGCAGAGCAGGCGAAAGCTTTGGAGGCAGGCGGCGCAGATGTGTTGTGGATTGAGACCATCTCGTCGGAAGAAGAGTTCAAGGCTGCCCTGGAAGGCGCACGCACAACCAGCCTGCCGGTGGTCGCGACCATGAGCTTCGATACCAACGGCCGCACGATGATGGGGCTTACGCCTGCCGCCTATGCAGCGCTGGCATCTGCACAGGCCTCTGTGCCGGATGCCATTGGTGCCAACTGCGGGACCGGCGCAGCCGAACTGGTGGCAACAGTGCTGGGCATGACCGAGGCAGATGGCAATGCAGTTGTAGTCGCCAAGGGCAATTGCGGTATTCCTGCATGGGTGGACGGTCACATTCACTATGACGGCACGCCGGAACTGATGGCGGATTATGCGCGGCTGGCACTGGATTCAGGAGCCAGGATCATTGGCGGATGTTGCGGTACAACCTATGAGCATGTCCGTTCCATGCGCGACTCCCTTGAGGCTTATTCGGGAGGGGCGCGGCCGACGGTAGAGCAGGTTGAGGCAAAGCTCGGCAAGGTCTCCGCTCTGGCCCATGGCACCGACACCGCCGCAGAAGGTGCTGCCCGCCGTGGGCGGGAGGGCAGGGGACGTAGACGGGGTTAGGCCGGCTACAACCTGCATGCAAATTGCCGCGAGACTGCGGTCCCCGACACGGTTCGCAGGCAAACCCTTTCACCTGTTTGCAAATCTCTGAGGATGGCCTACCAAGGAAGTATGCCTGACCGGATAGAAGACGATGCTGGCCCGATGCCGTCCTCGGCCCTTGCAGTGCCGATTTTTCGCGCTGTCTGGTTCGCCAGCATGAGCTCCAACTTTGGCGGCCTGGTGCAGGCGGTCGGCGCATCATGGTTGATGACCACCTTGACAGACTCCCCGCAGTTGATTGCGCTGGTTCAGGCTTCCACGGCGCTTCCGATCATGCTGTTTTCGCTGCTGGCAGGCGCCATTGCCGACAACATGGATCGTCGCCGTGTCATGATCTGCGCGCAGGTCTTTATGTTGATGGTTTCCAGCGTTTTGGCGATTTGTGCCTGGAATGGCGTATTGACCCCCTGGTTACTGATCAGTTTCACGTTTCTCATTGGCTGCGGTACGGCTTTGAACAACCCTGCCTGGCAGGCATCGGTCGGTGACATGGTGCCCCGCCATCTGTTGCCGGGCGCAGTGGCTTTAAACTCCATGGGTTTCAACATTGCGCGCAGCGTCGGCCCGGCCATCGGTGGCGCAATTGTTGCCGCAGGTGGTGCTGCGGCGGCATTCGCCACAAATGCGTTGAGCTATGTCGGCTTGCTGGCGGTTCTTGTTCGCTGGAAGTCGGACGATAGACCACGGACACTGCCGCGCGAGCGAATCGACGTGGCTATTTCGGCAGGATTTCGGTATGTGGCCATGTCTCCGAACATCCGCACGGTGCTGCTTCGAAGTTGTCTTTTCGGTATTGCGGCGGCAGCCGTGCCGGCTCTGCTTCCGGTGGTCGCCAATTC
>JAHEFB010000040.1 GCA_024640405.1 Alphaproteobacteria bacterium | reverse complement strand
GCGCCCGCTGGACTGCGTTATGGCTCCCTCGTGGTCTACCAGACCACGGCGGGAACCCTGCCTTGCCAGCAAACGCAGAAAACCGGTCAAACGATTCCAATTTAGTGAATTATGCTCTAGGCCAGACGCATCAGCATGCCTGCCATCAGGCGAGCCCGCTCTACGAGACTGGATACCTCGATATGCTCGTTCAGGGTGTGAAGGCCCTTGCCGCGCACGCCCAGCGAGTCCAGCGTGGGAACCCCCATATATCCGGTGAAATTGCCATCCGAACCGCCGCCGGCACTGCCTGCACTCAGGTCGAATCCAATCTCCCCGGCGATTTCGCGTGCCAGTTCGTACATCTGCATGGTGCCGGGCTGGTCCGGGGGCCAGACCGGGCGCGTGACACCGCGTGTAACCGTGAATTCGACGCCATCGGCCTCGCCTGCCAGGTTCATCAACCGGGCAACACCGTCGTCCAGATCTTCCTGTGTCTTGGCCATCGTCAACGCCTGTGCCTCACATAGTGACGACACGCAGTTGACCCACTGGCCTGCCTGGACCACCCCAACGCTGAAGGTACAGTCTTCACCCGTCATTGCTTCGATCTCAAGGATCCTGCGCGCCATTGCCGCAATGGCAGAGCGCCCGTCAGCCAGGCGCGCACCGGCGTGGCTGGGCTTGCCCGTGGTGCGCAGGTTGAACCGCGCGATTGCATAGCGTCCGATGACCACGCCGCCATCCTCGCGGGCCGGTTCAGGCACCAGTACGTATTTGTTTCGCGCCGCCTCAGCCTCAATCAGCTCACGGGTAGAAGGCGTGCCCACTTCCTCATCGGGCGTGAACAGGACAGTAACCGGCAGAGGCGTCTGCAAGCCGGCACGGGCCAGTTGACGAATTGCCTCGACACTAACGTAATTGCCGCCCTTCATGTCCATGATGCCGGGGCCGTAGCAGATATCACCTTCGCGCCTGAACGGCAGCACTTTCAGCGTTCCGACCGGATGCACGGTATCCATGTGTCCGGCGATCAGGATGCCCGGCTTTCCCTCGTCGGCATGCGGAAAGCGGGCGCGCAGGGATCCGCCAAATCCCATGCGGCCTGGAATGCGCTCCACCATTGCGCCGGCAGCCAGTTCATAGGCGGCGAGGTCCATCATCCGGTTGACAGCCGATGCATCATAGGAAGGGCTTTCGCATTCGATCCACGGCCTGAGTCCGGCCAGCATTGCTTCGGCATCAAATGGCAGATTGAGCGGATTCATTACCAGGCTCCATTACAAGATCAGTATGGTTTTTGATTGAACCAATCAAAATCCATGAAGCTGATTGATTCCAAAATGCTGGAGCGACATGGGTTCATGAGAGCCCATGTCGCTCCAGTGGCAGGCGACGTTCGACGATGCGGGCCATGATGGAGGCCCCGACGGGGAGAATTTCAGGGTCCAGAAAAAACCCCGGATTGTGCAGTCCGACGGTGCCGGAATGGCCGACCCGGCAATAGGCCCCGGGCACGACCTTGAGCATGTCGGCAAAATCCTCAGACCCGGTTGCCGGATCGTCGGTGCCTGAGATATTTTCCGCCCCGACAATATCGGATGCGGCCTCGAGATAGGCGTCCGACAGGTCAGCGTTGTTGATCAGCACATCGAATATGTTGCGCAGGTCCAGGCGGATGTTGACGCCATAGGCCGTTTCGAACCCGTCACACAATTCTTTCATCCGTGTTTCAGCCAGGTCGCGAACCTCATCGGAGAAATATCGAATTGTACCAGCCAGCGTCGCCGTGTCGGGCACCACATTGTAGGCGGAACCTGCATGTATTTGTGTCACTGACAGGACGCAGGTCTTCAGTGGCGGTACGTTGCGCGACACAATGGTCTGCAGCTGTCCTACCAGCGCCGATGCGATCACCAGCGGATCTCGCGACTGCTGCGGCATGGCCGCATGGCTGCCTTTACCCTGAACGGTGATATCGAAGAACGATGCTCCCGCCATTGCAGCACCCTTACAGATGCCTACCTTGCCCGGCCGCCCGTTGGGCGCATTGTGCATGCCGTAAACTTCGTCACATGGAAACTTGTCAAACAATCCGGCCGCCAGCATGCCCCGCGCACCACCCAGACCCTCTTCGGCGGGCTGGAAAATCAATACAGCGGTGCCATCGAAATCACGCGTGTGCGCAAGGTGCTTTGCCGCGCCCAGGAGCATGGTGGTGTGCCCGTCATGGCCGCAGGCATGCATCGTGCCGGGGTTGGTCGATGAATACGGCAGGTTGGTTTCCTCATGGATCGGCAGTGCGTCCATGTCGGCGCGCAGGCCGATGCGGCGATTGCCGTGCCCCTTGCCGCGGATCAGGCCGACAACACCGGTCTCGGCAATACCGCTATGCACCTCGTCCACACCGTACTCGCGCAACTTTTCCGCCACGACTGACGCGGTGCGGATTTCGGTGAATCCGATCTCAGGGTGGGCATGAAGATCCTTGAATATCCCGGTCAGTTCATCTGTACTATTCGCGATAGTTGGCAGAATTGGCATTATGCACATTCCTCAATTTGTTCGGCTTTACTGATTTATCGAAGGCAGCTTCCTTGCGGGTATCCACATGGTGCGCACCTTGCTGCTACCTTTCATCGCCCAGTCGATTTCTCGCGGTGTGCATCTCAGTGGTGCCGGCAGGCGATTTGCACTGTTCACCCCCCGGCACAGATCCTCCATCTCGCGAGACGGATACCAGAATCGGTTTTTCCTACCCTTCTTCCTGAGTAACTTATTGATAGTTCTAACAAAAGTCCTTGCTTCGTCGGCACCTGTCAGACCCACCGGCTGGATGGGCGTGTCCGGCTTCTTTTTCTTGTAGAACTTCCAGTTGTCGGTTCCAGACGTAATTGAGTATCCCGCGGCCGCACCTCCGGCAGGCAGGCTCAGTACTGCCGGGTCTTCTCTCAAAACCTGGTTGCAGAGAAATGCCATGGTTTCCTTCACTTTCCGGTTTGCAGTTCGCAACCTGGCTGCCTGGTCGGTCTCATTGCGAACTGCCTGTCTCCCATCCGCCCATAGTTTCATCAAGTTCGCGGTATGTTCGACAATGCATCTAAACCTCCAGTCGCCATTTTCCTCGTCTGCCGGCACATGCAGTTTCCAGGCGATAAGGTCCATGCTGAAATGCCACTCGATCTTGTCGGTCCCACATTTTCCAGGAGAACCCTTCGGGGCGGACCGCTGCACATGGGATGCAGAGAATGTATCTCCGATCATGTGCAGCATGTTGCCAAACTTTCGGGCGCTTTGCCGGTTGCTCTTGTGAGCGTACGAAACGCACAGAAACTGCGAAGCGTGTATCAGTATCTTGTTCCGCACTGCCTGGTTGGTGTCGTAGGAATAGACGTCCAGCGGAAACCGGTTTGACATCAGTCTATCCGGCAACAGCCGCTTGGTGTTGTTTAGCTGCCGCCGGTCAGCAGCCGAATTGCCGTACTCGGGTCTCGTCGGATTTGGGCTTCCATGAATGGCCTGCGCTGCAATGCGCTCAACCGAAACCTTGCGCTGCTTGCCATGTGAATTGCGTTCAAACCGTTGTCTGACCATCTGCAGTGCAGTGCGGCTTATCTTATCCGGTTCCAGGACGCCCTCGATCATCTCCTTAAGCGTACTCTTGCCGATTTTGACACCGTGAACACGCCTGCAGGTTTTGGCTCCCTTCACCATGTAGCGTTCATGATTGTCGGGTGAATAGGCATTGGCCCGGGGAAGTGAAACTGCCTGAACCGAAACCACCAGAGCGGCACAAACTAGTGAAGGCATTGCGTAGCGCATAGGGCATCCCTTTGCCGAATTTGTCAGTGGGTGACGCTGGATGTTTGCATAATTAGACCGGCGTGCCCACTGCCGAAATCCTTGCGGTGTCTGACGAGCGATTGGCTCAGGGTCATGGCAACGACGCGTTGCGGGCGTCCGTCGTAATCCAGGTCCATTTCACATAACCTACAAGAGTCCTGAACGAATCCCTCTAACAGGCGGTGGGCTTTCCTATCGCCGGATTGCGACGGCTATGAAATGGGTCAGAGAAAAGAAAAACCGCCCCTCTCTTGATCTTTCTTGTTGTTCTTCAAACCATGCCTCGACTTCCTCGGCAGGCAAAAGTTCATTCTGGATCGCATACCCCCTCATCAGGTGCAGCATCATGAAAGGCAGTCCATCGGGCCGAAGATCGACAGCAGTGAATGGCAGGGGTCGCATTTCGACCAGGTGAAAGCCCGCTGTCTCCAGAGCGGAAGGCAGCAGGGCGGGAACATTGGGTTCAGCAACATGACGCTCCCAGGCAAGGCGCATTCGTTGCATTCGATCGGGGTCGTCCGAAGCCCAGGATAGGGTGTCCCATTGCATGTCGCCAATCACCAAACGACCACCCGGCCGAAGCTTGCGCTGCAAATCAGCAAGTGCAGACGCAATATCGCTTACATACTCAAACACCTGAAGCGAGACGGCACCGTCGAACGAGCCGTCCTCGACAGGAAGCTCCCCGGCGTTGCCGTCAAGGATGCGGATATTGGGTTGCGCAGCGCAACGGGTTTCCGCCTCTGCCCGCATGTCAGGGCTGGGGTCAACGCCTATCACCTCGCCTGTCGGCCCGACTGCCCTGGCCAGTTCCTCGGTCATCAGTCCCTGACCGCAGCCAAGGTCGAGAAGACGTTCCCCGGGCTTCGGGACGAGCGCAGCCATGTTTTCCATCCGGCGCCTGGTGATGTCCGTGCCGCGATAGCTGACATTAATCAGTTCAAGTGTCTGGGAATCAAATTTCAGCATGAAGGAGCCGTTGGAAGGAAGGCACGATGTCAGGATACCTTATACAAGATTTTGGTGATTTGGTCACATCGTGTGACAATTCATTGGTGCGCTACTGTTAAAGGCGGACCATTGCAGTTCGCCTCAACAACCCGCGAAAACAGGCTCGCAAAAATTTCGACTTTTTGAACACAAACGCCCCAAAGCGGACCTTGAAGAACGTAATCGAATTTTCAAAGCGACGGCAAAACCAATCCTTTTGGGGCATTCACATGAATGCAGACAGAATATAACGGTTGAGCGAAAAAAAGAAGCCGTCGATCCTATCGAGATGTTCCTGGTCTTCAAGCCACATGGATTGTTCTTCGGTTGTGAAATCCGCTGAACCTTCCATTATGGAATCCGCAAATCCCGCAGTCTGCTTGGCATAGGTGTCGTCTCCGAAGTCCGTGTTCAGAATAGCAAAGCTATCAATCTCGACACGTGAAAATCCTGTTTGTACCAACCGTTGCCGCAAAGTTCTTGGTAAATGTGCATCTGCATAGACCGCCTTGTAGGCATCCAGCATTCGCCCCATCAATTCAGGGTTTTGGGTGTGCCAGACCAGTGTATCCCAATCAGTCTCCAGGATGATCATACGTCCACCAGGCTTAAGAACACGAAACGCCTCCGAGAGTGCGTGGTCAACATCGCCCAAGAAGCAGAACACCTGGGCCGCTACAATCGCATCAAACCTCGCATCTTCGAACGGCAAATCTTGCGCGTCCCCCAGCAGAAACTCTCCGTTTGGGCAGAGGTGACGTGCCATCTCAAGGATCGCATCCGAAGAATCCAACCCGATCACATGGCCATCCGAGCCTACGCTATGGATTAGCTCCCGCGCAAAAATCCCATTACCGGTGCCAAGTTCCAAAATGTGCTCGCCGGGTTTTGGTGACAGGGCTTTCATTAATTCAGAGCGTTGGCGAACCATGTCCGTGGTAAGTGCCATGCGCTCTTGCCTGGCCGCCATTTCTGCGTTGTAGAAATCATTCATGAGCTGCCTCCACCTGCTTTGCAGACGGCAATCTATCAGAACTGAAAGAACAGTGTAGAGCTTGCCTTTCGTGGTAATGAGACGTCGGCAGCTGGAGTCAGCACAGAGCGCGTGCCGGATCGACTTGATTGGCTGGCAGCATGTTAAATCGAGTGGCAGTGTGCCAAGTCCTGCTCGTCACAATTATTTGGTGACCAAGCCGCCGGTCTTTTCAAGTTGATGGTTTGCCGCAACCAACTTGGACAGCATGCTCCTGTGAAAACTCGCGTGTACAGCTTGATTAACTTCATCGTTTGAAGCTACCAGCGACCTCAGGTTTTGGCCGGGTATCGCCCAATAGCGTGTTGATCCCCTGGAGACAGCGGTACCGGTGGCGGGAGCCGCGGTCAGCACTGTTAATTCTCCGACGAAATCGCCTCTTCGGCAGTGGCCAACAATATTGCCGTTTACTGTAATTTCCACTTCGCCATCGGCAATGTAAATGAGTTGCCCAACCGGTTCCCCGGCTTTGGCAAATACGGTTCCGTGTTCGGCTTCCAGCCAGGTCCCCTGAGCAATAATCTTTCGCTTCAGTGTATTGCTGAGACCCGGAAACGCCTTATGTACGAAAGATGCTTCAGCACTGTTGAACTTTTCAAACCGGTTCTGGGCATAAGTCAAAGACAATTGTACGATATTGACAAAAACCAGAAGGCTTTCCCAAAACACACCGACAGGGTCCTTTAACCAGATCAGATCGTATGCGATCGCCACAAAAGCGGACGCAATAACAAGCACGCGCAGGATCCACATAACGCGCATGACCATTGAAATCACGAGCAAGAGATAAGACAGGTGACCGACCAATCCGCCGATCGAAAAGGCGGATTCAAAAGTAAGTTCCATTGACATCTCCACTGCACGCAAATCGATAGCGAGACTATATGGGTTAACTTTTTTTTGACAAGCATACCATGGCATCACATTGCTCAGTCTGGAGCATGCAAGGCGTTGCATCGGGGGAGGTGTGGTTCTGATTTTGAGAAACAACCGCTGCAACCCGGACTTTCTGCAGTCGTGAGAACCGGATTATCATTTCATGAATTCATGGCTTAGGTCCTGTTGACAAACTCTATCATGAGTTGGTCAACAGGACCTAAGCATCACCCCGACGTGCTGCCGGCAGTGTAAGTATCGCGTGAAGCCCGCCAATGTCACTCTTGTCCAGGTGCAGTTTACCTCCGTACATCGAGGCGGTTTCACTTACAATCGATAACCCCAGTCCGGAACCTGGTTTGGTTTCATCCAGCCGCTTGCCGCGCTCTGTCGCCATTGCCGCCCCGCCATCCGGCAGACCCGGGCCGTTGTCCTCCACACATACATCTATCCAGGCGATACGCTGGTCGACGGGGGTTCTGGACCGGCGAACACAAACCGCTATCTCGCCGTTCGTCCACTTGAAGGCATTGTCCAGCAGGTTTCCAACCATTTCCTCCAGGTCCTGACGCTCACCGCGAAACCGAAGCTCGGGATCGTAGCTGGCCTTGACCAGAATTCTGCGATCCACATGAATACGCTCAAGGGTGCGCACGATCGATTGCACGACGTCACTGGCATCCGTGACTGAACCGATTGTCTTGGCCCGAGCGGCCCTGCGTGCCCGATCAAGATACATCGACACCTGATCGCGCATGACGCCTGCCTGCTCGGACACCTTCTTTCCCAGAGAGCCGCCATGAATGCCTGCTTCATTGGTCAGGACACTCAATGGTGTTTTCAGTGCATGGGCCAGATTTCCGACCTGGGTACGGGCGCGCTCGATCACTTCAGTATTGGACTTCAACAACAGGTTGAGCTCGTTGGTTACGGTCTGAATTTCGTCAGGATAGCTGCCTGCAATACGTTCCTGCCCGCCTTCACGTATCTCCGAAAGCTCTCCCTGCAGGTTGGACAATGGCCGCAATCCGTACCTGACCTGCAACAGGATGGCGGCAACCAGCCCGACACCCAGCAAACCGAGCACGGCGATCAGCGCATTGTTGAATGCGGAGACTTCGGTCTGCAGTTCATCGAAATTACCTGCTACCAGGAAAGAGAACTGTTCCTTGCCTCCGAACAGGGTAAAACGCTGTTCGATCACCCTCAGATTGTTGCCGGACTGGTCTTTCATATACCCACTCAAGCGGTTACCGGGCCGCCGGCCGGGCGTCATGAACTGGGTGAGAGGCAATCTCTCATCCAGCAAGGACGCCGATGCCACCTGGCGGGCCGGATCACCATCGAGCGACGAAATCTGCCAGTACCATCCCGCCAGCGGGATTTCAAACCGTGTATCGGCCAGCACGTTGTTTAACTTTGGCGCATCCTCCTGAAGCTCCACAGATGCCAACAGGCCGTCCATAACGGCTTGCAGGCGCGCATCGAGGCTGCGCTCGACAGCAGCAGTAAACAATGTGCTCAACAGTATGCCTGCCGCGACCAGCAGGACCAGACTGACAACAGAGGCGGCAGCAATCAGCCGAAAGGCAAGTGAACTACGACTGATCATCCGGCTCTGACAGACAATAACCAAGCCCGCGAACAGTTTTCAGCACATCAATGCCGAGCTTTTTGCGAAGCCTGCCGACAAACACCTCAATGGTGTTGGAGTCACGATCAAAATCCTGATCGTAAAGGTGTTCGACCAATTCGGTCCGGGAAATGACCTTGCCCTTGTGGTGCATCATGTAGCTGAGCAGACGAAACTCCAGCGAAGTCAGCTTTATGGCGCTGCCGTTTACGGTCACCCGGGCGCTGCTGGTATCCAGTGCAAGATCTCCGCATGTCATTTCCGACGAGGCATTTCCGGATGCCCGGCGCAGCAAGGCGCGGACCCGGGCCAATACCTCTTCCATGTGAAACGGCTTTGCAACATAGTCGTCGGCACCGGCATCAAACCCGGCGACCTTGTCGCTCCAGCGATCGCGCGCAGTCAGAATGAGCACCGGCATCTTGCGGCCGTCGCGGCGCCAGTTTTCCAGCACGCTGACGCCGTCCATAACCGGCAGGCCTATGTCGAGAATAACGGCATCATAAGGCTCCGTATCACCAAGGAAATGGCCTTCTTCACCATCTGTTGCATTGTCAACAGCGTAACCAGCGTCGCCTAGCGCCGTAACCAATTGCCGGTTCAAATCCGGATCATCTTCAACCACAAGTAAACGCACACCATCCTCGCTTCTTCAGATATTCAGGCCGCCTGTCCGGCTCACATTAACGGCACCCCAGAACCTGTCCACTCTGGGCATCCACGATGCAACGCTTTGCGCTGCCGCCGGAAACCACAGTGACGACAAATTTTCGCCCCTGCCTGACTACTCGAACAGCGCGGCCGCCCACTGCGCGCTCGGCAGCGCGTTTGGCAGAGGAGGCACCGCCTACGTGTATTATAGGCGCCAGCGGTGCAATGACGCCCAGACCTCCACGATTCCTCAAAGCCTGGCGAATAGCCCTGCGTCCGGCGCGCCGGATCTTGAATCCGCCCACAGCGTCCATCACAGGTGCTGTGGCTGCCGCAGCAGTGGCCGCCTCCTCGCTAATGCGCTCTACAACAGAGGGTTGCGCCATGGACATCACAGGCGCAGCAGACGCGAGTGCGCCGGCTGTGCATGTGCCAATAATCAGGCAAACCAATGTTATTAATTGCTTTTTCAATTTGCTCACTTCGCGGATTTTCGATTTCGAGCCGGACCATGCATTATTGCACATGAACATGTGATGAACACTTAAATTCAAACCTCAAAAGCCGGTAAAGCGTGCAAATTCCGATACTGGCGCGCGATCTGTCTTCAAGGAGTTTACCACCGCATCGGCATCGGGAACTCCGAGAGCGATGCCACAGAACAACATCCAGTCCTGCGGTGGCTTGGTGTATTGCGCGACCGACTTGTGCCACATGGACCAAAATTCCTGTCCACAGGTTGCCAGCCCGCGCTCGGTTGCCGCCAGCATCAGGGTCTGTATGAACATGCCGGCGTCTGACCACTGGCCCGGCTGCATCTGGCGATCCAGATAAACAAACAAACCCACCGGCGCAGAGAACATTTCGATATTGCGGCGAAACTGCTTCATCCTGCCCGGTTTGTCTCCGCGTTCCACGCCGATGGTCGCATACAGGTCTTCGCCGCACTTGTGGCGCCGCGTAAAATAGGGCTCCTTGAGGTTTTCGGGATAGATTCTGTACTCGCCACCTTCACCACGCGGCAGTTCTGCAAAACTGGCGGTCACGTCGCTCACCAGAGATGCCAGCGGTTTGCCACTCAGTGCAATAATATTCCAGGGTTGCAGATTTCCGCCGGACGGAGCGTGCGAAGCAATGTCCAAAAGCTCTTCAACCGTTTGTCGATCAACCGGTTGATCGGTCCGAAAGGCACGGCAGCTGTATCGGGCGCGCACCGCTTCATCAAAATTCATGGGTCACCACCAGCCGGAAAAATCAATCGGTCGGCAGACTAAGGCGGTTTGCTCTTATTGTGAACCATTTGATGGTCCGAATTCCGTCATTCGGCTAGAGCAAATTTCGCCAAGATAGAATCGTTTGACCAGTTTTCTGTGTTCGCTGGCAAGGCGCGGTTTCCGCCGTGGTCTGGTTGACCACAAGGTGGTGTGCAGGATCAACCAATGGCGACTGCAATTGCCACCTGGCGGTACACTTGCATCACATTCCGCCGACCTGGAGGCATAACCCCCAGTTGGCCGCCCAGTTGGCTGGTGTCGCCACGCCGTGCAGTTGTCCAAGTTCGCATACTCGTGAGGACAGCCACGGCAATTCAAGGCAATTTCCCCGTTCAACATCTTCCAGCATGGACGGTTTGAATTCCTGCGGCAGTCCGTCGTAAAAATCGATCCCGTCGGTGACCTCCCGATCGGCGAAATCTTGCCCCTCTGCATTGGCAACTGCCACCAGTTCTTCCAGCAGGGACTGCAGGAATTTTCTGTCCGTGGTGTTATCGCGTACATGGCCAATCGGCCTTCTGGTCAAAGCGGCAGCAGCCGACAGCGGCACCAGCCGGATGTACTTCTGCCATATGGTTCGGCGAACATCTTCGCTTGCCAGGCCTTCGATACCCGGAGCCTGGACCAATGCTTCGACCAGTTCGGCAATCAGCGGGTTCTGGTTATCGGTACCGACAATCATTTTGTGCACACCGCCTGAGTTGCGAACCACCCCGGGCCGGTCGATGACGGCAAACAGATAAATGACACCACCCACGACCTGGTGGCTGGCAACCTGCAGGGAAATGACCGCAACACTGTCAATGCCATTTTGCAAGGTCACCACGCGGGTGTGAGGACCTATCAACGGCTGCATTGCCTTAGCGGCGGCCTCGGTATCCCACAGCTTGACGGTAAAAATCACCAGATCAACCACGCCGATGTCCGAGGGATCATCGGTCGCCGGTATACGTAGACCACTTACCTCACCCAGCGGACTCTCAATGGATAGTCCGTTCTGACGGATTGAAGTGAGATGTGCGCCTCGCGCTATCAACGATACATCATGGCCGCCTGCGCCAGCCTGGCACCAACATAAGCGCCGATCGCACCGGCTCCCATTATCGCAATTTTCATGTTTACCTCCTGCCTGCACCCAGGTTGCAAGGGTCAGGTTTTCAATGCCTCGTTCTGATGATTGACGGGCTGCCGGGCTACGCAGCCGAACGTTGTTCTTCGGCTGCAGCCTGCCGCATCGGACCGGATACCAGCGCATAGAAAACCGACCAGGCAGCACGCACTTCGTCGGTAAAACCTTCGCCAAGGCCCTGTTCCAAAGTCCATATCAACGCAGAGCCAACCGAATCGTAATGATGGTCTTCAACGCCGTATTTCACATGGCTGCGGCCAAGATCCTTCAACACCGGAGCAATGATGTCCAGTTTATCCGCCTTCTTGACGACCAAACCGATCGCGGTGAGCAGACGTTCCTTCTGGGTCTCCATGTCGGTACGTGCAAACAGCCGTTTCGCGCTGGGGTCAATCTCGAACAACCGTTGATAAAACAGTTGTGCGGCAACATCAGCGATTGGCTCGACCAGAGCCCAACTCTTACGAATTTGTTCAACTTCAGTTTTGTTCATTGCGGTTCTCCATGGGTTTGCGGTCACTCGACTGAGTTCGTTCAAGTGACGAATGGAGGTTGTTTACGGTTCAGTTTTCATCATGTAAAATGAGTAATTTAGATCAAATCATTCTTCAGGAGAGATGATGGAACTGAGTGATCTTCGAATATTTCGAGCCGTCGTTGACGAAGGCGGGATTACACGGGCAGCGGAAAAACTGCTGCGGGTGCAATCCAGCGTAACCACGCGCATCAAGCAGCTGGAGGAGGACCTCGACACACAACTGTTTCTCAGGCAAGGCAAGAAACTGCACCTGACACCTGCAGGTCACACCCTGCTGGACTACGCCAGGCGGTTGCAGGCGCTGTCTGACGAGGCCCGCAATGCCGTGCAGGACCCCAGACCAAGAGGAGTGTTCCGGCTCGGCGCGATGGAAAGCACGGCGGCTGTACGGCTGCCACGGCCACTGACAGAATATTACCGCCGCTTCCCGGAGGTCGATTTGCAGTTGCGCACGGGAAACCCGACACAACTGGCAACCGCGATCCTGGCCGGAGAACTTGATGCGGCCCTGGTGGCCGAACCCATCGCAGATGGGCCCTTCGACCGAATCACCGCTTTTGAGGAAGATCTGGTTCTGGTGGCAAAAAAGGATCATCCGACGGTTTGCGATGACCAGCCACTGCCGCCAACGATCATTGCATTTGAACACGGTTGTCCGCATCGCAAGCGACTGGAGAGCTGGTATGAGCAACGTGGTGACATGCCGAGACATACCGTCCAGCTGTCTTCCTATCACGCCATGATGGGCTGTGTTGTCGTGGGCATGGGGGTTGCGCTGTTGCCCGGTAGTGTACTCGACACTTTCCCGGAAAACCATCTGTTAAGCAGGCACACTCCGCCACCCGGACTGGACAAGGCTGAAACATTGCTGATCTGGCGGAAGGGCGCGATGTCTCCAAAGATTGACGCGCTCGTCGAAATCCTCAACTGAGCGGGCCGCAATTGTCGTTACTCTGCTCACCGGCACCCGAAACTACAGGTCTGGCCAGTGATGTATCCGCAGCGGCAACTCCTCCAGCGCCACGCTGTCTTCGCCAGTGACCTTTCCGCGCACCGAAATTCCAGCCTCGTGTACACTTTCCGGACTGCCCGAAATCAGCGGATGCCAGCCAAAAAGTGGTTTTTCCTCCCAGATCAACCGATATGCGCAGGTCGCCGGAAGCCAACCGAGTTCGGTAACGTTGCCCGGGTCCAGTTTGATGCAATCATCCACCACGTCATGCCGGTTCGCATAACTCTTGCAGCGGCATGTCCGGCAATTGAGCAACTTGCAACTGACGTCGGTTGTATGTATTTCGCCGGTGTCTTCATCTTCCAGCTTGACTAGACAACACCGGCCACATCCATCACACAGAGACTCCCATTCCCTGCGCGACATGTCGCCGAGTTTTTTGATCTCCCAGAACGGAGCAGAAACTTTGTTCATCCGGTACTCAAAATCTTGTGAAGCTGGCAAGTTGTTCAAACATCTGTTTTAAGATAGGTTCATACTGAAGTCTGGAGCAGATATCCATACGGACCAACAAGGTTCACGTAGCTCAGATAAGCCCATTACGAATTTTGAAAGCTTGTTGATGATGGCGCATCACGGCACCTGACATTAGCGGACACAAGAGATTGATAGACAACTCAGCACTCAAGAAAATGTTCCAGTTCTTCATGAAACTGGACGAAGTGTTTTCGCACTACGCCTTCGAGCTTTATGACTGGCTCAGACGCATGTGGGTTGCCTATACATATTTCCTCATGCGTTTCAGAGTTACCGGCATCAAGCGCGTTGTCGTTGATCTGCTTGATGATGCGGCGACGTTCGGGACCGTGTTCGCGATTGGCGTAATTACCGTTGCGCTGCCCACCCTTAATGAAACTGACGATATCTGGAACTCCGGACGCCAGTATGCCGTCACCTTTACTGACATCAATGGTGAAATCATAGGCAAGCGGGGTGTTTTGCAGGACGATGCGATTCCGCTTGAAGAGATCCCGCCCCACCTGGTGAAAGCGGTGCTGGCCACGGAAGACATACGCTTTTTCCAGCATTTCGGTGTCGACGTGCTTGGCACATTCCGCGCGATGATTGCCAATGCCAGGGCGCAAGATGTGGTTCAAGGTGGATCGACCCTTACACAACAGCTGGCCAAGAACCTGTTTCTCTCGCCGGAAAGGTCGCTGCGCCGAAAAGTGCATGAAGCCTTCCTTGCCCTGTGGATTGAGGCGAGGCTGACCAAAGCAGAAATCCTGAAACTGTATCTGGATCGTACCTATCTCGGCGGCGGCACCTACGGCATGGAGGCGGCGACACAGTTTTATTTCGGCAAATCCGTTCGTGATGTGAATTTGCCAGAAGCCGCGATCCTGGCCGGCCTGTTCAAGGCGCCGTCAACCTATGCACCGCATGTCAACCGCAAAGCTGCAATAGCGCGGGCAAATATCGTCCTTGGCCGTATGCTGGACGTCGGCTACATCACCCAGGGCCAGTTTCTCGAGGCCAGTCAAAACCCTGCCAAGGCCATCGATAACGACATTTTTGCAAGCCCCAATTACTTTCTGGACTGGGCATACAAGGAAACGCTCGCCGTCATGGAAGAGCAAAACCTGACCGATGATTATGTGGTGGAAGTCAAGACCACGATTGACCTGGCCATGCAAAAAGCAGCAGAACTGGAAACAGCCAACATGCTGGCAACCGAGGGTCCGCGCTACAACGCGACCCAGGCAGCGCTGGTTTCCATGACACCTTCGGGTGCCGTAAAGGCCATCGTTGGCGGCAGCAATTATGAGGAAAGCCAGTTCAATCGCGCGACCGATGCGCTGCGTCAACCCGGATCGGCCTTCAAACCTTTCGTCTACCTTGCTGCGCTGCTTGATGGCATGAAACCTGAAACATCGATTATTGACGGACCAATTTCCATCGGCCGGTGGTCGCCGCGAAATTACTCGCATCGCTATGCCGGGCGCACCAATCTGATTACGGCGCTGGCAAAATCCTATAATACCGTGCCTGTCCGCATCATGACCCAGATCGGCCGTAAAAAAATCATCGATGCTGCAAAGCGTGTGGGTGTACAGGCGGAGCTGTTGTCGGTTCCGTCGATGGTTCTTGGCGCAAATGGCATGACGGTCCTCGACATTACGCGTGGATACGCGACTTTTGCCAATGGCGGCAGGTTGAGCAACCCACACACGGTGCTGGAAATCCGGCGCGCTTCCGGTGAAATCATTTATAACCGGCGGCTTCATGCGCCACCTGACCGGCAGGTTATTCCTTCAACTGTTGCCAGCGACCTCAACCGCATGATGGGGCAGGTTATTGAATCCGGAACGGCCCGGCGTGCAGACCTGGGCTACACACCTGCTGCCGGTAAAACCGGGACTACCCAGAGTTATCGCGATGCGTGGTTTGTCGGTTTTACCGGTAAGTATGTGACCGGGGTCTGGTACGGCAATGATGATTATACGCCGACCAAGAGAGCAACCGGAGGATCAATTCCCGCGCGCACCTGGAAGGCCTATATGCTACGTGCAGACAGGGCAAAACGACCGGTACCGCTGTTGGGTGTACCCGCTGAGGAAAAGCACTATGCGTTCCTGGAAAGCAACCGTAACACCCTGGACAATATTGGCGGGCCCGAAGTCGAGGTCGCAGCCGTTCAGGCTGATGAAGAATTGGCAATTGATGGTTCCGGCGATGGTTCTGGCGAAGATGCCGTTGTCAACGTCCTGAGGGACATGTTCACGCTGTTCAAGAACCAGGACAACAAGGTCAAGGTTGTCCAACCGAAGAGAAGCAAGAAAGCAAAGCGTTCAGCAAAAACCCGTCGGGCCGAGAAAAACCGCCGTCGGGCGTCGGTTCGCAAACGCAATTCTAAAAGATTGCGAAACCTGTTGCAGTCACGTTAGAGTCAAACCCCGGTGGTGCAACGTGATTCCTGTCATACCCTGCCCCACTCAGAATTATGCGGATACCAAAGTTTTTGGACTGGATTATTGGATGGAGCTGCCTTCATCTGAAAGTCGGTCACCTGTCAGCGTTGAAAAGATATGAATCCATCAGTCAGATTTGCAGTTAGTGTTCTGGTTGGTGTAACCGTTGGTATTGTCAGCGCACGCTACATGACAACCGAACAAAGCCCCCTGTTCACTGATCAATACGGCAACTGGAAAAACTGGCCAGTGGCCGGCAATCCGGCAAACAACCCATATACACAGGCAAAGTTCATTGCCAACGGGCGGTTGCCGGAACATTTCAGCGAAGTGCTGACTTTTTACCGGGATCGGGATGACAGCGGCGACAAACTGACCGAGGATTGCTCCTATGTGATGTCAATTGAACGGCCAACAGCGCGGCGTTGGTCGATTTCCCTGACCGGAAACGCCAGCAATACGCGACAGTTGCTGACCCAGGACGACGTCATTTCAGAAGACAGGAAAGTCGTGGTCGAGTTGTCTGCATCGCCGCAACCGGGCAATTGGCTGCAAATGTCCAATGCCGCCAGTCCGCATGTGGTGTTTCGCTTGTATGACGGCGATACAATTACGGCACAAGGTCCCAGCGGCGGTGGCACTCTGGGGCTGCCCAGTTTGAAGCGAGTATCGTGCTCATGACATCAACAAGATCATTCTGGGCCCTGTTCACCGTGCTGACCGCCATTGCTGCCCATCTGTGCTATATCCTGTTTGTGCCCTCTCAGCAGTTTCAGACCAAGCTGGAGACAATTCTTGCCGAAAATGGCGTCAACACGCTGACCCGGGCTATTCCTGGAACCGCTGCCGCCAGCATAGCGGAGTATCCCGATGAGCTGACCTATGCGCTTTGCCTGTTTGACCTGTCTACCGGGCCGCTTCGTATAAATGCGCGGGTGCCGGACCAGTATTGGGCGCTGGAGGTTTATAATCAGCGAGGCGGAACCATTTACACGCTGAACGACAAACAGGCGCCACGCAAGCAATTCAGCCTCTATTTATATGATGACGATCCGGATCCGGAGGCCATTGTGAATGCTGCCAACTCGGTTGGCAGCAGCATCAATTCCATTACCGTGTTAACGGGCACCAAAACCGGTATTGTTGTCATTAGATCGGCAGCCGCAAACAGGCTTGAGTCGGCAAGGTCGGCTGAAGCCCTGCAACACACGTCGTGTTCCCTGGCCAGCAACTAGAGCAAATTTCGTCCAGATAGAATAGGTTGTGTCGCCGGGTCGGGTTTTCGCACCCGATGCGCATATTCGTGGCCGGCCTTGAAGTCAGACGGATCGTTCCGCGCTGGAGGCACGTGCAGGCTGGTCAAAGGAGCCTTCGCAACGTTCCCGGCGAACACCGGGGAAGATAACGATTTCACATTCGCCGTCAGGCGCCGGTTTTTGAATTGCACTACTCCGGGGTGCATTCAAAAAGTTCAGAACATTTGTCATTGCCGTTGGCACCTTGTGGTCCTCTGTTTGCAATTGCACATGCAATTAGGCAACCGGTTTGGTTAAAAATTGACTAACCTTTGCGCCAAGTGAGGCAGTACCAGGGTCCGACATCATCGAAGGAACGCCCGGCCTTCCCTGTCCTCAACCTCCAAAACCCAGATATCGGGGTCATATTGAGCCTGTCTGGCCAGATATTCATCGATCTGGCGCTCCGGTACCGGGGTTTCGAAGCGAGGTTCGAAAATCCGATCACCACGCTCATCAAGCAGTGGCCCGGCTGGCGGCCCCATAAGCCAGACTTCATCCGAACTGATTCGAATGCAGACATAGATTGTGCCTGCGTCCAGGGCGCCCTTGCGCACAATTACACACGGCAACGCCTGCAGATCGCAGCGCCTGCGATAAGCTGCAACCCATATATCCGATTTCACCGACATTCATGAAAACCATGCTGAAACCCCGACGGATCAGCGAATTGCGATGCTGGCCTGCTCATTTGCACCATCAAGCTCCCGCAGGAGGTCGTCGCTCATTTCGCCGGTAACCGGCCAGCCCCTGTCAGCTTCAAACGTACGAATAGCGATTTTGGTCTGCGCGCCCAGCCGACCGTCGATCTTGCCGGGGGAGTATCCCAGTTTCGCCAGCGCGGATTGAACCATATGAACTACGACACTTGTGTTACCCGCATCATTCAACCGTCGTGCCAACTGAATGTGGTCAAGAACCGGGCGGGTAACCGCGCCGGTTACAGCCAGACCGTTGAGAGCCTGATACTTTCGCACCGCATCGCGTGTGTCTGCTCCTGCCAGTCCATCCACGACACCATAATAGAGCCCCAGCGAAGAAAGTTCTCGCTGAGCCAGCAATACCAGCGACGGTTGCGGCTCGATGTGTTGTGAACCAGGTATCATGGGCTCACCGGATTCGCCGGTTTGCAGGATGAGTTGCGCCATGGGGTCCGAAGCAATCAGCCTCTCGGATGCCGACTTGACCTGCACGTTTACTCTGGCAGACGGATAATAGCCCGAACTCCGGCCCGCCGGTTCGTTTTCTGACACTTCTTCAACAACCGGTGCCGGCGCAACAGCGGTACGTTCAAATTCCGGATGCTCACCTGACAGCAGATTCATCCACACCGACCCAGCCAGGGCCATAGCCATAGCGGACCCAAAAATCAGGACTCCACGGCGTGGCTCATGCATTTCGCCACTATCGTCGTAATCCCGGGTCATCAAGCCTCCTGTATGACATTTGCTGTTTCGTTTGCTTGTATATTCCTTGATGGCACAACTGGGTTAACACAGCCTTGCCTGACGGGGAAAAATTCTCCGCGGTAATTCGCAAAAACGCCCAAAATCTGCTAACTTTCGCGTGCCGGCGGGTGATTTGGTTAAGACTTCATTAAATCTTGATTAAAATGCAATTCAAATTGCACTTTCTGTTTTTAGCGCGATGAAACGTGCGTTCTGCATCATTGCACCATGAATATTTGGATCAACCGAATGTCATGGGGTATAAAATGGGTATTACAAGAATATTGATCGTGGGTCTGGCCGCGCTGGTGCTGGCCCCAATGCCACCTGAAGAAGAAACTGCGTCGGCAAACAGGCAGCCGGCAGCTGAACTTCAAACGCATCAACTGGTTTCTGTGGCTATCGGCACGTTCACCGATGTCGGGTCGTTCTGTGAGCGTCAACCGCTGACCTGCCGGGTAATGAGCGATGTTGCGTCCATTGCGCAGGCCAAAGCCAGGTATTCCATCCGGCTGGCATATGAATGGGCCAGTGGCAGCAAGCCGGCGGGTAGCACCGAATTACCATCTGTGCAGGATTTGATGCCTGTTTCAGGAGATCACAACGACATCAACGATGTCTCCGAACCCGGCACTGCAGGTGCGCAAAGCATACCGGACCTTCTCAACCTGTCCTCCGGGTATGATCCTGTCGTGACTGGCACAACCAGAAAGCTGGCCGAGGCAGACACCGGCACAAATACACTTCGCATCGAAGATATTCTGCCGGATTGGCGCGGACCTGAAGAAAGCCGACAGGGTTAAATGCCGCTTTCCAACTCGCTCGGAAACCGGCCCTTGCGGACAATTTGCTCAAAGAACCCCACCCGGTAACCCAACCGGGCCACTCGGCCGCAAAGCATACCTGCCCTTAAGTGCTTTGCGGCCCTTTTTTTCAAGCTTCCACGCCCCATATCACACAGAGACGGCGCAGTCACCGAACTGATACCAAAAGACATGACTATTGAGCCTTTTGATGGAGTCAAATCCGTTCACTCCGGCAGGCGTGGCGTGCAGCGCGATGCTGGTCGCATCGGGCAAGCACCGCAACGCACCAGATGGTCGGACCTGGCCCACCAAAGGCGGGTTTTTCGCGTACGCAGGACGTCGTTATGCTCCACTTGTGGTCGGCTGGACCAGCGCCTGAAGCATGCCTCGCAAGCAAACGCGAAAAATCGGTCAAACGGGTCGATAGTCATGTCCTTTGGTATGAGCAGCTTGTTATCACTGGTGCAAACGGTTATCGAAAGATCGATCTGTAGAACTAGTGTCAGGAGTTGCCTGCATTGAACGAGCCAAGTTTCGATCAACTGATAGATGATTTCGAGTTCCTCGACGATTGGGAGGAACGTTACAAATATGTGATCGAGCTGGGCCGGTCACTGGAACCCCTCGAAGAAGAGGCCCGTTCGGCATCCAACAAGGTGCAGGGTTGCGCGAGCCAGGTCTGGCTCATATCGCAAGTAAACGGTACCGGCTCAGGTTCGATCCTGACATTTCGAGGCGACAGTGACGCGTTGATCGTCAAGGGGCTGATTGCCGTCCTGCACATCCTGCTCTCCGGGCGTCCGCCTCGCGACATCATCGAGACCGACGTTCAGGCTGCGTTGGGTAAACTGGGGTTGCATGAAGCCCTGACGCCACAAAGGTCCAACGGTCTGGCGGCAATGATCGCACGGCTGAAATCAGATGCGGCGGCCCTGGCTGCTTAGAGCGGGCAATGCGTTACACAGCCAGGGAGTCGGGTTCGCCCTGGTCACACTGCGAAAGATCAATCTGAAGATCCGCGGCTGGAATGCAGATATCAAATCCCAGCAACTGCCTGATCGAACCATCGTTCGCGGCAAACGGCATTCTCAACCAGAACTGAACCAGATGATCTTTGGTAATGCGTGGAGACTTTATGGCACCCTGCGTCGGCAGCCGCGTCTCGACAACTGATGAACAGGCGCGCTGCCAGTACCCGGCACTGGACATACGCTCAAGCTCGCTAACAAGAAGACCGGTAACCTCCCGGTCAAATATGTCGCGCAACTGGGTGCCGGCGAGCCGAACCTGAAAACGCCCGGCATCGTCCACATCAATCAGGCTGACAAACGGCAGCAGTTGCGGAATCGCGGCCGGACTAAAAGCACTTCGATGTGGAATTTCACCGTTCGCCCTGCACGAAAGCCAGTAATCAAACAGCTCCCGTTGAGCTGGCACCACCAACTGTGCCCGAAATACCTCAAAATCGCCGGTCACAATCAATCCTGCCCTCGAAACTGCAGCATGCCTTTAAAATTGTGTAGACGACATAGCAATCAAAGGCATGCGGCAACGAATTTGCAGAGCGCGATCCCAAGTCAATCAAACCCGGCACACTCCAGTTGATTCGCAACCAATACTGAACAAGGCAGAGTTGATCCGCAAGAGATTCTATCGGCACATGTGCTGATTTGGTCGGGGCAACCGGCGCGCACAAATGCCGGTTGCGCTAATGTTCCGGGAACTGCGGATTCAGCCCTGCTTGCGGCGCCCCTGTCCCAGACCAATCTTCTTGGCCAGCTTGGAACGTTCAGCGGCATAGTTTGGAGCAACCATCGGATAGTCCGATTTCAGGCCCCACTTTTCCCGGTAATCTTCCGGGGTCATATCATAGGACGTACGCAAATGCCGCTTGAGAGATTTGAACTTCTTGCCGTCTTCAAGGCAGATCAGATAGTCCGCTGTAATGGAGCGGTTGATGGAAACTGCAGGTTCCGGTGCCGGACCATTGTTGGCCGCACCTGCTTCAGCAGCTTCAGACAATGCGCCGTGGACCTGCTTGATCAGGCCAGGAATATCTGCCCCTGGAACCGCATTGTTACCCACATATGCGCAAACAATCTCAGCCGTCAGTTCAACAAAAGTTGTGTCGTTTTCTTCGATTTCAGACATGTTCCATTCCTCTCTGGATTGCTGAATTAACTCTCTCCCCACAGAGATACTAAACACGAATGATGCTTCGAACACTCGGTCACGATTGGATTTAACTGGCAATTTTGAGAAAATCAAGCGCTATACAGGATTACTTCTTGTTAATCCCAAGATATATGCAACAACAGCGATAATATTGAATAGTTTACGTTGCGATAATTATGAATTTGCGTGTCTAAAATTTGAAACTTTACAGTAGTCTGAATTTTGAAGCTGCCGCCGACAGATCGAAGTATCCAATGGCATCAAACCGCGGCATCTGTGTCCGGGAGAGAAATACGCTAACTGTAAAACGGCCCGGCACCACGTGCGGCCCAGTCCCAGTATGCCAGCAGCATGCGCGCCTTGTTAAACGACATTGCGTCGAATTGAGCATGCAATTCCACAAGGCGGTTGTCACCCTTGATCGGGCATTTACCCGACTCCAGCCAGCGCTTCAACGCCTGAGCCATGACAAGCCGTGACTGCGCAAGGCACTTGAATGCAACCGTAATGGGCTCTCCACCAGGGTCGTTCACGATCCTGCCGGCAGTCTCGGGTGCAATCCGGCAACATCTCGACAGTGTGTCTGCCGCCTCGGGATCACCCTTTTCGATCTGGGAAATCAGGGTCTCGATATCTTCTTCGGAAGCATTACCTGAAAAATGTGGTATCGCAGCCGCCTTTATGCCAATCGACATCACCCTGCCCAGCGAAGATGATTCCGTCAGGAAACGGCTTAGCAGATAACGCCGCAGGTTCCGGCCAACCCGCCAGAACAATTGCAGTCCAATCGCCTGCGGCAGATCGGCACGATTACACAGGGCGGTTTCCAGATCACTGTCGCCCACCACAATTTTCATCAGCCTGACAAACGCTGTGTTTGACAACTGGCATTCGGCATTTCTCAGCAGATCAAGTATCGCGGCGGTATTTTCAGAATCAATAATCGCATCACAGACAACGACATGCAGCAGTCTGCGCCGCGCAACCAGCCGCAACTGCTGTTCGTTCGCCGTTGCCACCAGCCTCAGCAGGTCGGCGTCTGAAATATAATGCGCTTCCTTCAGCATGCGACAGGATACGTCATTGTCAGAATGGGTCACAAGGTAAGTCCGCAGTTGTTCGGAAACAACATCCAGGCGTGCCACAGTTCTGGTCAGGCTGGTCAAATCGGCCGGTGGAATATGGGGCAAAATACCAAGCAGTGTATCGCCGGCGAACAGCCGTTCCTGTGGCTGAGCCTGGCCGGACGGCAGGATCATGATCGCAACAAGATCGCGACTGGCCTGCGCATACGCCTGGATATCCGGCTTGGCGGAATCCGGTGATGCCTTGCCGGAAGCGCCCTGTTTTTTACCGTCCTGACCGGCTGGGGTATCATCGGTACCTGTGTCATCAACAGGGATTTCAATGACCGCGTTTTTGGCACTTTCTTCGAGTTTCAGGGACTCCGCGGCGGTAAACAGCTGAGCAATCAGACCGTCGATTTCATCGCTGATAAGGTCATCGGCCTGCGGAATGACTTTGGCCGGATCGCACAGCAAAAATGCTGCCGCTACCAACCCTTCATGGGGTTGGACACCTGCAGCCACCTGATTGTTGCCGTCGAAAGCCACCAAAACCACTCAATACTGTCTACGCATGCCCCTATCAGAGGTGTAGAAAACACCATCAATGGTGTAAGCCTGCTTAATGGAAATACGAATTCTTCAAAAAACCCAGGTTCGGACGGCTGAAATTGCTTGAAATCGAGACACCGCAACAACTTGTCCGGCATATTGGCGAAACCATTGGCCCCGGAAACTGGATCGACATTCCGCAATCCCGCATCAACGCATTCGCAGATGCCACAGATGACAGGCAATGGATCCATCTGGACGCGGAACGCACCCAAAACGAGCTGGGGCATGCCCCGGTGGCCCACGGTTATCTGACATTGTCCATGCTGGCAGTGATGATGTACGACCTGGTGCGGATAAAAACCGTCGGCCGCATCGTCAATTACGGCATGAACAAGGTTCGTTTCATCGCGCCGGTGCTTGCCGGCGACAGGGTTCGCGCAGAAGTCCAAGTTGGGCAGGCAGTTCGCGAAGAACAGTTCGTCAGGGCGATATTCGATGTTTCAATTTATGTTGAACGACTTGAAAAACCCGTGATGATTGCCCAATCCATTGTATTGTATTTCAACCAGGATGGATCAGGCCAATGATTGACAACAAGAACAAGACCGACGCCGAGTGGCGAGAACTGCTCAACGACGAACAATACCGCGTGCTGCGCAAGCACGGTACAGAGCGGGCTTTTTCCCATCCATTCAACAACTACAAGGATGAAGGCACCTATGTGTGTGCCGGGTGCGGCACGGATCTGTTCAAGTCGGATGCAAAATTCGACTCCGGTACAGGTTGGCCGAGCTTCTTCCAGCCCAAATCAGCCGAATCCGTCAGCGAGCACAGTGACCGGTCGTTTTTCATGAAGCGTACAGAGGTTCGCTGTGCTTCATGTGATGGTCACCTCGGCCACGTGTTTCCCGACGGTCCTGCGCCGACGGGACAACGTTACTGCATGAACGGCGCGGCCATGAAGTTCAGGCCAAAAGCCTGAATTACGGTTGTTCCCCAAATCTGAATCGGATTTTCGATGACAATGACACCTCCACGGGCAGTCAAGAAGCCTGTATCCCGTGACATTCACGGCCACACCCTGACGGATGACTATGGCTGGCTTCGCGCCGATAACTGGCAGGACGTGATGCGGGACCCCGCCGTCTTGAACGGCGAAATTCGAGCCTATCTCGAGGCGGAGAATGCCTGGGTCGAACGGACCATGGCACCAACCGAGAAGCTGCAGAAGACCCTGTTTGCAGAGATGAAGGGGCGCATCAAGGAAGATGATTCCAGTGTTCCGTCGCCTGATGGCGATTATTCCTACGGGGTGAAGTACATCACCGGCGGACAGCAACCGCTGTTTGTGCGCACCAATCACGGCGGCGGCGACGAAACCATCCTGGTGGACGGCAACAAGGAAGCGGACGGCAAGGAATACTTCCGCATCGCCAGTGCAACGCACTCGCCTGACCACAAGCTGGTGGCGTTCGGGTACGACGACAAGGGATCGGAGTTTTTCACCCTGGTCCTGCGTGAGGCCGGCGCATCGGAAAACCTGGCTGACATCATTCCCGATACCGCCGGCGGCGGCGTCTGGTCCACCGACAGCAAATATGTGTTCTACATCCGGCTGGACGAAAATCACCGACCGTCAAAGCTGTTCCGCCACGAGGTCGGCAGCCCGGTCGCCAAAGACGTACTGGTGCATGAAGAAACCGATGCGGGCTTTTTCATGAGTGTCGGCAAGAGCCAGTCAGGCGACTGGATCATCATTGATTGCCATGATCACCAATCGTCGGAAAGCTGGCTGATCCCCGCGCAAACCCCCATGGCACCGCCACGGATTGTCGAGCCACGCGAGACCGGCCACGAGTACAGTGTGGATGAAGCCCACGGTCAGCTCTACATCCTCACCAACTCGGATGACGCGGAAGACTTTCGAATAGTGACCGCGCCTGTCGATCAACCCGGACGTGAAAACTGGTCAGACCAGGTGCCGCATACACCGGGCACATTGATCCTCGACCACACTGTGTTCGCCAATCATCTGGCGCGCCTGGAGCGCCATGAAGGCCTGCCGCGCATCATTGTCCGGGAACTGGCATCCGGCGAAGAGCATGCGGTTTCATTCGATGAGGAAGCCTATTCGCTCGGCATGTCTTCCGGCTATGAATTCCATACCAGCATGATCCGGTTTTCCTATTCCTCGATGACCACGCCGTCGCAGGTATTTGACTATGACATGGCCAGCCGCGAGCGCACCTTGCGCAAGCAGCAGGACGTACCATCCGGCCATGACCCGGCCGATTATGTGACCCGCCGCATCATGGCGACCGCCGCAGACGGTGAGCTGGTGCCGATTTCACTGCTTTATCACAAGGACACATTGCTGGACGGAACCGCACCGGCGTGGCTGTATGGTTACGGCTCGTACGGCATTTCCATACCGTCAAGTTTCAATACCAACATCCTGTCGCTGGCAAACCGCGGTTTTGTATATGCCATTGCCCATATCAGGGGCGGCAAGGACAAGGGTTATGGCTGGTACAAGGCCGGCAAGATGATGAACAAGAAGAACACCTTTGCCGACTTCATCACCGCTGCGCGGCATCTGGCGACAGAAGGGTTCACCAGCGAAGGCAATATCGTCGCCCAGGGCGGCAGTGCCGGCGGCATGCTGATGGGCACCATCGCCAACATGGCGCCGGAACTGTTCAAGGGCATAATCGCCGAAGTGCCGTTTGTTGATGTGCTCAATACGATGCTGGATGACAGCCTGCCGCTGACACCGCCCGAATGGCCGGAATGGGGCAATCCGATCGACAGCGAGGAGGCATTTGATTACATGCGCTCGTATAGCCCCTATGACAATGTGGCAGCGCAGGCCTATCCCAACCTGCTGGCTGTCGGAGGACTGACCGATCCGCGCGTCACCTACTGGGAACCTGCCAAATGGGTTGCCCGGCTGCGTGAGCTGAAAACCAACGACAATCTGCTGTTGCTGAAAACCCAGATGGGTGCCGGTCACGGCGGTTCACCGGGACGGTTTGACCGGTTGAAGGAAGTTGCACTGGTCTATGCCTTTGGTTTGATGGTGGCTGACAAAATGGAAGCGCCGGGGATTTAGTGAATCATGCCCTAGGTATTGTCTGCTGCTTCAACGAGGCGGTGCACGGGGTATCTTTTCTGCAGCAGGTGAAAAACATTGCGTGTTTAAAAGACCCGTCTCCGCAATCGGATTGCGATCGTCGAAAGCTCAAGACCTGAAGCTACCACAGCAGATCATTGCCGCAGGATTGCTGTTCTCCATTGTCAAAACCACAAATACCACACTGCATACAGCGCCGTTATCACAAGCACAGCCGCGACTTGCGCGCGCACGACGTGTGGGGGTGCGGTAAATTTCTTCATTGCTCCAGTCGAAACCGTGTTGACAGTTTGGCTTATACACCATGTGCATTGTCTCGTCTTTCAACCCTAGCCGAGGTTTTTCATTCTGGAAAGCGCAGGCAACCGGTACTTACAGTACTTTGCACAGTTGTTACGGGCGGTATGACGCGTGCACACACGGGCGATGCAACTGCCAGGCGGTAAAATGATGCTTCACAAACCTTGCAACCCGTCTCAATCCAGCGCACATTGCCGCCAAATCCGATCCGTAACACAAAGGAGGCCGCACGATGTCCGATGCCGCCCACAACATTTCCGCCAAACCTGCCGTGGTTGCCGACTTCAACTGGGAAGACCCGCTCGACCTGGAAGGCCAGTTGACCGAAGAAGAGCGCATGATCCGCGACAGTGTGCGTGACTTTGCCGACGACAAGCTGGCATCGCGTGTCAAATCGGCTTTCCGCGAAGAGCGCTTCGACCGTGAAATCATGAACGAGGCAGGCGAGCTTGGCCTTATGGGCATCATGACGGACCCCGCCTATGGCGGCCAGGGGCTGGGCTATGTGGCCTATGGCCTGATAGCGCGCGAAATCGAGCGGGTTGATTCCGGCTATCGCTCGGCCATTTCGGTACAGAACTCGCTCGTCATGCACCCGATTGAAGCCTATGGCTCTGAAGCCCAGAAACAGAAATACCTGCCCAAGATCGCCACCGGCGAAATGGTCGGCTGCTTCGGCCTGACAGAACCCGATGCGGGCTCTGATCCCGGCGGCATGAAAACCCGGGCCAGGCGCACGTCATCGGGTTATGTGCTCAACGGGTCGAAGATGTGGATCACCAATTCACCGATCGCCGATATCGCGGTAATCTGGGCAAAGCTGGAAGACGAGGGCATTCACGGCTTTATCGTCGAGCGCGGCATGAAGGGCTTTTCGACGCCGACGATCGAAGGCAAGTTTTCCCTGCGCGCGTCGGTGACCGGCGAAATCGTGCTTGACGATGTTGAAGTGCCCGAAGATGCCCTGATGCCGAACACCCGTGGTCTTTCCGGGCCGTTCGGCTGCCTCAACAAGGCGCGCTACGGCATTGCCTGGGGTGTGATCGGGGCTGCTGAAGACTGCTGGCACCGGGCACGGCAGTATACGCTTGACCGCAAACAGTTCGGCCGTCCGCTGGCCGCCACCCAGCTGGTGCAGAAAAAACTGGCAGACATGCAAACCGAAATCACGCTTGGCCTGCACGGCTGCCTGGCGCTGGGACGTGGTCTTGAAACGGGCCGCCTGTCGCCAACCTCGATTTCCATTCTGAAACGCAACAATTGCGGCAAGGCTCTGGACATAGCCCGGATGGCGCGCGATATGCACGGTGGTAACGGCATCTCCGACGAGTATCACGTCATTCGCCACATGGTGAACCTAGAGACAGTTAACACGTATGAAGGTGCCCACGATGTTCACGCCCTCATTCTGGGCCGGGCACAAACCGGCATTCAGGCATTTTTCTAAAACCAAAACTTTCAATAAACTGGAGGCTTAAACTCAATGGCTCTCGAACTTCCTGATCTCCCATACGCCTATGATGCGCTTGGTCCCTACATGTCCAAGGAAACCCTGGAATTCCACCATGACAAGCATCACCAGGCCTATGTCACCAATGGCGGCAACCTGCTGAAGGATTCTCCCCACGCCGGCAAGTCGCTGGAAGACATCTGCAAGGCAGCTTTCAAAGAAGGCAATGCCGGATTGGTCAATAATGTCGGCCAGCACTACAACCACCTGCACTTCTGGAACTGGATGAAACCAAACGGCGGCGGCAAGAGCCTGCCCGGCGCACTCCAGAAAGCCGTGGACAGCGATCTTGGCGGCTACGACAAGATGCGCGAAGACTTCATCAATGCCGGTGTGACGCAGTTCGGCTCCGGCTGGGCATGGCTGGCCGTCAAGGACGGCAAGCTTGCAGTCATGAAAACCGCCAATGGCGAAAACCCGCTGATGCACGGCGCTACGCCAATACTGGGCTGCGATGTGTGGGAACATTCCTATTACATCGATTACCGCAATGCGCGCCCGAAATATCTGGAAGCCTGGTTCGACAACCTGGTCAACTGGGAATATGTCGAGCAGTTGCATTCCGCCGCCTGATAGCCGGTATCGACAGCAAAGTTTGAGAAACGGAGCCGTTACGGGCTCCGTTTTTTGTGCCCGGGTTACAAAAAACAAAGCTGACAACCCCCTTTCCCCCACCCTTTAGCCCTGCTAAAGCTTTGCGCCATGAAACTCGATGAATGGCTAAAGCAGGCAGATACGACCAAGGCGGATTTTGCGCGCGCGCTGGATATTTCCGCCGGTCGCATCTCGCAACTTCTGGCGGGCGAAACACCGTCGCTTGAGCTTGCCTTGAAAATTCAGCGCCAGACCCGCAACAAGGTTGGACCGGCGGATTTCTCGCCGCCCCTTGAAGGAGAAGAAGACATGACCAGTTCGCTGGATACCGTCGCGAGCGCCATTGCCGCCATCAAGGCAGGCGAGATGGTTGTGGTGGTGGATGATGATGACCGGGAAAACGAAGGCGACCTGATTGTTGCTGCCTCCAAGGTCACCAACGAGCAGATGGCCATGATGGTGCGTCACGGTTCAGGAATCGTGTGCGCGCCGATGACGCGCGAGGACGCACGGCGCCTCAAGCTGGACCCGATGGTATCAGACAATGATGCCCCGCTGGGTACGGCGTTTACGGTTTCCATCGACTACAAGGAAGGCCTGACCACCGGGATTTCAGCCAAAGAGCGCAGTGCCACGGTGCACGCGCTGGCCAATGCAAATGTGCATGCTGAAGATTTCGTGCGGCCAGGGCACGTGTTTCCGCTGATCGCCAAGCGCGGCGGTGTGCTGATGCGCTCCGGCCACACGGAAGCCGCGGTTGATCTTGCCCGGCTTGCCGGTGAACCGCCGGTCGGGGTGATTTGTGAACTGGTCAATGATGACGGAACGGTCAAGCGGGGCCGGCAGGTCACGGAGTTTGCCCGGGAACACGGCTACAAGATCATCTCCGTCGCCGACCTGATCGCCTATCGCCAGCAGCGCGAGCGCCTGGTAGAGCGCGATGGCGAATTCCTGGTGGAAACCCCAACCGGGCCGGCAAACGGCATTGCCTATTCCACCTCGTTTGATCCTGTTCAGCATCTTGCACTGGTCTACGGCGATATCGCATCGGGCAAGGACATTCCGGTACGGCTGCACCGGCAGGACCTGGTTGAAGACGTGCTGGGCAACCGTGCCACGCTGAACGCGGTTTACAATATCTTCCGCAAGGAAGGCCGCGGTATTCTGATCTATCTGCGCGAAGGCGTGGCCGGCGTGCCCGCCTCAAAACTCGGTCAGCCCGACCTGGATGAAGACACCGCATCTTCACGTGCGCGCGCCGAAAGCTGGCGCGATGTAGGGCTTGGTGCGCAAATACTGCGTGACCTGTCGGTAACCTCCATCAGGCTGATTGCCAGCCGGTCACGGCACTATGTGGGCCTGTCCGGTTTTGACATCGAAATCGCCGACACCATTATCCTGGACAGCTAGTTGGTATTCTTTTTCGCGCAATATGTCCGAATACCGGCTCCCACTTTTCGGATCGCGCTTTAGCGCTTCAGCAGGCTGCCGAGAATACCGCGTACTATCGACCCGGAGTTGCGGACGAGCATGTTTCCGACCTGACGGCCAACGGTGCTGGCAACGTTCTTGACAAACCGGTCGGTGGCGGAATCGGTGCGCCTCGACCGTCCCGTTGATCGTGACGAAGTCTCCTTGGCGGCCGCTTTTTCTGCCTTGGCCTTTTCCTCGGCCTCGGCGGCGGCTTGTTGCTGTTCGGCGACTTTTTCAGCCTTGACCCGCAGTTTTTCGTAGGCCGACTCGCGGTCAACGGCCTCATCGTAGAGACCGTAGACCGGGCTGTTCCTGACCGACTGGGTGCGTTCAGCCGGCATGACCGGCCCCATCTGGCTGGACGGCGGGCGGATCAGGGTGCGCTCAACCATTGACGGCACACCTTTCAGGTCCAGTGTCGATACAAGTGCTTCGCCGACGCCAAGCTGGGTAATCACTTCCTCGGTATCGAATGCCGGGTTCTGGCGGAACGTGGTGGCCGCCGCCTTGACGGCCTTCTGGTCGCGCGGCGTGAAGGCACGCAGGGCATGCTGCACCCGGTTGCCGAGCTGCGCCAGAACGGTATCGGGCACATCCAGCGGATTCTGGGTGACAAAGTAGACGCCTACTCCCTTGGACCTGATCAGGCGTACCACCTGCTCAACCTTGGTCAACAGACTTTTCGGCGCCTCATTGAACAACAGGTGGGCTTCATCAAAGAAGAACACCAGCTTCGGCTTGTCAGGGTTGCCGACCTCAGGCATTTCCTCAAACAATTCCGACATCAGCCACAACAGGAAAGTGGCATACAGTTGCGGCGACTGCATCAACTCGTCAGCCGCCAGCACATTGATGTAACCCTTTCCGTCGCGGGTGGTGCGCATAAGGTCCTTTATATCGAGGGCCGGTTCGCCAAAAAAGTTTTCACCGCCCTGCTCTTCCAGCACGATCAGCCGGCGTTGAATGGCGCCAATGGTGCGCGAGTTCACATTGCCGTAGTCAGTTGTCAGTTCGCTGCCGCGATTGGCCAATTCCGACAACATTGCACGCAGGTCTTTCAGATCCAGCAGCAAGAGGCCTTCCTCATCGGCAATGCGGAACGCGATATTCAAGGCGCCTTCCTGGGCATCGGTCAGACCCATCAGCCGCGAAATCAGCAACGGCCCCATCTCGGTGATGGTGGTGCGGATCGGATGGCCCTGCTTGCCGAACAGGTCCCAGAAGATGGTCGGGAAGGCATCGAAACCATAGTCATCGAAGCCGATTGTCCTGGCGCGCTTGAGCAGGAAATCCTTCGGCTCGCCTTCGCGTGATATACCGGACAGATCGCCTTTGATGTCTGCTGCAAATACCGGAACGCCGGCAGCGGAAAACCCTTCCGCCAGGATCTGAAGTGTCACCGTCTTGCCGGTACCGGTGGCGCCGGTAATCAGGCCGTGCCGGTTGGCGAGCTTCAGGAACAGCTCCTCGCGTTTTTCACTCTGCCCCAGAAAAACCGATCCATCGCTCATTTTGAATTACCTGCCTGCCAAAACTGTTGGTGTGTCATGAAATTGCTATACAACATCCAAAAGGGCAATGCCTATCACCGCAAATTACCAAAAGGAATACTTTGATGCAGGATCTGATTGACCGGATCGTTGAAAAAACCGGTCTTGCTCCCGATGTTGCCGAAAAGGCCACCGGCATTATGCTGTCACTGGTCAAGACACAAGGCGACAAGGCCAAGGTGACACAATTGTTCGATGCCATTCCAGGTGCCGGCGAACTGGCGCAACTGCATGGCGGTGACGGAGCCAGAGGCGGCGGTTTGCTGGGCATGCTGGGCGGCGGGCTGATGGGAGGGCCATTGGCTGCGGTCAGCAAACTACAGGCAACCGGCCTCAACATGGATCAGATAAAGGTGCTCGGCAAAGAGACACTGGGCTATGCAAAGGAAAAAGCCGGTGAAGACCTGGTGAAGGACGTGGCCAACTCAATTCCCGGTATTTCCGGATATCTTTGACGAAAGTCGATTTGCAGCGGGCCAAAAGCTGCGCTACAAAATTGTGCAATGCAACATGTGAATGGACCTGGACGCACAATGACCAACCTGAACCTGGCATCCGAGTTTCCGGCACTTGAACGTGAAGACTGGCGCGCCCTCGTCGAGGCAAGTCTGAAGGGCCGCCCGTTCGAAACATTGCGCAAGGCGACGGCAGACGGCATTGTCATCGAGCCGGTCTATGCTGCCGGCCACGAAGCGCCTGCTCTGCCCGCCGCTCCCTCACGCAACACCCCCGACGCCTGGACGCTTGTGCAACGGGCCGATATGCCGGACGTCTCGAGCGCCAACACGCAGATGCTCGATGATCTGGTCAACGGTGCCACCGGCATTTCGCTGGTCACGCCCGGCAGTATTTCGGCAGGCGCATCAGGTGTGGCGATCACCGACAGCCGCAGCCTGCAGCGGTTTTTTGATGGCGTTGAGCTGGACCTGATTGACCTGCGCCTCGATGGCGGACGCAATGGCCGCGACCTGGCCCTGTTGATACTGGATGAATACAAGCGCAGGCGGCTGGATCTTTCGCGTTGCAGGCTGACGCTTGGCCTGGACCCGCTCGGTGCATTTGCACATGGCGGCAAGGTAACTGAACGAGATGAGCTGTCCCGCCGGTTCGGTGACATGTTCAACCTTGCCGGCGATGCTGATCATGCGGGACCGGTTGCACAAGCCGACACGCGGGTTTACCACGGCGCAGGTTGTTCCGAAGCACAGGAACTGGGCTTTGCACTTGCCACTTCGGTCGAGTACCTGCGCATGCTTGAGGCAGGCGGCATTGCACCCGCGGACGCTGCGGCCCGCATCTCGATGCTGGTGACCGCTGACGCCGATCAGTTTGTTTCCATTGCCAAAATTCGCGCTGCAAGACTGTTGTGGGCAAGGTTGCTGGAGGTGTCGGAGCTGGCTCCGGCGCCGCTCACACTACACGTAGAGACCGCCGCGCGCATGATGTCGAGGCGCGATCCGCATGTAAACCTGTTGCGCGGCACCACGGCGAGCTTTGCCGCCGGTATCGGTGGTGCGGACAGTGTCACTGTGTTGCCGTTCACCCATGCAATGGGACTGCCAGACAGTTTTGCCCGGCGCATGGCCCGCAACATTCAGTCTCTGTTGCTTGAAGAGTCGCGGGTTGGCAGGGTGCGCGACGCAACTGCCGGTTCAGGGCATGTAGAAGCCCTGACCCATGACCTGGCCAGGGCCGGTTGGGGAATTTTCCAGGCAATCGAGGCACAAGGCGGCATGATGGCCGCCCTGGGCAACGGAAAGGTACACAGCCTGATTGATAAGGTCCGCGTGGCACGCAACCTTGATATCGCGAGACGAAAAACTCCGCTCACCGGTGTCTCGGAGTTTCCGAACCTTCACGAAGCGCCCGGAAAAGTGCTCGACATGAGCGTCCCGGCGGACTGGAGCATGGCTGGCACCGGATTAAAATCCGGCATGGAGACCTGCGAGCCCTTGCAGCAACACCGGCTGTCTGAAGGGTTTGAAGCGCTGCGTGATGCCAGTGACATCCACCTGAAGGAAACCGGCGCACGGCCAAGGATATTCCTTGCCGAACTGGGCAAGCCTGCCGATTTCACCCTTCGCGCCACCTGGATGAGCAACCTGCTGGCTTCCGGAGGCATCGATGTGGTTACCGGATCACCTGAGGAATTTTCAGCCAGCAAACTCGATATCGCCTGCGTGTGTTCTTCCGATGCTGCTTATGAAGATGGCGCGCTAATTGCGGTTCAAACCCTGGTGCAACAGGGCGCACGGCGCATTATGCTGGCCGGAAAACCAGGACAACTGGAAGACCAGTTGACGGCCGCCGGGGTGCAGCAGTTCGTACATGCGGGCCAAAACGTTCTGACGCTGCTGGACGATATTTCCCGTCTGGCCAGAGGAGAAGCATCATGAGCACATTGCCGGATTTTTCCAGCATCGCCTTCGAGTTGCCGGCCGGAACAGGCCCGCAGGAGACGCAAAGCTTCCGCACGCCGGAAGGCATCGACGTGAAGTCCGCCTATAACGCAACCGACGTGGCCGGACTGGACTTCCTGAACACCTGGCCAGGCGCAGCACCCTATTTGCGCGGCCCGTATCCTGCCATGTACGCCACCCAGCCGTGGACCATTCGCCAGTATGCCGGTTTCTCGACGGCTGAGGACTCCAATGCCTTCTACCGCCGCAATCTTGCAGCGGGGCAGAAAGGCCTGTCGATCGCCTTCGATCTGGCGACCCATCGCGGCTATGATTCAGATCATCCGCGGGTTTCGGGCGATGTCGGCATGGCCGGCGTGGCGATCGACTCCATCTATGACATGCGCACCCTGTTCGACCGTATTCCGCTCGACAAGATGTCGGTCTCCATGACCATGAACGGCGCCGTACTGCCCATACTGGCGCTCTATATAGTGGCTGCCGAGGAACAGAGAGTGTCAGCGGACAAACTGACCGGCACCATTCAGAATGACATTCTGAAGGAATTCATGGTGCGCAATACCTATATCTACCCGCCCAGCAGGTCGATGCGCATCATCTCCGATATTTTCGCCTTCACTTCGCAGAACATGCCGAAGTTCAATTCCATCTCTATCTCCGGCTACCACATGCAGGAGGCCGGTGCGACCGCTGACCTGGAGCTTGCCTACACACTTGCTGACGGGGTGGAATATGCCCGGGCCGGGGTGGCGGCAGGGCTTCCGATCGACAAGTTTGCGCCCAGGCTTTCATTCTTCTGGGCCATCGGCATGAACTTCTTCATGGAAATCGCCAAGATGCGTGCCGCGCGCATGCTGTGGGCCAAACTGATGAAGGAATTCGACCCGCAAAGCGACCGCTCGCTGTCGCTGCGCACCCATTGCCAGACGTCCGGCTGGTCACTGACAGCGCAGGACGTGTTCAACAATGTCGGGCGCACCTGCATCGAGGCCATGGCCGCCACGCAGGGCCACACCCAGTCGCTTCACACCAACGCGCTGGATGAAGCACTGGCGCTGCCGACCGACTTTTCCGCCCGCATCGCCCGCAACACGCAACTGTTCCTGCAGCAGGAAGCCGGCACCTGCCGGGTGGCCGATCCATGGGGCGGCAGCTACTATGTTGAGCGCCTGACGCATGATCTGGCCGCAAAGGCATGGGCGCATATTGAAGAGATCGAAAGTCTTGGCGGCATGGCGGAAGCCATTTCACAAGGGTTGCCGAAACTGCGCATCGAGGAGGCCGCTGCCCGCACCCAGGCCCGCATTGATTCCGGCGAGCAGACAGTGGTCGGCATCAACAAATACCTGGCCAGTGATGAAGCGGAAATCGACATTCTGAAAGTGGACAATTCATCCGTCAGAACCCAGCAACTGGACAAGCTTGCCCGCCTGAAAGCCGAGCGTGATGATGAACAGGTGGCAGGCATGCTTGCTGAACTTACCCGGATTGCGAAAACCGGAGACGGCAATCTGCTGGCCGCTGCCGTGGATGCCGGACGGGCCAAGGCAACGGTGGGTGAAATTTCCTTCGCTCTGGAAACCGTATGGAACAGGCATGTGGCCGAGACTCATGTCATTGATGGCGTCTACAGAAAAGAGATTGGCGAGCGCTCCGAAAGCCTCATCCAGGCACAAGCCATGGTGGATGCGTTCGAGGAAAGCGATGGCCGGAAACCCTGCATCCTGGTCGCCAAAATGGGCCAGGACGGTCATGATCGCGGGCAGAAGGTCATCGCCACGGCGTTTGCCGACATTGGCTTCCAGGTCGACATCGGCCCGCTGTTTTCAACGCCGGAAGAAGTTGCCCGCCGGGCGGTGGAAAACGATGTGCACGTTGTCGGCGTGTCGTCGCTGACGGCCGGTCACCTAACGCTGGTACCGGCGCTGAAGGCAGCACTGGAGGCGGAAGGCCGCAGCGACATCATGATTGCGGTCGGTGGTGTGGTGCCACCGCAGGACTTTGAAACGCTGCTGGACATGGGTGCGGCCATTATCTTCCCGCCCGGCACAGTGGTCGCGGATGCCGCCATGCGCCTGCTCACCAAGCTGAATGCCAAACTTGGGTATTCTCAGGAAGCGGCGGAGTAAGGGCAACCACGGAAAGCAAACACAATGAAGTTTGACAGAGAGCTGATATCCAATGGGAACCCAATGGAGATGGTCGTTGGCTTCAGCCGCGCCGTTCGTGTCGGGCCTTTCATTTCCATTGGCGGGACAGCCCCGGTTGACATTGATGGAAAGACGGTGGGTATAGGGGATGTTGCCGCGCAGACACGTCAGTGCATCGAGATAATCAAGGCTGCACTGGAACAGGCAGGCTCAGGACTTCACGACGTGGTTCGGACCCGGGTAATTCTGACCGACATAAAAAACTGGAAAGCGTCCATCGACGTTCGAAAGGAATACTTTCGCGAGGTCCGTCCGGTCGACACAATCATGGCAATCGACCGTTTCGTGAATCCGGAATGGCTGGTTGAGTATGAAGCCGACGCCATAATTTCAGACTGGGGTGGGTAAATCAGTTTGCGATTGATTTGAATCGCAGGATTTCCATTTGTTGCAGTTATACAATTCAGATTTGAAGCTGATACCTCGCCATTCCGTCATGCCAGCGAAGGCTGGCATCCACCTGCCACGTCGCACAGCATTGTTATGCCGGTTTGGACCCCAGCGTTCACTGGGGTGACGACCGGTATTTGCTGCGGAAGCGCGCAAAGCTGAGCGCGCTAATCTTCGAATACGTCGTAATTGGTTTTCATATAACCAATGCCGTCGAGCACGATTTCTTCCAGAACGTTCAGTTCAATGTCGGCCAGCTTGTTGATGTACAGGCAACTCCTGCCGGTCTTGTGCTTGCCGAGGCGGGCAAGCTTTTCGCCCATGTCCCGGTAGCCCGGCATGATGTAAATGCTGAGCGAGGATTTGCGCGGGCTGAATCCGGTGACCAGAAAATCGCCTTCACGGCCGGAGGTGTACTTATAGTGATAGCGCCCGTAGCCGATGATTGACGGCCCCCACATTCGCGGCTGCCAGCCAGTTACGCGGTTGAACATTTCAAGCAGGGCCAGGCCGTCAGTGCGCCGGGTATCGTGTTCTATGGACGACACAAACTCTTGTACGGAGGCAGCGGACGGTTTGGTCTTGTTGTCTGACTTGGCCATTGCACGATCCATATTAGCAGAACGCTTTAACTCGAAAAACATCGAACGGCTGCCGTGCGGACAAAGTGGCGACTGAAAAGTGCTCTGTGTGGTCTTTCGCTGTATTGCGATGTGGGTAACTAATAGCCATTAGGGGAGGGTTGCCGTTCAATTATCCTCTCACAATTTCTGCAGACCCGCCTGCCGTCCTTGGCCAATACAAGTTCGTTCTCGGGGGTGTCATGATGGTCAATTCCACATCGCTGGCAACGCATAGCACTCTCTCAAATTCACCAATCAGAGTGTATCGGTTTGCAGCGGAATTTCCAAACTGTCCCAATGCGTGCATGTTTGCTCCGATCTCCCGGATAGCAAAGCACCGAAAATTCCAGTTCAGTGGCCATCGGTTTCTGGTTGAATTCGGTCCTGAGTGGACATCCAACCCGATCAAACCGCGATTGTGTTCGCGGACATTAGCTGGAGTTACGAGCAGAACCATTTGTAGATGGTAGCAATGCGGACGGAGCTGCCGTTCGAAAACTATTTGATGGTTCGTAGTGCATCCCAAAGCACCAATTCAAATTGCCGTAATCTGCTAAATCGATCTTGCTTTGTCTGCTGCCGCCAGAAGCCCATCACTGATTGTCTTGGACAAGGTTGAACGCTCCATTGCAATTAGCCCGGCAGCAGTCGTCCCAGCGTATTCAATCATCCAACGAACCTGATCGGCAGGGCTGGCGCTGTCGGCAGCCAACATTGTTCCGCCAGCAAGGAAAAGTTGACGAATGGCCCGATCAGCGACATCAGGCGCAATACCTTGGCTTGTGGCATGATCCACCATGCATTTAGCAAAATAGGCGACAAAACCGGGTACGGGGCCAGTCATTGCGGTGAAGTGGTCGAGCTGTTGCTCGTCGAAAACCTCATCCGTTGTCCCGCACGCCCCAAAGATTTTTCTCACGATATTTCTGTCGGCCGACGTAGTTTCAGCGCTTGCTATCCAAGGTGAATACGCCATGGACAAGGAAGCGGCCGGACTGCTCATGGCCCGCACGACACGAACAGCCGCTGTCCTGGATTTCATTTCATCAATCGTCACACCGGCCATAACTGAAATGACCAACCTGTTGGGTGCGCGGATGTCGATGTCAGGAAATCGAGCAGGCGGCACACACAAAATGATGACATCGCAGGCGTCCACCAACTCCTGATTGTTTTTCGTGAAGTGAATAATCGAACTTTGTTCAACCCCAGAGGCATTGCCACTTCTGTTCGAAACCCAGAAATTCGATTGTTCAAACGCCCCGCTGCCAAGAAGGGCACTCGAAATCGCCGATCCGAGCATTCCTGAACCACCGATGATACCGATGGTGTTGCCAACAGTTTCCATTGAAAATCTCCGTTTGCGCTCAAGTCACAACTTCTGAGAAAACACCGGTTCGTGTCAATTGTTCACAGAAGAGTGGTGGTCGCCAAGGGCTCGGAGTAGCCATCGCGCAATTCATGATTCAACGAGTCCTGCCCCTGGTTTGTATGCGCCCAACTACAAACATGTGCAGCGGTCAATTTTTCGACGTCAAGCCTGGCATTCGCCGCTCCACGGGAGATGACTGGATGATTGAGGTGTTGGTCATGGCGTATGAAATCAGCTTATCGATCAGGGTCTCCAGATCGCTGACCGAGCGAACATGGGCACGGGCGATAAAGCAGTCATCACCGGTTATGCGGTCGCATTCCACGATCTCGTTAAGATCGCGCAATATCTGGGCCACCCGGCGAAGTTCGCCGGGTACCGGCCTGACCCGCAGCCAGGCAGATATGGGAAAGCCGAGGGCCTTCGGGTTGATGGTGGCAGTGTAGCCTTCGATTACGCCTGCCTCCTCGAGCCGCCTGATGCGCTCCGCAACGCTTGGCGCTGACAACCCGACAAGGCGTGCGAGTTCTGCATTGCTGATGCGGGAGTTGTCGATCAGCGCTTTGAGAAGCCTTTGATCGACCGCATCCATGCCACCATTTTCAAATCGTAGTTTAATTTTTTAATTTTCCTTTGTTACGTAGTTATTTGATTATTATCATATTCGTAATGGCATGTGAATTCATCATTTCTCCTCATATAATTCGAACGGGAGACAAGGGTGAATCTGAATGCAGGACCAGACAACCACAATCAACAGGGCTGCTGAAAGCGTACCACCACAGGCCTGGTTCGCAGTCAGTGCCGTATTCCATTATCTCGGGCCGGCGTTCGCGGTTCTGTTGTTTCCGGCAGTCGGTGTGTTGGGAGTTGCGTGGTTCAGGATTGCCTCTGCCGCACTGGTATTTGCACCCCTCACCCGGCCCTGGAGAGTGCTTGGCGCAGCCAACCGCAGCGGAAAGCTGCTGCTGGTTGGACTTGGCGTCTGCCTGGCGGTCATGAATACCTCATTTTATCTGGCGCTCGACCGCCTGCCGATGAGCCTTGTGGCGGCAATGGAGTTCGTCGGCACCATCGGCGTTGCCCTGTACGGCCTGCGTACCGGCCGCAACATGGCCGCGCTCGGACTGGCTGTGCTGGGGGTTTTTATCCTCATTGACGTGAAATGGTCGACTGACCTCGGCGGCCTGGGGTGGGCGCTTCTCAATAGCGCGATGTTTGTCGGCTACATCGTGCTCGCTCACAAGGCAGCTGAAAGCGGTGCAAGTGGCGGTGTGGAACGGCTGGGCGCGGCGATGGCGGTTGCCTTCATCATACTGATGCCGATTGGCTTCATGCAGGCCTGGCAGGCCTTCGGGACACTCAATCTGGTTCTGGCCGGGATCGGGGTCGGGATCTGTTCGTCGGTCATTCCCTATATCTGCGATCAGCTTGCCATGTCGCGCCTGCCGCGTGCCTCGTTTGCATTCCTGCTGGCGCTGCTGCCCGCCACGGCTACTATTATTGCAGTGATTGTGCTGGCCCAGATTCCAACTTTGCAGGATATTACAGGTGTTGTTCTGGTGATGATGGGTGTAGCGGTTCACAAACCGGCTGATGCCACATCAAAAACCCGACCGGTGAAACGATGACGATAAAATCCATACAGATTCACAAAGGCGGTTGCCATTGCGGGCGGGTTCGCTATCAGGCAACGGGTGAGCCGGTGATCGTCGCTCATTGCCATTGTGAGGATTGCCAGCGTCTCAGCGGAACGGGTCATACCACGGGTGCAATGTTTGCCATCGAGAACTTTCAACTTGATGGGGAGATGTCCGAATACACGCTTGAGGCCGACAATGGCAATCGCGTTACCAAAGCCTTTTGCCCGACTTGCGGAAGCCCGATCCTGGGACGAAACAGCGGTTCGCCCGGTTTTGTGACTGTGGGCGTCGGCACGTTCGACGATTCTTCGACCGTCACACCACAAGTCACGATTTTCGCGCGCAACCGGAAGTCCTGGGACGCCATGGACGAGCAAGTTTTGACATTCGACGCACAGCCCGACTGGAAGCCCGGCAACGGCTAGGTCAGGTTGACTCACGACAGAGTGATTGGAACGCTATGGAATTTCAAAGCGTGTCGCGTTCAATCACGGTTTATTGAAAATCTGTTGATCAGGACACCATCAAAACCGGTGAACCCACAGCCCATATCCAGCGTTACCCAAATACGCGACAAGGCGAATAGTAACGAACAAATCCGGTTGCGATTGCAACTGGTACAAAGGGTTAAGAAGAAAATGAGGACCGACAAGGATCAAGAACTCTGGTTACTTTCAATGGGCGGCAAGTGGCTCAATGAAACATCCGGACCGGATACCGCCACTGCTTCAATGCACGAAACTCCGAGTGGCAAAGCCCAAAAGTATGCCAAGTGGGCCGCAATTGCGGCGGTAGGTGTTACCACTGCCACGGTTGTCAGCGGTTCCTGACGCAAAGCAAAGGGCCTGGATATCCAAACCTTGGTGACAACCTTCGGTCAAGGCATCACCGGGTTGGCCGCAGTGATGATGTGGGCGGGTGCCGGAAATTGCACCGATCCATCCTGCTGTTGAAACTGCGACAATCGTTTTGCCGCTGCGGCCTGCAACCGTTGGTATTGTTGTTCATCAATCAGGTCGGCGAGCGTCCAGCCCTTAACGTCGGTGTGCACCCAGGATTCAATCGAGGGAAAGCACGCTTCACCGGGCGCCGTCTTAATCCGGATGTCCGGTATGCCGGCCTCATCAAACAACCTTGCGACCTCGCCGGTATCACCCAGCACGAACGGTGCCCTGATTGCGTCCGCGACCGGGTCGCCGAACAGCTGCTTGAGCAAATCAGCCATGGCAGCGTATCCGGCGGTGTTCTCGAGAGCATCCCACACCGCAACAACCAGCTTTCCTCCGGGCTTCAGAACCCGTGACATTTCCTGCAGCGCGGTCACGCGATCTTCGAAGAACATCAGCCCAAACTGACTGACAACAGCGTCAAACCCGGCGCTGTCATGGGGAATTGCTTCGGCGCCGGCAGACGTCCATTCCAGTCCGGGCGACTTGCGCCGCGCAGTGGAGAGCATTACCTCATTGCAGTCGAGACCGACAACGCGCCCGCCAGGCCCGACCCGGTTTGCAATTTCACGTGACAGCACACCGGTTCCACATGCCACGTCTAGGACATGGTCTCCAGGTTTGACGCCGGCTGCATCGGCAACCACAGGCGCCCATTGCCGAAACAGCGCCGGCACGAAAAACTCGTCATAAACATCGGCTGCGCTGCCCGTTAGCTGGCCAGAAAGTGCTTCACTCATTATCCAGTTCCTCACTTCATCAAACAGTCAATCCATGCACTTGCGCCCACAACCATGGGTGATTGGCAGAATCAGAACTAGTACACAAAATGTAGTATCTCTGAAGCGGTGACATTTGATAGCCTGCAGGAGGGAGGAATGAGCCATGAAGAGTTATGGACAGTTCTGCCCGGTGGCCAAGGCCGCCGAGCTGTTCTGCGAGCGCTGGACGCCGCTGATCATACGCGATCTGGCAGCCGGCGCCTCGCGATTTTCAGAAATTCAGCGCGGTGTTCCGCTGATGTCGCCAACACTACTGTCACGCCGTTTGAAGCAACTGGAAGCAGAAAACGTTATCGAACGGATGCCGCTGCCGTCCGGCAAAGGGCATGGCTACAGCCTTACACCGGCGGGAGTTGAATTCGTACCGCTTGTCCAGGAGTTGGGCGTCTGGGGCCAACGCTGGTCGCGCCGGCAACTGGCTGAAGGCGAGATTGACCTTGGCCTGCTGGTCTGGGCACTTGAACGCAATGTGAATGCCAGTGCCTTCGGGACCCGGCAATGTGTTGTGAGACTTCGCCTGACGGACCAGCCGCAGGCCAAGCAACTGTGGTGGTTCGTGAACAAGGATGATCACTGTGAACTTTGCCTGGAAGACCCGGGCCTCGACGTTGACCTTTATATCGAGAGCACATTGCCGGACATGATCTATATTGTTCGAGGCGACCTGTCGCTGGCCCGGGCTATCGATGACGGCAAAATCGAAGCTATCGGTTCAACTCAAACGCAGCGGGCTTTGGCGAAGTGGATGAATTTCAGTCCGATTACGAAAATCAAATCAAAACGAAAAGACACACTGCACAGTTCGTAGATCGGCTGAAAATGATCAACGGTACCTAG